>NZ_LZRW01000044.1:0-291832 GCF_001974945.1 Bacillus sp. I-2 | reverse complement strand
TAGGAACACTGGTCACTGGTGGAAATGTTCATGATAGTCGTATGTTAGATTCACTCGTATCAAAGGTGACAAAGAAAGTCGGAAAACCCAATGTAGTCGCAGTAGATGCTGGATATAAAACACCTTATATCGCCAAGTTTTTAATGGATCAAAAGATAAGACCTGTCATGCCTTACACTCGCCCGAAAACAAAAGTTGGTTACTTGAAAAAGAATGAATACGTATATGACGCACATTTTGATTGTTACATTTGCCCCAACGGGCAAATTCTCTCTTATCGTACAACAACTAGAGAGGGATATAAGCAATATGCGTCTGATTCAGAGGTATGTAAACCCTGCTCGTTTTTAGATAACTGTACACAAAGTCAAAATCACATCAAACAGATTCACCGACATTTTTGGCAGGACTACCTAGACGAAGCAGACCATCTGAGACTCACTAAAATGAATAAGAACATCTATGCAAAACGGAAAGAAACGATCGAACGCGTTTTTGCGGATGCAAAAGAAAAGCATGGAATGCGATGGACGAAACTTCGAGGACTGAAAAAAGTTTCGATGCAGGCGATGCTTACTTTCGCTGCCATGAATCTTAAGAAATTAGCAAACTGGACATGGAAAGAGCCATGCCCAGTGTAAAGTAACTTATCAATTTTATTAAAATAAGTGAAAACCCCACTTTTACTTGAAATAAAGGTGGGGTTTGTCTACGGTCTGGGACTTTCTTTATAAAGAAAGTCTTTTTTTCATTTTTATCATATCTTGCAGCACTAAACCCTCCATCGATATAGTATCTCTCGTTATGTTGACCCCTTTTTTGGGTTTTCATATAACAAAAATGTGTATAAAATTACAACATTTTTAATAAAATTCCTTTACACATTTGGAAGTTTTATAGTAGGATAGTCAGGTTGGAGGTGAAAGAAATGCTAAAAAGCTACTATTTTATTCATACAAAAGATCAACAGGGACAATTTGTTGTACATACAGAAGATTGTGCATTTTTAGGTGATGCTGCAAGCCGAACGTTGATTGGCCTGCATATGAATGGTGAAAGCGCCATTGAAGAAGCCAAACAATTGACGAATGAAGCTGATTTTAATGGATGTTTCTATTGCGCTTATTCTATTCATACAAAATAAAACATGATGTTATGTTTGTCTTACATATGATAAATCTGCAGTCATCTAAACCTATTTAACTTTAATTTGTAAAATAAAAATTCTCCCTATTAAAGGGAGAATGAATTATATATATTAGTTATTAACTTTTATGAGGTTTCTAACGTTTTTTTATATTAATTGTTTTAGATTGTACATACCCTAGATCTTTACCATTCTTACTAGATAAATCGACATGTACAACAGCTTCATATCCTCTATGTTTGTATTCTGGTAGATTTAAGCTTAATTTTTTCAGCGGGGTTTTATATTTAAAACTCCCTCTTTCAAATTTTGCGGTATATGTATAGAGTCCGATTGGGGACAAATGAGCATCATATCTTAGTTCACCACATTTACCATTTTGTTCAATTGTAAAATCAACAGTTTTAGCTTTTTTAGAATAATTGGTAGCATCTGTCCATACTCTTACCTTACATGTAGATTTAGCAAAATAAGGGGTTTGCCAATTGCTAGTAGCAGCTGATGCATCGATAGAAAAAAAGATTGATACACATAAAAATACAAACGATATTACTAGTCTTAACTTCATAAAATCACCCTTTTTTTAAAATATATAGAAATTATATAATATTATTACATTTTGATCAACAATTCTTTCTGAATTACAATATACAAAAACGTTTTCAAAATTATTTATTAAATTTTCATATTATAAATAATTTTTTTCGTATTTAATCCCATTTTGTTTCTATAATAAACATCAAAGTCATGTTCATAATTTAAAAAAATGCCGACCAAGTCCAATACATATATCACTTTTAACAATAACCCTATTTGCAATTTACCAATAAAAACGTATAATTTATACTAAGCACAGGAAGACGAAAGACAAAGGAGAGAAAAAATGGACGATTATGCTCATACTAAAGACATAGAACCTACAGCAGAAAACATCGCAAAAGCCATTTATACTGTTAACCGCCATGCTAAGACCGCACCAAACCCCAAGTTTCTTTATCTTTTGAAAAAACGCGCGCTGCAAAAACTATTGCAAGAAGGTAAAGGAAGAAAAGTGGGCCTACATTTCTCTAACAATCCCAAGTATAGTCAACAACAGTCCGACGTGCTGATTGAAATTGGAGATTATTATTTTCACCTGCCACCAACGAAAGAAGACTTCGAATTTTTGCCACACTTAGGAAATTTAAATCAATCATATCGCAATCCAAAAGCGAATATGTCATTAAACCGAGCAAAGCAAATACTTCAAACGTATGTCGGTTTAAAAGAAAAACCTGCCGCCACAAAACAAACATCACATTACACAAAGCCCGTCTTCAAACGACTCGGGGAAAGTTATTTTTAAACAGAAAAAACCACTCATACCGAGTGGTTTTTTGTTTAGATAATAAAATGATCGACTTTTTCAATCAGCTGATGAATTTCTGGTTTACTGATTTGATCATCTGCCCCGATCGTTTCCCCTTTATGACGCAAATCTTCAGTGATTAACGAAGAGAAAATAAGAATCGGAATGGAATTTGTTAAAGGATTGTCCTTTAGCAGTTTTGTTAACCGGTGGCCATCCATTTTAGGCATTTCAATATCCGTAATAATCATATCAATTTCTTCTGTGACACTGATTCCTTTGCTGACAAGGTCCATGACATGATCATATGCCTGTTTGCCATCTTCAAAGGTCACAATGTTTTTATAGCCTGCTTCGGTTAATTCATTTGTTAATAAACGCATGAGAAGCGGAGAATCTTCAACGACATACAGTTTCTTCCCTGTTCTTCTCTCGTCTTTCTCACCGTCAAACATATGATACGTATCAACACCAGAAGCGGATTCAATATCATAAATGATTTTTTCGTAATCTGGAAGGAAAATCATTTTTTCATCAAGCTTAATGATGCCCGTTAAATGACGGTCCATCCCTTGATTGAGTGCAGTCGGCTTCTCAATCTCTTCCCAGCTGACGCGGTGAATTTGTGATACCGTTCCTGTATGGAACACAAATTTCCGTTGGTTGAATTCAGTCACAATATATTTCTCTTGTTCTGACTGATCTGACTCGACATTAAAAAAGGAAAATAGATTGATGACTGGTAAAATCTCGCCTCGTAAACTAATCATTCCTTCTACATCTTGGTGAGAGTGCGGTACAACCGTCACCTCAACCGGCTGAATGATTTCTCTTACTTTCATGACGTTAATGCCGAATTGATTTGCACCAATTTCAAACTTCACAATTTCCAATTCATTGGTACCAGAGTCAAGTAAAATTTCTTGTTTGTTTAAAGCCACGGAAATCCCTCTATTCTTCAATATAAGATTGTACTTTTTATATCGGCAGCATAGGTAAAAAGTTGACGTTTCTTTACGCTTTCTCTCGAACGAATTGATGAATCACAAGTCCTATCGCTGCAAGGATGAGCAAAGACCCTAGTGCAAGGCGGCTTGCGAGATTTCCGTGCTCTGCAAACAGCAGGGTAACTGAGCCATAAATGATCGGCCCGATAATGGAAGATACCTTCCCTGAGAATGCAAAGAGGCCAAAAAACTGTCCCCTTTTTTCCTTCGGTGTCAGTTCAATAATCAAGATTCGTGATGCTCCCCAGCTTGCGCCAAGTGAAATCCCGAATAAACTGCCCGCTATCCAGAAGACCCATTCGGTTGCCGCTGTCACAGCCAGAATCAGCGCAGCAATCAAAATGACATACACAACTGTAATCGATCGCTTTGCCCCTATCGCTTTTGTGATATATCCAAACAGAAAGGAGCCAATGATACTTGAAATGGTCGATACAAGATAGAGCAAAATAAATTGCCCAGCGGTAAAGCCAATGATGATTTTGGCATAAACAGCCATCATCGCAATCGCTGTTTGTAAAGCATCATTCATAAAAAAGAAAGCAATCATAAAGATAAAAGCTGGCTTGTACTTTTTCATCTCTTTAAACGTTTGAATAATCTCTTTATACCCGCTGAAAAAAGACGCCTTTTTCTCTGGCTGAGGCAGCGGATGAGGATCTTTTACAAAAAAGAGAAAGGGTAGAAAAAAGATAAGGAATAAAAGAGCTGTCGGAATAAATGCTTCATGAAACTGGTCATTGCCGACAAGTAAATAAACAGAGAGACCGACAAGTGTTCCTAAATAGCCAACGGCGATACCAAATCCTGAAATAAGCGGGATTTCTTCTTTTGTCCCAAGATCGGGCAAAATGGTGTCATAGAAAACAAGACTAGAATGATAAAAAAACTTTGCGATCACAAACAAGGTAACCACGACTAATAAAGAAACAGGCAGCCCAAACCATTCACTTGAGAAATCAATCCCAGCAAAAATCCCCATCAAAAGCGTACAGGCAATACATATGAACGTAAACACCGTAATGTAACGTTTCTTTTTTCCTGTACGATCAATCAGCACTCCGTATAAAGGTGTAAAAATGACGAGAAAAAAGCTGGCTAGTGCGTTTGCATAAGAAATAAAGGTGCTGGCGATCTGGTCCATTCTCGCACTGTCCCCGATCGTTTCCTGCAAGTAAAACGGGAAGAAAATGGTGATCATATTTGATGAAAAGATCGTATTTGCAAAATCATACAACGCCCAGGCCAGCACAGGTGCTGTCAAAAACAGCCCAAAGCCTGCCCCTTTTTTCTGTGCGGTCTTTTTTCCTGTTCTCAATCGATTGTCTCCCTTCCCTGCCTCATTTTTCACTATCATTCTATTTTATGTGCTGTTTCCCTCATCCATACAAGCGATCTATGAAAAAAAGCACCTCTTACCATATAGCAGAGGTGCTTTTTTCGTTATTTCTTCACAACAATGGTGCTTGCAATCAAATCGTGAAGTGCTTGTTTTTTCTCTGTGAAAAAGGCAATGATATAGCCAATATATAAGATCGGAGACAAAAAGCCTTTTGCAAAGAAGCGGCCAGTTGCACGGCCAAATGTGACCTTTTCGCCTGTGACTTTTGTTACTTTGATGCCGAGAGCCATCTTTCCAAGTGTTCCTTGCAATTTTGATGATTCCATGATGGCGTAATAAAGCCATGTCACCACGGTACCCATCAAGATTGCCCCTATATAGAAAAAGATCAGTCCCATAATAGCTTCCCACTCCTCATCCGTTATGACGGTTGAAGAATAGTAATAACTGTCGTCATCCATCATCATTGCTGCCTCTGGGCTTGAGATAAAAAAGACTGACGCCAAAATAAACATGATAAATGCAATTGGTACACCGATAATGATACCGTCCAAAAGGTGTGCAAGAAAACGATAGCCTACACCTGCTAGCTCAGGATGCTTCTTTTCTTGAATGTGTGGTTCTGTTATGTTGGTTTCCATCCTATTTCTCCTTTATTATGTATGTTTTCTATAAATTTCTTATAATCATCCGTTATTATATCCTATGAATATAGCAAGATCAATGGAGCTTTACACTTTTACATACATTTTAGATCAGTTTGATCTAAGCGATTTATGTGAATAAATACTGAAAATTTGTGAAAAACATGGCACTTCTAGTTCTTTTACCTCCTGATTTTTTAACATTTTGTGATATTTTCGTCTTGTTTCCATTCTTCTGTTGACAATGATTCTTCAAATGGTACAATAGTCAAGGATTTTTTAAAGAAAGGTGTTCATGATGGGAACTGTCGTATTATTAAAGAACAACGAAATGACTGTAATTGAAGATATTTGCGAGGCTGACTTTTTAGATATGAAGCATGGTTTGTCAAATGATGACACAGCTTATATCTCTTGGTATGAAGACTACGATACTGCTTATGGATATTGATTTCATTTCATAGATGAAGCGTAAAAAAAGGCGATACAACCTGAGAATAGGTTGATCGCCTTTTTTACGTTTGTGCGCTTCTTTCACTTTCAGGTTCCACATGAATAAAGATTTGTGCATGCGGAAATTCCAGCTGAATCTTCTCTTCAATTCGATCACATAATTGGTGAACATCTTCAATCGTTGTCTTTCCATCTACAATCAAATGAAAATCAATATATTCCTCGGCACCAGACCGCCTTGTTCGAAAGTCATGATATTCAATAAATTCTTGACTAAATCCTTGAATGATCGCTTCGATTGATTGTTCTTCCTCTGGTGTTAACCGAGCATCAACAAGCGGCGGGAAGGCTTCCTTCATGAGTTTAAACGCTTCACGCATAATAAAGAGGGCCAGAACCATTCCAATGATCGGATCTAGGAAATACCAGTCGGTTAATGCCACAAGCAATAAACTAAATGCCACCCCTAATGACGTAAACACATCCGTTAAAAGATGCAGTGCATTTGATTTCATGGCAACTGAATGTACTCGCTCAGCCTCTTTGTTCACAATCCTCGATACAACAAAATTGATGAGCGCACCTAGCAGCATGACCACAATGCCAAGCACAGGCAGCTTGACTGGCTCTGGATGCATTAATTTGTGAACACATTCGTATATAATCCAAATGCCAGCAACGAAAATCAGCAGTGTCTCAATCGTTCCAGAAATATTTTCGACTTTTCCATGTCCATAAGGATGTTTAGAATCTGCTGGCTTTCTTGAAATACGAACAGAAATAAATGCAATAAACGATGCCATTAAATCGAGAAACGAATGAATGGCTTCTGATAAAACCGCGACAGATCCGGTTAATAGACCCACAATGATTTTTAAGATGACAACAAATGTGTTGCTCAGCACGGATAGAAACGCGATTTTCGATGTCTTCGCTGATTGTTCCATCTATCGTCCTCCTTTAGGAGATCGTATGTCTATGAAAGCAATTCCCATGACCCTGATTCTCACGTTCTTTCAGTTTACGCAGTTTTGCCGTTTTCTAATCATCTTCATCACAGCCTGTATTTTCTCTTGAGGTTACGCTATAATAAATGTTGCTCTTTCTTTAATATATCACTCATGCGGTGATGGATAGGAGAATAGACTACATATAACGATATCCAGTGCCTTTCGCAGGTGACATTTATGCAGTGAATGGTAAAATAGGATAAAAACATAAATTTTTAAGGTGATGAGAAATGGAGCATTTGCTGAATCCAAGAGTAAAGGATATTGAAATTTCAGGCATTCGAACATTTTCAAATCTCGTATCGTCATATGAAGATGTCGTTTCATTGACGATAGGCCAGCCCGATTTTTATACGCCGCATCATGTCAAAACAGCTGCCAAAGCAGCCATTGACGAGAATTACACCTCATACACTCACAATGCTGGTTTCCTAGAGCTAAGACAAGCGATCCAGCATTATATCAAGAAGAAAGTGAATCTTGATTATGATGCAGAGTCAGAAATCATTGTGACGACAGGTGCAAGTCAAGCAATCGATGCTGCGTTTCGAACCATTTTAACAGAAGGCGATGAGGTCATTTTACCTGGACCTGTATACCCCGGATATGAACCGATCATTCGAATGTGCGGTGCCATGCCCGTACATATTGACACAACGAATGCCGGCTTTAAATTGAATGCCAAGCTGATTGAGGATGCGCTAACGGAAAAGACAAAGTGTGTGGTTCTTCCTTACCCTTCAAACCCGACTGGTGTCACGCTTTCAGAAGAAGAATTGAAAGAAATTGCCCAGCTCCTTGAAGGAAAAGACATCTTTATTTTATCCGATGAAATCTACAGCGAGCTGACATTTGACCGGCCGCATCATTCAATTGCCTCTTTCTTAAAAGAACAGACCATTGTCATCAATGGACTGTCTAAATCTCATAGCATGACTGGATGGAGAATTGGATTTTTATTTGCTTCAGCTCCAATTGCTAAACATGTATTAAAAGTACATCAATATAACGTGTCTTGTGCCTCGGCTGTCTCACAAAAGGCGGCACTTGAAGCTGTGACAAATGGTGTGGATGATGCACTGATCATGAGAGAGCAATATAAGAAAAGACTCGATTATGTATATGATCGGCTCATTTCTATGGGGCTTCCGGTGATTAAACCTTCTGGCGCTTTCTATATTTTTCCATCCATTGAATCGTTTGGGATGAGTTCCTTTGATTTTTGCATGGAGCTGTTAGAAAGTACAAGACTTGCGGTCGTACCAGGCTCTGCTTTCTCTCCACTCGGCGAAGGGTATGTGCGCCTGTCTTACGCTTATTCACTTGAAACGCTGAAAGAAGGACTTGACCGGCTAGAACAATTTGTACTCGAAAAACGTTCTATTCATTCGCTAGATTGAAACAACGGCTCTCTTGCCGTTGTTTTTATTTTGCAGGAAACATGATGTGAAATACGGTGCCCTTTTCAGGCTGACTATCCACACGGATCGTCCCGTTATGATTTTCTAAAATATTAAATGTGACCATGAGGCCAAGTCCTGTTCCTTTTTCCTTTGTGGTTAAAAAGGGCTCTCCAATCCGCTTCATCACCGATTCAGGAATGCCGATCCCTTCATCACGAATCGTGACAAGTATTCCATCACCTTCTGCTTTGGCTGTGATGTCTACCTTTCCTCCGTCCGGCATGGATTCTACGGCATTTTTGATTAAATTGATAAACACTTGCTTGAGCTGATTTTGATCTCCGTTCATCAGGAGACCCTCCTCTATCTCACTTGTGTTCATTAAAATGCCATTTAAGTTCGCTTGTGTTTCTAACAAGGCTGTGACTTCGCTGATGATTTTTTTCAAATCCAGCGTCTGCATTGAGGAGGTTTGCTGCGGTTTCGCCAGCATTAGCAGCTCACTCAAGATAATTTCTATTCGGCTCAGCTCAGAGAAAACAATCTCGAAGTATTGATCGCGATCTTTTGTTTTCGGTTTAATGAGCTGTAAAAAGCCTTTGATGGCGGTCAATGGGTTTCTGATTTCATGTGCAATGCCAGCCGCCAATTGGCCTGCAATCGATAATTTTTCAGAGCGGAGCATGAGCTCTTCTGTCTGCTTACGTTCGGAGATATCTCTTAATATAATTTGAACCGCTGTTTCTCCAAAGAATGTAGTTGGGATACAGACCATTTCTGTATAAATCAGCTTATGTTTAAACGTATGACAGCTCATCGTGACAATCTCAGAATCTGATGCTCTTTCAATAATACGTGATAAGCTCTTTTTAACCTTTTGCTGATCACAGGAATGGATTTGATGAAAGATATCCTTTCCTATTAATTTATCGTAATGCTCGGCTTCAAATAATTTAATGCCTGATTCATTCATAAATACCCACTTGTGATCATGGATGACCGCAATCGTATCAATGGAGTTTTGAATGAGCAGCTGATACCTCTCCCGGCTTTTTTGAAGAACGGTTTGGAATTTTTTACGGGATGAGATGTCCACGAGCAGCAAAAGCTCTGCCCGCTGATTTTGATAAATCGTCGGTGATGACTTTACCTCAATATGAATACTGCTCCCATCTTGACGCTTCCATATCTGTTCAATCATTCCGACTGGAAGGCCTTGCTGCAGCCTTGTTATTCGGCTTCTGACAATATCATGGTACTCTTCAGCAATAAAATCAAACGCGGACTTGCCGATCATGTCATCTCTTGCACTTACCCCCATTAATTGCAGCATCGCATCATTCGCATACACAATTTTCCCTAAAGTCGTAATACATAACGGATTTGGCAGCATGGCAATCAATTGTTCAGCTTCACCGACATTTTGGAAAGCCGGCAGACTGCCTAACGACTGTTCTGCTACTTTTGATGTTGTTTGAAATGCTGCTTTTTGGGGCTCAGTATCCAGCACCCTCATTTTCAGGATCATTTCTCTACTTACTTCGTTGTCTAACCCATCACAAGCAACAAAATCAATGCTTGCTTCGATCCATACAGCTGTCAGATCACTTCTTAGCAGTCTAAAGTGGCAAACCTCTAGCATGTGCTGATTGTAAAAATAACTTTCGACGAGAAATTGATCTTCGGTATGAACAAAGTCTTTCAAAAAACACCCTAGTAAATCCTTTTGTTCATAGAGCAAAAGCTGCTTACAGTTGGAAGAAATGTAGAGAAAGCGGCCATTAGAAGAAAGAACGGCATGTAAATCGATGTTCGAATACAATTGATTCGAATCTTTCATTTGTTGTTCCATCGTCGTCCGACCCTCCTTTTCATTTTTTAGGGTTGTCCTTAGATTGATGTATAAAAAAGATTCGCTAGAAAACCCGTATTTTCCTTCTGTCATCGAGGGAAACGTCCATATTTTCAGCAAAAAGGGAGCACTTTCTGCTGCTGTGCTCCCTGCGGTTTATTGTTTTTCATATTTCTTTTGTAATTCAACGTACTTATCCACAATTTTACTCGGGATGTTTTTAATAACAGGATCCTTATCTGAGACATAAGGTGTCACGACACTAAACGCCACCTTTGGATTAGAAGAAGGATAATATCCTCCAAAGGTTAAGTTGTACGTTGAATTTCCCCACCAGCTGCGGTTGGCACCATAGTAGAACGTTTGCGCTGTACCTGTTTTTCCTGCGACATCATGCTGACCAAACCGGCCAGCGGCAGTTCCGCCTGTTGATGTGACCATTTTCAGTCCCGTTTTTACGCGGTCAATATCTGCTTTCGAGTTGTTAATCGTATTCAGCACTTTCGGCTCATATTTTTTTACGACTGGGCCTACTTCATCCTTCTTCGTTGGAAGATGAACACTTTTCACTACTCTTGGCTGAATACGGCTTCCTCCATTGGCGATCGTTGACATGTATTGTGCCACTTGAAGCGGTGTATACGTGTCATACTGACCAATTGCTTCATCAAGCAAGAGTCCGCCGACCGTCTTAGGATGCGTCTGCATCCCGCTTGATTCCTGCGGCAGATCGATCCCCGTTTTCACGCCAAGACCGAATTGCGCATAGTAGTTTCTCATTTTTTGTAAGTGCTCAGGCCTTGCAGGTAACGGACCATCCTTTTGATAGGTGATGCCCGCCATTCTCATCGCTACTTGGAACATGTAGACGTTGGAACTTTTTTGGAGTGCTTGAATGTCGTTAACCCATCCAAGATCTTTGTAAGACCGCTTCGGTTTTCCATTACTTCCTGCAAAGTAGAGCGGTGTATCCATATAGGCTTGGTTGTGTGACATTCCGTCTTGATAACCAGAGAGGACAGTGGCTCCTTTGACAACAGAGCCCATTTCGTACTGGGTCGTAAATGTTCCGATTGCATAATCTGTGACGTCTCTGCCGTCCATTTTCTTGCCTGACATCGCGAGAACATCCCCTGTGTGAGGGTCCATCATGACGACAAAGGCACGATCCATCATATAGTTTCTCGCGCTGGCGGATCTAAGCTCTGATTCAACGATTTTGTCGACTTCCTTTTGCAGCTCCATATCAAATGTCAGCGCAAGATCAAGTCCTCTTCGTCCTTCTGTCCGCTTGATTTCATCGAGCAGCTTCCCGCCAACCTGTGTATATTGAACGGTCGCTTTCTCTGGGTTTAGAAAATCCTCGTATTGATATTCTAAATAGCTCTTCCCTACCCGGTCATTTCGCGAGTAGCCTCTTGCCATATAGTAATCTTCACGCTCTTTAATGATTCCTTGCTCTGGTGTAGTCACACCGCCAAGTACATTATAAAGGGTCTTTTCATACGGATATTTTCTTGTCCAGTCGTTGATGACGTTCACACCAGGCAGTTCATCAAGATGCTCTGAGACAAGTGAAATTTCTTCATATGTTAGACTTACGGATGAAGTCTGTTTTGATTCTTTCGTTTCATCGAGTAGAGCAACTTTTTCGTCCCCTTTTTTCTCTTCGTTTGGGTTCATTGCCTTCACGATTTGGGGCTCAAAGGCATATCCGCCTGTAAATCTACGGTAGATCGCTGCAACAGCTTTTTCCTCTGCATCCTTTTCGATCGCTTTGACTTCTTTCTTTGGGACACGCTCTACTTGAAGCGGATAGACATCCTTTGCATCGATATCTTTTTTCTCCGCTTTTGAAATGAGTTTATCCGCTTCTTTCGGATGGCTCGCCAGCCAAAAATCTCGAATGTCACGCTCTCTCAAAAAATCAGTATCCATTTTTATATAAGTCGCAAGTTTTCTTGCTACCTTAATCTTATCCTCCGCTTTCACACCGCTTTCTGATGTATAAACGATGGCAGGTACACTTTCGTTATCAACGACGACTCTTCCTCTCGCGTCATACATTTTTCCTCTTGGAGACGGGTATGATGCTGTTTTGACCTCTGTTCGGTTGGCTTGCTTTTTATAATCTTCACCATTGACGATTTGCAGCACACCCAGCTTGATCACAAGTCCAGCAAATAAACTAAATACAGCGAAGAAAAAGAGATTAATTCTCCAGGCGTTCCGGCGCTTGATTTTTTTTTGCTCGGCAGCACCTTGATGCTGTTTCTCTCCCACTTATGTAGCTCCTCTCATCCTTTTCAATCTTTTACAATTACCACTCATTATTGTAACACTTTTGTAATAGTTGTTACAGCGAAACGGGTGAAAAAAAGCTGTCAATCCCTAATCTGCAAAAAAATATACTAACACTTTAAAATATTGGTATGTTTATGTCGTTTTCTTTAAATGGAAGAATTCCCTATCCATTGATATGAAGCGGCTCTTACGATGACTTTAACAAAAATGACAAACTGGCATTGTCAATGGAGGATGCTGGTACGTTTATAACAAAAAGTCCATGGTATGATTTTTTGTGAGAAAACAAAACAAAGATTTTAGGAGGAGTTACAATATGAAGAAGAAATCATTCTTTTTTTCAGCGCTGACAGCTGCTGCACTCATCACATTCACTGGAGGACATTCAGCTGATGCGAAGGAGCTTAACCTGAAACAAGTAATAAATGTACAGCATCAAGCCATTGATCTTCATACATTAGCAGCAAAATTACATATCTCTTCAGATGTAAACAAGCTAAGCAAGTCGAATCAAAAAGAGATCGAAGCTCTATTAAACAAACTGATCAAAAGCGGTCAACCTGTTACAGGAACAAAAGTAGTGAAAGAAGTAAACAAAGCAAAACAAGAACAAAAACAAGAATCAGTGAAAAAACCAGCTGCTTCTAAACCAAGCACTCCAGCAAAAGAAAACACAAGCAGCAACACAAAAGCTGACCAAAAAGACACAACGGCATCAAAAGCAGACAGCAGCTTAAATGCATTTGAAAAAGAAGTGGTTGAGCTTACAAATAAAGAGCGTGCAAAACAAGGCTTAAAGGCACTTTCTGTTGATTCTAAATTAAGCAAATCTGCTCGCGCAAAATCTCAAGATATGAAAGATAAAAACTATTTCTCTCATACAAGCCCAACTTATGGATCTCCATTTGATCAAATGAAGCAATTCGGTATCACTTACAAATCAGCAGGTGAAAACATTGCCCAAGGTCAAAGATCCCCTCAAGAAGTTGTGACAGCATGGATGAATAGTGAAGGCCACAGAGCAAACATTTTAAACAAAAGCTATACACATATCGGTGTTGGTTATGTGAAATCTGGCAACTACTGGACGCAGCAATTCATCGGAAAATAATATCAAAAAAACCTGTCCCTATTTGGGTCAGGTTTTTAGTTTGTTTTGAGGGTTTGTTTAAAGCGGCAAACTATTTGACCCATAATTTATAGATGCTCTGGGTCCCGCTGTTTTCTTCGCCCTGTTCGCTCAGCTTTTCATAAAGTGACTTCGCAAGTGAGAGCCCTGGCATTTCTTCTCCCATCAGCTCTGCTTCTTCAAGTGCAATGCCCATATCCTTGATAAAATGCTTCACATAAAACCCTGGCTCGAAATCGCCTTTCAGCATTCTTGGTGCAAGGTTTGACAAAGACCAGCTGCCAGCTGCACCTGTTGTGATGCTTTTGAGCACCTGCTCTGGATCAAGCCCTGATTTTTCGGCATAAGCCATTGCCTCTGCGACACCGACCATCCCCGCTGCAATGGCAATTTGGTTACACATTTTTGTATGCTGACCGCTTCCTGCCGGTCCTTGATATTGAATGTTTTCACCCATTTGCTCAAATAGCGGCAGACAGGCTTCATAGGCTGATCTTTCTCCGCCGATCATAATGGCCAGCGTTCCATTTTGGGCTCCTATGTCTCCGCCTGATACAGGTGCATCTAATGCAAATATACCTCTTTCCTTCGCTTTCAACTCAATTTCTTTTGCAAGCTGAGGCTTCGATGTCGTCATATCAATGAGATATGTACCTGGCGCGGCATGTGCCACAAGCCCATCTTCACCTAAATAGATCTCTTCTACATCAGAGGGATATCCCACCATTGTGATGACGGCATCTGCGCTTTCTGCAATCTCTTTTACTGCCGACTTCCATGATGCCCCTTTTCGAATCAATGCGTCTGCTTTTGCTTTCGTTCTTGTATAAACGATCACTTCATAGCCTGCATCCATTAAATGTCCTGCCATACTGTGACCCATTACACCGATTCCTATAAAACCAACTGTTTTGATTTGTGCCATCACTTGTTCCTCCTTAAAGAGACTTTGTCAATCCACCATCAATGATCAGTGTTTGACCTGTCATATATGTATTGGCTTCAGATAAAAGAAACGCTGCATATGCTGCAAATTCCTCTGGCTGTCCGTAACGGCCAAGCGGGATCGCTCGTTCAGCCTGTGCTTTGATTTCTTCAACCGTTCGATTCTCTCTTTGTGCGCGGTGCTTCTCCAGCTGTTTCACACGGTCTGTTTCAATTTTTCCCGGTGCTAACGTATTGATCAAAATACCATCCTTTGCAAACTCCAGAGCGGCTGTTTTTGTCCAGCCGGCTATGGCCGGTCTAAATGTATTCGACAGCATCAAGCCCGGGATCGGTTCTTTCACTGACATTGACGCAATATTTAAAACACGTGCGCCGCGTTTTTTCAAATAAGGCAATGCCTCTTTTAATAATCGAATATAGCTGAGTAAATGAAGCTGAAATGATTCGATCCAATCTTCATCTGTTAAGGTGTCGAGCGTTCCTGTTTTAGGCCCGCCTGTATTGTTCACAAGAATGTCTAGACACTTCTCATCACCAGCCGCCGCTTGAACAAGCGCCTTGATTTGCCCGGCGTCAGATACATCACATACTTGATAAGTCAGCTGTCCTTTGACAAGCGGAGACAGCTCCTTGACTGTTTCTTTCAGCTTCTGTTCATGTCTTCCCGAGAGCATCACATCTGCTCCCTCTTTTGCTAGAGCAAAGGCAATCGATTTTCCGATACCTTGACTGCTTGCAGCTACCAATGCTTTTTTTCCAGTTAGATTGACATCCATGTCAACACCTCCTCTAGTTTATTTTATCATACAAAAAGAACCTTGCTCACATCGCAAGGTTCCTTTCCGCTCATTACACCTTAAATCGGTCAACCGCCTGACGCAGTGCCTGGCTTGATTCGTTCAGCATTTCAGTTGAGGTTTTCGTTCTTTCTAACACTTGAACTTGTTCATCTGTAGACGCATGCACTTCCTCAGCTGAGGCAGCAGATTCTTCTGAAATGGCAGCAATACTTTGAATGGAGTCACTCATCTTCTGCTGTTCTTCTGTCATTTCATTAATCTGTGTATGAATGCTGTCGATTGAACCGACAAGTGCCTGCATTTCCATTGTGATGCTGCTGAGTGCCTCACCTGTTGCATTGATGGCGGCACCTTGTTCCTCATTCATTTTACTTGCTGTTGTCATCGCTTCAGCCGCCTTCTTCGATTCATCTTGAATGAGTTTGACGGTTTCACTAATGTGTTTTGTTGACTGCGCAGATTGTTCAGCAAGCTTTCTCACTTCTTCTGCTACTACAGCAAATCCTCGTCCGCTTTCTCCTGCTCTCGCTGCTTCAATGCTTGCATTCAGTGCAAGTAAATTCGTTTGATCCGAGATTTCAG
The DNA here is from genome assembly GCF_001974945.1 of Bacillus sp. I-2. Lineage (NCBI taxonomy): Bacteria > Bacillati > Bacillota > Bacilli > Caryophanales > Bacillaceae > Bacillus > Bacillus sp. I-2. The sequence continues at coordinate 275,863 of NZ_LZRW01000044.1, read as the reverse complement.
AGATGGCGGTCACGACATTTTCAATATTTTTCGTTTTATGCTCAAGGTCTAGCAGCATTTGCTCAACCTTTTTCGATTCTTCACTCGCTTGTGTTGATTTTTGGACGAGCAAACCAAGTGCGTCAAGCCCTTTATAGCTTGCATCTTCAGATGATTTTGAGTTGGTTTGCATTTGTGAAGCGAGCTCACCCATATGGCGCACTTTCTCATACAAATACTCTGATTTTTCATTAATCGTTTCTGCATCTGACGCCTGCTTAGTCGCTCCTGTTGCCACCTCTTGAATGGCCGTTGCAATCTGTTCGCTAGACAGCAAAGTCTCATTTGAAATGTGGGTCACTTCATCCGCTGATTTCACAACTTGATCTGAAGCCCCTTTCACTTTTTCAATTAACTCCCTGACATCCTCGGTCATTTGATTAATGCTTTTCGTGAGGGAACCAATTTCATCTTGGGATTTCACTGCAAGCGTACTTGTTAAATCGCCTTCTGACACCTTACGCACATGCTCTATTAGACGCTTGATTGGCGTTGTAATGCTTCTTGCCAATAAGAAGCTGAGGATTATCGCAAGAATAATGGCAATGACGGATATAATGATACTTGTCTGATTCATTTGTTCTGTGATCCACAGCAGTTTACTTTTCTCAAAGCTGACACCAACCGTCCAATCAGCTTCTTTGATTTTAGATATGACCGTCAGTTCTTTACTGTCATCAACACCTGAGTTGTCAAGCGCTTTTTTCACAGAAGCGACCTTTGATATGTTTTTTCCTTGCTCTGTTGGATGCGCCAAAAGGGTGCCTGTGCCATCAACTAAGAAAGCGGTCCCCTTATAAGGAATCTCTTGTTCATTTATATACGTTTGAATGGAGGACAGCTTCAAATCAAGTCCAGCGACCCCAATGACCTTTCCATCTTTGACAATCGCCTTCGTGGCTGAGACAATCATTTTTTTCGTTGCTTCATCAATATATGGATCTGTCCAAACGACCTGATCAGGCTTTTCGGCTGCTTGTTTAAACCAGCCTTGTTTAGATGGATCATATCCTTCGCCAAGATCGAACTCCGGAAAGCCGAACATTTTCCCGTCACTTGTTCCTATATAGGCAAACGAAATGAGTTTATCCTGTTCCTGCATGTTTTTTAGTTCATCGTTTTCAAAAGCCAATGTTTGCTTGGTTTGTTTTCGCGCAAATTCTTCAGTCATTGTACTTGTTGCGAGTTTATTAATTGTATTGCCGTAATTATCAAGCTTTTCAGTAATAATGTCTCTCATACTTTCTGCCGTTGCTGCTGCGGTGGTTTTTGCATCTCGTTCAATAAGTGGTCTTAACACTAAGTTGGACCCCACTTGAACAGCCACGACGGTTAAAATTAAAATAACTGAGATGAAAACAGCTATTCTCACTTGAAGTTTCTTAAACATCTCATCACCCCTACATCTACTTTCACACCTTAATTTATATATCGGCAAAATGATACCGCATTCAATAGTTGTAAGAAAATTTAAATAGAAAAAAACAAGCCGTATAGGCTTGTTTTAAGTAAAATATTCAATTTTTGCAGAAGGAAAGTACTGATCTATATATGACTCTAAAGTCTCTCTTAGTTCTTGTTCCTCATCTTTTTGATAGATATATTTTCCTATACCATATCTTCCCCACTTGTATCTTCTTTTTTCTTCGTCCAACTCTAATTTTGATTTTGGGTAATTTTTTTGAATCACACGCTTTGCTGGTTTTGTAAAGCGATGCTGAATCATCTCAAAGGTGATATCGTCTCTCACATCTTCAGAAAGGGCTGCATCGAGCTTTTCGAATAGAACTTTATACCCTTCCTGCCAGCCTTCATGGATGTAGATTGGGGCAATAATAAAGCCTAGAGGATAGCCTGCCTTTGCGACCTTAACAGCCGCTTCAATCCGCTTATCTAGCGGTGATGTGCCAGGCTCGAAATATTTAATGACATAATCGGCATTGATGCTAAAACGGAATCGTGTCCGGCCATTATGCTTTGCATCTAACAGATGATCGACATGATGGAATTTCGTGACAAAGCGAAGTTTTCCTAGGTCCGTCTGCCCGAAGTATTCAATCGCTCGTTTGAGTGTATGTGTCAAATGGTCAATTCCTACGATGTCTGAAGTACATGATGCTTCAAATCTCGTGATATCCGGCGCCCGCTCGTTCATGTATTGATCTGCCTGATCTAATATTTCTTCTACATTGACGTACGTTCGAATGTACGGCTTACTTCCCATTGTTGTTTGCAAATAGCAATAATGACAATGCCCCATACATCCTGTTGCAAATGGGATCGCATACTCTGCAGATGGTTTAGACGAGTCAAACTTCAATGTCTTCCTCACACCAATGACAAGCGTTGACTTCGCATTACGATACTTTTGCAAGTCATTTTTTCCCGGAATATTTCTGACCTGGTTGTGTGAAGTCGTTTCTCTTATTTCGATTCCCATACCCTCAAACTTTTCCTTCAGCTCTCGTCCTAACGGGTAATCTAACGCCCGGGGTTCAATGTAAACAAGCTGGGGAACGAAAGGTTTGATCATATTAAGCACATCCTTACCTTTAAGGTTTTCATACCGTTACTTTAACCGCACAGGATGGCTTTTATCCTTTCTAAAATCTCCCTTATTCAAACAAGTCTTGATAAAGAGCTTCTGCTTCTTCATATGTTGGAAACACAGCATCATCAGGTGCTAGTGGATGATACGTTTCAAGTAAAAAGAGGGCAAGCTCTTCTTCGTTGTATGGATGTGAAACAATTTCTGCTTCTTTAATTTGTGCTACGTTTGCAGCATGTGGGTTTCGATAAATCACATATACTTGATCACCTGGTTTGTAGTCTGAGAAAGGCAATCTGGTCACCTCCATTTTTTAATTATAGGGTGCCCTTCTCACTGCCCAATATGACTCAATATGATAAAATTCGACAAAAAAACCAGACAGTTTCACCTGTCTGGTTTTCATTCACTTAGTTCTGTTGAAACGTCTTCTTGACGAAATCAACCACTTCTTCTGTTGTGCTAAGTGATAAAATATGCTCTTTAAATGATGCAGCTTCTTCTTTAGAAAGCTTGCTTAGCTGCGTTCTAGCTGGAAGAATGGATGTTGCACTCATTGAGAATTCATCTAATCCTAATCCAAGTAGAAGCGGGATTGCGATTTCATCTCCTGCCATCTCACCGCACATGCCAACCCATTTACCCTCTTTATGCGCTGCTTCGATTACAAGCGTAATAAGACGTAAAATCGCTGGGTTGTAAGGCTGGTAAAGATAAGACACTCGTTCGTTCATTCGATCAGCAGCCATTGTGTATTGAATCAAATCATTCGTTCCAATACTGAAGAAATCTACTTCTTTTGCAAATTGGTCTGCGATGACAGCCGTTGATGGAATTTCTACCATCATTCCGATTTCAATCGAATCAGAAACGTCTGTACCAGCGGCAACCAATGCTTCTTTTTCTTCAAGTAAAATGGCTTTTGCTTCTCTAAATTCTGATAACGTCGCGATCATAGGGAACATGATTTTCAAGTTTCCATATGTACTTGCACGAAGTAAGGCGCGTAGTTGTGTTCTGAAAATCTCCTGCTCTTCCAGGCAAAGGCGAATGGCTCTATAGCCAAGGAACGGGTTCATTTCTTTTGGAAGCTGCAAGTAAGGAAGTTCTTTATCGCCACCAATATCTAGTGTGCGGACAACCACTGCTTTCCCTTCCATCTTCTCTAAAACTGTTTTATACGCATCGAACTGCTCTTCTTCTGTAGGAAGCTGGTCTCTGCCCATGTATAAAAATTCAGTACGGTACAATCCAACTGCTTCGCCGCCATTTTCAAGTACACCTTTTACATCTTCAGGTGTTCCGATATTTGCAGCTAGCTCTACGTGAACGCCGTCTTTTGTAACCGTTGGCTGGTCAACAAGTTTCGCCCATTCCGCTTTTTGAGCTAAGTAGTCTTCATGCTTTTTTTGATACGCTTTCACTTCATCTTCAGAAGGCTGAATGATGACGTCTCCAGTAATACCATCCACAATGATCAGATCATCGTTTTTCACCGTTTTTGTTGCTTCTTTTGTCCCAACAACTGCTGGAATCTCCATAGATCTTGCCATGATCGCGGAGTGAGAAGTACGACCGCCGATATCTGTTGCAAAGCCTTTGACAAATTGTCTGTTCAGCTGAGCAGTATCAGAAGGTGTTAAATCTTCAGCAATGATGATGACTTCTTCAGAAATCATGCTTGGGTTTGGAATGTCAACGCCTAGCAAATGTCCAGTCACACGTTTCGTTACGTCGCGAATATCCGCTGCACGTTCCTTCATGTATTCATTGTCCATTGCTTCGAACATTGTGACAAACATCGTCGCTGTTTCTTTTAAAGCAAATTCAGCATTTACTTTATCAGATTTGATTTTATCCTTTACTGGGCTTAGCAGTTCAGGATCACTTAACACAAGAAGGTGGGCAGAAAAGATATCTGCTTTGTCTTGGCCAAGCTCTTTTAGCGCATGTTCTTTAATTGCTTCAAGTTCTTGTTTAGAAACATGAATTGCTTCTTCAAAACGCTTCACTTCTGTCTCTGGATCATTGATGTCTTTTTGGTGAACTGTTAAATCTGGTTCTTCCAGACGATACGCTTTTGCAATCGCAACGCCTGCTGAAGCACCGATTCCTTTCAGTTGTTGCATTACTCGCCTAGGCCTTCACTTTTCATTGTGTCTTTAAGCGCAGCAAGTGCATCATTTTCATCAGAACCAGAAGCAGAGATTGTGATTGTAGCACCTTTCGCAATTCCTAGAGACATTACACCCATAATAGATTTCAGGTTCACTGTTTTACCATTATATTCTAAGTTGATATCAGCATCATATTTACTAGCAGTTTGTACAAGAACTGTTGCAGGACGTGCGTGAATTCCAGAATCTGCAGTTACTTTGAATGTTTGTTGAGCCATTTTTATCAATCTCCTTTTTATACAATTAATACATCCACAATATTATATCATACTGCCGAGCTTGTCATCTAACAAGAACGGCAGTTATGAAAATTATTTTGAAATTTTCATGATGTTTTCTTGTCCAGCTTTGATTTCACCGGATGCTTGAAGGTCAATAAATTGTCCTTCACTTAAGTTGGTAAATACAATTGGAGTCATCAAAGATGGTACTTCAGACTTAATTTTATCAATATCAACCTCTAAAAGTTTTTGACCGATTTCTACTTGATCTCCCTCTTGTACAAATGCTTCAAATCCTTCTCCTTTGAGGCCGACCGTATCAATTCCGAAGTGGATCAAAATTTCAAGTCCACCATCAGATTGCAGACCAATAGCGTGTTTCGTTGGGAACACATTTAAGATCTTCCCTCTTACCGGTGAAACCACCGTTCCATCTGTTGGCAAGATAGCGAAACCGTCACCCATCATTTTCCCTGAGAATACTTGATCTGGTACATCTGTAATTGGATGAAGCTCCCCTGTAATTGGTGAAGCAAAAATTTCTTCCCCTTGCTCATTTTGAAGCGGCTTTGCAATAACTTCTTCGACCTGCTGGCTGACTTCTTCTTTTGCAGAAGGGTCTTTCGCTGGGCGAGGCGTGCGGCCTGCAATGATGTCCTGCATTTGTGTTTTTAAGTTATCAGAGCGCGGGCCGAAAATGGCCTGGATGTTGTTCCCTACTTCGAGAACACCAGAAGCGCCAAGCTTTTTCAAACGGTCTTTGTCCACTTTCTTCTGATCATTCACAGTGACACGTAACCGCGTGATACAAGCATCAAGGTGCTTAATGTTTTCTTGATCACCCATTGCTTCAAGAATTTCATAAGGCAAGTCATTACCTTTTTCAGACTTCGCCTCACTTGCTCCGTCTGCTGCTTCATCCTCGCGGCCTGGCGTTTTCAGATTAAATTTGCGAATGGCGAATCTAAATCCGAAGTAGTAAATGACAGCAAGTACGAGACCTACTGGAATGACGAGCCACCAAGCAGTTCTATTTGGCAGGATACCAAATAGGAAGAAGTCGATTAACCCTCCTGAGAAGGTCATCCCGATTTTCACGTTTAGAATATCCATTATCATAAAGGATAATCCAGCAAATACACAGTGAATCGCAAATAATACTGGTGCAACAAACAAGAATGAGAATTCAAGTGGTTCAGTGATCCCTGTTAGGAAAGAAGTAAGGGCCGCTGATCCCATAATTCCTGCTACTAGCTTTTTATTCTTTGGTTTTGCTTCATGGTAAATCGCAAGTGCTGCTGCTGGAAGACCGAACATCATGAACGGATATTTCCCTGTCATGAATGTACCAGCTGTCAGCTGAACACCATCTTTGATTTGCGCCATGAAAATACGCTGGTCACCACGGACAAGCTCTCCTGATAAGCTCTTGTAGCTAAAGAACTCATACCAGAATGGTGAGTAGAAAATATGGTGCAGACCAAACGGAATTAATGATCGTTCAATGACACCGAATACAAAGGCAGCCAGCGGCTCATTCGCTGCGAGCAGTCCTGTTGAAAATGAGTTCAGTGCACCTTGGATTGGCGGCCAAATGACTAGCATCAATAGCCCTAAAATAAGTGCTGAAATAGAAGTAACGATTGGAACAAAACGCTTACCAGCAAAGAAGCCAAGATATTGCGGAAGCTCAATTTTGTAAAATTTATTATACATATAAGCTGCTAATACCCCGACGATAATCCCGCCAAAAACGCCGGTAGACAAAGTCGGTATGCCGAGCATATTAATATATGCTGGATGGCTTTCCTTGAAGAACTGGGCCAGTTTGAGTGAATCGGATGGAATGGATCCGTTGGCCATTAATACAGCACTCATCGTGACGTTCATGACAAGGTAACCGATGATAGCGGCAATCCCTGCCACTCCGTCTCCATTGGCAAGACCGATGGCAACCCCTACAGCAAATAATAGCGGAAGATTCGAGAAAACGATGTTCCCCGCATTCTCCATGACACTTGCAACAAGCTGAATTGTATCATTGCTTAAAAATTGAGCTACATCAATCAGCTGCGGATTTTGCATCGCATTCCCAAGTGCCAGTAAAATACCAGCAGCAGGAAGGATCGCAACTGGAAGCATGAGTGCTCGTCCAATTTTTTGCAACACACCAAAAAGTGATTTAAACACTGGTTGAACCTCCTTTTGTTTTCGCTTACAACATACATTTGGGATGCTCCCTGACGTACATTTCATAATTAACCGTTTACATTTCACTTTCAAACGCAAAAAAAGGCATGGTGATATAAGGTTGCGCAAATAACAGGATCTTATCCTGTATTTACCTTAAGTCACTCATGCCTGATCGAATCAGTTACACGTTTCAAGGAAACTATGAAATTTTATTTGTCAATCTGTACAGATGAAGTGTCAGGTAGACAGCCTCAGCATCCTGTACAGGCTTTTTCAATGCATGCTGCAAAATTTTGATCATTTTCCAAGCAGTATTGTAGCATAAAGGATATTCATTTTTCAATAGATGAAGCAATTTTTCTGGCTCCTCTAATGATTCTCCCCGTTTAATACGCTCAATTGAAAACGTAATATGGCGTAATAAGCGTAAATAATGAATACTTTCTCTGTCTACTTTCATATGAAATGAATCTTCGATGACTTGGACCATTTGTGTAATGAGCTGCGAATGACGGTTCACTTCAGATAAAGGCCGATTCGTCAAAGCTGAATGAATATGAAGCGCTATAAAGCCTATTTCTCCTTCTGGCAGCTTCGTTTCGACATCTGGCCGCTCGTTAATCAGTTCAACGACTTCCTTTGCAACCTCGTATTCTTTAGGGTAAAGCGATTGCGTCTCAAGCATAAAAGGGTTCGTGATATCATAGCCTTGCTGCACCCGCTTAAAACTAAACGCAATATGGTCGGTCAGTGCAACATGTATATGCTCATTCAATCGTTGTCCCATTTTTTCTCGTATATGATAAATGACGTCATTGGCAAGCTCAATCATGTTCTCATCAATATGATGAAGCAGTTGTTTATATTCTGTTTGTTCCTTCGTGTTTTTTAACACAAACATTTTTTCAAACACGTCTTGATCGAGAAGATCCCCCGATTTTTTACCGAAGCCGATCCCTTTCCCAATCAGAACCACTTCGCCCAAAGAAGGGTGTCTTGCGATGATGACATTATTATTTAACGCTTTATCAACGGTGAAGGATTCCATGAACATCCCCACCTCCTTCTTATTCAATCCCTCTTATCGTACAAAACAGATGAAACGTGCGTCAACGATTGTTTTTCAAAACGGTTGTTGTTCGCTCAATCAGGCGAAATGGCAGCATTCTTTTTTCTGATTTCTCTCCCTTTAATGCCCGATCGAACAAGTCAAACGCTTCCTGCCCCATTTGTTTGAGGGGAATATGAATGCTGGAAATCCCCAAAGCCTCACTCAATTGGTTATTTTGAAAGCTGAGTATGGCTGGTGATTCTCCTACTTTTATGTCATGACGCTGCGCCTCTAATAAAAAGCCTGCAGAGACTTCGTCATTTGTGATGAATAAAGCTGTAGGACGATTTTTCATTTCCTGCCATTCTGCAAATAATTGCTTCCCATCAAGCAGGGATAACTTCCCTTCGATGATCCATTCCTCATCAATGGTCTGCCCGAGCGATTGCATCATGTCTTGATAAGCCTGAAGGCGCGACTTGCTATTCGCTCCTTCTGTTCTGGCGAGAACGATCGCAATTCGTTGATGGCCGCATGCCGCCAAATGACGCAGGCCTTCCTTAAATGCTTGATCATGCGCAATCGACACGGTTGAGCATTGATCGTGCAGCGCAGGATGACAAAATATAATCGGTCCTGATTCCTGCCACTTTAAAATGTGCCTTTCACTTAATGCATTTGAACAAAATATTAAACCGTCCACACGGCGTTCTTTTAAACTCATTAACGCTTCTTTTTCTTTTAATGGGTCATATCCTGTTTGAAATAAAGCAAAGTGCATACCGCGCGCCTGTGCTTTTTCTGCAATACCTGTGACGAGTGTGCTGAAATAAGAGTGTTCAATGTTTGGAAGGACAATGCCAAGCATATTCGAATAGCCCTTCGCTAAATGGACCGCCTGGATGTTTCTCGTATACTTGAGATCTTCCATCGCTTGTAGAACACGTTCTCTTTTTTCTTCTTTAACATAAGGATGCTCATTCAACACACGTGATACGGTTGTCACAGATACGCCCGCTCTTTTCGCAATCTCCCTTATGTTTGCCATTTTTTCTCCTACTTTCTCTTGATATGGTAAGCGTTTCATACTTTAAGATGTATGTGAGCTGAACAAATCACTGGATGGAAAGGGGAATTCAAGATGGGTTTCATCATATGGATTATATTATGTATGACTGTTTTGTTTTCTGCTCGTTTTGCATTACATCCTTTAGGAAAAGAACATAAAATCAAACCGTTTCAATCAATTGATGATTTTTTTGTTGATAAGGATCGAGAAGAGTGATAAAAAATCACGATGACACTTCCAAGACCTGGACGTTCATCGTGATTTTTTTATTACTTGATGATCGTCAGCTCTTTCGGATAATTGGTTAAGGTGACTGGACCATCTGCCGTAATGAGAACATCATCTTCAATTCTTACGCCGCCGACTCCTGGCACATAAATTCCTGGTTCAATCGTATACACCATACCTTCTTGCAGAAGGTCATCATTTGCCTGACTCATAGAAGGAAACTCATGAACAGAAACGCCTAATCCATGGCCGAGGCGATGAGGGAAATATTCACCATATCCCGCTTCTGTTATTAGCCCGCGAGCTTTTAAGTCAAGATCACCGATCCTCACGCCGGGCTTACTCATTTCAAGTGCTGCCATTTCTGCATTTAAGACGGTTTGATAGATGTCCTTTTGTTTTTCAGAAGCTTCCTGATAGATGAATGTTCTTGTGATGTCTGAGCAATATCCATCGACAATGACGCCAAGGTCAAATAACACAAAATCGCCTTTCTTTAAGGCTGCCTGCCCCGGATTTCCATGAGGCTCGCCTGATTTTTCACCAAAGAGAACCATGGTGGAAAAGGACATACCTTGAATGCCTTTTTTCTTTAGTTCATATTCTATGACAGCGAGCACTTCTGTTTCTGTGATTCCTTCTTTTAAGGCGTTAACCCCAATTTTTACACCTTCATCTGCCAATTGAGCCGCTTTTTTCAGTGTAGCAATTTCAGATTCATCTTTAATCAGTCTGAGCTGATTGAGCGCATCTTCAGCCCGAACGAACGTTTTAGCTCCGATAACAGCTTGGAGCTGTTCTGCTCTTTGAAGCGGAATCGATTCTTTTTCAATCGCAAGACGCGCCGTTTGAATATCTCGTTTTTCTATCGCTGATTGAATGAAATCAAATGGATTCTCATGATCTTCATATCCAATAATATCGCCGGACCATCCTGCATTTTTTGCCTGCTCGACTTCCATTTTAGGCAAAATAAAAAATGGTTCTGCCTCTTGGAACACAAACAGCCCCATCACTCTTTCATGCGGCTCTGTGAAGTATCCAGATAGATAAAACACATTTTCCTTTGTATGTATAAATGCACCTTGAATGTCTTCTTTCTTAAGCCAAGAAGACAAGCTCTTCATTCGGTTCATCATGATCCTCCTCACACGTTTTACTACTGGTCTATTGTATCAGTTTTTGCTGTATTTCGCACAAAAGCGCACTGGCATGAATCCAGTGCGCCCTGATGATTGATTTAAGATGCACGAAGCAGACGCAGACCATTTAAAATGACCAAAATCGTACTTCCTTCATGCCCGATGACACCAAAAGGCAAATCAAGCACTTGTAAGAAATTCGCACAAATCAACAGACAGATCACCGTTAATGAGAAAATAATGTTTTGCTTAATGATTCGATTCATTTTTCTTGAAAGACGGATCATCTTTGTTAGGTTATTTAAATTGTTCTTCATTAAGATGAGATCCGCTGTTTCTAAGGCAACATCTGTGCCTCCGCCCATCGCAACCCCAACATCTGCTGTGGCGAGCGCTGGTGCATCATTGATTCCGTCTCCTACCATGATGATTGAATTACCTTGTTTTTTTAATTGATTGAGCTCATGTACCTTTTCATCTGGAAGACATTCAGCCACGACAGCTTGGATACCGGCTTCCTGCGCAATAGCTTCAGCCGTTTTTTGCTGATCTCCTGTCAGCATGACGGTTTGGATGCCTAAATCATTTAGTTCTTGAATCATTTTTTTGGCTTCAGGTCTGATTTGATCCTTAAGGCCAAGACAGCCAACCACTTTTTCATCCTTTTGAACGTAGACCACTGTGTATCCTTGCGCGGAAAGGTCATCACCTGTCTCTTCAATCTCGCGGTCGATTGACGCCTTACCCGCAAAGTCTTTCTTCCCAATCCGCCACGTTTCTCCATTTAATTGTGCTTTCACACCAAATCCAGAGGTTTCTTCAATGGTGACATGGGCTGTTCTTTCTGTTTGGTGCTCTTTTGCCATATCAGAAATTGCTTTTGCTAATGGGTGGTTTGATTGACTCTCAATTTGATAGAGTGCCTGGTAAAAAGCAGATTCATCCTGTCCTTTAGCCATGATGACTTGTTCTACGGCTGGCTTCCCGCTTGTAATCGTCCCCGTTTTATCAAAAGCAATCATGCTGCTCGTGCCTAGTTTTTCTAAAAAGACACTTCCTTTAACAAGCATTCCATTTCTCGCGCCATTTGAGATCAATGACAATGCTGCTGGCATGATGGATGCAACTAGAGCACAAGGTGAAGCAACGACCATAAACACCATTGCCCGGTAGAAGGTTTCACTCATACTCCAGCCGAGGACAAAATGAGGCAGTACCATTAATACCGCAACGGTGATCAGCACACCTTTTACATAGGCCCCTTCAAATTTTTCGATAAATGCCTGGCTTGGCGAAACACTTTCTTGAGCGGATTCAACAAGTTTAATAATTTTATGGAATAACGTTTCTTCATTATGTTTCGTGACTTCCACTGTTAAGGAACCATTTAAATTCACTGTTCCTGCAAATACGTCTTCCCCCTGCCCTTTTTCCTGTGGAATAGATTCGCCTGTGAGGGCAGATTCATCCACACTTGTTCTCCCGCTTAAAATGACACCATCTGCTGCAATGCGTTCCCCAGCTTTGACCATAATCCGGTCACCTGGTGTTAATGATGAAGCGGCGATTTGAATGGTCGTACCGTCTTCTTCAATTAAAGTTGCTTCATCCGGTGCAATGCTCATTAATGCTGTTAAATCTTTCTTGCTTTTATTTGACGTATACGTTTCAAGCGCACCACTCAGTGAGAAAATAAAAATTAAGATAGCGCCTTCTGCCCAATAGCCGATTAGAGCTGAGCCTATTGCTGCGAAAATCATTAAAAGTTCCACATTCAAGGTCTTAGACGAAATCGTTTCTTCAATTCCTTCCTTCGCCTTTGCAAAACCTCCAATAACAAATGCTAGGATGAAAAGAGGAATGCTCCACATGCTCTCATCCTTTAGAACCCATCCAATTAAAATGAGAATCCCTGAGATACCGGCTGCAATTAATTCTCCGTGCTGTGCCCATTTATGTAAGGACCATTTCGATTCCTTTTGATTTGTCGTTTGGTAAAGTGCTGTATTCTCATTCATAATTGTTTTCTCCTCTCTAATTGATAATCGTTTTCACATTATCAATCGTTACCCGTTTCTTTTTCCATCTATATTTTCTGCTATTTCAAGCTTTTTATTGGTCTGTAACTCATTATAACAGGTTCTGACCAATTTTCAATTAATAATTATTATAATTTCTTTTTGATAATAATTATCATTATTGATATAGACCGTTCCGTCTTCTTCTGAGCACAGTGTATTCAGATGAAAAGCAAACGAACACAAAAAAGAACCAACAGAATTGGTTCTTTCACAGAAAGGATTTGTTCTACGAATTTGTCCACTCTTTGATTTGTTTTTTTGTCAGTGGACCTACATGATTTTTCACCACTTCTCCTTTTTCATTAATCAAAAAGGTCGTTGGAATGGTGATGATTTGATATTTCTTCATCATTTCTCCGTGTTCATCTAGTATGATCGGGAATGTAAACCTTCTATCTTTCACAAATTGGGCAACAGCATGTTTACTTTGTTCAGCACCTAGTAAATTCACGTTTAATATGTCAACATCACTCTGATTTTCTTTGACAATCTGTTCAAATTCGGGCAGCTCCATTTTGCAGGACGGACACCATGTTGTCCAAAAATGCAAAATGGTCTTTTTCCCTTTTTCGGGAACCATCTTCATGTCACCATTTAATGTCGGCGCCTCTATCCTTGGCGCCATCACGGGCTCTTTTGCTTCTGCTGCTGCGCTCATTAGAAATAGCAGCAGGGTCATCATCAGAAGACTGGCGGATAGATGTTTACGATTCATCATGATCTTCCTTCCCAGTTTTCTTCTAGCTTGCCCTCTCGATGGCGATGACATTCAAGCTTTTTTCAATGTAAGAAACATTGAAACGCCGAGCTCCTTACAAATCGTCGCATAATGCAGGGCAGTCAACAGCAGCATGCCTGTGTTCATCCCTAAAATGACCCCCATCATATTCAAGCTTTCAATTGAACCGAGGAAATACACCATAGAAAAAGAGACGACATGCACCCATATATTATGTAGGAACACATCTTTGATGAGCCCCATACCGATTAAACACGCTTGAAACGGCATCACAAACAGATGGCATAAAAAGTATGGCCAAAGCAGCTGTAAATAGACAGCAGCTTGCGGTGAATCAAAAAAAAGCTGTGTGAGCGGGTAAGCAAAATAATACATGACCATCACTGCCGGCACCCCGTATCCAAACGTTATGAGAATCGCCTGTCTGACACGTTTTTTCACAAGATCATACTGACCTAAAGCATAGGCTTCAGAGACACTCGGAATCATCACAATCATGATGGAATGAGCAATAAACGCCGGGAAAAAACCGATCGACATTGCGACACCAGCCAGCATGCCGTAATGATCAACAGCAAGTGTTCCAGAAATGCCTGCTGCAACGAGCGCTCCTTTGATTAAAAATGGTTCAACTGCATTGGCGATCGCATGAAAGATGCGCATGCCCGTTGTCGGAATGGAAACGGCTAATAGGCGCTTTCGCACATCACTTCCTCTTAATTCAACAGACCTGACTTTCACAGCATTTTTTGCCATGACGTATTGGGAGTATAAATAAATAAAGACAACAAGATCACTCGCAACAATGACACCAATGGCGATGAGTACTGCTGTTTCAATATCAAACGAATACCAATGAAAAAACAAAAACAAGCAAATAAGCTGGATCGTTTTCTTCAGCATATTGGCTAAAGCGATTCTGCCCATTTGCTGTTTTCCCATAAAATAGCCGCGGGCAATGGAGGTAAACGCAATAATCGGGATAAGTGACAGCACTAGACCCTTCATTAATGGATGATACGACTGAAACACTGGAATGAAAGGCAGTACAATGGCTGCGACAGCTGTAGTTGTACTTGTCACCACAAGCGTCATTTTAAAGGCATGACGGAGCATGCTTTTGTGGAGACGCTCATGTGATTCTGCAATGAATTTAGAAATGGAGACTGGCAGCTCTAAACTGGCGATCACAAGGACAAGCATGATGATTGGAAGGATACTCATATATAAGCCCATTCCATGTTCTCCAAGCTCTCTCGCTAAAATCATATTGACTAAAAACTCTATACACTCTGCAATAAAAGCTGCGACAGATAGCAGAATGACCCCTTTTACAAATCGATTCATGTAGCCTCCCCTTGTCTAAAGCAAATTCTTTTCACATTCTATGAGACAAGTCCAAAAAATATTTTAATAATTGAAGACAAAAAAAGAGCAATCTCATTGATCGCTCTTTTTCTCTATACGGCAAACACGTGACGTCCAATACGTTCTACAATTTTGCGGGAACGAATCCAGTGATCTGTTGCCGTTTTTGGATTATAAAAATAGATAGCCTTTGTTGTTCTGTCATGTTCTTTGACTACCTGCTTCACCGCTTTAATAGAATCTTGATCTGCCTTATCATGAATACTTCCATTTGATACTGGCTGGAAAGCATTTCGCTGATAAATCACACCTTTCACGCTGTCAGGAAAAGAACGATGCTCTACTCTGTTTAAAACAACGCTTGCCACCGCTTTTTTCCCTTCGTAAGATTCACCTTTCGCTTCAGCGTGAACCAACCGAGAAAGCAGTTCCATTTCTTCATTAGAATACTGTTTGCCGCTTGCCTTATTCGTTGTTTCAGATTTTACTTTTTTCTTTTGCTTCGGTTTTGAAGACTTTTCTTCTGTTGACGTACTTAGCATTTTCACTTTTGGCTGACGCTTCTCTTCAGAAAATGCTGGGATGACTTGATCGTGATCTTGATCTATATATGAAAGCTGATGTTTAACAGGTGTTTGTGAAAGTTCGTGACTTAATGTGCCTTGCTGCTCTTGTATATTGTCCATCTTCATTGCTGCAACGAGCATAAGGATGACAAAAAGAGCTGTATGAATTTTAATCATTCGCCTTTTTCCTCCTTTAATCAAAGTAGGCTGTAAGATACTTGTCCACTCTAACAAGACCTCATTCTATTTTCACGCACAAAGATTTACATGCCTGTCCAAATTCCGTCATTAAATGGCATGTCCTAGTTTTGCGCACATAAAATGGAATTGTTAGCGCTTAAAAAGGTCCCTTTTTCACCTATCATCATCCTTATGCTCCTGATTATGGGTTATTACATTTTCTTTTCATATGTATCAGAGTGGTTTGAAGTGTGACAAAAGAACGAAAATAAAAAAAGCTTTCTCTCATCAATGAGAAAAAGCTTTAGCTTCTTGCTTCTGTAAGATATTCAAAAATAACATCTCCACCATGTTTGGCGATCCCACGAAAATGTTTAAAATCATCTTGATTCACCAAAACAGAACGAAACGTTAAAAAGTCATCTTTTTGGATGGTCACCTGTTTTTCCGTCCCATTCCGTAAAGATTCGAGGATGGTGAGGATTTGTTCTTCAGTCAAAAAAACCGCTCCTTTTCAGCCATGATCAATTATTAAATATACCATTCGTTAGAAGAGCATACAACGAAAACAAAACAAAAACGTCTTTATCCTTTACATTGGTATGAAAATATTGCAAAATACTTTTTAATAGGGAATGAAATCTGTTTTTAAAGGAGAGGGATCGGTTGAAGATTGCAAAAATTGGAAATGTGATCGAATTTAGAAATGGTTTAACAGGTGTAGTTGAAAAAGTGAATGAAAACTCTGTCATTGTGGATGTCACCATTATGGACAACTATAGAGATTTAGAACTGGATTCACTAACAGTCGTTAATCATAAAAACTATAAAATCATCAAAGACTCCGTACATTAATTTGCAATCCTCAATTCAGACGATCGGTACATACGTATATATAAAGCAAATTTGGCTCGTTTGACAACTTTGCTCTATTTGAACAATCACATATGAAAAAGACTGATACCACTTAAAGTGGGGTCAGTCTTTTTGCGTATGAAAGGTTTGCATTTCCGCCTTCGTCTTGTACATCTCGACTTCCTCGGGTGTGATCACTCCTTTATCAATCAAGAGGGCAATCACTCCAAGCAATGTGGAGGCACTCCATTTATACCGTTCTTTGTTTTGATGTTCAAGCATTTGAAGCTCTTCCTTTAGCTCCATTAGCAGCTGCTCTGCCCGCTCTTCTTTGTTTGCCAACTCAAACGCCTCCGTTTATCATTCATTGCCTCTATTTTATCTTACATCAAATGAAATAAGCAAAAAAAGCATGATCCCTCTTTACAAACATACGTTCTGTCATGTATAATAAATTTACGAGCTGGTAGCCCCCAGCCGTCCTAGCAAGTTCTATTCCCATTCGTATGAGAAGAGTGACATGACTCTTCTCTTTTTTTTATGGCTGATTCGCAAAAAAAGACATGCATCCGGCATGTCTTTTCCTTTTTTCTCATTTTACATATCCATCATCAAACTTAGTTTACAGCATTTGTGGTTACTCAAGGACATAAGGAAAACGACTTTTTTATGCGACTCAAGTAAAACCCCATTAACTTTTTTTGGGGACTTATTTGTAATCCCTTCGCAGGGACATTATACCTGTGCTAGCCCGCCATCTACGAACAATTCAACACCCGTCAAGTAACTGCTTTCGTCTGATGCAAGGAAAGATACAGCGTTTGCTACTTCTTCAGGTGTCCCAACTGTTCCAGCTGGAACAGTTTTTCTGGCATTTTCCATCGCTCCTTCAAGTGCATCACCAAAAAGCTCATCGTATGCAGGTGTAAGAATAACTCCTGGACTTACCACATTTACACGAATTTCAGTACCTTTTAGGTCAAGAATCCAGTTGCGAACTAGTGCTCTTAATGCTGCTTTAGATGCTCCATATACACTAAATGCTGGGTTACCAATTGATCCAGCAGTAGAGCCCGTTACAATAATAGAACCTACTTTGTCCGGGAATAGTGATAGCGCTTTTTGAACAGTAAAAATGGTTCCTTTCACGTTAATGTCGAACGTTCTATCAACCTGCTCTTCAGTAATTTCACCTAATGGAAGGAAGTTGCCGATGCCTGCATTAGCAAAAAGGATGTCCAACTTACCTTTTTCCTGCTTTATCATGTCATATAGTTTGTCTAAGTCTTCAAGCTTAGAAATATCACCTTGAACACCGGTTACGTTCTTGCCAATTTGGTTAACAGCTTTATCAAGTTCGTTTTGTCTACGTCCCGTGATATAAACATATGCACCTTCGTTTACAAATTTTTGTGCTGTAGCAAGACCAATCCCACTTGTTCCACCCGTTACAAGCGCTACTTTACCTTCAAATTTCCCCATACTTAACACTCCTTTAGAATTCATATTATTTTATGTTTAGTACCTTTAAGTACTTGAAGAACAACTTACAAGATATAGTATCCTTCAGTAAGCACATTATCGGAAGTACCCACTTTTTTGTGATATAGTAACTAAAAAGTAATAAATGTGGATTGGAGAGCTTTAGACATGAAAAAATTTAGCTGTGGGTTTGAAGTGACAAAGGAAGTGATTGGCGGAAAATGGAAAGGCCTTGTATTATACTTTTTAATGAATGGACCAAAGAGAACGAGTGAATTAAAGCGCATTATCCCAAATATCACTCAGAAAATGCTGATTCAAACACTTAGAGAGCTTGAGGCCAGTGGACTTGTGACCAGAAAGATGTATAATCAAGTACCGCCGAAGGTTGAATATTCATCCACTGAACTTGGAGAATCTCTTAAACCTATCTTGCAGGAGCTCTGTCAATGGGGGAGCCATTATGCGGAGCAAGAGTATGCAGAAGGTGAATATGAAATTGTACAACCAGAGCTGCAGCAGCTGAAGTAAATCCTAAACAACTTCAATACCATCACCTAACAGATGAAGAACAGTCAGAAATAAATGAGATAGTCAATTTTGAAAGTGAAGTTCTATTCAAAAGTGTCATGGACTATATTCAGGAAAACTTTGATGAAATTCAAAAAAGAGCTGTTTCAAATGTTAGAGAAGGTTTAGAAACTTAGCCAAAAAATGAATGAAGATATGATCATAATATTTAATGCCTCTGATCTCTAGATAGGCATTTTTTCTTTCGGATAAAAAAGAAAAGACGTACAAATTGTACGCCTTCATCTGCTTCTGAACTATCAATTTTTCTCTGCATAGAAGTCACAGTTCAGGTTGCACCTCAGGTCACACTTTATCATACAATTCCCATGAGTATTTTCAGGTGTGACTTTTTCCATTTTTATTGTGACCCCAGTTCGTTTCACACTCCGTCTCACACAGCGAAATAATTACCGATTATCAATCGTCTCCGGATACATATCATGGTTCATCATACGGTATTCTGCCATTTCCTCATATTTCGTGCCGGGTTTTCCGTAGTTCGTATACGGGTCAATGGAAATACCGCCTCTTGGCGTAAATTTGCCCCAAACTTCAATATACCTTGGGTCCATCAATTCAATCAGGTCGTTCATAATAATGTTCATACAGTCCTCATGGAAGTCACCATGGTTACGGAAGCTGAACAAATATAATTTTAGCGATTTACTTTCGACCATGATTTCATTTGGGATATAGCTGATATAAACTGTCGCAAAATCAGGCTGTCCTGTTTGCGGACATAGTGATGTAAATTCTGGGCAGTTGAATTTCACAAAGTAATCTCTATTTGTATGTTTATTTGGAAACGTTTCAAGCACTTGTGGTGCATAATCAAACAAATAATTGGTTCCTTGGTTTCCTAGTAACGTGACACCTTCTAATTCTTCTGGTTTTCTTGTCGTCATGTCATCTCTTCCTTTCTATACGCCTCGTTTATTTCCCCACAATAACGTGTGCAGCTGCGGCAGCACTCTTACGCGGTTTAAGTCTGGATCTTGCGCGACTTGATCGACAAGCGCTTCATATTTCTTTAATAAATGCGTCAATAAGTACGCATCATCACCTGTCGTCGTGTCATCATTTCCTACCTGCAAATAAAACGCAAGCTCAGGGTATTTCGCATGAACATCCTTCGCATACGCTAGATCACGATCGTCAAAAATCACGACCTTCAGGCTAGCATGCTGCAACCTATTTCCGTTTTTCAGCTCATCTATGATACGTGTTAGTTTCGTAAAATCTGTTTTCATATTCGAGCTTGGCGGCTTAGGAGAAATGGTTAAATCATCAATTTTCAAAAACCATTCCTGATACATTGTCCCTTGTGTTTCAAGCGCTGTATCAATTCCCTCTTCATGCAGTAAATCAATGAGGGATTCCATTTGTTTTAAAAGCGCCGGGTTTCCCCCTGAAATGGTGACATGAGAAAAAGCCTGCCCGCCTATTCTTTTTAATTCTTTGACAATGTCTTCTGCCTCAAGCCACTGAATGTCATGCTTCGCTGAGCCATCCCATGTAAAAGAGGAATCACACCAGCTGCACGAGTAGTCACAGCCAGCCGTTCTAACAAACATGGTTTTTTGTCCAATGACCATTCCTTCTCCTTGAATGGTTGGACCAAAGATTTCTAATACGGGAATCGCTTTAGCCATTGATCTCAACTCGTTTCGGACGGTAAATGCAATAGCTTGTTGGTGTCTCTCTGACAAAAACCTGAACACATGTCGGCTTGTTCGATAAAGTTGATAAATACGCTGCGACTTTGTCATGTATGGTCTTTGCCACCACCTCAGTGGTTGGCATCGCGTATCGATCGTTTGATGAGAATTCCTCATGATCATTGAGCAGCGTGTGATCGTACTGCCCATGAATGAGCTTCTTCAATGTACTGAAATTGACAAGGAAACCCGATTCATCTAGCTCGTCTCCCGCAATCGTGATATTGATGGTGTACGTATGACCATGAACACGGCTGCATGCGCCCGCATCTTCTCGCGGAATGAAATGGGCAGCAGATACATGCATGTCTTTATTTAATTCAAATGAAAATGGATGATTGGTTTGTGGATAGATTTGAGAAAGCATTTAGTTTGCCTCCTTCATTTCCATATAAGTGTCATAACCGTTTTTCCGCAGCTTACACGCAGGACATTCCCCGCAGCCATCAGAGATGATGCCGTTATAGCAAGTGAGCGTTTCATTTTTCACAAAATCCAGCGCATTGAGCTCGTCTGCCAGCTTCCATGTTTCTGCTTTATTCAGCCACATCAGTGGTGTATGAATCACAAATGGTTTTTCCATTGCTAAATTCACCGTGACATTGCAAGATTTCACAAACTCGTCACGGCAATCTGGATAGCCGCTAAAGTCTGTCTCACAAACACCTGTGATAATATGTCTTGCTCCAATTTGATACGCCAGAATAGAAGCGAAGGATAAGAACACTAAGTTTCTTCCTGGTACAAATGTGGAAGGAAGCTCGCCTTCTTTTTCCTCAATGTCAATGTCACCTCTTGTTAAAGCATTAGGTGCCAGTTGATTTAAAAGTGACATATCTAATAGATGATTCTTCACACCTAATTTGTCAGCGATTCTTTTGGCGACATCAATTTCTTCTTGATGACGCTGATTATAATGAAAGGTCACTGTTTCTACCTCTTCAAATTGTTGAAGTGCCCATAATAAACAGGTCGTACTGTCCTGTCCCCCGCTAAAGACAACAACTGCTTTTTCATTTTTCATTTTCTGTTCTCCTCCTTTTGCAGATGTACAACCGTACAACACTGCATCTGAAAGGCTCCTAAAAACCCCTATTTTTCTCAAAAGAAAAGACACCTTTACATGTGTATGAGGTGTCCAGCCATAAAAAATAAAAAATGCCACATCCAAGGATACGGCAAGTCCTTAGTTTTTTATAGAGGGTTTTGCTAGAACCTCTCCCGTCTTCACGGATTTTTGTTCAATTTTCACAGAGGATAGTGTACCACATATTTTTCATGCAGGCTATCCCTTCTTTACTTATCAAGCGATGCAGGGACTTTTTTTAGAAAAAGAAAGAGGATAAAAAAGATGCTGACATAGCCAAAAACCGGATAAACCGTTGAAATCAGTGTACCGTAACCAATTTTACTAATCACATAGCAGCATATGAGAATAAGAGATATCGTAAAGATGCTGTTCATTCGGATATATGCCCTCACTTGTCTCTCTAGCCCGTATAAATTGCCTATGACGGATGTAAAAACTTCACCGAAGATGACAAATAGATAAATGAGATGAATGGAGTTTGCAACTTGATACACCACCTGAGCCATTGGAATATCAAACGCCTCCAGCATATCTAATGAAGAAAGAGATAAGAAACAAGCAAGCAAAATGAGTGTCAGCATGACGCCCCCAAGCACGGCTCCCTTTTTAATGACCGTCTCAGAGGTCATTTCATTTGCGACGGGTACTAACACTGCCTGTGACAGTGCTAAATTAAAGGCACCATATGACACTGCTGATAATATCCACTCGCCCTCACCCATTTGCAGCGCAAGAACATAACTTTCACTGCTGCTAAACACAAATGAATCAAGAAACACGATCATTGAAAAGAAAATCAGCATTGGAACGACAAGGACGTTGACTCCAAATAGCCCTTTTGAACCTTTAAAAAGTACAATGACGCTCAGAATGATCGTCAAAAAGATCCCATACTCCTTCGATATACCAAGCTGTTCTTCAAAAATAGCCCCTGCGCCTGAAATCATGACTGAGGTGACACCAAGTAAAATAAAAAACATGACAATATTAATATATCGACTCGCAGCTGCGCCAAATAAAAAACGGTTCATATCTTGATAAGATTCTGCTTCGATTCGTTTCGAAATCAGCATCATTTTTGCCCCAAGGCCAGTAAAAATAACACCGCTAATCAGGATTCCGAATAGTCCAATCCAGCCAAAACGAACAAAAAATTCTACGATTTCTTTCCCTGTCGCAAACCCAGCTCCAACCACTGTTCCTACATAAACAAAGGCAAGCTGAAAAGCGGATTCATTTGAACGTTTCATGTGACCCCTCCGCACCCATCACTTTCGATTGTTCCTTTTTTATCCTATGAGACAAGTTCCTTGAAAAGAAGGACAAACCATGATTAAATGCAAAAAAGGATTTTTATTCCCTTTTGAGCAAAACAGTTGAAAGTCAAAATAGGTCAGAGTATACTATAGTCAAAGATGGTCAAACAATAGACCATTTTCTTTAACATTCATTGGTCAAATAAAGTCAAACTTTATTTTAAGGAGGTCATGGCAAATGCGTTGTCAACATTGTCAAGTAAATGAAGCAACTATTCGCCTGAATATGCAAGTAAATTCGTCCCGGAGCCAAATGGTTTTATGTGAAGACTGCTATACCTCTTTGATGGAGCAGTCAAAAATGAAAATGGGACCTCAGCTTTTTGGAGGAAGTTCATTCTTCTCTCAGGCAGCAGGTCATGCCCCAAACATGGAGCAGCCAAAGCAAAAAGGCTTACTCGATGAGCTTGGCCGTAACTTAACAGATGGAGCAAATGCTGGTTTAATTGATCCAGTCATTGGCCGTGATGAAGAAGTCGCAAGAGTCATTGAGATTTTAAATAGAAGAAATAAAAATAACCCTGTTCTTATTGGTGAACCAGGTGTTGGGAAAACAGCGATCGCAGAAGGACTCGCGCTCAAAATTGCGAGCGGCGATGTGCCAAATAAATTAAAGAACAAACAAATCTATTTATTAGATGTTTCTTCACTTGTCGCAAACACAGGTGTACGCGGTCAATTTGAGGAAAGAATGAAGCAGTTAATCAAGGAACTGCAAAGCCGTAAAAATATCATCTTATTTGTAGATGAAATCCACCTTCTTGTGGGTGCAGGATCTGCAGAAGGATCAATGGATGCTGGAAACATTTTAAAACCAGCCCTTGCAAGAGGCGAACTGCAGCTAGTAGGTGCGACGACATTAAAAGAATATCGCCAAATTGAAAAAGATGCTGCACTCGAACGGCGCTTCCAGCCCGTCATCGTAGATGAGCCAACACAAGATGAAGCGATCGACATCTTAAAAGGCATCCAAGATAAGTACGAGGCCTATCATGGTGTCACCTATTCAGATGAAGCAATCAAAGCGTGCGTTCAACTATCTTCGCGGTATATTCAAGACCGTCATTTGCCGGATAAAGCCATTGATTTAATGGATGAAGCTGGTTCAAAAGCGAACCTCTCCATTGATGCAGCAAGTGAAGATGAGCTGACAAACCGATTAGCGCAAATTGCCGCAGAAAAACAAGCTGCGCTAAAAGAAGAACAATATGAAAAAGCAGCGAAGCTTCGCGATGAAGAAGAAGCCATTGAAGCAAGACTTCAAAACAAAACAACTGAAAAAGAGCATATCGTTACAGCAGAGGACATTCAGGCCATTGTGGAACAAAAAACAGGCATTCCTGTCGGTAAACTGCAAGCAGACGAACAAACCAAAATGAAAGAAATTGACGTCCGTCTAAAAGCACGAGTGATTGGACAGGAGCATGCGGTTGATAAAGTGGCGAAAGCCGTGAAAAGAAGCAGAGCTGGTTTAAAATCGAAACATAGACCAACAGGCTCCTTCCTTTTCGTTGGACCAACAGGTGTCGGGAAAACCGAATTGTCTAAAACGTTAGCTGAAGAATTATTCGGTTCAAGAGATGCGATCATTCGTTTAGATATGAGTGAGTACATGGAAAAACACTCTGTGTCCAAACTCATCGGTTCTCCTCCTGGTTACGTTGGACATGATGAAGCTGGCCAACTGACTGAAAAAGTGCGCAGAAAACCATACAGCATCATTTTGCTGGATGAAATCGAAAAAGCACACCCAGATGTACAGCACATCTTCCTGCAAATCATGGAAGATGGCCGCTTAACAGACAGCCAAGGCAGAACGGTCAGCTTTAAAGATACAGTCATCATCATGACAAGTAACGCAGGCAGTGCAGAAAAAACAGTCAAAGTGGGCTTCCAATCTGATCAGGAAGAAGCGATTGAGGAACAATCACTCATTGATTCACTGAGCAGCTACTTCAAACCAGAATTTTTGAACCGTTTTGACAGCATCATTCAGTTTGAATCATTAGACAGAGATGATTTAGTGAAGATTGTTGATCTTCTGCTCAATGAACTGTCAGAGCAATTAAAAGAGCAAAATTTAACAGTCCATGTCACAAATGAAGCGAAAGAAAAAATCGCAGAGCTTGGATATCACCCTGCATTTGGTGCTCGTCCACTTCGAAGAACCATCCAAGAGCACGTTGAAGACCAAATGACGGAGATCCTGCTTGAAGAGGAGCAGCTTTCTGGATTTACTGTGGATGTTGAACATGACGAAATCGTCGTAAAAAAAGGATAACTACATCTTCAGGATGATATGCACCTCCATCATGTTGAGGCGTCTAAGTTCCATCTGAACGCCGACGCTCCCCCACCTCTTTTCCTTTACGATAAAAGAAAAAGAGGTGAATCACATGATGAATTGGAGCTACGATCTTGTCAAAATCATGTATGAAGAAAAATTAAAAGAGCTGCTTCATTTAGATGAACCAGCTCAAAATGATTAAATGGAGACTCCCTTTATATGAAAGGGAGTTTCTTCTTTTTACATATTCAGAAAGCGCTTTCGTCAAAAATTCTTCACAGAAACTGTCTTAATTTTATATTCTGACTAAAACCCTTCTAGAACACACCGATATTAACTATAGAAAAAGATAGTTAAAGGATTTGGTGAGATAATGGACAAAACATCGTTAATTGGTATTATTTTAGCATTTATTGCACTAGGTGTCGGTATGGTTTTGAAAGGTGTGAGTCTAACTGCTCTTCTCAACCCGGCGGCTATATTAATCATCATTGTTGGAACGGTTGCAGCTGTTGTCATCGCATTCCCTTCTAGTGAAATTAAGAAAACACCAAAATTGTTCGGCAAAATTTTCAAAGACAGCCAGCTTCCAACGATTCAAGAAATGATCCCTCTATTTTCAAACTGGGCACAAATTGCGCGTCGTGAAGGTCTTTTGGCATTAGAAGCAAGTCTTGAGGAAGTCGATGATGATTTTCTAAAGAACGGGTTAAGCATGGCAGTTGACGGCCAAAGTGCTGAATTTATTCGAGACGTCTTAACAGAAGAAGTTGACGCCATGTCTGAAAGACACCAGTCAGGTGCATTAATCTTTACACAAGCTGGTACATACGCTCCGACGCTAGGGGTACTTGGCGCCGTTGTCGGACTTATTGCCGCACTTGCCAACATGGGAGATATTGAGGCACTTGGACATGCCATCAGTGCTGCCTTCGTCGCCACGCTGCTTGGGATTTTTACCGGGTATGTATTATGGCATCCATTTGCCAATAAGCTGAAGCGTAAATCAAAGGAAGAAGTAAAGCTTCGTCTGATTATGATCGAAGGTATTCTGTCTGTTCTTGAAGGTCAGTCTCCAAAAGTCATTGAACAAAAACTTCTTATGTACTTACCAGCAAAAGAACGTGCAAATCTTGTCATTGAAGAAGGAGAAAATCAAAATGGCTAGGAAACGTAAAAACCATGATCATGAAGACCATGTAGATGAATCTTGGCTTATCCCTTATGCCGATCTTCTGACGCTTCTTCTCGCCCTCTTCATTGTGCTTTTTGCATCTAGTTCAATTGATGCGGCAAAATATGAACAGATGGCTAAGTCTTTTAATGTAGTTTTTACTGGCGGTACCGGTGTTATGGATCAATCCAGCATGCAAAGCACGGAAGAAACAGAAAACAGCAACCAGGTCAAGAAAGCAGCCGAGGAAGAGAAAGATGAAGAAGCCAAAGCAAAGGCTAGGGACCAAGCGGTTCTCACAAAGGTCAAAAAGCAGGTCGATTCATTCATTGCAAATAAAAAACTTGGTGCCAAGCTCGAAACAAAGCTTACGGATGAAGGACTTCTCATTACGATTGAAGACAGCATCTTTTTTGATTCTGGGCGGGCAGTTATTCGCCCTCAAGATGTCCCGTTAGCAAAAGAAATCTCAAAACTGCTCGTCATTAATCCTGCTCGTGACATTGTCATTAGCGGACATACAGATAATGTACCGATCAGAAATTCAGAATTTGAATCAAACTGGTATTTAAGTGCCATTCGCGCTGTGAATTTTTTAAATATCCTTCTTGAAAACAGCAATCTAAACCAAGAGAACTTTAGTACAAAAGGATACGGCGAATTCAAACCGATTGCCTCAAACGATACAGCAGAAGGCAGAAGTAAAAACCGGCGTGTAGAAGTACTCATTTTACCGATTGAGAAAAAAGCGAAATAAAAAAAGAAGCCAGCGGCTTCTTTACAGATTGTTGACAAAGGGCTAAAATGATCTCTATTTTAGCCCTTTGTCTTCTTTTCAGCGTGATAGAATACCTTTGCAGTCTAGGAACGAGCACCGGCACGCAGGACTAACGCCGAATGCGAGGGATTGCCTGCGCGCTGAAAAGGAAGCCAGCGGCTTCCTTTTTATTTATTCTTGATGATCATATAAATGCTTTGCACGCAGCCCTACATGTTTGAGCATATCAATGCAGGCATCTTTCTCTTCTTCGCTCAGGACACTGATCATCTCATGAATTTCTTTCGCATGATCTGGGAAGATGTCATCAAGCAAAGCTCGTCCCTGCTTGGTAATATGCGCAAATGTCACCCTGCGGTCTTCTGCACAAGCCTTGCGACTGAGGAGTTCTTTCTTCTCCAATTTATCGACCACATACGTGATGCTGCCGCTTGCAAGTAAAATCTTATCACCGATTTGCTGAAGCGGCTGATCACCTTTATGATACAGCAATTCTAGCACAGCAAATTCAGTTGGATTCAGCCCGTGCTTCACAATATGTTTGTTCATGTGATGATTAATTGAGCGATAGGCACGTGATAATACAATAAATAGTTTCAATGATTTTTCAACATTATGATTTTCCATTTTTTATCATCCTTTATGAAATGCAACCCACTAATGTGACATTAATAAACAATAAGTAAAATGTCAACATTTTGATCCATCTTTAGCACGAAAATGAGACCAGAACGAATCACCTAATTTTTTAAAAATCACACAAGTCATCGTAATAAAGATAGGTTCAATGCTATAATAAGTCTATTAGGTAATACGTTGGAGCGATGAATGATGAGTATACTGAAAGGGTTGTGGAAGAAGATCAGGCTTTACCTTATTTTGGTCATGCTTCCAACCCTAATCATTAGTTATTTTATCTACGAAAAAGAAACTGAAAAAATCGATTTAAAGAACAAACAAACCGCTACACTTATGTTAAATATTCACAAAAACCAAATGAATTATTTAATAAGTGAAACAGAAGCGAGATTAACTTCCCTTGCCATGGGATTTGACCAGCCGCTTGAGACGAAAAAAGTACAAAACATCCTAGAGAAAATCTATAAACAAGAACCTCGTTTTTCAGGTCTGTATCTCCTAGACAAAAAAGGAAATGTAACAGCAAGCACCACCCCGTTAAAAGAAAAAATCAACCTATCATTCAGAGATTACTTTAAACGCATTCAAGTGACCAAGCAGACCGTGATCACAGACAACTATGTGAGCCGAATTACAAAACAGCGGATTCTCTCCATTTGTGTGCCTGTTCTCGATGAAAACGAAGAGGTCACCAATGTACTGATTGCCGCCATTCAAATTGATTATTTAAGAAATATTATGAATGTATTGAACCCTGATCTTCATTTTAAGATGCTGAATCAAAATGGACATGTCGTGTTTACAAGCGGTCCACAGCCAGTACCCGAGGGCGGCAGCACCGTATCTACATATTTAGATGAAAACAGCTGGAAGCTGGAGGTTTTTCCGCAGCGTGCTTCAACTAGTGAAGTGCTGTCTGTGATGCTCATCCCTTTATCCAGTGCGTTTATTTTATTAAATATTTTATTCACACTCGTCCAATATATCGTGTTAAGGCGGCAAACTCAGCAGGAGCGTCATGAAAATGAAGCGCAAAAGCTTGAATTGATCGGAACACTCGCAGCAAGTACAGCACACGAAATTCGCAACCCATTAACAGGGATTAGCGGATTTATCCAGCTATTGCAAAAGAAGTATCATTCAGAAGAAGATCAGCTCTATTTTTCTGTCATCGAGGAAGAAATTAAACGGATTAACCAAATCGTCAGTGAATTTCTTGTATTAGGAAAACCAACGGCAGAAAAATGGCAAAATAACTCTGTAAAAGAAATTGTAAGTGAGATCATGCCGATCGTTTTCTCTGAGGCAAACCTTTATAATGTGGAAGTGGATTTGCAAATCAATACGATTCAAGATGTGGGCGTGTATTGCACGAAGGATCATATTAAACAAGTCGTTTTAAATGTAGCAAAAAACTCTTTAGAAGCGATGCCAAACGGCGGTCATTTGAAGATTGTGATCGAAGCTGAAAAAGAACATGTCATCATTAAAGTAGAGGATACAGGTGAAGGCATACCAGAAGAGATGTTAAAGCACATCTTCCTCCCCTTTATTACGTCGAAGGAAAAAGGCACAGGTCTTGGGCTTGTCGTGTGTAAACGAATCATTTCGATGTATGGCGGAACAATTGATATTCATAGCGAAGTGAATAAAGGAACGACTGTCATGATCATGCTTCCTTCTGCTCACTCAGCATAACTGAAGATGTCAGCCGGTTTTGCTTATGCAAGACCGGTTTTTCATGTCAATAAGAGGGGCGGTTCACAGATAAAAGACTCATTTGAGACACAAGATCATGAAAGGAGGGGGCAGATTGTTTCTCATGAAAAAGAAGATGCTGATACTCATTCATCAGGTTGTCCAGTTCTTGACTATATTTAATTGTCGTCTCACCAGTGTAACCTTCCACTTGAGCAGCTTCTACCATTTGTTTTCTCTTCTCATCAATGGACATCAGCAATTGTTCTTTCCTTACATAAATATTCATGATCTCAGCTCCCGCAATGATTTCGACTGTCTATGCTCAAAATGATCCGACACCAAAATTATACTTTATTTGTAAATTAAATGAAATATGCTTATTTTATTTAATTTTTTACAGCCTAAAGACCTTTTACCCAATCAAATTTGGGGGTAAACTTCAAATTTGGACAGGACTGACACATTGATTAAACAGAATTTTATCCTATGCAGAAGATCAAAATCAACTATTTTCTTTCTCATTTTATGTCTAATTTCCTAAAAAAAAGCTGATCTTCCACCTCATGCGGAATGATCAGCTCTATCATTAAACCGTTTCTTGCTCGTAAATTGGCACCCAGCCCTCAGTTGTGACAAATATGCGAACTGCGACCACTTTGCGATCCTCTTGAAGTGTAAAGTAATGACGAATGTTTGGCGGAACAGAAATTAAATCACCTGGATTCAATCTCACATCAAAAAAGACGCCATCCTTGCCTTGAATAGCAAAGATTCCGTGCCCGCTCACAATAAAGCGTACTTCATCATCTGTATGGTGATGCTCACGTTTAAAGTTTTGAAGCAGCTCATCAAGATTTGGCGTGGCATCAGATAATGAAATGACATCCTGCGCTTTGTACCCTCTTTTTTCAGAAATACTTTGGATTTCCTTTTGGAAAACAGTCAAAATCTCTTCCTTTTCCTCATCAGTTAAATCATACTTTTCTGATAAACGGTTTGGCAGCTTTTCAATATCCCAATGCTCATAAATGACCCCTTGGTTTTCTAAATATGATGCTACCTCTTGCTCGCTTTCCAGTAATGTGTTCTCTTCGTTATGAATCAAAATCGTCGCCATGTGCTTTTCCTCCTTTTTATCTTACAAGCTGCTGTTGATAAAGCGCTAATTTTAAGTGATAGCTAAATAAAAATTCATATGCTTCTAATACTCGTTTTGCTTCAAAGGCTGTTTTTCCCCAGACCGTAATGCCATGATTGCGAATGAGTACAGCACCAGATGACGCCTCTAGTGTCAGATGTTTGGCAAATTGCTCTGCAAGCTGCGGAATATGAGCTGGATTTTCAATAATCGGAATCGACACTTCTGCATCCTCTTCCCAATAACCAAGCGCTTTGATGATTTCGTTGCCTTTAAAACGAATCTCTCCCTTATCCCCGTACAGCTCTGACATCACATTATTATCAATTGTATGGACATGGAGGCAGCAGCCTGCTTTCGTCTGTTCATACACGTATGTGTGAAGCAGTGTTTCAGCTGATGGTCTAAGCGGCTCGTTCGGATGATGGGGCTGGCCTGCCGCATTTACTAGCACAAAATCTTCGTTTGTTTCTTTTCGTTTATCTTTGCCGCTTGCCGTCACCAAAAACGTGATTGGATCATCCGACACCTTGATCGATAAATTACCACTTGTTCCGAAAAACCAGTCTCTTTTGGCCAGTTCACGTTTAACGTCTGCTAGCTCCTGCCAGCGTTTGCTCTTTGCGTCTGCCATTCCTTCACTTCCTTTATTTGAACAAATTGCGCGTGTAGATCAATAAATGTGTCATACTCCTTATGTACGAGCCCGAGCTCTTGACATTCATTGAGCAAGTAGTCTCGCGCAAACGTAAGATCCGCATGCTTCGCCGCCTCCACATCAGTCACTGAATCTCCGATCATGATGATGAAGTCATCCTCATGAGTCAGCTTTCGAATGATTGAGGGCTTGCAGCATCCGCAGCCATTTTGACATTGCGTATCGCAGGCATGCGGCCATTCAATCTGAATATGGTCTTCCCCAAATGATGCATGGTTGCAATAAATATCGTCTCGATCGACAATGCCTTCGAGGATAGGGTAGACAAAAAAGTCCATACCGCCGCTAAGTACATAGAAAGGAATGTCTGCTTTTTTTACTTCATCCACAAATTGCTTAAACCCTTCTCGAATCTCTGTATCCTCTAAAATAAATGATTGAATGGCTTCCTTCTGATCACTTGTCAGTAATTGAAACATCTGCCCGACACCTTCTTGAATGGTGATTTCCTTTGACAGGACACCATCCTTCAGCTTCGTCCATTCACTTGGTGCAAACTGTTTCATGATGCGGATGATATTATCATTTTTTGTAATTGTTCCATCAAAATCACAGCATACAATTGGTTTTTTCATTATTCTGCTACCCTTCCCCAAAGATCAAGTGCCGCTTTTAAGTCTTGGCAGGAAGCCGCCTTATCTCGGATGGACTCTTCGTGAATCACTGCATCAATGATCGATCGAAATGCTTGCCCTCCGCCGATGGCTCCGCGCGGATGTCCGTGAATGCCTCCACCTGCATTTATCACATGATCAATTCCAAAATCTTTTATCAATACTGGAACCATTCCTGGATGAATGCCTGCTGACGGGACAGGGAATGTTTTTTGAACCGTATCCTCTTTCACGCAAGCTTCATAGATTCCAAGGGCATCTTTTTTCGGAAGTGCAACCGACCCATAAGGTGAGGGAAAAAGGCTCAAATCAGCGCCAGCATATCGATTTAATTTGCCTAAAAGAAGAGAATGCGAGAATCCATATTCAGGAGAGGATGTCAAAGCACCACTCACAGCGGGATGCGCCATAATCGGCAGTGGAATGTCTGGGTCCTCAGCTAGGCTTTGCATGACATCAAGGCCGTAAGCAAATACATTGAATAAGAGCGCATCCGCCCCAAGTTCAGCGGCCTTTCTCGCTCGATCCTTCAGGTCAAAGGTTCTGCCCGTTAAATTGACAGCATACAGCGTGCGGTGTCCTGTCTCTTCATAGGTTTCTTTTAAAATCGCTTTTCCTTCTTTGATTCGCTCTTCAAAAGGAGCTAATGGACTTTCAAATAAAATTTCATCGTCTTTGATGAAGTCAACCCCGCCTAATGCCTGTAAACGGAGCTGCTCTTTTAAATCCTGCAAATCACGGCCGATAACGCCTTTAAAAATACTCATCAATAATGGACGATCAAACACGCCTACCTTTTTTCGTATGCCATCAATTCCAAATACAGGTCCTGGCAGGCTTTTTTTAAATTCTTCAGAAAATTGGATATCGACTAGCTTCACTTTTCCGTCTAGTGAAAGCTTTCCAAAAATCGTCGTGAAAACAGCTGGTAAATCAGCTGAAAAGTTTGCCTCAGGATAAGCAATGGTCACCTCTGATTGATAAAGACCATTTTCGGCTGGAGCAGCCTTTTCTGATACTTTTTCAACTCGGCCTTTATGCTTTTGAAGCTGCTCCTTTTTGAGCTGCGGCAAATCCGTCCATGATCCAACTGTTAAACCAAGCGCGATCTGCTCCGCTTTTCGATTTATTTGTTCATCCTCTCGATGTGTTAATACGTATGTTGCCAGTAATTCACTCACTAGGAATCCCCTTTCGATTGCGTCATGCATATGTTCAATAAAAAAACCTCTTCAAGTGCTTCTTGAGCGCCTTAAAGAGGTTGTTTCGTGTCATTCGTCCGAATCTTATCTCTCAGCGCTTGCTGCAAGAATTAGCACCGTGCTTCATGGAAGTCGGTTGCCGGGCTTCATTGGGCTAGTCCCTCTGCCTACTCTTGATAAGAATATTCAATTTTCTTAAATATTGCCTGAATTATCGCACCATTTTTTTATGTTGTCAATGGCTTTTTTTCAAACAGCTTCAAGGCAGCGATGCGCTGAGCGGCTTCTTGTAACCGCTCCTCACTTGTTAGAAGTCCTACTCGCACGTACCCTTCCCCGTGCGCACCAAAGCCATTACCTGGCGCAACAACAACATGTGCCTTCTCTAATAATAAGTCAGAAAAGGCTTCAGATGTATATCCTTCCGGCACCTTTAACCAAGCAAAAAATGATCCCTTTGGTGCACTGACTTCCCAGCCAATTTCTTTGCAGGCAGAAATCCACACATTCCGCCTTTTCTCATATCGATCATTTTGCACCTGTACGCACGTTTGATCGCTTAATAGAGCTTCCGCTGCTGCATCTTGAGTGGCTTTAAACAGAGAGACAAACAGATGATCCTGATAAAGCTCAATTGCTTCAATAACAGATGCATTTCCAGCTGCAAATCCTACTCTCCACCCTGCCATATTGTACGTTTTAGACAATGTGTAAATTTCTATTCCCGTCTCTTTCGCTCCCTCTATTTGCAGAAAGCTAAGCGGCTTTTCTCCATCAAAGCCAATGCCGCCATATGCAAAATCATGGACAACACATAGTTTGTGATCTTTCGCAAATGTAACGGTTTCTTCAAAAAATGAACGGTTTGCCGTAGACCCCGTCGGATTGTTGGGGTAATTTAAGTACATTAATTTTGCCTTTTTCTTATCATCCTCAGGCAGCAAATCGTAGTCAGGTAAAAAATCATTTTTCTCAAGAAGTGGCATAGTTACCATATGCGCTCCAGCAAGCACAGCGCCTGACCAATAATCAGGATAGCCAGGATCAGGGACAAGAAGCGTATCACCCGGATTCAGCAGGCATTGCGGCAGCTCAACAAGCCCTGCTTTCCCGCCAAATAAAATCGCAATTTCCGTCTTTGGATCAAGTGTGACGCCATATTCTCTTTCATAAAAAGCGGCAGCAGCCTTTTTTAATTTCGCTGTTCCACGGAATGAGGAGTATTGATGATTTTCAGGTTTTGCTACCGCTTGCTGCATGGCTTTTACAATGTGCGGAGGCGTTGGCTGATCAGGATTTCCCTGCCCCAAATTAATGATATCTGCCCCTTCCTGCACTTTTTTCTGCACCTTTTGGACAAGGGAAGCAAAAAATTGTTTCGGTAATTGTTTCAACACATCTGATTGCTGGAATTCCATTTCTTCACCTTCTATTCAAGTTACGTGACAATACAATCACTGTAATGGATTGTTTTATGAATTGTAAAGCAATTTTGAAAAAAGATTGACATGTAAAGCGCCGCTCTGATAATATCTTGAATTAAGAAATGCAAACAGACACGAAACAATTACATATTGATTTCTCTTATCGAGAGTTGGGCGAGGGATTTGGCCTTTTGACCCCAACAGCAACCGACCGTTAATACCACTGTGAAGTGGGGCGCAGCAAGTAACGCGCCAAGACAATTGTCTTATAGGGCACGGTGCTAATTCCATCAGACGTATGTGCTGAGAGATAAGAGAGGCTTTGAGCATACACACCATCAAGCCTCTTTCTCTCAGGAGAAAGAGGCTTTTTTATATGATTTGGAGGGGAAGCAATTGGTTACACTTACGGCATCATATGAAGAACTAACAGAAAGCTCGGCAGTTGCACTCGCAATTAGACTTGGCTTGATCCAAGAAAGCAGTCATTTGACATGTACTGAAATTGGTGACGGGAATTTAAATTACGTCTTTCATATTTATGATCACAAACAAGAAAAAGGATTGATCATCAAGCAGGCGCTGCCTTATGCAAAGGTGGTTGGGGAGAGCTGGCCGCTTACATTAGACCGGGCAAGAATTGAAAGTGCCGCCCTGATCAAGCAGTCAGAATATGCGCCGCACCTCGTACCAGCAGTCTATTATTCAGATACAGCTCTTGCAGTGACAGCCATGGAGGATCTCTCTCACTTAGAAATCGTCAGAAAAGGGCTAATTGCCGGAAAACAATATCCGCATTTATCTGATCATGTTGGAGAATTTTTAGGAAAAACACTTTTTTACACATCTGACTTTGCTACAAATCCTAAAATCAAAAAACAATTTGTGAAGCAATTTACGAACCCTGACCTGTGTGATATTACAGAAAAACTCGTCTTCACAGACCCTTTCTTTAATAGTGAAACAAATGACTTCGAAGAAGAATTAAGAGAATCAGCAGAAGCGCTTTGGGCAGATCTTGAGCTGCAAGCCAAAGCAGCGGAATTGAAGCGTATCTTCCTGACTTCAGCTGAAACATTGGTTCATGGAGATCTTCATACAGGCAGTATTTTCGCAAATGAGACTGAAACGAAAATCATTGATCCAGAATTCGCGTTTTACGGTCCCTTTGGATTCGATATCGGCCACTTTATCGCCAATTTGTTCCTGAATGCTTTATCTCGCGAGAATGAACACGAGCAGCAGCACCTTTTTGACCATGTCGTCAATGTATGGGCAACATTCAAAGAAGTGTTCACAAAAGCTTGGAAAGAGGACAGCATTGAAGCGTTTAGTGTATCGGACAGCTTTTTAGAAACAACCTTTGACCGGATTTTAAAAGAAGCGACAGGCTTTGCCGGCTGTGAGCTTGTCCGCCGAACAATTGGTCTTGCTCATGCCGCTGATCTTGATGCGATTCCATCACCAACTAGACGAATTCAGCAGAAAAAAGCAGCACTGACACTTGGAAAAACATTTATCAAACAATATCATACAGTGGAAACAGCGTCTGATCTCGTCGCATTATTCCAGCCATCTGTAAAGGAGTGACGGGTTTTGTCAAAAGAATTTGAAGTCCCCCGTTCTGTCGAATGGGAAGAAAACCGTATTCACATTTTAAATCAGCAAAAATTACCGGCCGAAACCGTATTTGAGCATTTATATACGAAAGAAGATGTGTATGATGCGATTGTGTCATTAAAAGTACGCGGAGCGCCTGCGATTGGCATTACAGCAGCTTTTGGGCTGGCGCTTAGTGCACAAGCCATTGAGACAGAAGAAATGGATGTGTTTAAACAAGAAGTCAATCGAATCAAAGAATATTTAAACAGTGCTCGTCCAACCGCTGTGAACCTCGCCTGGGCATTAGACCGGCTGCTGCAGCGCATTCAGCGTGCAGCATCAGTGAATGCAGCCAAAACAGACCTTGTCCATGAAGCCATTCAAATTCAAATAGAAGATGAAGAAACATGCAGACAAATCGGTCAAAATGCTCTTCAGCTCTTTAAATCAGGTGACCGTATCATGACCATTTGTAATGCAGGCTCCATCGCAACGAGCCGGTACGGAACAGCCCTTGCTCCTTTTTATTTAGCCAAAAAGAAAAATCTTGATCTTCACATTTATGCATGTGAAACACGCCCTGTTCTTCAAGGTGCTCGTCTGACTACATGGGAGCTTATGCAAGGCGGCGTGGATGTGACGCTCATTACAGATAACATGGCAGCCCATACGATGAAGGAAAAGCAAATTTCTGCTGTCATTGTTGGAGCTGACCGTATCGCCCGTAATGGAGATACAGCAAATAAGATTGGAACGTTAGGTCTTGCCGTTCTAGCCAAGCATTTTAACATTCCGTTTTTTGTAGCAGCACCGCTTTCAACCTTTGATGTATCCACCCGCGACGGGTCAGATATTCCAATTGAAGAGCGCGACCCGCTGGAAGTAAAGGAATTAAACGGCGTCCCCATCGCACCGCCTGATGTTCAGGTATTCAATCCCGCCTTTGATGTCACTCCTCATCATCTTATTTCAGGCATCATTACAGAAAAGGGAATTATCACATCGAACTATGCAGAAGAGATTGATGCTCTTTTCGCCGAAAGCATCTCCCAATGATCGCAAAAAAGCGCCGTGTTCTTGTCATTTAAGAGCACCGCGCTTTTTTGGTTCTTGATTCGTTTTTGTTAAGATTTCTTTTTTTTGTTCTTCTGTCAAAACGTTCATTTTGACACATAGTGACGTAACGGCATACATTTTACCTTTTTTGCCCCAAAACATGCCAGCGCCCTCCTTTTTCCCTTGACCAACTTTTTTAGCTTAATAAAAGGATATGTCGCTTAACAAACATTTGGAACAGGTCAATCGATTTATTTTTGAACAAATGGGACGCCTTCTAATTCAAGGAGGACCGCTTTCATGTCTGTCTTCGATCCTGCATAGCCCGTCAGAGACCGGTCTTTTCCAATCACCCTGTGACATGGGATAAAAATAGGTAATGCATTTCGTCTGTTAGCTTGTCCGATGGCTCTTACAGCCTTTGGATTGCCAATCGCTTCTGCAATGTCTGCATAGCTTTTTGATTCACCATATGGTATGGCCGACAATGCTCCCCACACCTGCTCTTGGAACGGAGAACCTGTTTGCTTGAGCGGGAGATCGAATACTTGCCGCTCACCTTTGAAATATTCATCTAGCTGTTTTTTCGCTTCTTGTAAGACAGGCGTATCTGCTTGCTTTAGATTCGCTGCCTGCTTTTTTGCTAAAAACGGTTCATCATCAAACATCACCTCGATGATGGCACCGTCCTTTTCTAGTATGTATAAATCCCCGATGGGTGCGTGATAGACGGTATAATACACGTTACTGCTCTCCTTCTTGTTTCTGCTGCCTAAGTGGTAGCGTGAGATGGAAGACGGTTCCCACGCCTTCCTCACTTTCTACCTCAATGGTTCCTTGATGCTCTTCAATAATTTTATAACTAACCATTAACCCAAGTCCAGTTCCTCTTTCTTTCGTTGTATAAAAAGGCTCACCTAGACGCTTTAGCTTATCTTCTGTCATTCCGCAGCCTTCATCACGCAGTGAAATAACAATATGCTCCTCGCCCTTCCGTTGAATGCTCACATAGACATTTCCTTTGCGCGGCATGACTTCAATTGCATTTTTTAAAATGTTAATAAAGACCTGCTTTAATTGGTTTTGTTCACAATAAATGAGCGGAATCTCATCCAGCACATTGAGATGCATTTGAACATTGCCAAGATTCGCCTGTGCGTGCAGAAGATCCATCGTGTCTTTCACAATTTGCACCACATTTTTTTCTTCATATACAATGGCTTGCGGTTTTGCTAGAATCAAAAATTCAGTGATGATGGATTCAATTCTTTTCAGCTCTGATGTGATGACATTGAAATAGAGCGAATACTCCCCTTCTATATTTCCTTTTAACAGCTGAATGAAGCCTTTTAATGCTGTCATCGGGTTTCTAATTTCATGAGCAATTCCAGCGGCAAGCTCTCCGACCACATGAAGGGTATCTGATTTTCTCACCCGCTCTTCTAATTCCTTCCGCTCTGTCACATCTCTAAAGATCGCCAAATTCATATTATGAATAATGTTGCGTTTAAAAGAGAATTCCAAGATACGCTGATCTGGATGGTTCAGTACAAACGGAACCTCATTATCCATTTCATCTAATGACATCGCCTCGGCAGGCTGAGCTAAATTTTCTATTTGATAAGGGGCAAGGATGTGGAAAAGATTCATTTCTGTTAAATGATCGTCCTTCAATTGAAGCAGCTCGCTGGCAGATGGATTGACTTCAATGATTCGGTATTGATTATCAAAAAGAACAATGCCGTCCATTGATCCATTAAATACTTTGCGGAATTTGAGCTCACTTTCGCGCAGCTCCTGCTCCATTCTTTTTCGATCACTTACATTACGTAAAATGGTTAAGTGCTGTCCTTCTAATACCGCATGCTTTGATGTAAACTCAAGCTCTTTATACTGTCCATTTGCCATTTTGAACAATAGCTCTTCCCTTATTTCATGATTCCGGATATAGCGTCTTCTTGTTGGTCTATATCTCTTATCAGATTTGACGAGAAAGTCGGTAAGTTTTTTGCCAATGAGCGAGTGCATAGGTAATTCAAAAATTCGGCAGGCTGATTCATTGGCTCTCACAATCTCTCCATCGTCCGCCCATATGATGATGGCATCCATTGCATTTTCGAAAATTTCTCTAAAGCGTTCTTCACTTTTTAACAGCTTCTCTTCCATCAGTCTTTTTTCTGTAATATCCCGCATGATGGACATATAAAAACCACTCATCACATTTGATGTGATGGTGAGTTCAAATAGTTTTTGCTGGCCAGATTGAAGGGTAACAGGAAGCTCCCCCTTTGCTTTCCCTGTTTCTTTAAGTGACGTTAAAAGGTGCTGCAAGGCGGGAAGATTTTCTTCTTCGACAAATTCATGTAAATAGCGATCGGTTAAATCAGTCTTTTGCAGCTCAAAGCTCTGACAAAAAGAATGATTCGCATCAATCATGCAGCCATCCTGATCAAAAATGACCATCCCGTCAATGGCTCGGTCAAACAAATCTTTGAACAGCTGCTCATTCATGGAGCGTTCTCGTTCTAATATTTTCTTTGATGAAATATCTCGCATAACCACTATATACTGCTGATTCATGGTGTCGTGCTCTGCGACAAATTCAATGTATTTTGTTTCGCCATTTTCCAGCTGAATGGAGATTTCTCTTTTTAACGTACCTTTTCGAAAAAATAGATCGAGTGAGCATTCAATTTTATCTTTCGGGATGCCGTATAGGAAATCTAGAACGGATTTATTGAGGAGGTCTTCTTTCGGTGTCTGGACAAGCCTGCATGTTGCTTCGTTGGCTTGGATGATGTTGAGGTGCTGATCAAATATAAAAATGGCATCTAGCGTCTTATTTAACAGCATTTTTTGCTGCATCAACTCAGTTCGCAAATATTCGTTCTCTTTTTCTAATTTTCTGATATCTCCCGCAGGAGTTAACCTATTGCCATCGAGCGTTTCAGTCATTCTCTTACACTCCTTTTCCAGCCTCATTCCTCTACAATATTTCTACAATATTTTCATTGTTCCTTCATTCGACTCATAAAAAAAGATAACTTTTTACACGAAGACTGTCTCATTTATTTCATTTGGATGACAGGATTGTATAACGATTCACTTTTCTTACGCTTCTTTTACAACCGTTCTACAATTTCACATCAAATAGCGAATTAAGCCAAAATGTATTTTAGAATGAGGCAAATAAGGGAACAGTGCACTTAGAACATTTATGTTCGAAATCGAGCAGGAAAGGTGATGTTATGGCATCTTCACGAGATAGTTATTTTGATAATGCGAAATTCCTTCTGATTTTTCTAGTTGTTTTTGGTCATTTGTTACGATCATTCATTCATGATAATGACTGGATGCTCTATTTATACAAGTTTATTTATACCTTTCACATGCCCGCCTTTATTTTAGTTTCTGGCTTTTTTGCAAAAGGGTTTAGAAAACCTGGCTTTATGAAAAAAGTCGCCGTTAAGCTGATCATCCCATATTTAATCTTTCAGGTGATCTATTCGGTTTACTATTATCTATTACAGGATCAAAGCATGGCCAATTTAAATCCAATTGATCCGCAATGGTCCTTATGGTTTTTAATTAGTTTATTCTTTTGGAACTTGCTGCTCATTCCTTTTTCAAAACTGCCGTTCCACTGGGCGATGATCGTCAGTTTATCGATTGCATTACTTGTCGGTTATGTGGACAGCATCAGTGATACACTCAGCTTATCACGTACGTTTGTCTTTTTGCCTATGTTTTTAGCTGGATTCTATTTAAAAAAGCAGCATTTTGAATTCATCCGTACAAGCAAAGGAAAGCTGGCAGCACTTTTTGTATTAATGGCTGTGTTCCTGTTTTGCTACTTCTATGAATTTGATTATTCCTTCTTATTTGGCTCAAAGTCGTATGCTTCTCTTGGAGATGAAGGAATGATTGCGGCGATGAAACGAATGGCATGGTATTTGCTTGCATTTGGCGCTACATTCAGCTTCTTTGCATTAGTTCCAACACGCCGTTTCTTCTTTACAAAATGGGGAACAAGAACGTTATATGTTTATTTATTACACGGCTTTGTGATCAAGCTGCTAAGAACCACTTGGTTTGATGACTGGGCGCTAAATGCAGCAAGTGTACTCATTTTATTGCTGCTGACCATTCTGTTAACCTTTACCCTGTCTAGCACTTTTGTCAAAACCGTTGCACAGCCAGTGATCGAGCTCAAAATGACCCATCTCATGCGAACGATCACTGGCAGGCAAGGGAGTTATATCAAATAAAAAACGATCCTTCATGGATCGTTTTTTCTATTTCTTATTCTGCTGACATGCAGCATCTTTCTTTGGCTTCACCAATGTATCAATCCATTTGCTGCTGTTAATATCTCCAAGCTCACTGCCAAATTCCTCTTCTAAAATATCTGGGTCCATTGGCTTTTTATGGTCCTTCATCTCTTTGCTCTTTACATGCTTCTTAGTCACGAGATGCTCCCCCTTGTTTCCCTTTATGAGAATTTCGGTTTGCCTGACGATCTCTTGATTGTTCGTCAAATTGAGTTTGTCCTTGATCATGTGCCATGCTTTCTGTCGGCGTCATATTATTTGTTAATGCTTCATTTTTCGCTGCTTTTCTTTTCATCTGCATTCAGTCCTTTTTTGACAGGTTTAGTTCTTCTCTTAATTGGTCAAGGAGTTCCTTCATTTGCTTGACCGTCACTGGCTTTTCCTCAGGTTTTAACTCATAGCCAATTTGTCCATTGGCTTCTAGCGTGGCTTTTTTGAGACTGCTGATGTCAGTGATGCCTTGCTGCTTTAAACGCATTTTGAATTCATCCCTTGTGAGCCTCGTTTTCTTCAGCTTGTGATCAAGCATTGCTCCATCCTGCAAAATGACCACAGATTTCCCTGAAACCAATTTTTCAAAGAAATCAGATCGGATAGACAATTTTTCCATGATGACGAGTGCAATGATAAATGTAGAGGCAGCATAAATCGTTTCAAGTAAATTATGCTCAATAAAGGGTTGGATAATAATCGATCCGATTGAAATCATAATCACTGTTTGTTGCACAGTTAATTGACTAATGGATTTAGGCCCTGCTATTCTCAGCAGCAAGGTACCAACTAGCAGCATGACAATTGCTTTCCATATTACATCCAGCACGTCTCATTCACCTCTTACCTATAGATTGCGAACATCTCATGTGATTTAGCCAGTTAGATAATGGAAATAAAAAAACAGCATTCCATTTGAATGCTGTTTAGCCAATGATCACGCGCTCTTTCGGATAATGATAATTTGCTTCGCTTTCTCTTCGGCCTATTAAATATAAAAAGCTTGGAATGCCGATCCGGCCAATAAACATGACCACCATGATGATACATTTACCGAACACAGTGAGATCTGAGGTGATCCCAAGCGACAGCCCCGTTGTTCCGAAAGCAGAGCAAACTTCAAATAAATTTTCAAGAAGTGTATTATGCTCTGTTAAGGATAACAGGAACGTAGCGCCAAAGACCAAAATAAAGGCCATCATGGTTACCATAAGGGATTTATTAATATCCGCTTGATGAAGCTCTCTCTTGAATATTTTAATGGACTTATTTCCCCTAGCAAAATGAAACAAGGCGAGTAAATTAAGGGCAAACGTAGTTGTCCGAATTCCGCCCCCCACAGAGCTTGGGGAAGCCCCGATAAACATGAGCATACATAAAAATAAAAGCGTCGGTTCCGTCAGCTGTGTAATATCTAACGTTGTCAGCCCCCCGCTTCTTGTTGCAGTCGATTGAAATAAAGAATAGAACAAGATTTCGTGCCAGCTTTTCCCTACGAAGCTAAACCCTGCTTCAAGTGCATAGATTCCAATCGCTCCGACAACGACAAGGCCGCCGAATGTGAGCGTTGTGATTTTTGTAAACAATGAGAACGATGCGTGCTTTCGATCCTGATTGAACAAATAATCCTTCACTTCCACAAGTACAGGAAAGCCAATCGCTCCAAAGATGATCAGCAGCATCGTAATAAACTGAACGAAATAATCATCTTTGTAAGGGATAAGAGAACTCCCTGTAATATCGAAGCCCCCATTGGTTGTCGCACTAATACTTGAGAAGAAGCCATGTAAGAAAGCGCTTTGCACATCGTAATACTTGAGATAATACATGCTTAAAATCAGGCCGCCGACAAACTCAATCAGCAAAATTAAATATAAGACCTGCTTCATTAGTTTCACAATTCCAGATAAATTGCTTTGGTTTTGATCTGCCATGATCAGCTTTCTTTCTTTAATTCCAATTCTTTTCCGCATGACAAGCCATACAAAGGTACCGAGCGTCATAATGCCGATGCCTCCGATTTGCAGAACAAACGCAAGGATCCACATCCCTGCCACACTAAATGTTTGTGAGGTGTCGACAACAGTCAGTCCTGTAACACTTACAGCACTTACCGCTGTAAACAAGGCATCAATGAACGTCCATTTGACTCCCTCTTGATGAGCCACTGGCAGGCTGAGAAGAATAAACGACACGGTCACAGCAAGAAAATAATAAAGGGCAATCAACTGAAACGCTGACAGCCGGTCAATTAGCTTTTTTATAGGATTCATTTTCATTCCTTCTTTTATCTATCTTTTCGAATACCTTTCTCATTTTAATGAAAAGAGACATGATTTTAAAGCTATTTTATGCTTTATTTTCTTTTTCATCAAAAAGAAAAAGACATCCTGTTAAAGAATGTCTATTCCTCTTTCTTATTTTGCTTCTAGCCTTCTGATTCTTTCGTTTAAATCAGGGTGTGTTGAGAAAAGAGAAGCTTTTCGTTTACCGCTGATTTTCAGCGTAGCAACTGCTGTTTGATCATCATCTTTGATTCTTGACGTGTACGCCTCAAGTGAACGAAGCGCATGAATCATTTTATCTTTACCTGCAAGGTCGGCTCCGCCGCGGTCTGCATGGAATTCACGGTGTCTAGAATATGCAAATACGACAAGGCTTCCTAGGATAGAGAAAATGATTTGGAAAACAATCACAGCGATAAAGTGAACAATCGGCACAAGCTCTTCGCGTGAAACAAA
The DNA here is from genome assembly GCF_001974945.1 of Bacillus sp. I-2. Classification (NCBI taxonomy): domain Bacteria; kingdom Bacillati; phylum Bacillota; class Bacilli; order Caryophanales; family Bacillaceae; genus Bacillus; species Bacillus sp. I-2. Next base: position 231,831 of record NZ_LZRW01000044.1, on the reverse strand, counting down.
ACGGCTAGCGATCCATGCCGCAATTCTTGAAAGGAACACAACGAACGTGTTGACGATTCCTTGAAGCAGCGTCATCGTCACCATGTCACCATTCGCAACGTGAGCGACTTCGTGGGCGATTACACCTTCAACTGCTGCATCATCCATTTCATGAAGCAATCCAGTTGATACCGCAACAAGTGATCTCCTCTTAGAAGGACCTGTTGCAAATGCATTTACTTCAGATGATTGATAAATACCAACCTCAGGCATTTTAGAAAGGCCTGCTGCTCTTGAAAGTCTGTGCACGCGGTCAACAAGCTGCTGCTCATCATATGTTAATGAATCCTTTTCTGGATTTAACACACGTACACCCATCATCATTTTTGCCATCCAGCGAGACATTGCAAGTGACATAAACGAGCCAACAAAACCAACTACTGCACTGAATACAAGAAGATAAAGGATATTAAGTCTTCCGTCTGCTCCTATATAAGAACCAACACCAGTTGCTGCACTAATAACCGACAGTACAATACCAATCGTAGTGATAACAAGAATGTTCGTTAATATAAACAGAAATATTCTCTTACCCATACATAACCTCCGCTGTCATATTAAGTTCAAATGAACTTATTAATAAAATTATAAAAATAAACGTCTCAAATTGCAAGGAAAAAGGGATCACTTTCTCTGTTTATCATAACGGCTAAAGCCCCATCACATCAATATTTACGACATTGGCTCCAGCAGAAAAGTGAACAAATTGTGACGCACAGGTCTGGTTTTGAGTTTATTTTGCATTTTCATCAAAAAGAGACTATGATGTTGAATTAGATCAATAATCACGTTTTGACGTACAAATGAGGTGGAACATGGTTACTTTTAAATTAACGAGAATTGACATGACAAGACTTCTGTATTCTCTAAAAGGAGAGGGAGATCTAACTCCGCTTCAGCTTTTGAAACTATCTGTAAAAAATCGCAAGGATCATAACTATGATGAATTAAAGATCCCGTCTTTTTTTGAGAAGCTTGAACGGCGGAAGCAAAAATCAGAGCATGGTCTTTCTACAAATGAAATTGTTGAGCTTGGCAACTTGTGTGAGCTGACTTCTCTTAAATCGACGGCGATTCAAAATTGGATCAAACGTGATATTAAAGATATGATTGGCCATCCAGAGCTTGGCAAGAAGTACTCTATTGATCAGGTCGTTATTTTATTAATTGTCAGGGATTTAAAATCAGTTTTTGACTTCGATACCATTCGTATGATCTTATCTGCCTTATTTAACACCATCACAGATCGAACAGATGATATTATTAGTCCAATCCGTTTTTATGAAGCTTATGCGCACGTCCTTGATTTTATTTATCACCATACTCAATTTCCATTAAAGGAAACAAATTTACGAGAAATAACCGAAGAGCAGACAGATAAGCTCCATGACGAGTTTACAGAATTGACGAAGAGCCAATGGAATTTGATTAAAGGCATTATCAGTTCTACCGTCTTCTCTGTCTTTACTTCTCATTTGCAAAGTACCGCACAAGAAATGATGTTAAATACGCTGCAGCTGAATAAGGGATAAATAAGAACCGAGGTGACTTCCATCACCTCGGTTTTTTTGTACAGCAATTGCCAGCATAATTGCACGCCGTTTTTTTCAAAATAAGAAGGCGCAACAAACATGAGGTGAAAGGAGGAATATGACATGGCAAATCGAAATCAACTTCTTGTTCCTGGAGTAGAACAAGCTTTAGATCAATTTAAATACGAGATCGCTCAAGAATTTGGCGTCAATCTCGGTTCAGATACAGTCTCACGTGCAAACGGTTCTGTTGGCGGTGAAATCACAAAAAGACTCGTTCAACAGGCTCAATCACAAATGGGCAATCAATCTAAATAAAGACATGGTGAAATACGCCGGAGCTAATCTGGCGTTTTTTATTGTTCATATGTGTGCTCATGCCGGTTCTCGCGATAAGGAAACGGTGCACCTTTCCCTTTTTGCTTTGCATGTTCTCTTTTTTGTTCAGCGGATGGATTGTTCTGATCCCTGCCGTTTTTTTTTGCATGTTTTTCTGCATCACCACGTGATGTGCCGTTCCAGTGTCTTCTTTCATCAGGATCAGTTGAGTGATTTTTTTTTTGCTCTTTATCGAAAGAAGGATCCTTTTCTTCCTTTATCTTTTTGTCTTTGCTTTCATCATCAGGTTTTTGAGGCTTTTGAACAGATCCTTGCTCTTCCCTCTCTGGTTCTTTCTGCTCTTTGTCCTCAGCTTCAGGAGCCTCTTGATCTGGCTTCATCTCTTCGCTATCGTCTGTCTTTACGTCTTCTTGTTTGTCTTTATCTGCTTGTTCTTCATCATGTTTCTTAGGATCTTCTTCCTTCACAGCATCGTTATCTGCTGCGTCTTCATCCTCTTTGATGTCTTCATGTTCTTTATCTTGCATTTCTTGATTTCTAATATATGTTCCTGTTGAAATGCCTGCCTTTTGAGCTTTTTCTCTTGTTTCCAGGTCACTTTCCACAGTTTCCAGCTTATAATTGCGTTTTTGATATTCACCAGAAATGGTGTTGATTTTGCTTTTTACGTTTGTTTTATATGTATTGTCCTGCTTGTTTTCATAAACGGTTGAAATATAAATACTTTTAGAATTGTTCACATATCCTTTTTTGTCACAGTCATCTATAATTTCCTGCACGACTTTGGTCATGTCGTTTTTTTCTAAATCCTTCATACTCGCCAGTACTTGCTTTGCATCTTTATTCAGCGGTGTGACACCGATCACTTGATAATTGTGATCAAGCTTCAGCTCAAAGCTTGGGTTAATGTCAATTGTCATATACGCATATGCTTTTTGACTTGAGAGAGATGGCATCATAGTAAAAATTACGACAATAATCGCTGCTATTGATAGGATTCCTGCATTTAACGGACGTAAACGAAGCAGGTCAAAAAAACCGGCTCTTTTTCTTTCGAGACGTGATTCATTCGGAAATGTCACTTCTTGGCCGATTTCATAGTTTTGCTCTTCATATTTTGTCCGCAGAAATTGTCCATCAGGGGTCAGCAGCGTGACATATTTTTTGTTTTTCTCTACTATAATGCCTCTTCTCATGAATTAAGCACCCCTTTAAGGTAATCTTTCAAATACACATAATCACCTGTCATAATGATCGCCATCGCAATGATATATTTTCTATTTCTCTCAATCGTTTTGCGGCTGACTTCCACTAACTTTTCCAGCTGTTTGACGGGCAATTGTTTTTTCTGAAATAAAATGGTTCTCAGCTCATCGTGTTCAACGAGTGTATGGGCTACTTTAATGGCATTTTGCCTGGCATCTGCATGCTTTGGTGAATGCTCAAGCAGCTCTTGAAACGTGAGACCGTATACTTTCAATCGTTCTTTAAAATGTTCAATCTCTTCTCTTCTATGTTCTTGTTCAATTAAACGCCTATATTCATTTGCCGAGAGCTCTGCTTCAATCATGCTTTGAGAGTATTCGCCATTCTCACTTTCTTGCAGGTCCATTTGAACCGTTGGCGCATTTCTTGCTTCTTTTCGAATATAGTCAATCACTTTTCTTTTAATAATTAATTCTGCGAAAGCAAGCAGTGAGTTTCCTTTTTCGGCAGAGTATTTTTCTATCGCTTCATTAAAGGCTATTAAGCCTATGCTGAATTCATCATCTTTTTCATCTATATATCGTTTACAAACGGATGAAACCGTCTTAGCGACAAATGGTTTGTATTGCTCTATTAATGCATTTTGCAGTTCGATATCACCTTGTTGAATACTGATAGCCGACTGCTCTAATGTTTGCTTTTTCTTTCCTTTTTTAAACAAAAGGCTAAGCAATGGTTTCACCTCAGTTCTCCCTATATTACTCATTTATGATAGCTAATTTATGAGGGAAGCGCAAAGGAAGAAATGAGGAATTCATTTCCTGTTACTCAATTATGACATGTATGTCACCATCTACTTTACAATGTTTCGTCTAAAAGCAAAGAAATAAGGGGGTATCTCCCCCTTATTTGTAATATACGTGTTATGAAAATGAAATGATATTTCTTTCAAAAAACCTACTCTCCCAGGCGTGCCTCTTGTTTCTCCTCGTTTTCCTGTCCGCCTTTTCTTGATGGGCTTGATAAAAACCAACCAAATGCTGCAATTGCGAGAAGCACTGTCCAGAAAATGACTTTCCATAATGCTGAATGGATAAAATGAGACGATACGACCCCAATAGCTGGATGTGACAGTGTATAAAGCGTGAGCTTCACACCCACCCATCCGACAATGACAAATGCTGCTGTTTCTAGGCTCGGTCTTGTTTTGAGCAGTTTCACAAAGACCGTTGCTGCAAATCGCATAATAACAAGACCAATGATACCGCCTAAAAGAATAACAATAAATTGACCGCCATCGAGTCCGCCGATTTGCGGAAGACTTGTTTTTGGCAGTGTCACAGCTAAAGCGACGGCCGCTAAAATGGAATCTACGGCAAAAGCAATGTCGGCAAGCTCTACTTTCACGACTGTTGCCCAGAAACCACTTTGTTTCATGTTTGTATCTGTTTCCTTTTTCTTAAATACGTGCGATTTTAAAATATGGTGAATGGAAATATAAAGAAGATAAATGGCACCAATGGCTTGAACTTGCCACACATCCACTAAAAACGAAATAAGAAACAGAGAACCAAATCGCATAATAAATGCTCCTGCAAGTCCGTAAAACAGTGCCTTTTTTCTTTGTTTTTCTGGAAGGTGTTTGACCATCACGGCCATGACCAGCGCGTTATCAGCTGCTAAAATCCCTTCTAATCCAATCAGTACGAGCAGAACCCACCCGTACTCTAAAATAATGGCTGCATCCATCATCATTCCTCCTTGTTTTTTTCTATTGTCCCACAACAGACAAAGGCTTATGAATGCAAAAAAGACCTTTGCCTGTAATGGCAAAGGTCTTGCTAGACATGTGATATGTAGAATCATGCCAACAAAGCCGATGAACATCAGTCCATGTAATGACGACTTTGTTTCCGGTAAAAACCGGACGCTACTCCCCTTTGGCGGGATTTAGAATATTTAGATTACTTATATCATAATCAATAGACACTCGATTGTCAACAGGTGACTTTCTGTTCGATCCATTGATTAGGCAGTTGGCGTTTCTGTTTTTCTTTTTCTTCGTTTTATAAATAGGTAGACAACAAACAATAACACAACACCGACCCCAATTGGTAAAAGATAAGGATCTATCATGGCGCCAACCTCTTTCCAATTCTCCCCAAGCATAAACCCAAGATACACATACACAAACGTAATTGGTGTAATTGCCAAAAACGTATAAAGGCAAAAGACCCACACATTCATCTTGGCAATACCGCACGGGATGGAGATCAGCGTTCTGACTCCTGGTATGAACCGGCCGCTGAATGCGACGAATCCGCCATGCTTTTCAAAGAAAGCATCCGATTTATCAAGCGACTCAGGTTTTATAAAAAAGTACTTTCCATATTTATTTAAAAAGGGTCTGCCGCCGTAACGTCCTAACCAGTACAAGGTCAAAGGGCCAGCCACGCCGCCAATAGAGCCGGCCGCCACAACACCGATAAAGGCCATGTCTCCTTCTGAGACCCAGTAACCCGCAAGAGGCAAAACCACTTCAGCAGGTACAAATTCAATGCATAATGCGAGGAAGATGCCAAAGTATGACAAGTTCTTAAAGGCATCAGCTAAAGAAATAATAAAATCTTCGATGTTTATCAATCCCTTTCACACATAATCATTTGACTGATTCTATCTCTTTTAGAATCACACCATATATTAAACGAATAAAACCGAAGAAACGATTCGCTTTTTATCGTTTTTTTACATTAAATTTGATTTTACTATAAAAGAAGGGTGAAAAAAACGTTGATTGTTGTATTTAAGTGAAGGAAAGGTGAACACAGAAGCCATTCGATCCGATATATTAAGTATATGTCTGTTTTAAGATACAGGAGGTTTTCTTACATGACCCATTTAACAGGAAGCTACAATGGATGGCTTGTCTTTCTGTCAATCGCTGTCGCCGCTGTCGCCTCCTACTCAGCTCTTCATATAGCCAGCAGGGTAGCACAGTCAAGCGGTGCAAAGAAAAAGGTATGGCTGCTCATTGGTGCAATGATCATGGGAATGGGGATATGGTCGATGCATTTTATTGGCATGATGGCATTTCAAATGCGTGTTGGCATTACATATGATACATCCTTACTGATTCTATCGATTTTGGCCTCATTTATCGGATCCTTGATCGCTTTTTCAATATGCATTCAAAAGCAGCTCTCTACAAGACGGCTGCTCATTAGTTCAATCACCATGGGTACAGCTATTTGCAGCATGCATTATCTTGGAATGGAATCAATGGCCAATGTCTCAATCAGCTATGATCCCGTCCTCTTTTTTCTTTCATTTTTCATTGCTGCCATTGCCTCCTACTTTTCATTGAAGCTCTTCTTTCGTGTTGAGCACATTAAAAGTAAACAGAAGAATTATCTTTTAAAGAGCTTTGGTTCAATGTTGATGGGCGGTGCTATAGCAGGTATGCATTATACTGGTATGGCTGCCTCTACCATGTTTTATCATTCAAATGGACAGGCTGCTGCAGGTGGTTTTCTTGAAATGTCACCTTTTAGTCTGTCGCTTTTCATCGGATTGATGACACTTATTGTCCAAACGCTGATGATCTTTGGTGCCTATATTGATCACCGGATCATGACGCAGTCAGATCAGCTGAAAGAAAATGAACAGCGGTTTCAATCGCTTATCAAACATAATATAGACGGCATTATCGTGTTATCTGTCGATCGAAAGGTTCTTTCTGCAAATGACTCTGGTAAACAAATCTTAGAGTTGTGCAATTCTAAGATTGGTGATGATCTCAGCCAATATGTGATGCCGACTGAGTTGTGGGAAGAATTTATTTCTCAGTCAAAAAAAGCCATCACACGCGAAGCAGAACTAAAAGCAGCAGATCGTTTTTATTATTATCATGTCACTTACATACCTGTTCATGTGAACAATTCACTCGACAGCATTTATCTTGTTTTAAAAGATTTAACGCAGCAACGGATTGCAGAAAAGGAAATTCATGTGATGGCACATTATGATGCACTAACAGAGCTTCCTAACCGCCGCCACGGCATCAATCATTTAAATGATGTTCTCTCCGCTCAAGAAAAGTCAAAAACATCAACAGCGGTTCTGTTTCTGGACTTAAATCGTTTTAAAATTATTAATGATGCACTCGGGCATAACATAGGAGATTTACTGCTGAAAAATGCCGCAAACAGACTGACGCAATGTTTACCGGACAATGGCTTTATCGCAAGACTTGGCGGTGATGAATTTTTAATGATCTTTCCCCACATGGATCATGATACACATAAAATCGAACAATTTTCTAAAAATATCATCCATCAATTTGAACGTCCTTTTTTCATCCAGAACCATCAGCTCATTACTTCGATCAGCATTGGGATCGCCATCTCTCCGCAAAATGGCAAAGACGGGATGGAGCTGATGAGAAAAGCCGATATGGCCATGTATTTATCCAAAAAACATAAGCAAAGCCGATATGAGTTCTTTACCGAATCCATGGAAAGATTAAGTGAGGACAGGTTAAACCGGGAGCTGGAGCTGAGGGATGCCATTCAAAGAGAGCAATTTGTCCTTCACTACCAGCCGCAAGTCAGTGCCAAAACAAGAAAGGTGACTGGAGTTGAAGCCCTTTTAAGAATGAAGGCACCAGATGGTTCCTTAAAATCACCTGAGGCTTTTATTGAGCTGGCAGAGGAATCAGGACTGATCATCGATATTGGCAGATGGGTCATTGATACGGCTGGCAAGCAGGCAAAAATGTGGTATGACGATGGGCTGAAGATCCCTGTGGCTGTCAATTTATCTGCGAAACAATTCAATTCTGAAGACTTAATTGATTTGATCAAGCTCACACTGAAAAAATACGACCTAAAACCGTCACTCTTGGAGCTTGAAGTCACAGAAAGTATGACAATGGACAATATCAAGCAATCAAAACAGGTGTTAACGTCGCTAAAACAGCTTGGCGTCCGCATTAGTATTGATGATTTCGGTACAGGCCACAGCTCATTAAGCTATTTAAAGGATTTACCGATTCATCGACTGAAAATTGATAAATCCTTTATTGAGGATATTTTAAGTGATTCAAAGTCTGAACAGATTACAGGGGCTATTATAGCGATGGGACACCAATTATCTCTCGAAGTGATAGCAGAAGGTGTTGAAACATTTGCACAGGCTCAGCTTTTATCTGCCCAGGGCTGTGACGACCTGCAAGGGTTTTATTATGCCAAACCGCTGCCAGCAAGCGATATTGAAAAATTCATCGCCTATCCGGCGCTGCTTGACACATAAAAAAGGTGCCATCATTGGCACCTTTTCGTTTTATCTAAATAATAAATGCTGACTGTGAATACCTGCTTTTTTCAATAGACTAATCAATTGCTCTTGTTCTTCACGTGTCAGACCAGAGAATGCACGCGCAATCCGAAGAGAGTGGATCGGATAAATCTTGTCAAGATAGCTTCGCCCTTTTTCCGTTAAATGGGCATAAACCGACCGTTTATCCTTGGGGTCCTGTTCTCTTTCAATGAAACCATTTCGTTCTAATTTGTCAATTACGTACGTCACATTCCCGCTGACAAGCAGGAGTCTTGAGCCGATTTGCTGAAGCTTTTGAGCACCTCTTGTGTACAGTAATTCAAGAACGGCAAATTCAGTTGGATTGAATCCATGCTCTTTGCTGTCTCTAATACTGTGTTCTGAAACGCTTTTAAATGCTCTTGCAAAAACCTTGTAAAGCGTCATTGAGCGTTCTACTTCTTCTTCATTAAACGATAGTCTCATCACATATCTACCTCTTATAATATTTTTTTAACTTCAAGGCTGTCTTGCGGTGCAGTTGGAGCCTTTCGTAAAAAATAGAAGTACGTTTTTGAAAACCCTTTCAACCACATAAGTGACTCCATTCGTGTTATGTATAAGGTTTCGATATAAACTTTTAAAATCCTTCTTATTTTTCACAATCATCTCGAAAAAAAGCTTTTTCAGCAAACCATCAAGATGTGACACACTTTAACAAAATCTGTAAAGAATCTATGGTTTCTTGCACTTCATTCGCCAAATTTCTACAAAATTCAATATTGCTATAATATTAAACACAAAAAAAGAACCCTTTATGTGACATACGCACATTTCAAGGGATTTTTACAGATAGCGCTCTGTTTTGTTGAAAAAGAAATGATACTCTTTTTTTAAGTCACTAATTGTCATGTTCTTGGCCGCATCAGGGCTGTAAACTCCTAATGAACATAGCTGCTTCGTATAATAATGTCTTTCCTTTGCTAAAGCTTCTTTTAATATACGCCGCACCAATTATCCCTCCTATCAAGTGATTTGGATCGGGTGCTTATGAAGACTTCTTATACAAATCATTTTGCATGGCCCTTAGAAGCGCATGTGCATTCTGACCTGCTGCCTGCATGAATTGCTCAAGCAATTCATCCCTCTTCACATCTAATGCGATGATTTCTTTTGCCATACGAATGATCTGTGCTTGCTCCATCATATGCTCCTCCTCCTATGTCAATTCACCATGATTATATGCTGCCGTAAGATGTATTGCACACTCTCTGTTATCTTTCCTTCCATGGTTTTTTCATTTTTTCGTTTTTGTGTTATATTTTCTAACAAACGATAGGTTTTTTCACTTCTCGTTCTATATAATATGAAGAAAAGACTTGCAGGGGTGAGTATATGACGCAGGAAGATGTATCTTATAAAGATAAAAAAGTCATTTCAATCGGGATTGTCAGTGAGTTAACAGGGCTTTCCGTGAGGCAAATCCGATATTATGAGGAACGTAAACTCATTTACCCCCAGCGCTCAACAAGAGGCACACGGAAATATTCTTTTGCAGATGTTGAACGTTTGATGGACATCGCCAATAAACGAGAAGACGGTGTGCAGACAGCTGAAATTTTAAAAGACATGAAGAAAAAAGAACAAGCGCTAAAAAGCGGACAATTTAAGAAAAAAATGCTGGAAGGCCAGATTAACGCACACTTTCGGTATAAAAATCGTTAAACAAAAAAAGAATCGCTCTTTTGAACGATTCTTTTTATTTAGAGGAAGCTTCAGTACCTTCTACAACCCCTACAAAATCAATCAGCACGCCGCCTCTTTCAGGGTCTTCTTTCACCCGCAGGGCAAGTGCCTTTTTCTTCCTGGTTTTTGCATCTTCATAATTCGCATGGAATACATGAATGCTGGCTTCTTCCAATTGAAAATCCTCATAAGAAAGCGTGTCTATGCCCCATTTTTTTTTCAGTTTCAGAATGTCATCCGGGCTCGGGACCGCACCTTCGACGTAGATGTCTTCCATTTTTCTTTTATTTCCTTCAGTGATGGCTTCAAGCATATGTTCTGCAGCCACTAGTCTCCGGTCTTTCCCCTCGTCCTCCCTTTGACATGCACTCAGTAAAAGCATACACATCAAAATGAATAAGAATTTCTTCATGTTTCTCTCCCACCTTCTCCTTAAAATGTAAAGGATGGAAGCGCTATATGCAATCTTTATACAAAAAAAGACTGTAAAACGTCATGTTTTACAGTCTTCTTGCTACATAAGTGTATGAAGGAACGCTGTCGCAATACCAAAATAGATCAGCAGTGATAAAATATCGTTCAATGTTGTAATCAGCGGCCCAGATGCAATCGCAGGGTCGACGTTTAATCTGTGTAAAATAATAGGCACGATCGTACCTGCCATCGTTCCAATAATCAGTGTGGCAAGCAGTGAGGAACCGACAACAAATCCTAAAATCATATTGCCCTGCCACACCATTGCGACGACTGTAATAATGATGGAACAGACAATCCCAATGTAAATACTTGTTCGGAGCTCTCTAAAAATCAGGCGCATAATGGTTTTTTTCGTTAATTCTTCTTTTGAAAGCCCTCTAATGACGACGGCAAGCGACTGTGTGCCTGTATTCCCTGTCATCCCGGCAATCATTGGCATGAAGAAGGCTAAGGCGACGACTTGCTGAAGGGTATCTTCAAAGTAATTTAAAATACTGCCTGAAATCAGCCCAATGAATAAGAGCAAAATGAGCCACGGGAGACGGCGGTATGCCGCAACAAAAGCGGGCGTGTCGAACGTAATATCTTTACCAGAGGCAGCGAACTTCTCATAGTCTTCTCCTGCCTCTTGAATGACGACATCAATGATATCATCGACTGTGACGATTCCGACCAGGACATTGTTCTCTTCTACAACAGGAATAGCAAGAAAATCATACCGTTCAATCAACTTTGCGATTTCTTCCTGATCCTGAAAGGCTCCAACGGCAATGACTCTTGTAAACATAAGATCCTGCACTTTTTCATCTGGTTCACCTAAAATGAGATCCCGGTACGACAGAACCCCTACAAGCTGCTTTTGATCATTAATGACATATAAATAGTTGATCGATTCTGCAATTTCAGCAAAGCTTTTCAGCTTTACAACTGCGTCCTGAACCGTATAGTGCTGAGGAATCCATACGTATCGGTTGGTCATGATCCGGCCTGCTGTCTCAGCAGGATAATTCATGAGAAGCTGGACGGCCTTTGATTCCTCTGCCTCCATGTTTGATAAAAGCTGATCTTTCAGCTCATCATCCATTTCATCAAACAAGTTGGCTAGGTCATCGTTATCCATTTTGTTTGTGACGAAGGTGGCTTTGTCTTTCCCTACTTTTTCAAGCACAATTTCTTGGTACTCGCGCTCAAGCTCACCCATCATTTCCGTCACATCATCGACTGTTAAGAAGCTGAGGAAACGGCCGCGGTGTTTTTCTGGAAGTTCTTTAAATAAATAGGCCATATCATATGGCTGAAGTTCTTCCATAATGTTTTTAAATTCTTTGCGTTTGCCATCTCTTAATAAAATAATGATTCTTAAAATGAGTTCATCGTACGTAATGTTCTGTATCATCGCTGTTACCTCCCCAAAGTCAGGAGATACCCGAATCCCTTAGAATGTGCGGGGGTCAGGATCTCCTCTATCTGATGCGTCAATCTGATCTTTTGACATACTCTCTATGTGTCTCGAATCGGGATGATCCATCCCCACACCTCCTTTTCTCATAAAAAAGCACCTTCAACCGAATGAAGGCGCTTTGTAAGCATGACAAAATAAACACTTGCTCCTTCAATCGTAGAGCTTTAGCACTGTATGGCATAGGATAAAATCCAGCTGCATTAAAAATCACCTTATGTCGATGATTTCTGTTGACCCATTGGCGTCTTTGGACATTTTTGGGCAGCAGCGTATCTCCATACAGGAGCCTCACCTAACGAAGTCTCATATTGTTAACACACTGAGATTACAGAAAAAGCGGAATGATGTCAATAAGCAAGATGCCAAGTATCCTTATGTATTCGCTTACTTTTCAAAAAAAGAGCGATAGACAGCTCAGCCATCGCCCTTTCATGTTTTTTATTCTTCTTCCGGCTGATTCATATCCTCTTGGGAGAGGAGATGAAAGGAATCATGCAAAAACAAAGCATATCCTTCTCCATCAGGATGCGGAACGTATTCCGCGTGATCCATTGTGTGCTCTTCTTCTTTTTTCTTCATATTCTCTCGCCTCCTTTCCCGTAGTTTGTCCCAATGAAAAAACCTTACACATGAAAGTGTAAGGTTTGGTCATAGCTTAATCATCCCATTCTTGCTTCAGGATTTTGCCTGTTTTAGCGGAAATCTCAAAATCAACTTCCTCGCCGTTTGGTGTTGTGATTTCAATTTCGTAAATGTACACACCATTTTCTTTATCTAGATCAGAATCAGTGACTGTGCCTTTTACTTTTGCAAGAGCCGTTTTTTCTGCCTGTTTTTTCGTGATCTTCACGTTCTGTTTCTTTTCTTTGACTGGATCATTCAGCGCTTTTCCAGTTTTTGCATCGACATATACTTTATATTCAAAGCCGCCTTTTTTAATCTCGACCTCATACACCCATTTTCCTTTTTTACGCTCAAGATCCACATCGTCCACATAGCCTTTCACCACTTTTAAGGCTGCTTTTTCAGCTTGTTTCTTTGAAACAAATGACGATTTCTTTTGCACGACTTGCTCGGCGTTTGCTGTTTGATTTGTATTTTGCGCTTGAAGTGTGAAACCACCTGCGACAAGAGTTCCCGTTAATGCTGTAGCTACTAGTACTTTTTTCATCATGTTCATTTCCTCCTCTGTTTGATTTCTTCTATATCTTAAAAAAACAAGATGATAAAGGAAGGAAAGAAACATGAGAATATCATGAGAAAAGGATTAGTTTTCGTACGTAATGCCCTCAATGTCTCCTGTATAGGCGTTCACAAGCACCTCTGCCTCTCTGCCGTCAGGCAAATCCAGCTCTACCTCAAATACGAGCATACCGCTGAATGTTTCAAGATCAGCATCATCCACTGTTCCTCCAACTTCTTTGACGGCAATTTGGATGGCTTCCTCGACGGTGATTTTCGTGAGCTTCTTTTCTTTAGAGGTTGGTTTTTTCTTTTCTGCTTCAAGCACCTTAAATGACTGTTTGTCGACCTCGACTTGATACAATTCTTTTTTTGATTGGATGGTAAAAATGAAACGATCTGACGTCTCCTTTTTTTGAATGACGGTTCCGCTCACCTTTTTAACAGCCGCCTCTTCTGCCTGGAGCTCAGCATTTTTTTCATTTGGCTTCTGATAGCTTTTTAACTGTCTAATTTCTTTCATTTGACCGCTTGCAGAAGATGCAATGATTTGATAGATGCCATTAGCATTTTCCAGCGTCATTGTGTAGTCCTGTTTATGATTGATTAACTCAATATGTGTAATGTTTCCATTGTAGTCTTTTGAGATCATTTTTTTCATTTCTGCTTCACTTAATATTTTTTGATCAATGGTTTGAATCATGAGCATTGCAAAGGCCGCAAGAATCACAAGACATCCTGCGAGCGCAAGCACCATTTTCGTTTTTCTAGACATGCAGCGCCTCCTTCCTATTTCCTATTTTATAAGGAGGAAATGAGAAATTGATGAGAAAAGACCCATTTATTTCTGAAAAAGAATGGTCATGGCTGTTCCTTCGCCGATACGGCTGTCTACCTTCAGCTCGGCCTCATGTTCTTCTGCAATTTGCTTCGCAATTGAAAGACCGAGTCCGGTTCCGCCCGTCTCACTGTTTCTCGCTTCATCCACACGGAAAAAGCGGTCAAAGATTTTCGGCAGATCCTCTTCTTTTATGCCAATTCCTTGATCAATCACTGAAATAAATGGCTTGTCTCCTGCCCATCCGCAGGTCACATCAACTGGCTCTCTGCTATATTTGACCGCATTATCAATTAAGATAGTCAAAAGCTGTTTGATTTTCTCTTCGTCTCCTTCTGCGATCAGCGGCTGATCTGTCTGCACATGAGATTGAATCGTTCGATTGGTGGCCACTTCAAGTGTATGACATAGCTGCTTGCACAAATGACCAAGATCAACCGGCTTCATATCCAAGTATAACGGCTGGCCGTTTTTCGCCAATGTCAATAATTGATCTGTCAGTCTTTTCATTTTTTTCGCTTCATCATGAATCGCTTGGGAGGATTCTTCTACAACCTCTGGACGTGTTTGCCCCCAGCGTTTGAGTAAATTGCTGTAGCTCATAATGACGGTAATCGGTGTCTTCAATTCATGGGAGGCATCATGCAAAAATTGCTGTTCTTTTTCATAATGCTTCTCGAGAATCTCGGACATTTCATTAAAGGTTTGTCCCATTTGATATAGTTCATCCTTTGAATCGCCTGTTAATTCAATTCGTTTAAACGCCTTCTCTTTCATACTTGCCTTCATGGTATTCGTCATTCTGCTAATCGGCCGGACAATTTGCTTTGTTAAAACGTGGCCTGCAAAATAGGAAAGCACAATAAACAAAACGCCGGTAGCGATTAAAATCATTTTTAATAACGCTAAGTTCTCTTCCGTATTTTCGATTTCTTCATATACTTGAAGCGACATAATCTCACCATTTGTCCAAATGACCGGAATAGCAGCGAACGCAATCATATGCTTATTGTATTCTTTGATTTCTGCTGTCTGGCCAGATTCGTATGTAAAAGGCAGTGAGCTAAACGTTGATTCCTTTGTGACAGTCAGTTTTGACTCTCCCGTTTCTGTCACGACACGGATCATACCATTTTGAGGCAGGTACGCCTTCAGCAGCTCCGAGGACGGAAGACCCTCTTCCTCTGATTTTTTTAAAGCAATCGCAATATTTTCAGCCACCTCAGACAAGCGGGACATATCTTTTTGCGTCAAGGTCATCGAAAAAATAAAATAAATGGCTGTATGAAACAAGAGCACCATTAAAAACAAAGACAACGACGTATAAAGCTGAATCTTATTTTTTAATCTCATTCTTTATCCTTTCATCACATAACCCACACCTCTCACTGTGTGAATCAGCTGTTTTTCGAATGGGTAATCGATTTTTTTCCTTAAATAACGGATATAGACATCTACCACGTTTGTATCACCGAAATAATCAAAACCCCAAACCGCTGTTAAAAGCTGATCTCTTGTGAGCACTTGCTGCTGATGGTTCAGTAAGTGAACAAGCAGGTCATATTCTCTCGGTGTGAGTTCAAGCATTTGCCCAGCCCTTTGTATTTCTCTTGTTTTCTCGTTGACCGTTAAGTCTGCTATGCTCAGCTCTGTCTCCTTTTCTTCTTGTGCATGTATATTCAACCTTAGCTGTGCGCGAATTCGCGCTAATAATTCTTCTATGTCGAAAGGTTTTGTTATATAATCATTCGCCCCAAGATCGAGCCCGCTTACTTTATCAGGAACACTTCCCCTTGCTGTAATCAAAATAATAGGTGTCGCTGTATTTGTCTTCCGAACCCTTCTCAGCACTTCAAGCCCGCTTAACTCTGGAAGCATGACGTCAAGCAGAACCAAATCGAAGCTATCTTCTTCAAGAGCCTGAAGCCCGTCTATTCCTGTCTCTTTGACTGTCACCTCATATCCTTCATATTCAAGCTCAAGTGACAGCACCCTTGCGATTTTCTTTTCATCTTCGACTACGAGTATCTTCCCTTTGTTCATCTCTATCTCTCCTATCTAAAAGGCAAGCTTGTCTTTCCATTATTATATGTTGCCTTTCTTATTTGGAACAGTCACAATCTTCACATCTATTTTTTTATGGAGGGAACTATTTTTGAGAAAAAACATTTAACTTGAACCTTCTTCTCAATTTGTTACTTGATCTCATTATTTTTTAGTCTGCCTCTTTTAGTTCTATTCACCCATTTTGTTCTGTACAGGTGCAACCTCACTATGCAGCATTTCCTTCTTTTTCATATGATATCAAGAGTTTTCTTCAAAAGGTGAGCTCTTTCGTCAATATGTGAGGAGAACTGCACTTTTGATAATAGATTGATTATTTGAAAAATTATTACAATTGACCCTTTCCGATCAAAAGTTTCTTTTATACAATAACATTATGCAGCCTGAATCTACTTTGAAAACAAAATAAGGAGGGCTTTCTTATGAAAGGTGAAATTCGCTTAATTCCGTATGAAGTAAAAGCCAATGTGATGGAAGCGAAAGAGACGCCGGAAAGTATTCAGGAGATTAAAGCACCCGAACTTTGGTCAAGTGGCTTCAAAGGAAAAGGCATAACCATTGCTGTCCTTGATACAGGCTGTGACACAGAGCATCCCGACTTAAAGGATCAGATTATCGGTGGGAAGAACTTTACCGATGATGACGATGGAGATGCTGAAAATGTAAAAGACTACAATGGGCATGGTACCCATGTAGCAGGAACGATTGCCGCAACCGATCAAAATGGCGGAATTTTAGGGGTTGCCCCTGAAGCCAAGCTTCTCATCGTGAAAGTTCTTGGCGGTGAAAATGGCAGCGGAAAATATGAGTGGATCATTGATGGCATCAACTATGCCGCAGAGCAGAAGGTTGATATTATCTCCATGTCTCTCGGTGGTCCAAGCAATGAGCCTGCCCTGCAGGAAGCCATTCAAAATGCGGTAAAAAGCGGTGTGCTTGTTGTGTGCGCAGCAGGAAATGAAGGGGACGGGGACGAGCGTACGGAAGAGTTCTCCTACCCAGCAGCATACAATGAAGTCATTGCCGTCGGTTCTGTTTCCCTTGCTAGAGAATCCTCTGAGTTTTCTAACGCCAATAAAGAAATCGACCTCGTCGCTCCAGGAGAAGACATTTTATCCACTCTCCCTAACCATAAATATGGCAGGCTCACAGGAACTTCAATGGCTGCCCCTCACGTAAGCGGTGCACTAGCCATTATTAAAAATGCCGAAGAAGAAGCGTTCCAGCGCACGCTGACAGAGCCTGAGGTTTATGCTCAGCTTGTCAGAAGAACCCTCCCATTAAAACAGTCGAAAGCCCTTGTAGGGAATGGATTTTTATATTTAACTGCGCCTGATGTCCTTTTAGAAAAAACATTGGAAGCAGATCTTTTATCTCTATAGCTTAAATAGAGGTCCTGAGAAAAGATAGAATTTTCTCAGGATTTTTTTAATTAAAATTATTCAAAATTTACTTTGACGAAATGAAGTGAACGTTATATAATCGAACACAATAAATTCATAGTTTGAGAGTCGGTAATTCGATTACACGTCGAATTTTAATTGGGAAGACCGGTGAAAATCCGGCGCGGTCCCGCCACTGTGAGTGAGGAGAGCTTTTCTCATGAATCCACTGTCATTAGGATGGGAAGGATGAAAAGCTTGCAGATTCACCAGCCAGGATACCAGCCGCTCTATCACATCAAACCCCCTACGGTTGATAGGAGATGTCGGAAAAGCGTCAGTGATACTCACGCCTTATTTCGCACACACATTTTGTCTTTTAAACCAGACATTTACCTCATCAATCATGATCATGAGCGTAAATGTCTTTTTATATTTAGAGGAGGAATTGGAATTGACAATTGTTAAAACAAGTAATCTAGGCTTTCCGCGAATTGGTTTAAACAGAGAATGGAAAAAAGCACTTGAGTCTTACTGGAAAGGTCAAACAGACCGCGAAACCCTCTTAAGCACACTGGATGAACAATTTTTAACTGCCATTAAAACACAAATCGATCAACAAATTGATGTTGTTCCTTCTGGAGACTTTACCTTCTATGATCACGTGCTGGATACCGCTGTTATGTTCAATTGGATTCCAGAGCGCTTCCGCAGCTTAAAAGACCCGCTAGATACATACTTCGCGATGGCAAGGGGAACAAAAGATGCCGTCTCAAGTGAAATGACAAAATGGTTTAATACAAACTATCACTACATCGTTCCAGAATACGAAAAAAGCACAGAATTTAAACTCACACACAACAAACCGCTTGAAGCTTACGAAAAGGTGAAAAAGGCGTTTGGTGTTGAAACAAAACCGGTTGTACTTGGTCTATATACATTTGTCTCACTTTCTAAAGGTTATGAAGCAAATGAAGTGAAAGAAATCCAGCAGCGTCTAGTGCCGCTTTATACTCAGCTTTTAAAAGAACTTAAGGAAGCAGGCGTCAAATGGGTTCAAATTGATGAACCTGCACTTGTCACAGCTTCAAGTGAAGACGTAAAATCCGTAAAAGAAATCTATCAAACGATCAAAGAAGCCGTACCTGGGTTGAACATTCTTCTTCAAACATACTTTGATTCAGTAGATGCGTATGAAGAGCTTGTCACATATCCTGTTGAAGCAATCGGTCTTGATTTTGTCCATGATCAAGGGCGCAACCTTGATCAAGTGAAAAAGCACGGCTTCCCGAAAGATAAAATTTTAGCAGCAGGCGTCATTGATGGAAGAAATATTTGGAGATCAGACCTTGGCGAAAGATTATCCTTTATTTCTGAAGTCATTGCTGACGTTCAGCCGAAAGAAGTATGGCTGCAGCCATCAAGCAGCTTACTGCATGTGCCAGTTGCCAAACACCCAAGCGAACAGCTTGAAGAAAAACTATTAAACGGACTGTCTTATGCCACTGAAAAGCTGGCTGAATTGACACTGCTAAAAGAAGGTTTAACAAAAGGAGCAGCTGCCATTGATGCTGATATTAACGAAGCAGCACAAGCACTTCTTACCTTAAAAGAGTTCGCAAAAGGAACAAATGCGGATCTAACAGCGGAACGCAACAATCTTTCATCGAAAGATTTTAAACGTCCAGCTGCCTTTGAAGAACGCCTGCGTATCCAAAACGAATCTCTTGAGCTCCCGCTCTTGCCAACAACAACAATTGGCAGTTTCCCACAGTCTGCCGAAGTGCGCAGTGCTCGTCAAAAGTGGCGCAAAAATGAGTGGACAGATGCAGAGTATGATGAGTTTATTAAGAAAGAAACAAAACGATGGATTGATATTCAAGAAGAAATTGGTCTGGATGTGCTCGTACATGGAGAATTTGAACGTACAGACATGGTTGAATACTTCGGTGAGAAGCTAGCCGGATTTGCCTTTACGAAATTTGCTTGGGTACAATCCTATGGATCACGCTGCGTGAAGCCGCCAATCATTTATGGAGATGTAGAGTTTACAGAGCCAATGACAGTGAAAGAGACGGTTTACGCACAAAGTTTAACAGAGAAAAAAGTCAAGGGCATGCTGACAGGACCTGTTACCATCTTAAACTGGTCTTTCCCAAGAACAGATATCTCTCGCAAAGACATTGCTTTCCAAATCGCTTTCGCTTTGCGTAAAGAGGTAGAAGCTTTAGAAGCAGCTGGTATTCAAGTGATCCAAGTGGATGAGCCAGCGCTAAGAGAAGGACTTCCGCTCAAAGAAAGTGACTGGGCAGAATATTTAAACTGGGCAGCAGAGTCATTCCGTTTATCCACATCATCCGTTCAAAATGAAACACAAATTCATACACATATGTGCTACAGTAACTTCGAGGATATTGTCGATACCATCGAAGACTTGGATGCTGACGTGATTACAATTGAACATTCACGCAGTCATGGCGGATTCCTCGATTACTTAGAAAAGCACCCGTATTTGAAAGGACTTGGACTAGGCGTTTATGATATCCATAGCCCGCGCGTTCCATCTGTTGAAGAAATGAGCGAAATCATTGATGATGCGCTGAACGTTTGTCCGACAGATCGCTTCTGGGTGAATCCCGATTGTGGTCTAAAAACTAGACAAGAGCCTGAAACCATTGCTGCTTTGAAAAACATGGTCACAGCTGCTGAAGTCGCTCGTAAAAAGCTGGCGCAGCACGCATAATTGAATGTCTCTCCCCTGCTGAACGCGGCAGGGGTTTTTTATGCGCAAATTGGCCTGTTCGATCTCCTACTATGATGATTTCTTTTCTAGCATGATTCGTTTATACTAGAGAAGTCAGTCGAACAAAGGGAGGAAGACAATGAATCACGAAGATTTTTTACAACGCGCAATTGATCTTGCAGTAGAAGGAGTCAATAGTGGTACTGGCGGCCCTTTTGGAGCAGTCATTGTCAAGGATGGTCAGATTATTGCCGAGGGCAGCAACAACGTGACAACGAGTAACGATCCAACCGCACATGCAGAAGTCACAGCCATTCGCAAAGCGTGCCAAACTCTACATACATACCAATTAGAAGATTGCATTCTATACACAAGCTGCGAGCCTTGTCCGATGTGCCTTGGCGCTATTTACTGGGCTAGACCAAAAGCTGTGTATTTTGCTGCTGGACATCAGGATGCAGCGGATGCTGGTTTTGATGACTCATTTATTTATGAAGAAATCAACAAAGAATACGAATCAAGAAATATACCATTTTATAAGCTGACACCTCAAAAAACCCTTGCGCCATTTGAAGCATGGGAAACATACGATAAAAAGAAAGAATATTAAAAAAAGACACCTGCTCGTAAGCAGGTGTTGCAATTGTTGACAAGGGCTAAAATGGAGTATATTTTAGCCCTTTGTCTTTCACTATTACTCCGCCACTTCAAGCTCTACTTCAATGTTCCCTCTTGTTGCTTTTGAATATGGACAGAATTCATGTGCAGCATGGACAAGCTCTTTCACTTTGTCATGATCATGACCTTTCGCAGATACAATCAGCTTTACGCCAAGCTTAAAGCCGCCGTCACTTTCATCTTTTAAAAGACTGACATGTCCTTCTACTTCCGATTCTATTTCTATCCCTTGCTTCTTGGCTACCTGCTCAAGTGCTCCTCCGAAACAAGCTGCATAGCCTGCTGCAAATAATTGCTCTGGGTTTGTACCAGTCTCTCCATCTTTCTTAGCGTTAGGCATGACAATGTTATGATCGAGCACACCATCCTCTGAACGAACATGTCCAGCTCTTCCATGCTGCGCCTTTACTTTTGCTGTGAATAATGGTGTCATCTTCATCTCCTCCTTCATCTATTCATCCTTTTCACGTTTTATTCATTTCTCAAACATTTATGGCACATTGAAGAATTTTTCATTTTTCGTCTGTATTTATTTTAAAAAGGAAGAAAATCTTATACAATGATAAGTATGACAAAAAATAGTTGGTGACTGACATGACAAATGAATTTGAACATATGAAGCTGGAAAATCAGCTTTGTTTCTTGTTATATGCAAGTTCACGAGAGATGACGAAGCAGTATAAACCGTTGTTAGAAGAATTAAACATTACGTATCCGCAATATTTGGCACTGCTTTTATTGTGGGAGCATGGAACATTAAATGTGAAAACGATGGGAGAGCTTCTCTATTTAGACTCCGGTACACTCACGCCCATGCTGAAACGAATGGAGCAAAACGGACTCATTATCCGAGAACGTTCGAAAGAAGATGAGCGGTCTGTACAAATTCGTTTAACGGAATATGGAGAGCAGCTAAAAGAAAAGGCCACTGCGATTCCGTCTCACATGCTGACTGGGACAGGAAGATCGGAAGAAGAGCTAAAAACACTGCGTGCCTCTTTACATGAGCTTTTGCAAAATTTAACACAATCAAAAGGCTGAGGGAATGTTCCCTCAGCCTTTTATTGATATCTATTATTGTGCGACAGCTACTAGTTCTACTTCGATGTTTCCTTGAGTTGCTTTTGAATATGGGCATACGCCGTGTGCTTTATGAACAAGTTCTTCTAATGCAGACTGCTCAATTCCAGTTCCCTTTACTTCTAATTGAACACCTAGTTTGAAGCCGCCATCTGAACTGTCTTTTAATAAGCTGACATGTGCTGTTACTTCACTTTCAAAACGGATACGCTCTTGTCTTGCTACCATTTGAAGGGCTGAATCAAAACATGCAGAGTAGCCTGCTGCGAATAATTGCTCTGGATTTGTTGCTTTTTCAAGTTTTTTTGCTCTTGGTGTTCCAGGCATTGCTACATCATGCTCAAGTACACCATCTGTTGAAACAACCTTTCCTTCTCTTCCTCCGACAGCTGATACCGTTGCTGTAAATAAAACGTCTGACATGAATATAACCCTCTTTCTCTCCAATAATATTTTCTACAATTGAATTGTACACAATTTAAATTGCGGAGTCAATCAATAAATACTCTTTTTTAAGTTTTCCTGTCTGAATCCTTTTTATGAGCATGTCCGAAAATTGTTAGACAGTAAAAAAAGCCCTTTAACAAGGGCTTTTAGATCGTGTCGTGCTGCGGATTCGGTTGTTCTAGCGTATGGTTTCTGTTATCTGGGTCGGCATTTGCTGCTGCCAGCCACAATGCCATGATGGTGATGCTTGTACAGACGACTGCCCATTTTTTAAAATTCATATAAACAATCCCCTCTCTGAATATAGATTCGAGCATGTTCCGCTTCCCCATAGAACATGGAAGATTTTTCATAATCCCCCATTTCATTATAATACTTTGCGGTATCTAATGCCAGCTCCTCTATATCTGGATATGCATAGGCAGACTCTAAAAAATGGAAAATCCGTTTAATATGCTCAGCATCTTGTCTTAAATACAATGCTTCTAGAAATATGGTTTTCTGAAGATGAATGTCATCTTGAAGAGCTTCTGCTCGCTTCATACATTCTTCTCTGTAGTGTAATGCTTCATCGTGTTTTCCTTGTTTGTATAATATCTGAGCGGCTGTATAAAGAGGGTCTATAGATCGACGAAGATGATCGGATTGATTTTGATCAAATAACGAGATGGATTCTTTCATTAATTCGAGTGCGCGGCCCAAGTCTCCCATTCGGTAATAACTGTTGCCCATATTAAACAAAGAGGAGGCAATAAAACGCACATTTTGAAACTCTCTTGATCTCGCAAGTGCTCTTTCGAGATGTGGTAATGCTTTTT
Organism: Bacillus sp. I-2; assembly: GCF_001974945.1. NCBI lineage: Bacteria > Bacillati > Bacillota > Bacilli > Caryophanales > Bacillaceae > Bacillus > Bacillus sp. I-2. The sequence continues at coordinate 208,482 of NZ_LZRW01000044.1, read as the reverse complement.
CATGCCTTCTCATATCATCGTAGTTACCGGCCACAATAAATTCACACTGAATCGTGCGAAGCGCATACAGTTCATGCTGAACATAAACATCCAGCGCTAGTTTAGCATGGTGCATCGAGATATGTGTTTGTTTCATGTGATAATATATTTCTGACATTTTAAAATGAAATTCCGCACGTTCAATATCATCTGATACAAAAGAAAGCTTGTGCTCTGCCTTTTGATAAGACGATATGGCAGCAATATACTCCCTCCGTCCGAATTCATACATGCCTCTAAAAAAATGATAGTAGTATTCAAGCATGCCTGTGACATGCGTTTGATGCTCATCTATTTCTTTCGAAAGCTCGGAAAAGTTGGCGCGAAGCTTTCCTTCCTTTAATGGCTTTAAATAATCGAGCATGACCTCATGCCTAAATTCCATTAAAGAAAAATAGAGAAGCAAATTCTGATCTTCTTCCATTGAATCAAGAGAGGTGCGAATTTCCTGTTTTAACTGTTCTGCTTGTTCTGAATCAAATCTGCGGATTAATTCATACCACTTGTTGATTTTCACTCCAATATCCGAAGAGGGAATGATTTTCGCCATACGTTGCCTTCTCCAATCTTCTCAAAATATAAAACATTACCATATTTTATCATACTTGACCGAAGAAATACAAAAATGAAAGGAAAAAGAGAGCCTGTTGTCACAAGACTCTCTTTTGAATTCGTTATTCTCTTATTTGTCCTTGACCACGAATGACAAATTTTTCAGACGTTAAGGCTGGCAGACCCATTGGCCCTCTTGCATGAAGTTTTTGTGTACTAATACCTATTTCCGCTCCATAGCCAAACTCAAAGCCATCTGTGAAACGAGTAGAGGCATTATGATAGACAGCGGCAGCATCGACAGCTGTTAAGAAAAGGGCTGCATGCTCATCATTTTCCGTAATGATCGCTTCAGAGTGCTTAGAGCTATATGTTTGAATATGCTGAATCGCTTGTTCTATGTTTTCTACAATTTTAATACTGACAATCGGCGCTAAAAACTCCGTTGCATAGTCCTCTGCTGTCGCTAATGCAGCACTAGGAGCAAGCGCGCAAACGGCTTCATCACCGCGTATTTCTACCCCATTTGATTGAAGGGCTTCAAATAACGAAGCACCGTAGGTTTTTGCCCATGTTTCATGAATGACAATGCTCTCGATCGCATTACAAACAGATGGTCTTTGGGTTTTGGCATTCAGCACAATCCGCTCAGCCATTTCGTTTTTCGCTGTTTCATCAATATAGATGTGACAATTTCCTGCACCTGTCTCAAGCACCGGCACAGTTGACTCTCTCACGACAAGATCAATTAAATTCTTCCCGCCGCGCGGAATGAGGACATCCAGGTATTCATTTAAGGTGAACAGCGTTTTCGCCGTTTCACGGCCAGTATCTTCAATCAATTGCACACTGTCTACTGGAATATCCGTCGTATGAAGCGCTTCATGAATCACCTTTACAATTGCTTTATTACTATGAATAGCAGATGAGCTTCCGCGCAGAATCACAGCATTTCCAGTTTTCAAGCAAAGGGTCGCAGCATCGACTGTCACGTTTGGTCTTGCTTCATAAATCATTCCAACCGTTCCAAGCGGTACACGGACCTTTTCGATGAACAGACCGTTTTCTTTTTGAATGGTTTCTAACGTTTCACCAATTGGGTCTTTTAGCTGAATGAGTTGAAGGGTCGCGTCTGCAATGGCTTCAATTCTCTCTTCCGTGAGTGTGATCCGGTCAATGACAGATGGCGTGAACTGCTTTTCCTCAGCAGCCTGAACATCCTTTTGGTTCTCCTCTATTAAATAAGCTGAAGATGCTTTTAGTGCACTTGCGATGGCGTGCAGGGCAGCATTTTTTTGTTCCGTCGTTTTTAGAAGCAGCTGATCTTTGGCTACACTTGCTTTTTTTGCTTTTTCAAGAACTTCATTCATCGTATTCCCTCCTCAGTTTTGTACATGCTGTACCCAGTGATCTCGGTGTATGACCTCAGGCTTCTCTTTTGAAAGCTCGTCACTTCGCATTCCTTTAATGCCGAGAAGCTCATCGGATGCGTACAAGGTTTGTCCCTTACCAACTAATCCGTTTGGACCGACGACTTCTACGACTTCTCCTTTAGAAAAGTCACCAGCGACATCAATGACTCCTGCCGGAAGAAGACTTCTGCCATTATGCAAAATCGCCGCTTCTGCTCCTGCATCAATCATGATCTTCCCAGAGACCGGTGAGTGGAATTGAATCCATTGACGGCGGTTGTTCACGGCTGATAAATCTTGTTCACCGATATACGTTCCATCTCCTTGTCCCGCAAGAATGCGAAGCAGTTTGTCTTCCCCAGTGCCTGTGCCAATGAAGACTTTCACGCCAAGTGAAAGTGCCGTTTGTGCAGCAGACAGCTTCGATTTCATTCCGCCTGTTCCAACCTTTGAACCGGTGCTCTTTGCATATGAAAACAATTCTTCTGAAATGTGGGTCAGGACATCAAACCGCTTCGCCTCAGGATGCTCATTTGGATTTGCATCATAAATGCCATTGATGTCTGTTAATATGATCAATTGGTCTGCATGGATTAATCCACTGACAAGAGCTGACAGCATGTCATTATCCCCAAAGGTAAGCTCCTCGATGGAGACTGAATCATTTTCATTTATGATCGGTAAAATCTTTCTTTCCAGCAGCTCCATCATCGTTGCGTAAGCATTTCGATATCTTGTTCGATCTGAAAAGTCATTACGTGTTAAAAGCATTTGAGCAGGTGTCATGTGAAATTGTGAAAAAAGCTCTGTATATTTCTGCATTAACAAGCCCTGACCAACGGCGGCAGCTGCCTGTTTCCCCTTTAAGGTCACAGGTCTTGATGGATAGCCTAAGCTGCCAAATCCTGCTGCAACGGCTCCTGATGAAATTAAAATGATTTCATGACCTGCTTCTTTGAGCTTTGCTATGGCTCTTACATGATCCTGCATCTTTTGTTCATCAATGGCTCCTTTTTGCTCTGTTAATGAACTGCTGCCAATTTTTATGACGATCCTTTGCTTTTTCATCCTTGATTCCCTCCGCTATACCTTTAGGCACAAAAAAATCCCTATTTCTCCTTATGTAAAGGACGAAAAGGGATTTTCCGTGGTACCACCTTCATTGAATAAGCATACGATCTGCTTATTCCACTCAACTCCTGTAACGCCAGGCACGCGCTTAGATTTTTCCTCTAAGGCTCAAAGGGCAGGTTCAGCAGCTGTCTGCGGCAAATGTTTCAGCACATCATTTGCTCTCTTTACGCACCAGTTTCTGCTTACTATTCCTTTTCAACGCTCGTTAATTTTTTTATATTATCACCAATTGCTAAAGAAAAGTCAAGCGGTCAATTAAAGACAATCGTTTTATTCTCATGAACAATAATTCGATCTTCAAGGTGCCATTTGACAGCACGTGCAAGCACACTGCGCTCAATTGTCCGGCCAATATTTTTTAGGGCTTCCGCATCATCCCGGTGATCTACCCGCTCAATATCCTGTTCAATGATCGGGCCTTCGTCTAAATCATTGGTGACATAATGAGAAGTCGCACCAATTAATTTGACTCCCCGCTCATATGCCCGCTTGTATGGGTTTGCACCAATAAACGCTGGCAGGAACGAATGATGAATATTAATGATTTTGTTCGGATGCTCTTCAATGAATCCAGGCGTTAAAATTTGCATGTATCTAGCAAGCACAACCACATCAATGTCGTACTCTTCTAATAAGGCGAGCTGCTCTTTTTCAGCTTCTTTGCGAATGTCTTTGTTCGCCTTTACAAAATGGAATGGGATTCCAAGCGATTCTACTGTATCTTTTGCCGTTTCATGATTGCTGATCACAACTGCGATTTCAGCCATTAAATTTCCGCTTTGCCATTCCCACAGCAGCTCATGCAGACAATGAAGTTCTTTTGAGACAAAGATTGCCAGCTTTTTAAGCTCACTTGCACGCGACATGCTCCACGTCATTTGAAATGATGCTGCGATTGGCTCAAAACTATTTTTCAATTGATCCATATTCGCCGAGATGTCTTTCCAGTCAAATTCAATTCTTAAAAAGAACCGGCCGCTTTCATGATCGGTTGTGTATTGGCTCGATTCAATGATGTTCGCTCCGTGCTCAAATAAAAAGGAAGAAACAGCTGATACAATACCAGGCTGATCTGGGCAGCTGACAAGTAATCTGCCTTTTTGCTCGTGCTTTTGTCTGTGTAATTCAAGTTTTTCTGTAATCAATGTTCTCATGTATCATGACCTCATTTACGTTTTCATTCTAATGAAATATTATACTGGACTGGAAAGAGAAAAAGCAATGAAGAGTCCATTTTTTATTGAATATTCATTCAATTCTGCACCTAGCGTGATATAATGTGAGTAGACCTTTTATCACAAAAGGAGTGATGGAGATGAAAAGCATGACTTTGTTTGGTAAAGTGAGCTTTTGGCTCGGCATCGTATGTCTGATCACAGGTATTTATCTTTTTATGGCCGGTGAGAGACTCATTCCTTTGCTCACATTTGGTGTCTGTTTTCTTCTAGTGAGTCAGCTTTACCGCAAAAATGAAAACGATTCCAATCATCATTCGATGTAACAAAAAAGGGCTAAAATGATTTTTATTTTAGCCCTTTTTCTCCTTTTTCAGCATGATAGAAAACCTTTGCAGGCCTGACAAAGAATGCGTGGGTTTGTCTACATGCTGAGGCTGGCAGACAGATGACAGCCTTTTTTATTCAATGATTTTTAACCCGACCGCCGCAGATAAAATCAGTGCGATAAAGAATATACGTTTTGCGTCCTTCGACTCACCGTAAAACAGCATGCCGACAATGGCTCCTCCAGCAGCTCCAATGCCAGTCCAAATGGCGTATGCCGTTCCCATCGGAATTGTATTCATCGCAAGAGAGAGCATGAGAAAGGACAGCGAAAATCCAGCGGCAATGAATAAAATCCATTTGACATGCCGGTCTTTCTGGAATTGATTCATCATGGTGACACAAAGCATTTCTAAAATGCCTGCCCCAATGAGTAAAAGCCAGCTCATGATTCAGTCTCTCCTTTCTTTTCACCTGTGGTTAGTTTAAGCCCTAATACACCGCTTAAAAGCACCATGATTAAAAGTAATTTCACTAGCTGTACTGGCTCTCCCAGTACCATACCTACTATGACAGTACCTGCTGTCCCAAGTCCGGTGAAAACGGCATAAAGTGTGCCAACTGGCAGTACAGTCGTGGCTTTCAGGAGTAAATAAAAGCTGACGACAATACAAACGATGGTTGCGGCCCATTCCAATAAAGAGTCAGCATATTTCAACCCCATCACCCAGCCAACTTCAAAGATGGCTGCAATCAATACATTTCCCCATTTCATCCGATTCTCTTCCTTTCTGAACGATTCCAAGCAATAAAAAAAGCCCGGAAATCGATCGGTTGATCAAATCTCCCGGGCTTTTATCCCTCCGTGTCCATACGGTCTATTGTCTAGACCCTATGTGTTTTCTCTCGGTCCAGACTGCGCCACCCGCACGGAACCCTAGAAAACCATTTCTTAATAAGCAGATCTGACTTAAAGCAGATTCTGTGTGTCAAAATTGTATCACACCCCGAAATACCGGTCTACCGCTTTGCTTTCTACATGCAAATATACTTGTTCATTTTTCGAAAGAATTTTTATGGTACCGCCGTATACTAAAGGTTAGAAACAGGTCAACTGATAAAGAAGATTTGCGGGCTGTTTCGCATGCTGCGGACTGAAGGGAAATGAGCGTATATGACAATCCATTTATTTTTTATGACATTGACGATCAAGCGTAAATACAAGGACATGGAGACCGTACTTTACGAACAAGAAGTTGAAGCATTTTATGAAGAAATGAAACAGAAGCAGCAAAAATATATGAACTAAAACAGGAATGAGAAAAGGAGGAGATTGACATGTTTATGATGCTTGATTGTAAAAAGGATCTATTCCGCATTCCTTAAAGCACGGGTACGTCAATGATCACATCGCTGATATAATGAAATCAGATTGATGTGATGAACGTTCAACTTAAGGATGATGTATTTACAGATCATCCGTCGTACCCCAAACAATGCTGAAAAACATTTTATAGAAAATGAAGAGGTGGATTCATATGATGATGACTGATGAACAAAAACATGAATTTTATCAAGCACTTGTTGACAAGAATCCGCAATATGACGGCACATTCTTTGCCTGTATTAAGACTACCGGTATCTTCTGTCATGCCACATGTACGGCCAGAAAGCCAAAATTTGAAAACTGTGAGTTTTTCTTTACAGCGGAGGAAGCACTGCTGGCAGGGTATCGCCCGTGCAAGCGCTGCACACCATTAACATACCCTAACAGCATTCCTGAAGAAGTCAAAACACTCGTTTCAGCAGTAGAAAAAAATCCTGAAAAACGCTGGAAGGAAGAGGACTTCCGCCAATTAGGGATTCACTCCGCCACAGCTCGAAGAAAGTTTAAAGACATTTACGGCATGACCTTTGTTCAATATGCAAGATCACGCCGAATGGGCCTTGCCTTTAAAGAAATTTTGAACGGAAAAAAAGTAATCGATCAGCAGGTCACTTTCGGCTATGAATCTTCAAGTGCCTTCAATGATGCATTTACGAAAATCATGGGAAATCCCCCTAAAAAAGCGCAGACTCACATTCTTTATGCTAATTTTATTTCCACACCGATCGGGCGAATGATGAGTGTGACAGATGCCACACATGTGTATTTACTGGAGTTTATGGACAGGCGGGGACTCGAAAAAGAAATTGAAACATTAAGAAAGAAGCATCATGCCCGCATTTTAGTTGGAGAAACAAACGTCCATCAGCAATTAGCAAAGGAATTGGCCTTATATTTTGAGAAAAAGCTGACCAAGTTTACTGTACCGCTTTCTTTACATGGCACCCCTTTTCAAATGAAGGTGTGGGACCAGCTCTCACGCATTCCAGCAGGCGAAACGAGATCCTATCGAGATCTAGCCACGAAACTGGGTGATCCGCATTTGGTTCGTGCCGTTGGTAATGCAAATGGTGCCAATCAATTGGCGATTATCATTCCCTGCCACCGCGTGATTCAAACAAGTGGTGAGCTTGGAGGCTACGGCGGGGGGATTGAACGGAAGAAATATTTGCTTCAGTTAGAACAGCGTGCATAAAAAAACGGCTCTGCTTAATCGGTAAGCGAGCCGTTTTCTCCGTTACGGGTGATGCTGTATACATCAATGATTTGGTCCCATTTTGAAATGGTTTTTTCTTTTTTCATGCCCATTTTTAAAGCGACCTTCACCGACGCTTCATTCTCAGGACGAATTAGGCTGACCATCCGTCTGACCTTCATTTCTTCAAATCCATAGGTAAGGCAGCCTTTTGCAGCCTCAGCAGCATAGCCATTCCCCCACACCGCTTTCTTTAGCATATAGCCGATCTCAAGCTCCGTTTGTCCTTCGATATTTTGCAGAACAATTCCGCTTTGTCCAAGACATTCATTTGTTTCTTTATCTTCGATGATCCATAATGAGGTGTGGTACGTGCGGTCATTTTTTTGATTCCATGCAATCCACTCTTTTGTCTGCGCTTTATCCTTCAAAGAAGGATAATACTTCATCACTTCTTCATCTTGAAACAGCTCGTCATATAAAAATGACGCATCATGTTCATTCATCGTTCTCAGTTTCAGGCGCTCTGTTTCAAGCACTGTCCTTGTTTGATAAGTCATTGATGATCCCCCTTTTTTACTTGCTAAAAATATCTCCGAACAATCCATTTGAATCTGGGGCAAAGTAATGGAAGCCCGCACCGGTTAAACTAGCAGCCAGCGCTGTCCACATCATTAAACTGACGGTCATCCACACCGCGACTTGCTTTCTTTTCGTTCCAAAGCTCATGCACATCAAGGCCGCTAAATGACTGCCGATGATAAAAGGACCAATGAGCGCTAATCCAGGCAGACCGTATCGTTCCCAAATCTTTCTCGCCCGCAGCTGCTTTTTCTCTCCTTTTTCATCACCTTTTTCCTCTTTTCTTTTTAACCACCATGCTTTAAACCGGTCGACGAACACAATGAGAAGCAAGACTGTGAGAAAGTTGCCGATGAATCCAATCACAGCCGTTGTCACAGGATGCAGTCCACTTAAGATTGCGAATGGAACGACACCAATCACTTCAAAAAAAGGCAAAGCAGCCAATACAAAAACGAGCACATATCCCCATATGATATCCAAAAACAGAACCCCTTTTCATTTTTGTCCTCTCCCCATTGTAATGAAAAATACAATTCCATTTCTACATTTTTTTAGAAAAAGAAAAGCACATCGGATAGGATGTGCTCAGTTTACATTCGTATTTTCATTTTTCTTATTTGTCCGGCGCAGGACAATGAGTATAAGCCCTATTAAAATCACAATAGATAGCAGACTTTGCAGCAAAATCACACTTGGTGACGTCCAGCCAATCCATTCGAATATGAGCTGCGGACCGAAAAAGATGATCGGAATGAATGAAACGACATTCGCCTTTAAGATTGCATTGAATACAACGATGCATAGCAGCATGAGCAGAATGACGCCCCACCTCTGGCCAGAAGTAAGGACAAGTAGTGGTGTGCCGACCTTTTGATCCAATAGTTTGATTGTCACCATCGCTGTCAGCTGAAAGATTCCTAACATCCAAAAGTAGAGAAATAGCCGGCTGCTTGTTTGAAAGGCGGACGCTCTAAACATCATAATGATCATGATGACATTGGCCACTAAAACGAGCGGGTATCCAATCAAAGCAAACCAAGAATACGATAAGTTTTGGCTGATTGCATCTGCTAAAATCATGTAAAAAAGCGATCCAATTAAGAAAGCACTGACGAATGGCACCCAATCTTTATGATTTCCTGTCAGCTCTTGTGCCAGTTCATCAGCATAGCTCCGCGGATCTCCGCCGAACACATCCTCACCTGTTTTCCCGTCTTTTTCAGCCTCAACCGCATGTGCTGTCAGTTCGTCCATCAGCTCATCAACCTCATCCTGATTTTTTCCCTTTGATATGAGATAAAGTTGCAGCTCTAGTAGAATGTGTCGTGTTTCTTTTGATACCATAATCTCACTTCCCTTTTTGTAATAAGCGGTTTACATTTTTTGAAAGCTCATTCCAGCGGTCAATAAACTCTGTGAGCGCTTGTTCTCCCGCTTGTGTGAGCGTATAGTATTTCCTTTTCGGGCCGGTCACTGACGCTTTTGTGACGGTGGTCACCAGCTGTTCCTTTTGCATACGCAGCAAAATCGGATAGATACTGCCTTCACTTATTTGATGAAACCCATAATGCGCGAGCTTCTTCGTCATTTCATACCCATAAATTTCGCCCTCAGAAATAATCGACAGCAGGCAGCCTTCTAAAATTCCTTTTAGCATTTGTGTGGATGTTGTCATGATTGTTCCTCCGATTCCAGTACCTTGCATCACAAGATAGCTTCATCTTACCATACACTATCTTGCCATGCAAGATACTGGCACAGAAAAAAATCACCGCTTAAAGGGTGATTTTTACGCCCAAGGCTTATCTGTCCCAAGTGCGTCAGCAAGCGCCTTACTATGCTTTCGGCGGCTTTTCCTTTCTTCTGCCCGCTGCTTCGCTGTTTGATGAAGCATGATCTCTTCCTCTGTTTCCGGCATCACCTGCGGGACTCGTTTAGGCTTTCCGTTTTCATCTAATGAGACAAATGTCAGAAATGAAGTCGCTGCGAGTCTGCGTTCTCCAGACATCAAGTTTTCTTTAATGACTTTGACGAACACTTCCATAGAAGACGTGCCGACCCATGTGACATAGGATTCCAAGCATACTGATTCCTTTTGTCCAATCGGCTCTAAAAAGTCAACAGAATCCATTGAAGCTGTGACCGTTTCACTGCGGCTGTGTCTTGCTGCCGAGATGGAGGCAATGTCATCTATATAACTCATTAATTTCCCGCCAAATAACGTTTGGTGGTTATTCGTATCAAGAGGGAATACCCTGCTGGTTTTAACAACTTTCGATTCCTTGCAGTATTTGAAATTTTCTTCACTCATCATCATAGCTCCTTCTTGCTGTTTTCGTGAATGCGGAACGACTTTTATTAAACACTATTCTTTTAGGTTTGTCTAAACTTTTTGCTTTAGTCTTATGTGAGAGATTTTCTTTCGGAAATGTTTCAACCATGGCTAGAAGAAGGAATAATAGAACTATGAACGAACAAGGAGGCCATTTGATGGATTCTATGAGAGCAGAGCAATTATACAAAATGCCGCAATGCATGAGTGAATACGACGATTTAGAAGAAGTTCTTTTATGCAGTCCCATTTATATGGAAATCAAACAAATTATTAACGAAACCCAGAAACATTTTGCGAAAGAAAATATTTCTCAAATGAAAGCAGTTGCTCAGCATAAGCAATTGATCCAAACCCTTAAAGATCATCAAGTACGGCCCATCCTGCTCCCGGCGAATGACCGCTTCCCTGAGCAAGTCTTCACTCGGGATATTGGGTTTACGATTGGACATACACTGTTTGTTTCAAGTATGGCCGCTCCGGTTCGGCAAGGGGAAGAACAATACCTAAAAGAATGGGCACAGGCAAAAGGGTGGTCAGCTGTCACTTTGACAGACGGAACGATTGAAGGCGGCGATGTGCTTGTGGATCAGAATCGTGTGTTTGTTGGCACGAGCAAAAGAACTAGTCCAGCCGCTATCTACCAGCTCAAAAAGGAACTGCCGGATCATGACATCATTCCGATTCACCTTCCTCCTCACATCTTGCATCTTGATTGTGTGATGAATATTCTGTCTCATGACGAGATCATCATTTATCCTGAAGCGTTCAAGCAAAAGGATCTCCAGCTGCTCAAAACGTATTATGATTTGATTGAAATCAGCGAACAAGAGCAATTCACACTTGGACCAAATGTTTTATCCATTGGGCAGAAAAAAGTGATCAGCTTGCCCAGCAACCAAGAAACAAATGCTGCGTTAACCGCTCACGGATACACCGTTATTGAAGTGGACTTTTCGGAAATTATTAAGTCTGGCGGCTCTTTCAGATGCTGCACATTGCCTATTCGGCGTTCATCTATTAAAAAAGCCATCGTGTAGAACAGCTTGTCTACTTGCTGGCTTTTGTCTAGCTTGTCCTATTTTCTATTATATAAATGACAGGCGACTTCATGACCTTCTTCCACCGCTTGTAATGTCGGCTTTTTTTCAGCACACACATCCATCGCGGCAGGACATCGTGTTCGAAATACACAGCCGCTAGGTGGGTTCACTGGACTTGGAATTTCTCCTTTTAAAATAAACCTTTTGCGCTTGTCCTCTACGTCAGGATCTGGAATGGGGATTGCAGACAGCAAGGCTTGTGTATATGGGTGAAGCGGTGTTTGATATAATGCATCACTCGTCGTCAATTCAACGAGATGACCTAAATACATGACACCGATCCTGTCACTAATATATTTCACCATGGACAAGTCATGTGCAATAAATAGAAAAGTTAATCCTTCCTCTTTTTGCAGTTTCTTCAGCAGATTCACGACCTGCGCTTGGACGGAGACGTCTAGTGCAGAAATCGGCTCATCTGCCACAATAAATTTTGGCGCTAAGGCAAGTGCTCTTGCAATGCCGATTCTCTGCCTTTGCCCCCCGCTAAATTCGTGCGGATAGCGGGTAGCAAAATCATAGCTTAATCCTACCGCTTCAAGCAGTTCTTTCACGCGGGCAATCCTTTTCTTTTGACTGCCATAAAGCTGATGAATCTCCATTGGCTCCAGCATAATATCTTTCACTGAAAGTCTTGGATTTAAGGAGGAATATGGATCTTGAAAGACCATTTGCATTTGCCGGTTGAAATCAAATGATTCTTTTTTAGAAAGGTGGTGAAGACTTTTCCCTTCATATAAGGCTTCACCATCTGTTGGTTCATAAAGACGCATGAGCACTTTTCCAAGTGTGGATTTGCCGCAGCCAGACTCACCAACGAGACCAAAGGTTTCACCTTGTTTCAGCTGAAAAGAGACACCATCCAGCGCTTTTAAGGTTCTCCCTTTCGATAGATGAAAATGTTTTTTAAGGTTGTTTACTTGTAAAAGTGGTTCAACTGTCATGATCGCTCCTCCTCTCGCTTGGTAAATACCGCCTTGCACCTGCCCATTCCTTTTCATATGAAGTGCCAGAAAGGGAAAGAAGCTCAATTTGTCTGCCGGTTTTAGGCGAATGAAGCATCATCCCGTTCCCAGCGTAGATCCCTACATGTCGGACCGCTCCCTTTCCGTTATCATTTGCAAAAAACAGCAAGTCACCTTGTTCTAAATGGCTTGATGTAACCGGCGTTCCTTGAACGGCTTGGTCACTTGCGTCTCTCGGCAAAAGATATCCGCACGCTTTGTACATGCTGTAAGCAAAGCCTGAACAATCATAGCCAAAGCTGCTCATGCCTCCCCATAAATAAGAAAGGCCCATAAATTGTTTTCCTGCGTCTACGACATCTTTGCCGGTCATAGAGAAAGCTTGCGAAACTGGGCGTACATCCGCTTTGTTGATTTCTCTTATTCCTAATGGGGTGACAACATGAAATTGATCATCTGTTTCTTTGGCTGCTGCCAGCTCTGTTAAAAAGCTAATCTCCATATCAGGTTCCCCGTTTTGATAGAGTGTGGCTTTTTTCTGACAAACGATAAGAGATGCAGCTGACGCACTTCCCTCTGTTACTTGTTTTAATTGCTCAGCAGGTATATAGCCTGGATAGCCTTGCGGATGTTTCCGGCTGGCCTGCTGCGGAATGACGACTTTCATCCAGCCATCTGTCTCTTCTAATCCAATCACTCGTCCGCCGAGCAGTACTTGAGATTGAATCAAATTTTCTTCACATAAAACCAGCTTTTCTTCATATGTTTGCTGGTCAATCCATTCTTTGATGTTGATGGAGTCCTGAAGTACCTTTCGATCGATTTCTCGGGGAGACTGCGGCGCTGTCCAAACGTTAGCGACTGGAACCTTTGATTCGTATATCATCATGAGACTCCTTTCACCCCTTGAATGCCTAACCCATGATGCAGTGGTAAAAATATATCTTTTCCTTTGTACACGATTCCTCCGTCTATCATGTCCTCTTTCAGCATAAGCGGGGCATCAAAATCGCAGCGGGTGATATTCGGCTGGCTTGCGGCGAAATGTGCCGCTGCTGTAATGCCAAGCTTTGACTCAATCATACTGCCAACCATGCACTGAACACCGTAGGCTTCGGCAAGGGCATTGATTTTTAATGCTTCTTTTATGCCGCCTGATTTCATTAATTTTAAATTGATCAGATCACAACTTCTCGTTTCAAGCACCTTGATGGCATCATGAAAACTGAAAATGCTTTCGTCTGCCATGATCAATGGATCAACTGCTTCTGTCACACGGCGCAGACCTTCGATATCTTCTTTCGGCACTGGCTGTTCTACTAGTTCAATATTCAGCGCTTCCATTTTTCGAATGGCTATGATCGCTTCCTTCCACGTCCAGCCCTGATTGGCGTCGAGCCTGATCTGAATGTCCGGCCCGACTTTTTCTCGAATCCGCTTGATCCGCTGAATATCCGTGTGTATATCATCTTTTCCTACTTTGATCTTTAACGTCTGAAAGCCTTCGGCTGCGTATTGCTTCGCATCTTCCGCCATCTCAAGCGGACGGTTTACACTGACCGTATAGTCGGTTTCGAGCTGATGACGATATCCGCCAAGGTATTGATAAAGCGGAAGTCCTGCCTGCTTTGCTAAGCCATCATAAATGGCCATATCGATTGCAGCCTTTGCGCTTGTGTTGCTTGCGAGCACGCGGTTCATAGCAGAAAAGATTTGCTCATACTCTGCCAAGGAAGCCCCGAGCAAAATGGGTCTGATCACTTCACGGATGGCATAGTCGATGCTTTCCAGCGTTTCTCCTGTAATCACCGATGTGGGAACTGCCTCTCCGTAGCTGGCGTCACCTTGATCATATGTGATGATGACGATCAGAGATGCTGCGTCATACACCGTTCTTAAAGCGGTTTTGAAAGGCTTTTTTAGCGGTACACTCGTTCTGCATGTACGAACATCCACGATTTTCATTTGATCGCCTCTTTCGCTGCAACGCCTGGAGAAATGTGCAGTTTTTTCCCTGCCGCATCTAGTGCAGCCTGCACGCCCATCGGAATGGCAAAGTTCGGTGATGAATGACCGATCCGAAAGCCGCCGAGTGCAGGTTTCTTTTGCGGGACAATATAGGTTTCCCATAGCTGTTCCAAGGTTAAGGACTGGTCTTTCTTTTTTGGTTCACATTGATGAAAATCGCCAATGATGAATCCTGCCGCATCATCCAATTTCCCAGCAGAGGTAAGGTGCTGCATCATGCGATCGATTTTATAGGGCTCTTCGTCAATATCTTCAATGAACAACAACTTCCCCTTCGTATCAATTTCAAAAGGTGTGCCAAGTGTTGTCACGATGAGGGCAAGATTCCCTCCTATGATGTCACCTGAAGCGGTGCCGGGGTAGAAGGTATGAAGAGGTGACAAGTGATGCGTATACGTAAAGGCCTTCGGCGTGAACAGCTGCAAAAAGGTATCCTTCGTATACGGATGGACCTCTTCAAGTCCCACATCAGAGGAAAGCATTGGTCCATGAAAAGTCACAAGACCCGTCTGCTGCTGGATGGCCGTATGTAAAAACGTAATGTCACTATAACCCCAAAAGATTTTTGGATTCCGGCGAATGAGATCATAGTCAATGGCTTCCGCAAGTCTGCCAGTTCCGTACCCTCCGCAGGCACAAATAACTGCTTTGACTTCTGGATCTTGAAACATGCCATGAAGATCTTCCACTCTTTCATGATCACGCCCTGCTAAATATCCGTACCGGGAATCGAGATACTTCCCTTTTTTCACCTTCAGCCCGAGGCTCTCTAAAAAGGCAATCCCTTTTGCTAATTTCAATTCATCAGGCGGGCTTGCTGGTGCGATAATCCCCACCGTATCCCCTGTTTGAAGCGCCGCTGGCAGCTGGTTCATGCCAATCCCCTCTTTCTCTTTATTTCTTACAATCTATGGGCATCTTCTCCATAACATGAACAAATAAAGGAACAGACGCTTTTGTTCAAAGCGTCCCATATTGTTGACAAAGGGCTAAAATGATCTTTATTTTAGCCCTTTGTCTTCTATTCAACGTGACCTGAAAACCTTTGCAGCCCTAGGAAGGACGAGCATCGGAGCGGAGCGAATTTGACATTCGTGAGCACCGAAGCGCAGGACTGACAAAGAATGCGAGGGTTTGTCCGCGCGCTGAGACGCTTTTGTTCAAAGCGTCCGTATCCCTCATTCCCTTCAATTACTCTCCATCTACTTGTGCCCATTTCAAATCGATATACCCAACAGGGTGGCGGACAATTCCCTTCACGCCCTCTTTTTGCAAATGAACTTGGTTATAAAAATGAATTGGAATGATCGGTGCTTCTTCAATGAGAAGTGCCTCTGCATCATGAAGGATGCTGTTTCTTTTTTGTTCATCTGCTTCCTGGCTCGCCTTTTTAATCAGCTGATCATAGGTGTCGTTTGACCATCCAGTCCGGTTCATCGCATTCCCTGTTTGGAAGCTCTCTAGGAAATTGATCGGATCTGCATAGTCTGCTAAAAATGAACTTTGCGAGAATTGAAATTTCAGCGCCTTTTGATCTTCTGCAAATACATTGGCTTCCATGTTTGCAAGCTTCACGTCCACACCAAGCGCTTCTTTTAATTGCTGCTGGATGGCTTCAGCTTTTTTCTTGTTCTCAGGCTTTGTGCTATATGTTAATGTGACGGGCGGCAGCTTTGAATAGTTCTCTTCTTTCAGTCCTTTTTCTAATAGCTTCGTAGCTTCACTCGTATCTTGTTTGACAAGATCGCCGCCAGCTTCTCTGAAATCCTCACCCTTTGAATCTAGAATCCCCGGCGAAACGAAGGCGCGGGCTGGCTTTTCTTTATTCTTCGTTACATAATCCACGATATCTTGCGGGTTGATCGCCATTTGAAAGGCTTTGCGAATGTTCTTATTTTGAAAAGGTTCCATATTCACATTCAGACGATAAAAGAACAGTCCAGCCTGATCTTCAATTTGTACATCTTTATTTTTCAGCAAATTTTCACTTTGTTCTGCTGGGACGAAGGCAGTATCTAAGTCTCCCGATTGATACATTTGATAATCAGTGTTTCGATCGCTGATCATCAGCCACTTTACCTGATCCAGCTTGACTGATTTTTTGTCCCAATACGTCTCACTTTTTTCCATAGTGAAGCTCTCATCATGCTTCCATTCTGTCAGCTGAAACGGTCCATTCCCAACAAAGGTTTTGGCATCCTTTGCCCAGTTTGGATTCTTCTCTGCTACCTTCTCATTGACAGGGAAAAAGGCAGGGTTTGCGGTCATATTTAAGAACGATTTCTGCGGGTATGCCAGTGTGACCTTTAGCGTTTTGTCATTTTCAGCACTGACTTTTACATCCTCTTTCTTTCCTTTTCCGCTGTTAAATGCCTCTCCGCCTTCAATCATGTAAGCTAAGAACGATGCAGAAGAGCCTGTTTTCGGATCAAGCAGACGCTTCCACGCATATTCAAAGTCACTCGCTTTCACTGGATCACCATTCGACCACTTGATGCCGTCTCTTAAATGAAATGTGTACGTTTTTCCATCCTCTGAAATTTCCCATTTTTCCGCCATTGCAGGAGATGGTTCGTGCTTTTCATTCAGTCTTGTTAATCCCTCCATTAAGTTATTCAGACCTTGCCACGATACATTATTAAAACCAATCGGCGGGTCAAATGACGTCGGTTCGTTTTCGTTATTTAAGGTTAATACTTTCTTTTCATTCTTGTTGCTCGATGATCCTTTACCTGCTTGCTCATTGGCTGTACATCCTGCGAGCAGCATGATGATGAACAAACAAACACTAATGATCCACCCTTTTTTTCTCATCAAAAACTCCCCCTTTGTGTTGAAGATAACATCGCTTGGTTCGCTCGCCCATCCTGGAGCCAGCAATGCACTGTATGAGTAGGTGACCGCTGCGTTTCGTGCGGCATGATATGATCGCACACTTTCATGGCAGCCGGGCAGCGATCGGTATACGGACAGCCCTTTGGCGGTGCAAATAAATCAGGCGGGCTTCCTTCAATTGGAATCAGTTCATCTTTCATATCAAGTCTTGGAACGGATTGCAGGAGCCCTTTTGTATAAGGATGCTGCGGACTGTAAAAAATATCTTGCCTTGTTCCGGTTTCAACCATTTTCCCTCCGTACATGACTGCTACCCGGTCGGCAACTTGGGCTACGACCCCTAAGTCGTGTGTGATTAAAATAATGGTAACCCCTGTTTTCCTCTGAATCTCTTTAAACAGCTCTAAAATTTGTGCCTGTATGGTCACATCCAGCGCCGTCGTCGGTTCATCTGCGATCAGCACCTTTGGCTCACAAATCAGTGCCATGGCAATCATAAGCCGCTGCCTCATTCCCCCGCTGAATTGGTGCGGATATTGCTTTAGTCTCTCCTTCGGCTGCGGAATACCGACCAAATCAAGCATCTGTATGGCGGCTTCTTTCACTTCTTTTTTCGTCAGCTTTTGATGCTCCTTCGCCGCCTCCATCAGCTGATCTCCTATTGTCAAGGTTGGGTTGAGTGCTGTCATCGGATCTTGGAAGATCATCGAAATATCGACACCTCGTATGGCGCGCATTTCTTTCTCGGATAATGACAGCAAGTTGCGGTCTTGAAACCAGATTTCTCCCTGATCGACTTGCGCGCTGTATGCAGGCAGAAGCCTCATAATGCTTTGTGATGTCACACTTTTTCCGCAGCCTGATTCTCCCACAATGGCGAGGGTTTCTTTTTCATATACATCGACATTCACTCCGCGTACTGCTTGAACTGAACCGCCGTATGTCCGAAAACTGACGTGCAGATCGATAATTTGTAGAACTTTTTTCAAAGCGCTTCACCTCTTCATCTTTGGATCAAGCGCATCTTGCAAGCCATCACCTAAATTGTTAAAGCAAAACATCGTGAGTGAAATAAAAAATGCCGGGAAAAATAAACGCCACCAATGTCCATTGTCTGACAGCACAGTCGGCAAAGCGTCATTAGCCATCACGCCCCAGCTTGCAAACGGCGCTTGAATACCTAAACCGAGAAAGCTTAGGAACGCTTCAGCAAATATCGCGGTCGGTACAGTCAGGGTCATTTGGACGATAATCGGCCCCATCGTATTCGGCAGCAGGTTGCGGCGAATGATCCGCAGGCTTTTGGCACCAAAGGTCTTTGAGGCAAGGACATATTCCTGGCTTTTCAGCTGAAGAACCTGACCTCTCACAATTCTTGCCATTCCAATCCATCCGGTGACAGTGAGCGCTACAATAATAGTGACTAGCCCTGGCCCCATCAGCACCATCAATAAAATGACGACCAGTAAATAAGGAAGTCCGTAGAGCACCTCGACAATCCGCATCATGACATGGTCATAGCGTCCACCTTTATAGCCGGCTATGCCCCCATAAATTACACCGATGGCAAAATCAATCAAGGCTGCCATGACACCCACAAATAATGAAATACGGGCTCCGTACCAAGTACGTGTGAACACATCTCGTCCAAGCTCATCTGTTCCAAACCAGTGAGCAGCCGAGGGCGGCAGATTTTGCATCGAAAGACGCTGCTCTGTCACACTATTTGGCGCAAGCAATGGGCCTAAGACTGCCATGACAAAAAGAAAAATCAGAACCGATAGGCTAAACATCGCAAGCTTATTTTGCTTCAGCCGCCTCCATGTATCTGCCCAATAGGAAAGAGATGGTCTTTTAATGGCATGGGCTTCCTTTTTCTTTTGCTCTCGTGGAGAAAACCATTCGTCCGGCACTTCAGGATGCCTATTCGATGGATCGTGCTGAAGGTGTATACTCATGCCTTTCCTCCTTTCTGATGCAGCTGAATCCTTGGATCAAGAAGACGATACGCCACATCGACAATGAAGAGAAGTGTGATTAAAATAATGCTGTAAAAAACAGTGGTTCCCATGATGACAGGATAATCACGGTTGTTAATACTCTCGACAAAGTATTTTCCCATTCCAGGAATGGCAAATATTTTTTCAATGACAAAACTTCCTGTTAAAATACTTGCGACAAGTGTTCCAAGAATAGTTACAACGGGTAAAAGTGCATTCCGAAGCGCATGTTTAAATACAATTTTAAAGGGAGAAAGTCCTTTTGCTTTGGCCGTACGGATATAGTCTTGCGACAGCACTTCAATCATGCTCGATCTCGTTAACCTGGCGATAATGGCCATTGGACTGACAGCAAGGGCGATTGTAGGCAGCACCATATGCATTGGACTTGTCCACATCGCTGTAGGAAAGAGCTGCAAATTGACAGCAAGCTGCTGAATTAATAAGGTAGCAAAGATAAAGTTTGGAATGGATATACCGAATACAGCAATCGTCATGGCGATGTAATCAATCAAACCATTATGCCGGAGGGCAGCCATAACCCCTAGCAGGATGCCAGAGATAACAGCAATCAATATTGAGATAAGACCAAGTTCTAATGAGACTGGGAAGCCTCTCGCCAATAGATCATTGACACTTTCAGAAGGCTTTTTAATGGAAGGACCAAAATCAAAGGTAACAATGGATTTTAAATAGATGACATATTGAACATAGAGTGGTTCGTCTAAGTGATAGTAGCTTTCGAGGTTTCGCTGGACGGTTTCGTTTGTATTTCGTTCTTCATTGAAAGGCGATCCTGGGATGACCTTCATTAAAATAAACGTTAAAGTCGTAATCGTTAAGATCGTAGCGATCATCGCAATAAAACGCTTGAGCAAAAAGCTGGCCATCTGCTGTCTCCCCCTCACTTAACAAAATGTTGTACGTGCGGCAAGCTCTGTCATGACAAGCATCGCTTGATAAGCTTCTAATATATTGTCTGCTTGGTACGTCACCGTCGTTGTTCCTTCTATGATGGCAGTACCCGGCATTAAATTCGCCCATTCAGCTTGTCCATAATTGGCAAACTCAATCTTAAGCAGCGGCTGATCAGGAGGCGTCAGCGGCTTCATTTGATCAATCTGTTTCATCGCGGCTTCCACTTGCTGTGAGATTTGTTTATTGACTTTGGCTGGAGATAAGCATTTCACAGCAGATCTTGAGATGGTCTCTTTCACTGCCACTGTTTTCACACCAGGCATCAGCTTTTCTGCCTCACGTGCTGCTTGATCATCTCCGCAAACAAGAATCACCGGCACACCATAGTAGCCTGCAACATACGCATTAAAGCCCATTTCGCCAATTGGATGATCATTTATGTAAAAATGTCTGACCCCAAAAATCATACTGTGCGACATCACACCTTTCATTGATGCCCTTGCATGATAGCCTAAGAAAACAGCTGCATCATAGGTTTGATCCAATCCTTGCACCATTGAATAAGGCTTTACGTCACCTGATATGAGAACTGCCTCTTCATGCAGTTCTTCGATCAAAAGATTATTCATTTTAGAATGACTGTCATTCACCAAAATGTCTGTGGCACCATGCTGGACAAGCGCCTCTACACAGGCGTTCACTTCACCGGTCATAATGCGTCTGCCACGCTCGTAGTTATGCTGTTGTGAATCAACAAATGTATGATCAGCTAGACCAGTAATTCCCTCCATATCGACAGATAGATAGAGCTTCATTCCCATCCCCCTTTAATTAAACATAAAATTTGTGTATATTTTTCTAAATTTTCTAAAAAATTATATGAGAACTTGATTGATTTTTCAATACAATGTCCGAAAATAAGGAGTTTAGACTTAGATAATACAGGTCAAAAGACTTTTTTAGAAAGGATTTTTTTAACAAATAAAACACCACTAACTATGTCTTTAGTGGTGTTTATCCGCTTCGTTGATCTGAGATTTCAGCTGTTCATATTTCTTTATGGTTTGTGTAAATAAATCATCAAACATCTGAGGCGCCTGCTGTTGAATGACCTCAGCACCTTCTCCTGTAATTCCCCCTTTTGTCGCCACTCTATCGACAGTTTCAGCAAAGGTTAGGCCTCGTTCTACGAGAACCTGGCCAGTTCCTAAAAGGGCATACGTTAAAAATTCATTCGCTTCCTCTAAGGAAAGATCACTATTTCTCACAGCCGCTTTCGCCATTTCTTCAAAAAGAGCAGCGATAAAACCAGGAGATGAGCTTGTCAAATTGCTCGCCGCATCAAATCGGTCTTCCTCTACCTCCCTGACGATACTAAAAGCTGAAAGCAGCCGGTGCAAGCGCTCCTTGTCCTCACGTCCTGCGGCTGCACCATGCGCAACAAGAGATACGCCTGTCCCAACAGCTGACGTGAGCGTTGGGATGTATCTGGATACTGGCTGTGTTGTATGCGCCTGTAACTTTTCTAATGTTACAGCTGCTGCTACTGACACAATATGTACCGCTCTCCCTTTAGAAGGCAGCTGATCCAGAACATTTAGTACAGCAAGCGGCGGCACGCAGACAAACAATATATCACATGACGCAGATAGTTCCTCTAATGAACAAATGTTGATTTCTTGTTGCTTTTCTTTGAGCTGATGAAGGCGCTCCGTTTCACTTCTTGTATGGATCATGATTTGATGAGCATCTAGCACCCCATTTTCCAGCCACTTTTGCACCATCATATCAGCCATACTTCCATATCCAATGATTCCAATTGTCTCCACAGTTTAATCTCCTCTATCTTGCTTAGATTCACTACTTATTTTAACAATTTCCCACAATGTTTTCATTTTTATCCCACACTTTTTTCATACGATAAAGTCAGTCCCCACCACATACGGTAAAACACCCAAACACATACATGAAAAAATCATTGAAAGAGAGTGATTGAAATGACACAGCACAAAGATGACAAACAAACAATTGAACAACCTCAAAAACAGAAAAAGCCAAACGGCTGGTTTAAGCCATTTCTCAGCGGTGTTGTAGGCGGTACATTAGCGTTAGGTGTCTACGTTCTTACGCCATATGCTCAGCATTCATCAGACAGCACCGCAAATGATTCGGCAGCAAAAACAGAAGCAGTATCGACAAATCACACAAATTCGTCAAAAACAACAGCCGTCCAAACATCAAATTCATCAAGCAACATCTCCAGCATGGTCGAAAATGTATCACCAGCTATTGTCGGCATTACAAACTACCAAGCGCAAACTCAAACAGACACGAGCTTTGGCGATTTCAATACGCCTTTTGATGAATTACCGCAAAACAAAAGCAGTCAAGAGGAAAAAACCGGTACAGGCTCAGGAGTCATTTTCAAAAAATCAGGCAATAAAGCCTATGTCTTAACAAACAACCACGTCATTGAAGGGGCAAACAAACTAACCGTATCCTTACACGATGGCAAAACCATTGAAGGAAAACTGGTTGGAGCTGATCCGCTCACTGACTTAGCCGTTGTGGAAATTAGCAGCAGTCATGTGACAAAGGTTGCGGCATTAGGCAATTCCTCCTCACTGCGTGCTGGAGAAACCGTCATTGCAATCGGAAACCCGCTTGGTGAAGATCTTTCAAGAACGGTGACACAAGGAATTGTCAGCGGCGTCGACCGAACAGTCTCTATGAACACATCAGCAGGCGAAAGCAGCATTAATGTCATTCAAACAGATGCAGCCATTAACCCAGGTAACAGCGGCGGCCCGCTTCTGACGACAGACGGAAAGGTTGTGGGGATCACGAGTATGAAAATATCTGAAACAGGTGTTGAAGGCATTGGGTTCGCACTGCCAATCAATGATGTCAAACCAATTGCTGATCAGCTTCTCGCAAAAGGAAAAATTGAACGTCCATATATCGGCATCAGCATGCTGGATCTCGAACAAGTTCCAGATGTGTATCAGAAAGAAACTCTCGGACTCAAAACCAGTCAGCTCGATAAAGGCGTTTACGTCAAAGATATCGCCGCAGGTTCACCTGCCGCCAAAGCTGGCTTAAAGTCAGAGGATGTCATTACCGGCATCAATGGGAAACAAATCAAAACTGGCAGTGAATTACGTCATGAGCTATACACGAATGCAAAAGTAGGGGACACCGTGAGCATCACCCTCATTCGAAACGGAAAACAAGAAACAAAGCAGGTCACATTAACACAATCTGAATCTAAGCAGGTCAGTTCCTAATAAAAAAACAGCTCAGTTGATGAGCTGTTTTTTTATGACGACTGAATTGGCGTTAATCTTTGTTCAATTTCTGCTCGTTTATGCTCTAGGAACGGCGGAAGGGCTAATTGATCACCAAGTTCGTCCACCCCTTCATCCACTGTAAACCCAGGGCCATCTGTTGAAATTTCAAATAAAATACCATTTGGCTCTCTAAAGTAAAGAGCTTTAAAGTAAAAGCGTTCTACAACACCAGAGTTCGTAAAGTCTGCTTTTGAGATTTTTTCATACCATTTTTCAAGCTCCTCTGCATCCTTCACGCGAAATGCGACGTGATGCACACTTCCTCTGCCGGAACGTTCAGAAGGCCCTTCTGTTTTTTCCATCACATGAATTTCTGTTCCAGCACCGCCATTTCCTGACTCAAAAATGGTCACGATCTCTCCATTATTTGATTGTTCACGTGCTCTTTCAGTGAAACCAAGGATGTCCGTTAAAACACGGATCGTCTTGTCAGCTTCTGCAACGGTTAATTCAACTGGACCTAAACCTCTAATCGCAAACTCTGCCGGAATATCGTCATGCACTGGCGGTGAGCCTGCCTCTTGCGTATTCGGTTCTACTGTTAAAAACAGCTGCTGCCCTTCTGGGTCTTTAAAACGCAAAGCAGGTCTTCCGCCTCTCAAAGAAGCTGTTTCTTGCTGCACGCCTTTATCTTCAAACCTCTTTTCCCAAAACGTGAGTGCCTCTTCAGAAGAAACGAGAAGACCTGTGCTTGTGATCGCATTCGTCCCTTCCAAACGGCGGGCAAGCATTGGAATTTCAAAGAATGTAAGCTCTGTTCCTGGTGAAGCGACCTCATCTCCATAAAACAAATGATACATAGACGGGTCATCCTGATTGACTGTTTTCTTTACAAGTTTCAAGCCAAGGATTTGGCGGTAGAAATCAACATTTTTCTGAGCATTGGCTGTTAACGCAGATACGTGGTGAATCCCATTGATTTTCATTATTTTCACTCCTATTTTAAATTATCTCGAATTCGAGATAATATCCTTATGAATAAAATAGTTCATTTTTCAAGAAAAGTCAACCATTTGGCTGCACGTTTACTGGATGTTCGGTTTCCGGTCATTAAATTAACATTTAATCAAGAATAAACTTTAAATGTTCGTTTTTAACACAACATTTACCCTAATATCTCCAATAAATGAACACTTTCAAATACAAATACGAAAATCAGAAAATTTTTTTAATTCTTGTTTTCCTAAAATCGTATTACAATGAACAAAATACATGTCACAGTAACGTACGAAAGTGATGCAGGAGGTCGTGTGTAATGAACAAAGAACAACCAGCGTTAAAACAAGACATCGGCTTATTTTTCGCCCTATCTCTTGTCATCGGGACCATTATCGGGTCAGGCGTCTTTATGAAGCCAGGCAACGTCCTTTCCTATTCAGGAAGCTCAGACATCGCCTTATTCGCTTGGCTGTTAGGTGGGATCTTAACCCTTGCAGGCGGACTGACTGTCGCTGAAATTGGTACACAAATCCCGAGAACCGGCGGTTTGTACGCCTATCTTGAAGAAGTGTATGGTGAATTTTGGGGCTACTTATGCGGCTGGGTGCAGATTATTATTTACGGACCAGCCATCATTGGTGCACTTGGTCTTTATTTTGGTTCATTATTAGCCAATTTATTTTCTCTTTCGACTTTATGGTCTACAACGATCGGCATTATCACCGTTTTATTTTTATGTATCATCAACATCATGGGAACAAAATACGGCGGATTTGTTCAGGGGCTGACCACTATCGGAAAGCTTGTCCCAATTGCCGCTATTATTGTGTTTGGCATATGGAAAGGTAACGAAAACATCTTGATGGCCGTCAACGATAGTATCGCTCAAATGAACTTCGGTGCAGCGATTTTGGCTACGCTGTTTGCCTATGATGGCTGGATTTTACTTGCGGCGCTTGGGGGAGAAATGAAAAACCCTGAGAAACTGCTGCCTCGCGCGATGGCAGGCGGAATTTTAATCGTGACGGCTTGTTATCTCTTTATTAATGTCGCACTTTTGCACGTGCTGCCAGCTGATCAAATCGTCCAGTTAGGTGAAAATGCGACAAGCACTGCTGCTACCATGCTCTTTGGACCAATTGGCGGGAAAATCATTAGTATTGGGATCATCATCAGCATCTTTGGCTGTTTGAACGGCAAGATTCTTTCATTCCCACGTGTGATTTTTGCGATGGCAGAACGAAAGCAGATTCCTTTCGCCAATGCGATTTCGCGGATTCACCCAACGTTTAAAACACCTTGGATCGCTGTATTTGTGCAAATTTTGATCGCCATTGTGTTTATGATCGTCAGTAATCCAGAGAAGCTGTCTGAGGTCTCGATTTTCATGATCTATATCTTTTATGTGATGGCCTTTTTCGCCGTCTTTAAGCTGAGAAAACAAAACAGCGGAATGAAGCGTGCTTACAGTGTACCACTTTACCCGCTGACACCGATCATTGCGATTATCGGTTCATTATTCGTTTTAATCAGCACCATGATCACCGATTGGAAAAGCTGCCTGATCTCCATGCTGATCGGGATGGCTGGACTGCCTATTTATTATTATATGAAAAAAGCACAAAAAAAAGCAGAGCACTAATCAGTGCTCTGCTTTTTTTCCTTCTTCTCAGCGTAATAGAAAACCTTTGTAGTCTAGGAAAGACGAGTACCGGAGCGGAGAAAATGTGACATTCGTGAGCACAGGAACGGAGGACTGACAAAAAATGCGAGGGTTTGCCTACACGCTGAAGCAGAGCGCTAAAAGGTCTCTGCTTCATTTTTTATATTGTTTGATCACTTTGTATGATTCGTTTAAATATCTCATCAGCCGGTATGGCTTACTAAGCACGCGGATTGGGAGCCTTGAGATAAATCCATTCAGGTTCGACTTATATTCCTGCGTGATCCGCTTTGGCTTTGTCGCTATTTTCTCGTATACTTCCTTGTAAAATTCCTTCATGATGTCGACTTGCACACTGATCTTTTGATGACACTCTGTACACTCAACGCTTTTCATCTGATCATTCACATAAACGATGCTGTGGAGGGTCTCTTCTTGGCACCGAGTACAGTGTAGGTTTGCTTCCATTTCGGTTTTCTTCAAGATACACAGCTCCTTTCTCGTTTGATGTTGCTCTTGTTATACCATTCGAACGCTGCCAGCCTTTTATTGAACGGATGCTTCCTTTAAAATGGCTGCCGCCGTTAGTTCGTCTGTCACCAGTACTTGGATGAAGCCGCCATTTAAAGCCCCTAAAATGCTCTCAGCTTTATGGGTTCCTTCTACAACAGCGATGACCGTTTTGACGCTCTTTAATTGTTCCAGCGATAAGCCAATGACCTTTTGATTCAGTTCATCTTGGACAGGTTTTCCTTCTCCATCAAAGAAACGAAAGCCAATATCACCGACAGCCCCTGATTGCCTTAAACCAGATAAGTCCTCTTCTTTTAAATAACCGACTGTTTTTAAAGTTGACCCTTTATGCGGGTTGCCAATACCGATGAGGGCAATATCCACATTTCTGCCTTCTTCAAGCACAGCTTCTATGTCCTGCATCGCCATAAGCCGTTCTTTTAATTCTTCTGTTTCTAAAATCGCAGGGGCATATAAATAGGAACACGTGCCGTTCATTTTCTTTGCCAGCTCATATGCCAGCTGATTGGCATGAATGTCGACCGCCTGCCTGCCCATTCCGCCCTCTAAAGGAATGACCTTCACATCGTTTCTTCGTTCAAACGGATATTCTTTGACAAGTTCAGCAAGCGTCGTGCCCCATGAAATACCGATTTTCTCCGCATCTTTCATGTTTTTAGACAAATAATAGGCGCCTGCTTGACCGACTGCCCGCTTCACCATCTCAGACATTGTCCCGACACTTGGGACAACGACCGCATCTGTTAATTGAAAGGTTGTTTCTAGCTGCTTTTCAAGTTCCACCGTATGAATGCTTTCGTCTTTAATGTACACTTCAACGATTCCCACATCTTTTGCTTTTTGTAAGAGCTTTGAAATGACTGGTCTTGAGACATTGAGCTTTTTTGCAATTTCCTGCTGCGTCCACCCGTCTGTATAATAAAGATGAGCAACTTTGACGAGCTGTCGTCTTTCTTCCCAATTCAGCATGTGACATCATCCTTTTAATATACTATGATTACCAGTATACCAAACATTCGTTTCCAATTGGAACAATTGTTATGAAAATGACAAAAAGAGCGATTAACTCTCCGCTCTTTTTCCCTCAGTATATTTCGGCTGATACGTTCTCCCTCCGTCTAACAGGATCATTTGTCCGTGCAAATAGCTCCCCTCGCCACGTGTGAGAAATAAAGTGAGCCCTGCGATATCCTCAGGCTTTCCTAATCTTCCAATGGGAATGAGAGATTGCAGCTGCCGTTTCTCCTCTACAGTAGGATAGAGAGTATCAAGCATTTGAGATTCAATTACGCGGGGGGCAATCACATTGATGCGTATTTGATGCGAGCCTAGTTCCTTTACGAGCGAACGCATCAATCCAAAAGCCCCTGCTTTTGATGCATAATATTGAATACCGCCGCCTGATCCGGTGATTGCCGATCCCGATCCAATAATGACAACACTGCCTTCCTGCCGCTTACACATATAGGGTGCCAACGCTTTGATGCAATAGTAAAGACCATATAAGTTCACAGCCAGTGTCTTTTTCCAAAGTGAAAAATCGACTTCTAAAAAAGGCAGTGATTTTGTCATCCCTGCTGAATACACAAGGTGAGCAATACCGCCCAGCTCCCTTTCAGCTGCTGATATCATTTGCTGAACACTTTCCCACGATGAAACGTCAGCTTGAAATATCAGCAGCTGAGGATACTGTGTCTTTAAGAGCGAAAGTCCCTTTTCGTCTATATCTGACACGGCGACTTGGTGCCCTTCTTTTAAAAACCGCTCAGCAATTTCTTTTCCGATCCCTTGGGCTCCGCCAACGATGAGAACTGGTTTTTGAACATTAGCCAGCACTCTCACCCCCATCAAGCATAATCGCCACGCCATCTGTAAATGCACCATAGGATGTACTGAGGAACACCGTCATATGGGCCACAGTCTCCTTAATTTGCTCTGTATCAGGAACCAAATGGAGAGGCGGCGGCAGCAGCGCAAGCACCCGGATGCCTTTGTCTTTAAATTCTCTCGCTAACCCTTTTGTCATGGCATTCAGCATAGAATTCGATGTAGCATGTGAGATCCCGCCATCACCTGTGATACTGCCTGATGACGATATATTAATGATGCAGCCTTGCCTCTGATCAACCATATGCCATACGGCAGCCTGACTGGAAAGAAAAACGGTATTTACAGCCGATTCCACTTCATCCACCCACTCATCAGGGCTCACGTCATCAAGCTCTGCGTCCGCTCCTTGCTCTGCTTGATTGACCAAAATATCCAGTTTACCGCATGTATCAATCACTTTCCTCAGCATCCGTGTGGCATCACGCGGCGTTTCCAGCGGGTTCTGAATAATACTCGCTTGACCGCCCATTTTTTGAATGTCTTCACGAATGGTTTTAGCCTTTGATTCATCATGAAACGTGTGTAAAAAAACATGTGCACCTGCCCGGGCTAAAGCCAGGCAGATGGCTTCTCCAAATCCATCTGTGCTACCTGTCACAAGTGCCGCTTTCTGATGAAGCTGGACGTGCACATGCATCTCCTCCCTATCCCTTGTTTGGCCATTATTTTCTCAGCTTACTCACGATATCAAGTGCTGCTTCATAAAAACCTTCTGAGATGGTCGGATGCGGATGAATCATTTTCGCCATCTCTTCTGCTGTTCCTTCTAAATACATAAAGGAGGAAGCTTCTGAAATCATCTCTGTGACGTGCGGGCCAACCATCGTCGCACCAATCACTTCACCATAGGCTGTATCGTATACCAATTTAATAAAACCTGTTTGCTCGCCTGCCGCTAGTGCTTTACCGCTTGCCGCTAAATCAAATCGTTCTGCCCGCACGTTAAGTCCTTTGGCTTTTGCCTCTTTCTCAGTCAGACCAACACTTGCTACCTCTGGTAATGTATAAATACATCTAGGCATGATATCAGCATTCATTTTTTCAGACACACCGCAAATATTACTGACCGCAACAGCGGCCTCTGCCATCGCTGCGTGAGCCAGCTGATAGCCGCCAGCGACATCCCCAACTGCATAGACACCTTCCACGCTTGTCTGCATCTTGTCATTCACCTTGATAAAAGGACCATCCAGCTGAAGGTCAAGCTGGCTGACGGCAGAAACGCTAGGTCTTCTTCCTACACAAACAAGCAGTCTTTCAGCCGTAAAGATATGCGTCTCTCCTTTATCGTCTGATGCATGAACCGCTTTGACTCCTTCGCTTTCCGTCACCTCTGTCACAGTGGTTTTCTTCGCGATATGGATGCCTTTTTTCTTTAATTCTCTTTCTAGCAGCTTAGATGCTTCCTCATCCTCTTGCGGAATAATAGACGGAGCCGCTTCAATAATCGTGACTTTTGATTGAAGACTCTGGAAGATACAAGCCAGCTCAAGTCCAATGACACCGCCGCCAATGATGACGACAGAAGCCGGAATATCTGGGATGTCAAAGATCGTATCACTTGTGTCAAATTGAATGTCTTTAAGACCCGGTATTGGCGGAATGGCAGGTGAAGATCCAGTGGCAATGATGAGCTCTTTCGTTTCGATCGATTCTGCCCCATCTTGCTTTTCAATCTCAATCCGGTGCTTTGTAACAGCTGTACCTCTGCCGTTATATACATCAATCTTTCCTTGCTTTAATAAAAAGGCAATTCCGCCTCTGAGCTTTTCAATGACGTCATCTTTGCGCTTTCTCATTTTATCGAAGGAAAGGACCAAATCACCTGTTTCAATTCCCCAGCTTTTCGCCTTCTCAATTGATTCAATGACTTCTGCATGTTTGAGCAGTGTCTTTGAAGGAATACAGCCCCGATTTAAACAAGTACCGCCTAGAAAATCCTCTTCAATCAATGCGACCTTCCGTCCACGCTCAGCTGCTTGAAGGGCGGCAGTATACCCGCCAGGCCCTCCGCCAATGACTGTCAGATCATACGTTTTCGTCATCCGATTCATCTCCTACATTAGCAATTCAAATGGTTGTTCAAGCACTTTTTTAAGATCTGTTAAAAAGGCAGCCGCTGGTGCGCCATCTACCACTCGATGATCAAACGATAAACTAACACCCATCATCGGCCGCACCTGAATTTCTCCATCTACTACAACAGGTTTTTCTTGAATGCGCCCAACCCCTAAGATCGCCACTTCCGGCTGATTAATAATCGGGGTAAAGGTATCAATGGCATACATCCCTAAGTTACTAATAGTAAAAGTGGACCCTTTCAGCTGGTCTGGCAGCAGTTTTTGGTCACGTGCGTTTCGGCCGATTTCTTTCGCCTCTTTTGTCAGCTGTTTCAACCCTTTTTGGTTCGCATGAGAAATGACTGGAACCATTAAGCCATCTTTTACAGCGACAGCGAGACCAATGTGCACATCATCATGGAAATGGAGCTCATTTTGTTCAAACGTCATATTGATATGCGGGTGGCGCGTGAGTACGTTGCTGACCGCATGAATGATAATTTCTGTAAACGACAGTCTGTAGCCTGTCCCTTTTTCAATCGCTGGCAATAGCTGTTTGCGTATTTCTTTCGCTTTTGTCATATCGATTTCACTTGTTAATGTCACGTGCGGTGCTGTAAAGGCACTTTGTGACATGCGATCAGCGATCACTTTTCTCATACCAGCTAGTTTTTGTGTTTTCACTGGAGAAGTTTCTGCTGTTTGTACAGCTGTTGCCGTTACATCACTCTTCATAATTTTCCCGTTTGCACCAGATCCAGCAACATTCGCTAAATTGATTCCTTCACGAGCAGCCACTTTTTCTGCAAGCGGTGACACGCGCTGCTCTTTCTCACTAGAGTGGACGGCCGCCTCGACGTCCCGCTTTTGAACTCTGCCATTAGGTCCTGTGCCAGATACCTCGTGAATCGCTACATGATGATCCTTTGCCGTTTTTCTCGCCGCAGGTGTGGCACGTACTTTTTCATTAGGTGTTTTTGGGGCTTCAGCAGAACTGGAAGAAGCCGCGTCTGATGAGGACGATTCGCTGCTGCCTGGTGAATCTTCATCTGATTGTGCTGGCGGTTCGCTTGGCACCTGTTCATTTGCCTCTCCGATATATCCAATGACAGCATTGACTGGAATTTGATCATCGGCTTCATAATATTTCTTTAGAAAAATACCATCATCATAGGCTTCCACCTCAATATTGATCTTGTCTGTCATAATTTCAAAAAGAGGCTCACCGATTTCAACCGAATCTCCTTCTTCTTTAAACCATTGAAGCAAGGTGCCGACTTCCATCGTACTGCTCAGCTTCGGCATAAATATCTCTTTTGGCATGATCTTCTCCCCTTTACTTAAGAGCGCACAAGCTCTTTTGCTGCTTCAATAATATCTGGCACTTGTGGAATGACCGCTTTTTCCAGCGTCGGGTTGTATGGTATTGGGACCGCAAGACCGCCAAGTCGTTTAATTGGAGCATCTAAGTAGTCAAAGGCTTCACTTTCCGCTATCATACTTGCAATCTCTCCGCCATAGCCGCCTCGTTTTACCGCTTCATGAACGACGATACATTTACCTGTTTTCTTCACAGATTCGATAATCGTTTCTTCATCTAATGGGACGAGTGTTCTTGGGTCAATGATTTCAACATCGATTCCCTCTGCTTCTAGTTCCTTCGCCGCTTCTAACGCTTTGTGTACCATAATTGCTGTTGCTACAATCGTGACGTCTTTCCCGCTTCTTTTCACATCTGCTTTCCCTAGAGGAATGGAATATTGCTCTTCAGGCACTTCACCGATTGTTTTATATAAAAGCTTGTGCTCGTAGAAAATGACAGGGTTGTCATCATCCATCGCCGCTTTTAAAAGTCCTTTTGCATCATAGGCTGTTGAAGGCTGAACCACTTTAAGTCCTGGAATATGCGCCATCCACGCTTCTAAGCTTTGGGAGTGCTGCGCCGCTGCACCCGTTCCTGATCCTGCTGGTGTTCTTACGACAAGCGGCACCTTTCCTTTTCCGCCAAACATGTATCGTGTTTTGGCTGCTTGGTTCACAAGCTGATCCATTGCAATTGTAATAAAGTCAGAGAATTGAAGTTCTAAAATCGGACGCATACCAGTTAAAGCCGCTCCGACTGCCCCACCTGCGATGGCAGCCTCTGAGATAGGTGTATTGCGAACGCGCTCTGGCCCGAATTCTTCAATCATGCCGCGCGTGACACCAAAAGCACCTCCATATACGCCGATATCTTCACCTAAAATGAAGACATCTTGGTTTTCTCTCATTTCCTGACTCATAGCCTCTCGAACGGCTTCTAAATATGAAATCTCTCTCACTGTTGTTTTTGTCACGTGATTCCCCTCCTAATTAGGCGTATACATCCTCTAATAGTGTGTCAATTGACGGTTCTTTACTTTTTTTGGCGAATTCGACAGACGCTTCAATTTCCTGCTTTGCTTCTTCCTGTAAGCTTGCTGCCTGCTCTTCTGTCAAAACATTCAGTTCAATCAAGAGAGACTTAAAGCGCTTGATTCCGTCTTTTTGTCTCCACTCTGTCTCTTCTTCACGTGTACGGTATTTTTTCGCATCACTCTTAGAGTGACCCTTCCAGCGGTACGTTTTCATTTCAATGAGCGATGGGCCTTCTCCCGCTCTCGCACGGCTGACTGCTTCATCTACTGTGTTCATAATTTCGACCATGTCATTTCCATCAACCGTTTTCCCTGGCATTCCGTAGCTTTCTGCTCTTGTTGAAATGTCTTCAATGTTGATCATTTCTTTCACAGGGCCAGACATGCCGTACTGGTTGTTTTCACAAATAAACACAACCGGTAAATCCCAAATGGATGCAAGGTTTAATGCTTCATGGAAGCTGCCTTCATTTGTGGCACCATCTCCGAAGAAACAAAGAACAACAAAGTCTTCCTGCTTCATTTTAGATGTGAGCGCTGCACCTGTTGCCAGCGGGATACCGCCGCCAACGATTCCATTTGCCCCAAGATTTCCTTTTTCTAAGTCCGCAATATGCATGGAGCCGCCTTTTCCTTTACAATAGCCGGTTTCACGTCCAAACAATTCAGCCATCATTTTATTGACCTCGGCCCCTTTTGCAATACAGTGACCGTGTCCTCGGTGTGTGCTGACGATCTTATCTTTATCTTTTAACACGGCAATCGATCCAACAGCTGATGCTTCCTGCCCAACACATAAATGAGTGGTGCCATGGATAAGTCCTTTTGCAAAAAATTGATCAACCTTTTCATCAAAATATCTCACTAACCACATTTGTTTATATAAATCTGCTAATTTCTCATGACTAATCTGTTCAGGCAAAGTGATTTGTTTTTGCATTTCTTCTCTCCCCTTTACATTTGTTCTTACATGTTACATTTGTAATCATCATACGTTTAAGTGTCATCGAAGTCAAGCATTTCTCTCTCATTTTTAAGCGTTTTCATCTTTTATCAGAAAAAAAAAGAAAGGCAAAGCCCTTTTCCAAAGAACTTCTCTTTCTCTTTTAATCTCATACACTCATTCATCTGGATACATCATGATTTTGACGCTCTCACCCTCTGGATGCCTCGCACATTCTATCGCCTGAAGCAGCTGGCTTAACGGATAACGATGCGTCACCATCTTTTCAGTGTTGACTACTTTTGCTTTCAAAAGCTCAAGGGCTTCACGATAGTGATATGGATGAGAGGAATAGGCTCCTACTACCTTCACTTCATCATTGAAAAATCGTTCAGCAGGAATAGCCACATCTCCCTTTGGAAAATGAGCAAACACCAAAATCGTCCCGCCTCGCGCTACAGCCTGAAACGCCTCTTTTAAAAGTGCACTGCTCCCAACAGAAATAATAACGAGGTCTGCTCCCTTTCCATTTGTTTCTTTCATCACACGGTTTTCCACCGGCTCAGCTGCTGGATGGAAAGCGACATCTGCACCTAAACTCCTCGCTTGCAGCAGCCTGTTCTCATTCACGTCTGTTATCATCACTTTCCCAGCCAAATAATATTTGGCGAGCTGCAATTGAATACAGCCAATTTGCCCCGCTCCAAGGATCAAAACGGAATCTCCTGGATGAACAGGTGCTCGTTCAAATCCGTGCAGGCAGCAAGCAACCGGTTCTACCATCGCCCCTTGCTCATACGATACATCTTTTGGAAGCTTGCCCATCGTGTGCTTGACATGCAAAGCAGGTACACGGATATATTCTGAAAACCCGCCCGGCTCTACATTTGTGGCTGTAAACTGCGGACACATCGTATAAAATCCCTTTTGACAAAAGTCACAGGTGAAACAAGGCACATGATGCGCCACATAAACCCTGTCTCCCGTCTGGACATTTGTCACACGCTTGCCGGTCTCGACAATATCACCAGCGATTTCATGCCCCAGCACTGTCCCAGGAGGTACTGTCTCATGTGTTGCTTTGTAAATATCCGTTCCACATAAGCCGCAGGCTCGCAGCTTTAACAAAACTTCATCATCACCGATGACTGGCCGGTTCCGCTCCTCATACCGAATGTCCTCTGAAGAATAAAAGACAGCTGATTTCATGTAGCGGCATCCTCCTTTTCATCACCCTTCGCAAAATCCTGTAACGTTTGAACAAGCTGCTTGTACTCACTCATCTCGCTGGATATCCAGTAACGCCCTCCGAATATACGAGATGGCCCCACCCTGACATAGACTTTCCCGATATGAGGATAAGGCTTCAAAAATAGCTTTCCTTTAATATCAGAAACTGCATATGTGTGCCATCTTCCAAAAGCCCCTATCTTCAGTTGATCTTCACTAATGATGACGCTTGTCGGCTGGTTCAGTCCTGTGATACTAGAAAGCATGAGAATAGGCAGTGTATAAACGCCTAACACAGCTAACGGCTCAGGTCCTGCTGACCATAACGTATAAAGAGACCAGAGAAAAAACAGACAAATGAGCACAGCCGGAAGAAAAATAGACAACACTGCAGACGTTCGGCTATAAGCGTGATGCTGCATAAGACTTCCTCCTTCAGATCACTAGAAGGAGCCCGAAAGCTCCTCCTTGAAATAGTCTTCTACTTGATATGATTGATGATTTTCTCGATATCATCTTCAATACCAAATCCAGTTAAAAAGGATAATGTTTGAATCACAGGTGTCCCTTTTGTATCACTTACAGGCGTTGTTGTCACGATTAAATCAGCACCCTCTGCTTTTTGCGGGACTTCAGATGCCTTACACTGTTCCACCACGACATCATATCCTTTTTCCTTTAACGTCTCTTCTACCTTTTTAGCGACAACCGTTGATGTTGCAACTGCCGTTCCGCATGATACTAATATTTTCTTCGCCATTAGAATCCCTCCAGCTCATTTATTGTTCTTTCTGATCTAAGCCCATTTCTTTTGCATACTGCTTTTTAATATCATTTCGCACCCAGTACCATAGAAGCCCATAAGCCAGAGCACAGATGATGGCTGCAATAAAGTAAGGGTTGCTCGGATCAAGAAGTCTCACCATGATCCAAGGAATGACGTGAGAACCAAGGTCAATACCTGAAATCATGTTTGCCCCTTCTGGGAAATCAAAGCCGACTGCTTTCCCCATTGTTGTCGCAAGCGGAGCAAGGTTCGTTGCGATAAAGAAGACAATCATTAATGTAAAAATACTGTTAATAAGGCCGCGAATAATATTTCCACGAGCGGCTGCTACTGCCCAGACAACTGTAAATGGCAGAACCGATAAGTCAGCAAACGGGAGCATGCCATTGTAAGGGAGAACAACTGCGAGCAAAATCGTAATCGGCACCATTAAAAGGGCTACCGCCATATTCGCTGGATGACCAATCACAATCGCTGTATCTAAACCAATATAGACATTTTTCCCTGGGAAACGCTTTTGAATATAAGAACGAGCGCCCTCAGAGATTGGAATGAGTCCTTCCATTAATAGCGCAACCATTCTTGGCATTAAGACAAGAACTGCCGCCATTTGAATACCGAGTGTCATCACGCCTTTTGCATCATAGCCGCCGAGAAGACCAATAATGATACCAAGTATGAGACCCATCACAAGCGGTTCACCAAAGATGCCAAAGCGTTTCTTCAATGTTTCTGGATCAGCATGAATTTTGTTTAAACCAGGGATCTTATCAATGATGCGGTTGGACGCATACATCAGCGGGGCGAAGTTGACCGTTTCAGCATGAGCCATCGATACGCCTTTTAATCCGAAATGGTGTTCAATTGTCGGCGCCGTCCAATCGGCTAATTTTAGCGTGATCGCAGAGACAATCAAGCCAACAGCAAGAGCCAAGAACATATTATGATAAGCGTAGTAAGTAACAGAGGCTGCGAAAATCAAATGCCAGAAGTTCCAAATATCCACATTCAGCGTTTTCGTAAAGTTCACGGACAATAAGATGACATTTAATAAAAGCACAAGAGGAATCATGAGCGGGGCAACGGGTGTACCAAAGGATATGGCAGCTCCAATCGGCCATCCAACATCCAAAATATCGAGCTTTAGCCCAAGGGAATTAACCATGGCTTTCGCTGCTGGCCCAAGACCGCTCACGAGCAAATTAATGACAAGATTGACACCAACAAATCCAATCCCGATCGTAATACCGGCCCTGAAGGATTTCTTAAAGCCCTGCCTTAAAATCATACCGAAAAGCGTCATAATAATCGGGAGCATAATAGTTGGTCCAAGGTCTAATATAAAATCGACGGCTTGCTTGATCATACATCCACCTCCTGATTTTTTCAGATAAAGCGCTTACATATTTTCGTGAATGACTATTGGTTTAGTTCTTGCTGAAGCACGTCAACCGCTTCTTCATAAGATGTCATATAAGAGAGCTTCGTCATCACTTCTTCTTTTCTAAAAAGTGTCATCAGCTTCTCAAGCATCACAAGCTGTTTGCTAGGCTCAGAGATTGCTAGGACAAACACAATTTTGGCTTGCACTGTTTCATCAGGGCTTCCCATCTTATGAAAAATAACAGGTTCCTTTAAAGTAGCTACACTAATCGCCGGTTTGTTCACATGCTCAGGATCTGTATGCGGAATCGCTACCCCAAAGGCTGCAAGTGGAAGGCCTGTAGGATATGTTTTTTCTCTTTCAAGCACTGCTGGTAAAAAGCTCGATTTAATGTACCCTCCAGCTTCTAACCGCCCTGCTAAATATGTGGTCACCTCCTCTCTCGAAGATGCTTCGAACTGCAGCTTAATCAGTTGTTCATCTAACTCAAACAAGCTGTTCAAACAACCACCCCTTTCATTTGATATAAATATGAACACATGTAACAAAAAGAAAGAACATTTTAGAATAGAACCTTTTATAAAACGCTTACAATTATGCGTTCTGAAAAATGTTCAATACTGTTACCTTTGTAAAGATATTATAATATTCAAAATTATAAGTCAATGTCCCTAGGGAAATTTAAATAAAAAAAGACGCAGTGATCACTGCGTCTCTTCCTTCTAACCTTCTATACTGCTTGTTAAATGTGGCTTCCTATATCTAAAAATTCAGATACAAATAGATTGTCTGTCTGTACTGCCATTTCTTCCTTTGTACCAATTTTTTCGATTCTTCCTTCATTCATCACCACAACACGATCAGCAATATCGAATGCTTCTTCTTGATCATGTGTCACAAAAATGGTGGTCATTTGAAAGTCACGATGGACTTTTTTCAGCCAATGCCTTAATTCTTTCCTCACCTTTGTATCAAGTGCGCCAAAGGGTTCATCCAACAGGAGTGCCTTCGGCTGAACGGCAAGTGCGCGCGCCAGTGCTACACGCTGCTTTTGCCCGCCTGACAGCTGATCTGGATACCGCTGCTCATACTGCGTAAGCTGAACAACCTCTAAAAGCTCATGTACCCGCTCTTTGATGTCTTTTTTAGGCAGTCTTTCTCCTCTAGGTTTAATTTTCAGTCCATATGCCACATTATCAAAAACCGTCATATTTCGAAAAAGCGCATATTGCTGAAACACAAAACCGATCTGCCGTTTTCGTACTGGAATGTGTGTGTAATCCTGATCTCCGAATAAAATCTGCCCGTTATTGGCGTAATCAAGACCTGCAATGATTCTTAATAACGTCGTCTTTCCAGAGCCAGACGGTCCTAATAAAGAGATCAATTCCCCATTTCTTATCGATAAATCCACGTTTTGCAAAACCTTTGTCTGACCAAATTGTTTTGATATTTGTTTTGCGGTAATTCCCAAGACCGATCCCTCCATTTATGTTGACCGCTTGCCAAGCCGATGATCCCTCTGCTGAATGATTTGCTTAATGATTAAAGTAATGACTGCCACAAACGCCATGAGAGACGCCACAGCAAAAGCGGCTTGAAATTGGTACTCATTGTATAAAATTTCGATATGAAGCGGCATCGTATTGGTCATCCCTCGAATATGACCTGATACAACCGACACGGCACCAAATTCACCAATCGCTCTTGCCCCGGCTAAAATAACACCGTAAAAAAGAGCCCATTTGATATTCGGCAGTGTCACAAAGAAAAAAGTCTTCCATCCGTTTGCACCAAGTGTGAGCGATGCTTCCTCCTCATGAATGCCTTCATGCTGCATAAATGGGATTAATTCTCTAGCAATAAACGGAAATGTAACGAATATGGTAGCTAGGATCATGCCTGGTACAGAATAAATGACTTTCCATCCATTCGTCATAAGCCAAGGTCCTAAAAGCCCGTTTGAACCAAATAAAAGCACAAATACAAGTCCAGCAATCACAGGCGAAACAGCAAACGGGAGATCAATCACAGTCGTTAACAAACGTTTTCCGCGGAAATTAAATTTTGTGATAAGCCATGCAGCACTCACCCCAAAGATCATTTGAAGCGGCAAGGTGACGACGACAATGAAAACGGTCAATTTGATCGCCG
Source organism: Bacillus sp. I-2 (assembly GCF_001974945.1). Taxonomy (NCBI): domain Bacteria; kingdom Bacillati; phylum Bacillota; class Bacilli; order Caryophanales; family Bacillaceae; genus Bacillus; species Bacillus sp. I-2. Next base: position 169,165 of record NZ_LZRW01000044.1, on the reverse strand, counting down.
CGAGTGTATCTGGATGTGAGATGGCCAGAAGGTATGAACCCCACCCTTTCTCAAATGCCTTTGAAAACACGGCGATCAGCGGTATGAGTAAAAATAAAATCAAAAAAGCATACACGACCGTAATCAATAGGATTTTCACCGCTTTTGATTCGGTTACAGGACTTTTATACTGAACATGGTGCCGATGACTAAGCTCTCTCTCCAATGGTTTCACCTCACGTATACTTGTTTTTTCCGCTCAACATACCACTGAATGCCGTGAATCAATAACAGGATGAAAAATGAAAGAAGCAGCATCAAGCATGCAATCGCTGCTGCACCATGATAATCATATTGTTCAAGCTTGGACATGATCATCAGCGGTGTAATTTCTGTTTTAAACGGAATATTTCCAGCAATAAACACAACAGAGCCATATTCACCTAGCGCTCTTGCAAACGCAAGTGAAAATCCAGTCATCACCGCAGGAAACAAGGCCGGCAGCAGTATGTGAAAAAAGGTCTGTCTCCTTGTCGCACCAAGAATCGCCGCAGCCTCTTCCACTTCCTGCTGCAGCCCCTCTATCACAGGCTGAACGGTTCGGATAACGAATGGAATACCAATAAAAATCAGTGCCAAAATAATCCCAATCGGTGTGTACGCCACCTTTATATGCAGAAATTGACCAATCCATCCATTAGGAGAATAAAGGGTGGTGAGGGCAATACCCGCAACAGCTGTTGGGAGAGCAAAAGGCAAATCAATGAGAGCATCTAAGATTTTCTTTCCAGGAAATGTGTACCTGGCGAGAACCCAGGCAATCAGTACACCAAACCCTGCATTGATGAGAGCAGCTGCAAAGGAAGTCGTCACGGTCAACTGAAGCGACTTCAATACTCTTGCATCGGTAAAAACCTTCCAAATCCCCTCTGCTCCTAATGAAGCCGTCCAAATAAATACCATGGATAAAGGAATGACGACAATCGCACTCACATAAACGAGCGTCACCCCAAGGCTCAGCCCAAACCCAGGCAATATACGTTTTCTTTTATTGGCGGCTGCATGTGCTTTCTTCATCACATCGCCCCCTATTTTTGTCTGATGTATATTTGATCAAATAAGCCGCCATCATCAAAAAATCTTTTCTGCGCCTTTCTCCACCCGCCAAACGCTTGATCAATCGTCACCATATCAATCTTTTTAAACTGGTCTTTATATTTGTTTAAGACTTCTTGATTTCTAGGGCGATAATAGTTTTTCGCCGCAATTTCCTGCCCTTTTTTAGAATATAAATAATCTAAATAAGCCTTCGCCACTTTCTCTGTTCCTTTACGTTTCACATTTTGATCAACGACCGCAACAGGCGGCTCCGCTAGAATACTAATTGATGGGGTGACAATTTCAAATTTGTCTTTGCCTAGTTCGTGCTGCGTTAAATAGGCTTCATTCTCCCATGCAATTAACACATCCCCAAGTCCGCGTTCAACAAAGGTCGTTGTGGCTCCGCGTGCACCTGAATCAAGGACTTCGACATGTTCATATAGCTTTTTGACAAAACCCTTTGTTTTTTCTTCATTCCCATGAAATGTTTTATCGGCGTAGGCCCATGCAGCTAAGTAATTCCATCTCGCACCGCCGGACGTTTTCGGATTTGGCGTAATGATGGATACACCTGGCCGGATCAAATCGTCCCAATCTTTAATATTTTTGGGATTCCCTTTCTTCACAAGAAACACAATGGTCGATGTATATGGTGTTGACTGATTTGGAAATTCTTTTTGCCAATCTTTCGAAAGCAGTCCGCGATCTGCAATCGCATCAATGTCATATCCTAAAGCCAGTGTTGCCACATCTGCCTCGAGTCCATCAATAATCGATCTTCCCTGCTTTCCTGATCCACCATGAGACTGCTTGATCGTGACATCCTCACCTGTTTTGTCTTTCCAATACGTCTGAAAGGCTTGATTGTATTCCTGATACAATTCACGTGTAGGATCATACGAAACATTTAACAGCTCAACCTTTCCCTTTTGCTTTGAAGCTTCGTTTGCGTTTGAGCATGCAGTACTCGTCACAGCCAAGACTAATATAATGGTCACGACCCAGACCCATTTCCACTTTTTCATGTTATCCCGCTCCCCCGTTATCAAAAATAGTGACACCAACCTTGCCGTTTCATACGCAAAAAAGACCCTTAGCCACCTGAAATACATCACAGTCCTGTACTTCAAATTGCCAAGAGCCTTCGGTTGTCCGATCAGCTATGTATGATTGATGTTAGTCTATATATTATTCAAACTATTCACAGGTGTCAACTCTGTTTTTTTCATTTAAACAAAAAAAGAAACGCCATCTTGAAGAGGCGCTTCTTTTCCCGGGAAATGGTTTTTAATCAGCAGATAGCTTTAAATTGACACCGACAGCGGTTCCATTTCTCGAGGAGTCAGCTACTCCTGTAAATGTCCCTGCTTTCCGATCAATGAGTAAGGCTTGCACATTTCCTATATCAATAGGTGAACTGCCAAAACGGTGACCCATATCATTTAGCTTCGTTCTCACATCAAGGGGAACACCTACTTCGTAACGGTAAGAAGTTGTACTGTTTGTATAAATCCGCGGCTCTTCCACCGCATCTTGCAGCTCCATGTCGTATTCAAGCAAGTTTAGGATCGTTTGTGAAACAGAAGCAATAATGGTCGTTCCTCCAGGTGAGCCCACAGTCATGACCGGCTCGTTATCTTTGAATATGATGGTCGGGGTCATACTGGATAATGGACGCTTATTCGGCTGGACTTCATTTGCTCCGCCTGGTCTTGCGTCAAAATCTGTTAGTTCATTATTTAAGAAAAAGCCATATTCCGGAACAAGAATCCCTGTACCAAATAACTGTTCAATGGTTGTTGTGAATGACACGACATTTCCCCACTGATCGGCAACAGTAAAATGAGTGGTCTCGCCAATGGTTTTATCTTCTGGCTGCGGGATAATTGGGGATGGATTTTTTTCATCCTCATACGCCCATGGATCTCCTTCTTTCGGGTTTTTGTTCATTTGATCTAATTGAATGAGAGAAGCTCTTTTTGAAATGTAATCATCGTCTAGTAGTCCTTTTAGTGGAACATCTACGAATTCGGGGTCGCCTGCATATGCAGCACGGTCAGCATAGGAGAGATGCATTGTTTCAGCTAGCAGCTGATATTTTTCGAATGATTTGGGGTCATATTGTGATAGATTGAAGTGATCTAGTATTTTGAGCATTTGCAGCATAAACACACCGCCTGAGCTTGGTGGAGGCATACTGGCAAGCTGGTATCCTTTATAGTCCCCCCAGATAGGCTTGTCAGTCTTGGCCTCATAACGACCAAGGTCATCAGTAGTCATCGTTCCGCCAAAATCTTGGACTGTCTTTGCAAGTGCTTTTGCTACTTTTCCTTCATAAAATGCTTTGCTTCCTTTTTTTGCAATGAGCTTAAATGTTTTCGCAAGACCTGGCTGTACAAGCAGATCACCTTCTTTGAGCGGCTGATCATCTGGAAGAAAGATTGGCGCTGCAGCCGTTTTTTTCAGCTTTTCTTGATGATCTTCAATGGCTTTTGCCAGAACAGAATCGATTTCAAATCCATCCTCTGCAAGCTGAATGGAAGGCTCAATCAATTCCTTCATCGAACGGGTTCCCCACTTATCTAATGCTGCTTCGAGACCTTTTACTGTCCCTGGAACACCAACCGCATTACCGTGTGTGGACCGCTCAGCAAATGGGATGACTTTTCCCTCATCCGTTAAAAACATGTCAGGTGTTGCGCCCTGTGGTGCTCGTTCTCTACTATTGATGATGGATGTTTCTTTTGTCTTTCCATCATAAACCATCATAAAACCACCGCCGCCAATTCCAGACATCATTGGCTCTGTCACATTCAGTGCGTACTGGATGGCAACAGCAGCATCCACTGCGTTTCCACCTTTCTTCAATACATCAGCACCTACTTCTGATGCCAGCGGGTGAGCAGTAGCCACCATGCCATCTTTACCAACAGCTACTTTACTCCCATGAGATTCGTTCGCATTGACTTGGCTGACAGGCAGAAAAAACGAGAAAACAAACAGACATATGGACAAAACAGTTAGAGAAATGCGTTTCATCAACAACACCCCTTCCATATTCTTACTTTGACCTTACCGACTTCTTGACCAGAATACAATAGATTATTCTAAAATTTCAAAAATTTTCATCCTATCATCCTACATTTCCCAAATCAAACATTGTTTTTCAAAACATATGACGCACTCACTCATTAGGAATAAAGACACATTATTTCCAACGATTCAGCTTCAAGGTATAATAAACACAACAAAGAGGGGGAAAAACATTGAACAACAAAAGCAGATTATTTTGGGAAGACTATTGGAAAAAGAAATCAGAAAAAGCACCTGCTGATGCGTTTGTTTCGGCGTGGGCATTCGGCTCAGATCCTGATCATTTGCTTGATCTTGTAAAGCAAGGAAAAAAAACAGCCACTTGTTCTGGACACCTTTTTTATGAAAAGGAACAGGAGCCGCTTCCACAACCCGGACAATATGCGGTCATTTTGGACAGCCAGGAAGAGCCAAAAGCCATCATTGAAATTACACATGTAGATATCATGCCAATGAATGAAGTCCCCGTATCATTTGCACAAGCAGAGGGTGAAGGCGATTTATCTTATGACTATTGGTACAGAGAACATAAAGAATTTTTCACAGAAGCACTCCAATCATACGGTTTAGAATTCAAAGAGGATATGCTTCTTGTTTGTGAACGGTTTAAGCTGATTCATTCAGCTTCTTAGCCTTTAAGCGGTGCCAAAAATGGCCCGCTTTTTTCGTTGCTTTTCCCCTTTTAGAAAAAGGTGAGTTGAGATCACATCTTTAGGTCAGAATAAGATCAAATAGAAAAAGTGAAGAAATTTTCGACTACACCTGTTTTTTTTCGACAAAAGAATATATAATTATTTGATGTGTGCATTGTCTCATTTATACAATGGAGGGTTTTTACATGTTAAAAAGGAAAAAAGACAAGTTTTCCGTCTTGTTAACGGAAATTGCTAAAAATTTAGATGAAACTGCTGAGTATTTTGTTAGCTATAAAGTAACAAATCAAACCACTCTGAAAGAATTTTCTGACACATTGAAGGAATATGAGACAAAAGGTGATAATCATGTTCATACCATGATTAAAGAGCTGAACAAAGCCTTTATTACACCGATTGAACGTGAAGACATTCTTCAATTGACGAATAGCCTCGATGATGTTTTAGATGGAATTGAGCATTTTTCCGCAACATTAGAAATTTACTCAATTACAAGCTCTGACGAACATATCGACAAATTCAGCCACTACATCAGAGAGTGTGCGAAAGAAATTTTAATCACAATTGATCTACTAGCTGAAAATCGCTTGAAAGATATTCATCCGCACGCAATCAAGATTAAAGAGATTGAACATAATTGTGACAATCTTCATCGTAAATCATTAAAGAACTTGTTTGGAAAAGAAACAGATCCAATTAAAGTGATTCAATACAAAGAAATTTACGAAACACTTGAAGAAATCGCTGATTCCTGTCAAAGTGTTGCCAACAATCTAGAAACAATCATTATGAAGAATGCGTAACGGGGTTAGTTAAACATGGACACATTACTCATCCTTACCATACTTATTGTCATTTGTGCACTTGCTTTTGATTTCATTAACGGGTTCCACGATACAGCAAATGCCATTGCGACTTCAGTTTCAACGAAGGCATTAAAGCCTAGACATGCGATCATCATGGCAGCGTTCATGAACTTCTTAGGAGCAATGACATTTACAGGTGTGGCAAAATCCATTACAAAAGACATCGCAGATCCATTCACACTTCAAAACGGCTCTGTTGTGATCTTGGCTGCTTTAATTGCCGCTATCACATGGAACTTGCTTACTTGGTATTACGGGATTCCGAGTAGTTCTTCACATGCATTAATCGGATCAATTGCAGGTGCGGTTATTGCCTCTGCCGGTTTTGGCGCTTTAAACTATTCGGGATTCATTAAAATCATTCAAGCACTTTTGCTTTCACCTATCCTAGCTTTCGTATTGGGATATATCGTGTATACCATTATCAAAATTATATTTAGAAACAACAATCTCGCAAAAACAAATAAACAATTCCGACGTGTTCAAATTTTAACGGCTGCACTGCAATCGTATACCCATGGGACAAACGATGCGCAAAAAGCGATGGGAATTATTACGATGGCTTTAATTGCAGGTAATTTGCATACAACAGACGACATTCCTTTCTGGGTACAATTCTCTTGTGCGCTTGCAATGGGACTCGGTACTTCTATCGGCGGCTGGAAGATTATCAAAACAGTCGGCGGTAAAATTATGAAAATTCGTCCAGTAAACGGAGTATCTGCCGACTTAACGGGTGCAGCTATTATCTTCGGTGCGACGTTTATTCACTTACCTGTTAGTACGACTCACGTTATCTCATCTTCTATTCTAGGTGTAGGTTCTGCACACAGAGTCAAAGGGGTTAACTGGGGTACGGCAAAACGTATGCTTGTCACTTGGGTAATTACATTACCGATTTCAGGAACTCTAGGGGCTCTTATATACTTTGTGTTAAATGCGATTCTCTAATATCAAAGACCTGTCTGACAGGTCTTTTTTTATTTGCCCGTACACTTAAAACCCTTCTTCTGCAGGACATTTTTTCATGAAGCAGGGTTTCCAATCATATCCATAGAAATAAACAAGTATTCATCTGTCTATGGGAGAGAAGAACATGCTATTATTTTTTCAATTGACTGTATGGTTATTGCTAGGTGCTCTGGCTGTGTATGTATTTGCGGTTTGGCGCTTTGAACAAAAAGTAAAAGAAAAGATGTTTGCCATTCGTAAAACGTGGTATTGGATTTATGTAGCAGGTGCTGTTGTTTACTGGACAAATGACCCTTCTTCTATCTTCACCGACTGGATGCACTACTTGATCATTGCCGTATTTTTCGCATTAACCGATGCTTTCATCTTTCTTAGCTCCTATATTAAGAAACTCGGAAATCATGAGCTGGAAACTGACACGCATCAACTCCTTGAACAAAATAACGATCTGCTTCATTCCTACCTCAATAAACTAAAAACGTACCAATACCTATTGAAAAATGAACCGATCCATGTATATTATGGAAGTGTAGAGGCATATATAGAGGGAATTGAGCGGCTGATTTATTCTTTTGCCGACAAGATGAATATTCAAGCGGTGCTTTGTCCATACGATATGCAGGAACAAAAAGACGACCTGCTTCGGACACTTGACCAGCGGGCTCTTATTCAGGCGAAGCTTGACAGGCAGGAAGTATATTACGATGATTTCGGTCATTTAGTGCTCATCCCATTTTCTGTAGCAGATGCTCATTTTGTCATTAAGCTCACCTCCGATGAGATTGTCACGGAGTTCGACTATTTATTAATGACATCACTTACAACAATTTATGACCTAATCTTGCCTGACGAAGAGGAAGGTGATGAAGATGGACCACGCACTTCAAGGGGATAACAACAATCCTAAGAAAAACCCTTTTAAGATTTTAAAGAAAAAACGCCATATCAGTATGGCCGATTATAAGGTAAGCCCCCATACTGAGCGAATTTTTAAAAAGAATGAACAGCTTCTGGATGAGTATAAAAATAAAAAGGCTTGATTACACTAAAGGACGCGGAACGAAATCCGCGTCCTGATTCCATTTTTACATAGACTTGCATACAATACACTATACGCTGCAACGATTGAGGTGCCAAAATGAAAAAGAAAATCAAACAACTGAGATATGTTCAGTTTGCCGAATATCAGCCGTCCCCATATACTAAGCGATTAATTGAAAAGAGTGAAACAGCCATCCAATCATACAAACAGAAACACTCACTGATTTAACAGTTTAACCAGCTTCTCCTTCGTTTTAGGACCGTATATTCCATCACTTGTCAAACCGTTCACCAGCTGAAAGCGCGCTACGGCATTCGCCGTTTTTTCCCCGTAAACACCATCGATGCCTTTATCTGCAGCCGATTTATCAGGATAAAAATAAACAGCAGCAAGCGCTTTTTGGACGAGGCGTACGTGCTCTCCCTTCGTTAGAGGCGAAGTCACCTTTAAAATCCCATCTGGCAGCTCATACATCATTTTTCCATCGTTTCGATAAATTTTGAGAACCTGTCCAATTTGAATCTTGTTCGGGTCGCTAATGTTATTCCACTTCTGAAGATCTTGCACTGTGACGTCATGAGCTTTGGCAATACTCGTTAACGTATCCCCGCTTTTGACGACATACGTGATGACCGTCTCAGGGTCTCCTGCTGTTTCAATTCCTTTTTTAAATTCATCCCATGTAGCGAGAAGCAGGCGCGGACATGCTTTTCCAGACCAGTGCTGATGTGTGACCACATTAGCTAGTGGAATGTTATGTTCTTTCAGCAGCTTTTGAATGAGCCATTGCGCATGTTTGACCGCTTGCTGGAAATTTCCATCTTCATTTTCACAAATTTCAATACCGATCGACTTTCTGTTCCCATTTCCATGTCCGTCCCCTGCATGCCAGCCATTTTCATTTAACGGCAGATGCTGAAAGATTTCATGATCATCCACTGTAAAGTGCCAGCTCACTTCTGTCGTTGGTCGTTTCACATATGCCGCATGACTTTTCGCATCCGCTCCCTTTGACGTGTTTGCTGTGTTATGAACCGTCACATACATCGGTGTCATGGCGTATCCTGGGCGGTTCCCGTTTCCAACTGGAATAAAATCTTGATAAATTTCTACCATGTTCTGCACTCCCTTTTGCTAAATTGAATTGATCTTTCTCATCAATTGGTGGCGTTCGTAAGACAACTTGGGTTTGTTTTAGTGATAAGACTATGGTAAAATTTGAATTCAATCCACTCTTTTTAGTAATGGAAAACGCAAAAATGAAGAAAAAAACAGGAATTAATTCCATTTTTCCTTGATTTTATGTTAAAATTGTTAAAAATAAGCCGATATTAAAAGTAAGTAATAGCTTCATTAGCTATTTAGTCCTATATGGACTTTTCTTTTACGCCAAAAACAGAACATACGTTTGCATGGAGGTTTTTAAATGACTGGTTTTTTAACCCATTTAGAAGAAGAGATTAAACGGTTATATGCCAAATTACAAATAAGCGGTCCTGCTTATAGAGACATGCAAAGGATCGCTTCTGAATTTCATGTATGGGTTCACTATGAGGATACTGGCAGCATGATGATCAAACATCAAGGTCTTTACAGTATTATATTAAACAGATCTCTATCGTCAGAGGAACAATGGCAGGATTTTGCCCACGAGCTTTGTCATGTGCTGAAGCATGCAGGCAATCATTTCAAGATGCACAAACTCTTTCGAGAACTGCAAGAGTTTCAGGCTAAACAATTCATGTATCACTTTTGTGTGCCGACCTTTATGCTGATGCAAATGAAGCTTCCAAACCTTCGGCAGCAAGCTATTTTGCACATTGCGCAAACATTTCACGTCACCTGGGCCTTCGCTGAAAAGCGACTCGCCTTGTTCGAACAGCGAAAAGCAGGCATTCGCTTCCAACAAGAGTTTACATCTTATTTAATGAAAGCCGAGAAGGTCGCGGAAAAAGAAGCTGTTTATCAAACGTAAGCCTCTTCTGCATAGGGCGACAGGGTTTATCCATAAAGATTTAATACTTGCTTGAGTACATTTGTGTACCGATAAAATTGCTCATTTTGCGTTTCACGGCGATAGCGCCGTCTGAAGTCTTGAAAGAATGCTCTTCTTTGCGCCTGACTGATTTCAAGCTGTACACTTTTTCCGGTCAGACATTGATTATTAATATTGTGAGGATGTGTTCCAGAATAGCGATCAGATTCAGATAGCAGCACTGCGGGAAATCCATTAAGCGTTAAACGTTTCACTGTTTCTGCCGCTTTTTCTCTGTCTGTCCCGCCCACTAATGTTTGAAGCACCTCCGTTTCCCCGTAGCCATGGAGCGCAAACGTGTAATGATGGGTATGCACTAGAGAAAGGCAGACCGGCTCATTGAAACGTGTGCTTGTAATATGAAGCACATGATTGCCTTTCACTTTAAGGCCTTCAAATAAATACATAGAATCATCACTTGCGATTTCATGAATGAGCTCACTCACGCCAGATTCAATTCCCCCAGCATGAGGGGACAAAACCAAAAGCTGGTCTCCTTTCCGCTCGTGAAGAATTTGATAGTCGATTCCCTCTCTTTCATGAGCGGAAAGCTCTTCATAACTTTGATATGTATCAATGATTTGCGTCATTCCATCTTCCCCATTTCTCTATATGAGCATAAGTCTACTGATCTTAAATTCTTTTGTAAAGGGATTTCGCATGACCTATCGACTTAATACATCCTTAAATTTTCCTTATCTTTTCGGCTATCTGTTGAATTTTGAGAAAAAATGACCGATAATTGAAATGAATAGAACTTTTGGACTATATGAATCTTTTTGCATTCTCTCTCATAAATTAGAAATATTGTGATCTACATCTGGAGGAATTCATGTTAAAAAAGAAAACCACCATCACCCTTGTCATCTTAATCCTTAGCTTCGCTGGCATCATTTACTGGAAATGCTTTTCTCTTCAAGGCGTATCTCACGGAACCTTTATCCGCTCGATGACATCACCTGACGGAACATATATCATCAACACCTATCGACATAGCGGAGGGAAACTAAAGGAGAACGCAGTTAGAGCAGAGATTGAAAACAAACTCACCCGCCGAAAGAAAACGATTTACTGGAAATACCCTGATAAAGACCCTCTCATTAAATGGAAAAATGGACAGCTTGTTCAAATTGGGCATGAGTTTTTAAATGTGGTAAAGGGAGAAACATACGATTATCGCTTTGACCGGAACAAAAGAAAATAGCGTATCAAAAAAAAACGAATCCCTCTTGGATTCGTTTTTTACGTTGACATCACATGCTGCATGAATTCTTTCATTTCTTTACTTACGCTCGTTAGTCGTTCCACAATTTCACTAAACTCTGTCACAAGTAAAGCCTGCTCTGATGATGAACCTTTCATATGGTCCATACTCTCAAGTAATGTATGTATATTAGAGGAGATCCCTTGCAGTGAACTTTCAATGTTTTCTGTTGCACGTGAAGTTTCACTTGAAAGCTTTTGAACCTCACTGGCTACAACACTAAAACCAGCCCCCTCTTTTCCTGCCCTGGCTGCTTCGATTGACGCATTCAATCCGAGCAAACTCGTTTGTTTCGAAATGCCCTTAATCATTTTTGTAATATCAGATGTTTTTTTCGAGCTTTCAAGTGTTTGCTGCGTTTGTAAGGTCATTTCCTCACTTGTCGCAGAAAGCTCTTCTGAATGTGCCGCCACCACATGCACCTTTTCTTGAATACTTTGAATGATGTCATTTAATGACTCCATATATGCTTCAAGCTCTAATTGATTTTTAAGTGGATAACCTAAAGCGAGTGCGCCGATCACTTGTTGATTTTCATCAAAAATTGGCAGACCCATTGCATTTAACGGTATTCCGTAAACCGATTCAGGCACAAACATACTTGATGTCTCACCTCTGAGCGCTTTTTTCATATTTAAATCATCTGGCTTAATGAGTTCTCCGGCTCGAATTTGAAAATCCACATCTTTCGATGGCAAATACAGCAAGAATTTCTCTCGATCAATGACACCCATCGTCACTTCGTTTTTTAAAATCTGCATCATATAAGGTGCTGCTGTCACAATACTCTGTAGTATATCCAATTTCTCTACCCCCTTATATAGTTTATCGGTCGTTCTTCTTAAATTAATAGATACTTTTTAAAAATAATGATGATGATTAGAAGAAATTCTTCATATTTACGAGTAAAAAGAAGTACTTTTCCTTTCTATATTCAAACGTATATTTGCTATAATTAATGAATTAACATATGATGAAATGGTCATGTAATCATTTTGTGTATTCATTGGAGGCGCATGTTGTGACACAACCCATGAAATATGAGCGGGCAATCGTCATTGGCGGAGGTATCACCGGGATGCTCGCTGCAAAAGTTTTATCAACATATTATCATCAAGTCTTAATTATTGAAAAGGATGAACTGCCAGACTCTCCTGAGAATCGTCTCGGCACTCCTCAAGCCTTTCATCCACATAGAATGCTGCCACTTGGCAAACAAATCGTTGAACGTCTATTCCCTGGTTATACAAAAGAGTTACTGGCAATGGACGGATTTAATACCATGCATCAAACCTCTCGATTTATCACAAAAGATGGCGAGTTAACGCTCACTGATACAGAAGAAACTGCCGTCACAAGACGCGCAATGCTAGAGTGGGTGCTGATGCAAAGAATGGTAAAAGAGGAACATGTGCAGTTTTTAGAAAAACATGAAGCCATCTCTCTTCAGTTTAAAGAGGGAACAAATCAGGTCATGGGGCTCATCGTGAAGAACCGGCAAGTAAAACCTGGCAGCATTCATGAAATGAAAGCAGACTTAGTGATCGATACGTCTGGAAGAATGTCCAAATTGCCAAAATGGCTGAAAGACGCTGGATGGACCTTACCAAAGACTGATGAGTTACATGTGTTTCTAGGCTACAGCACAAGATATTATCACATACCATCAGGGGCCCCACCCCTGCAATCAATGGTCGTAGTTGGCCAGCCAGACAAGCAAATTCCAACAGGACTGTTTGAACGGGTAGATCATGATTTAGTGGCTGTTCTTCTTTCTGCAGCTGGCGGTTCACATTATCCAACAACGGATGCTGATCAATTTGATTCAGAAACCGCTGCACTGACCCACCCCGCGATAGCAGAAGCCATCCCCCATTTAACGCCCTTTACAAAACCAAAAGGATTTAGAGTTCCTTCTTGCGTGAGACATCACTATGAACACATGCAGGATTGGCCAAGTGGATTATTGGTGATGGGCGATGCCTTGTGTACGTTAGATCCCATTCATGGACAGGGCATGACAAAGGCAGCCCTCGAAGCACAAACACTTGACCGTATGCTCAAACAAGCACAAAAAAATGAGCGGCTGTCTTTTGAAAAGGACACATTACAACAAATGCAGCAAGCGAGTGAACTTGGCTGGTGGCTTTGTGCAATTGCTGATATGGCGTGGGACGGTGTCGAGTTAAAAGGAGAAACAACCATCCCCCACTTGACGTTCGTACAGGAATTTTTAAATCGCTACGTACAATACGCCATTGTCACAAAACAGCCTGAACGACTTGAAGCGTATCACCGGATGCATTCTTTCTTAACAGAACCGAGAGAAATCATCAACTTAGAACAGCTGAACGACATGATTCAAGCTGACACCTCAGGAGAAACCGCCGAATGGTGGAAGCAATGGGATCAAAAGAACGATGAAGGCAACCGAGCTTTTTTCCATGAAGCGGTTCCTGACTTCCGTCTAAAGCACTTGCTGTCATTCGATTGAAACAAAAAAAGCCCCTTCAAAGGGGGCTTTTTCATTAACGTAATAATTGAAGTACGTTTTGCGGTTGCTGGTTTGCTTGCGCTAGCATTGCTTGAGATGCTTGAGAAAGAATGTTGTTCTTTGTGAACTCACTCATTTCTTTCGCCATGTCAACGTCACGAATACGAGACTCAGCAGCTGTTAAGTTTTCAGCAGAAGCACCAAGGTTATTGATTGTGTGCTCTAGACGGTTTTGGACTGCTCCAAGAGCTGAACGCTGTTTAGATACAGCGCCGATTGCTGCGTCGATTTTTGCTACTTCGGTGTCAAAGTTAAAGCCTTCTTCATTTACTTTAATATCTTTGACAGTCAATGTTTCAGCGTCCATTTTACCAATCTTTACATTGATATTTTGCTCAATGTTCGCTCCAATTTGAAATTGGAATCCATCCTCAACGCTACCATCCAACAAATTCTTTCCGTTAAATGCTGTACGCTGAGAAATACCATCAATTTCATCAACCAAAGCAGTGAGTTCTTCTTGAATAGCTGTTAAATCTTCTGTTTGTTGAGTCCCAACGTTACCTGCTTGAACTGTTAATTCACGCATACGTTGAAGAATCGCATGTGTTTCAGTTAATGCACCTTCAGCAGTTTGAATAAGAGAAATGCCATCTTGTGCGTTTTTAGACGCCATTTCTAATCCGCGGATTTGTCCACGCATTTTTTCAGAGATCGCAAGACCTGCTGCGTCATCTCCTGCACGGTTGATACGAAGTCCAGAAGAAAGCTTTTCCATGTTCTTTTGCCCTGCTCCATTGTTGGCAGACAAACGGTTCAGTGTGTTAAGTGCTGCGATATTGTGGTTAATTCTCATGTTAAATGACCTCCATGTGTTTGAACCAATTGGACGTCCTTATCCAAAAGTTCTAAATTAGAATTTTTTTGTAAGCCTTACAATCCATTTATCGAACTTTAATGGAATATGTTTAACAAAAAAGGAATAAATAAGGATAAAGTCTCATTCACTATGATCGTTTCGCTAGAGTATGCCAAATTTAAAGGTCATTTTTCATGATTTTATCATAGGGATTTAAGAATCATAAGAGTGTGGGGAATTCGAAGAAAAAACATCATAAAAAAAAGCCCCATAAAGGGGCCTTTCATTAACGTAGTAATTGAAGTACGTTTTGTGGCTGTTGGTTCGCTTGTGCAAGCATTGCTTGAGACGCTTGAGAAAGAATGTTGTTCTTAGTGAACTCACTCATTTCTTTCGCCATGTCAACGTCACGGATACGAGACTCAGCAGCTGTTAAGTTTTCAGAAGAAGCACCTAGGTTATTGATTGTGTGCTCTAGACGGTTTTGAACCGCACCAAGTTTAGCACGTTGAGATGAAACTTGGTTAATTGCAGCATCAACACCATCAAGTTGATTATCAAAAGATGTAGTAGCAAAATCAGTTACATCAATATTGCTAATTTTTACAGTAGCACTACCTAAATCAGCAGCTTTCATACTATCAATGTTTACACTTAATTGTTGACCAGAATTTGCGCCAATTTGGAATGTAAGTTTATCAGTAGCAAAAGTACCATCTAAAAGGTTTTTACCGTTAAATTGAGTACGGTCAGCAATCCCTTTACTACCTGCTTCTCCACCTACTTCTTCAACAAGTGCATTGATTTCATCTTGGATTGCTTTAAGATCTGTAGCAGCATCTTGGGTACCAGTGTTTCCAGCTTGTACGACTAGTTCACGAACACGTTGAAGGATTGAGTGAGTCTCAGTCAATGCACCTTCAGCTGTTTGGATAAGTGAGATACCGTCTTGTGCGTTTTTAGAAGCCATTTCTAATCCGCGGATTTGTCCACGCATTTTTTCAGAGATTGCAAGACCTGCTGCGTCATCTCCTGCACGGTTGATTTTAAGACCAGAAGAAAGTTTCTCCATGTTCTTTTGGCTCGCACCGTTGTTTGCAGACAAACGGTTTAATGTGTTAAGCGCTGCGATATTGTGGTTAATTCTCATTTCCTATTACCTCCATGTATGTGGGACCTAACAGACGTCCTTGTCTGAAAAAAGTCCTTTATTCTAGGGCTTATCAACCCTGACAATTCTATTATCGGATTTGTTTATAGGATGTTTAGAAGATTTTTTAAAAAATATCTTATTTTTTAATGACGTTATTCCTAATTTTAACAATTTCATCAAAATAAAAGCTGCTGATCTCTTATCAGCAGCTTTACAATTTATGAATATCAGTATTGCTTGATATCAAACATTAAGATATTTTGGTACACAACGTAATCCTTCTTACTTGTGAAAGGACCTTTATTGTGTTCATCATTGATTTCATAGAAGTTCATGCCAATTCCAAAACTTCTCTCTTTATACCAGTTTAGAAAATCGTTGATTTCTTTCATTGAAAGCAAATAATCCTTTTGCAGCCCGTTTATCATGGTAATTGAAAGTATACCTTTTGTTGATTCTTCACCAGGTTTTGTCCCGTCCTGATCTTTCGGTTCTTCGGTTGAACCATCGCCAGGTTTTGTCCCGTCTTGATCTTTCGGTTCTTCGGTTGTGCCATCACCAGGTTTTGTCCCGTCTTGATCTTTCGGTTCTTCGGTTGTGCCATCACCAGGTTTTGTCCCGTCTTGATCTTTCGGTTCTTCGGTTGTGCCGTCACCAGGTTTTGTCCCGTCTTGATCTTTCGGTTCTTCGGTTGTGCCATCATCTGGCTTTGATTCACCTTCAGCAATTTGTAAATCTTTTAGTGAGATAGAAATCACTGATTTGTAATCACTTTTAATCGATTTTGAATGATAATCTTGCTGGAAATTTCGTCCACCTATGATATATATGGTATCCTCAATCGTTACAGCACTTGAACCTACTCTAGCTTCAGGTAAATTGATCGAGCTTCTTTTCACAGAATTCGTTTTAGCATCATAAAACTGTGTGTATGGTGATAATAGACTGGCTCTGTCATCATACTGACCTCCAGCCATGAACAATTTTCCCTGATATGTTGTAAATGCAGCCCCTAGTTGATAAAACTTTAACTGTGATTTTGTTTGTACCCATTGATTTGTTTCAATGTTGTATTCATACACTTGGGAATTTTTGTGATTACTAACTGTTCTTTCTCCACCTGTAGCATAAATTTTGTTGTCAACGACTTCTGACATAGACATACCAGTAAATTGCTGAGGAAACATTTTTAATTGTAGCCATTTATCTGTTTTTGTATCATAACTATAAAAATTATGTTCTTGATAAGGACTTTTATTCGTTGCAAGAATATAAATCTTATCATTTACAACACTTGCACTTATGTCACCTTTTGTCACAGCATAGTATGGTATATTAATCGGTGTTTTTGCCCATGTATCTAATTCTGCATCATAAATATCAATCGTATTTGTGCTATCTTGATATGCTCCTCCAATGACATATACTTTTTTACCTATCGCCACTGCCGTACTATCTGTTCTTTCTCTAGGCATGTCAGCTTTTGAGCTCCACTCATTTTTGTGAGGATCGTACATGTAGGTATTTTTATTACTATATGCCTTTTCACTACTTCCCCCAAAAACAAAAATCTTCCCATCTACTACTGCGGAACTAGAATGAAGTCTCTCTTCCGGTAAGTCTGCTCGCTTCGTCCACCCATTTGTCTCAACTGCATGAGCTTTTAACGGATGGATTGTGACCATCATTAAAATAGTCAAAAGCACTAAAAATAAACCTTTTTTCATCGTTTCTTTCCTCCATATCTTAAATATCCCCCCTTTTATCGACATATTTGTAATAAAATTTAATTTTTATCATTGTACACCAGAACAAATATCCTCAAATTGCACCTGTTATTTACCCTCACACATACATCACCGGTGTCGATATTTTAATAATCTTTCCGCCGCGACGATAAAACCTTGGGACGCGGCGGCTTAAGGTGGCGATGACTTCGTAGTTGATCGTATTGAGCATTTCGGCGATTTCATCGACAGAAATTTCTCCTCCCTTTTGACGACCATATATGACGACTTCTTCGCCTTGCTTTGCTTTCATTTCTCCTAAACTGATCATGGTCATATCCATTGTGACGCGGCCAGCAATCGGCATTCGTTTTCCTCGGAAAAGCATGAATCCTCGATTGGATAAAGCACGTGAGTACCCATCTGCATAACCGATTGGTATGGTTGCTATCACTTCATCAGGTTTTGCTACATAGGTTGCCCCATAGCTGACGGTTCTTGGCTTTGTCACCATTTCCTTCACGAACGCAATCCTTGCTTTTAAACTGAGAGCGGGCTCTAGCTTAACAGCATCTAAACTCTCAATGTATTGCGAAGGGTACAGTCCATATAGCCCGATGCCGAGCCGAATCATATCTGCGCTAAATTCAGGAAACGCGATAGCAGCCGCTGTATTGTTCATATGTACTGTGGGCAGTGTAATGCCTTGTTTTTTTAAGAAACGAAGAAAATCAATAAAAATGCTGTGCTGCAGCAGTGTGAAATCAGGGTCAGGCTCATCCGCAGTGGAGAAATGCGTAAATATTCCATCCCACCTCAGGTTTTCACTCTTTTCAAGCGCCTCCACCACCTCTAACAGCTCTTCCTTTGTCCGTACACCTAATCGTCCCATCCCTGTGTCAACATTGATATGAATCCCAAGGCGATGCTGACTTTCTTCTTCCGCTAAGATCTCATTTGCTTGAACAATCCAGTCTTCTCGAAGGCCGGATAGGTCAATTCTCCAGGCTGCAGCCCTTTTCACACAGTCGAGCGGGGTAAATCCAAGGACCAGAATCGGTGCTTCAATTTTTGCTCTCCGCAATACAATGCCTTCTTCCAAGCTGGCAACCGCAAGCTCTGTCGCACCGCTTTCTAGTGCCTGCCGCGCTACTTCAACTGAACCGTGTCCATAAGCATTCGCCTTTACGACAGCCATGATCTTACTTTTCCTTGGAATATGCGCTTGAATGGCTTCGATATTTCTTTTAATCGCGTCAAGATTGACCTCGATCCAGACTTCCCTGCAAAGCTTTTGCATGTATGTTTCCTCCAGTCATTTCGATATCAATGTTCGTTTTCGTGTCTAGTCTATCTTTATTCATTTTTGAGAAAAACATTCAACCGCAATGATTGAACCAGCCTTGTCTTGATTGACATAAAAAAAGAAACCACCTCAAATGGTGATTTCTTCTTTATGAACAGGCATTTCATTAATCCGCAGATTTCATCATTGAATCAATTTCATGATAAATCTCTTCCAGATTTTCTCGTTCAGTCAAATACTCGGCAGTGCTCTTACAAACAGGCACATCAAATGTCAGAAAGGTGAGCGTGATCGTTGATGATTCCTGATCATTCATAGTTAATCTCAATTCAAGTGTCGAGATCTCTTCATTATTATCAATCTCAACAGATTGTTCAATCGGCACACCATCTTCTAACATGTCAACTTGTTTCAACTCTTTCAAGGAAAGCTCAGTGACTTCAAACTTGAATTTTCGAGATGAGCCGCCAGGTTGGTGTGTAATAAAGCGCATTACCTTTCGCTCATCATCAATCGCAAAGCCTTTATCAACATTTTGTGAAAAAAGGTATGTGGAAGCCTGAAAACCGTCTTCTTGAAAAAGCATCATCATTTTATCTAATAATATGTTTGGATCATTCTTTTCTTTTTGTCTTTGCAGCCTACCCGCTATCCATAAAATGACCATTGCACCGATGATGCTAAAAACCGTTCCCAGCCCATTACCTACATCTACGAAAATAGTAAAGCCTAAAATAGCAACAATAAAAGCGATTACAATGCCTATGATGAATATCACTCCATGCTCCTCCTGTCATGACCCTCATTGTTATATTGGTTTAATCAAGTATAGCATCTGGATTTTGATCGAAAAAAAATCTACTATAGACTAAACAGATACTATATTCATTTCGCTTTTAAATAGAAAGGATTTTTATGATGAACCTCTACACGACAGACGAAATCATTGATGCTCTTTTTAAAGCCTGGTCCTCTCAATCTAGTTCAAAATGGAGTAAAGACAACCCGGCCAATGGACAATGCGGTGTCACTTCTTTAGTCGTCCATGATCTGTTAGGCGGAAAAATAAACAAAACCGCATTACCCAACGGATGGCACTTTTACAACGTAGTGAATGGAACAAGAATCGACTTTACTTCTTCACAATTCTCTGAGGAAATCGTTTATATGGATGTACCTTCAAATCGAGAAGAAGCATTTGAAGATACGAATGAGGATCAGTATCGATATTTAAAAGAACGAGTCCTAAAATATTTAAACATATAATACTCATGAAAACAGACCATATGAGGTCTGTTTTCATTGCAGTTTGATAAAGTGTTTAAAAGATAGGCAGTAAGAATTCACACACCTTATCTTCGCCTTCTTCTTCTCTATATCTCTCCATTATAGGTGCCTGACGCATGTTTAATCGATTGTTTTGGATCATTTGAGGCAATTGTCTCCAGAACAAATTCACTTTTTCGGTTGTATGTGTCACTGTAAACACAGCATACGTTCCTCCTTCAAAATGACCAGTCTGAACCATTTGATCTTTTGTGAAATCTCTATTTGTCATAAGCATGAGGTCGTATCTGCATTTTTCTGATGGAATTTTTCCAGGATCATCTTGAGGAACACCATATATACCATATTCCTTTAATTCATCATTTAATTGATGTTGCTTGATCCATTTCTTAAATCTCTTCATCATCTCAAAATTCTCTTTGCTGCCATATGATCCGATATTTCTCATATACACCATTTTCATATTCGTTAACATTTCAATGTTGTAATTCATGATTTCCCTCCAACTCGTATTGGAAGACTGGCCAATCATTCCTTACAAACAACGGTAACATCCTTTAAAATAGAATGCAGTAGGATATTAAAAATAATTGAATGTATGATGGAAAATACATATGGAGGATTTGCGATCTATATCATACATGAAGTAATCTCATTTTCTCCATTAGATATCAAATTTTTTAAATAAAAAAGAACGGACTATAGCCGCTCACTTGTTATTGATTTTCCTTTGAAGATTTAGCACCAAGAAAGACGCCAATTAAATAGATGATTGTTCCGAAAAACAAACCATTTAACAAACTGATAAACAACATCTTACAAACCAGGCCAACATAATAAGACGCTGGCGTCCCTGGAAACACAGCCATATTGAACAGGCTAATCATAAAGGTTAAAGCAAAGGATATAATGAAAATCCTTCGAAATAATGTTGATTTTAACATTGTCACTTTACTTCCTCCTCAATATCTTTTCTATGGAAAAAAATTCTTTATTGGTAGCATATATTCCGTCTTAAAATAAAAAGCCCTTAAGGGGCTTTTTATTTAAGCAGTATAACCGATACTTGCAGTATGACCTCTCCTAGCTTCATCATGACTTGCTGTCACTTCAGATGTAAAATAACCAACAATACTGATCATACTAATCATCACGCATACGACTGTTAACGTTTTAAATTTCATACTGACAGTCCCCCCGCTTCACTTGAGTTTGGAAATAAAGAATTTTCTCATAAAAAAGCATCGCATTGTCTTTATCTCCCATTTCATTATAATATTTTGCAGCATCTTTTGCTAAATCTTCAAGATCAGGATACATTGACTTTATTTCTAGCAATTCCATTATTTTTTCCAACTGCTCAAAATTGTTCTCAACGTATAGTGATCTTAAAAATTTGAATATCAATAACAGCACATGGTCTTTCAGTTTTTCAGATAGTTCTATACCGTTATTTAAAGCATATATACCTAAATCCTGTTCTTTCTTTTTGAAGTAGGCTTTTGACAACATAATGAGCGGGTCTAAGATTCTATTTAAATGCTCGTATCCCTGTTCTCTAAATGCTCGAATTGAGTCATTAAAATGAATAATTGCTTGTGCTATTTCTTTATTATGAAAATAACTCAACCCTAAATTATAGAGTGCTGATCCTTTTAATCGTTTTGTTGAGTTGTCGGCGGCTTTTTCTAGTGCGTGTTGAAAATGGGGTATTGCTTTTCGGGGCAGCCCATATCTATATAGTTTAACCCGATCACAAAAGAACATTGTATTTCTCTTACAGTGTATGTATCTTTTTCTCGATAACATTGTATCGCCTGTGCGATATGGTGCATGGACATGTGGGTTTGTTTCATGTGGTAATAGATTTCAGCCATCTTGTAATTGAACTCGGCCCGTTCAATATCGTCGCTGACAAGAGACAGCTTTTTTTCTGCCCGTTTATAGAAGGTAATCGCATTTAGGTATTCATAGTTTTCAAATTCATACATGCCGTAGAAAAAATTGAAGTAATACTCGAGCAATCCTGTTAATTTCTCTTGGTCCCTTTTGATCTTCATTGCGAGCTCCTTGAAGTTGGCCCGCTCTTTCCCATTTTCTAAAGGATTCAAGTAATCAAGCATTAATTTATGTCTGAACTCCATGAGTGAGAAATACAATAATAAATCTTGATTTTCTTCCATATGATCAAGCATTGATTTGATTTCCTCTTTATATGCTTCGGCGTCCGGTACGTTAAATCTTTGAATATGATATTACCATTCATTGATTTTCAAACCGACGTGAGAAGAAAGCACTTTCTCCATCAGCCCTTACCCCTTCCTCTATTTTCCCTATAATGACATATATTATCATTTCATGAACCATTCGACACCGAAAAGAAACCGCAAAAAAGCCCTATAAAGGGCCCGTGAATGATAAGATAAAAAGACTTCTATTCATAAATAAGCACCCAGTATTCCGCCCCAGGTTCTCCTTCTTCTACAACAGCCTTCCAGCCTCTTTTTTGATAAAAAGATAAAGCTTTGTGATTTTCGGAGACACATTTGAGGGTGACCGGTGTTCCCAAAACTTTTATCGCTTGTTTGAGCAGCAGATCGCCAGCCCCTTGACCAGCAGCTTCTGGATGTACAAACAAGAGATGAATAAAACGATCTGGTACATATAGAGAAATGAATCCAAGGATTTTATTGTTCTCCTCAGCTAAGAAAATTTGCTCTTCCTGCGTATCTTGATCAAAATCTTGCAGATTGAGTTCTTCTGTATTGAGCCAGTGAAAGCTATGGCACCGTGATTCTAAATAGATTTGTCTTAATTGTGGATAATCGATCGTTTTTGCTTCTCGAATGAGCAATAGAATTCCCCCGTTTTTATTGAAATGTGAAGCAGCATTATTTAACTCGACACTTCTCCTTCTTTTCTACCAAGTTTCATAGATAACTGAACGCCAATCATTAACGAGACGATGACAAGCATTGCCACAATGGAAGCATCAAAATGTCCGCTTAGATCGAAAACCAAGCCAATGAAAAACGGACCGAATCCACCCACAATGTACCCGCCCATCTGCGACATCGCAGACCAGGTTCCGGCTTCCTCCGGAGTACTCGTCTCCATAATCGGGAGCATAAGCGCTAAAGGGAATAATCCACCTGCACCCATACCTAGGAAAATGACGGCTGGCAAGATCGGCATTGGCAGAAGAAGAAAGATAAGGCCAATGAGTTCAGACAGACTGCATAAGATGAGAAATAATTTCGGTTTTCCTAATCGAGTAACGATCGCTGGAACGAGTAGTGCCACCGGTATCTGAATGAGTGTAAATATGGTCAAGAGCATTGCAGCATATTGCGGACTGTTGCCAAAGCTAAGAGCAATCGGTGAAATCCATGCCGTCAAAGAATAAAACATACTGGACATAAAGCCAAAGAACAAGGTGAATTGAATGGCCTTTTTGTTTCTCAACGGCAATTTTAACGGCAACGTTACATGATCACTCTGCTCATTTTTGCGAACTAAACCTATCCATAGAATAAGGGCAATCACCCCTAGAATAGCCCAGCAGGACAATGCAAATGGAAGGTGATGCTGACTGCGCAGATAAATTGGAATGGTGAAGCCGGAAGCGAGCGCTGCACCAATCGTCATCGAAATTGAATACACACTGACGATACCAGGATTTCTCGGGAAATATTTTTTAATAAAACTAGACAATAAAGGACCTGCGAAGCTAATCCCTACCCCTCCAGCAAACGCAGTCATGAGCAGGATAGCAACCGATTGGCTAGTACCACGCAGTGCAGTGGCAATCGTGATCAGAAGAATCGAGAAAAACAGCGTTCTCTCTAAACCAAAACGCCGGCTGAGTATCGTTGCAACGGGAGCAAATATTCCCATACAAAGGACAGGCAAAGTGGTCAAAAGACTTGCTGTCAGTGCGTTTACGCCAAGCTCTGATTGGATCATGCTCATCATGGAAGCCACGGACGTAATGATCGGACGTAAGTTTAAAGCGGCTAAAAATAAAGCGGCTAAATAATATATTTTTTTCATCAATACCCTTCTTTCTCTCTCATCTTGTTAAGGTTACTTTGAGTATAAATCTGCCGCATTCATTGATCAATACAATAAATCGTATTATGATGATAGGAAAAGACTATCATTTATGAAAGGTGGACATATGGATACCCGGCATATTACCTATTTTATGGCTGTATTCAACCATTTGCATTTTACAAAAGCCGCTGAGCAGCTAGGCATATCACAGCCTACACTTAGCCAGCAAATTCGACTGCTTGAAGCAGAAGTTGGGATGCCGCTCTTTGATCGAATCGGCAAAAAGGTCGTTGCTACCGAAGCCGGTTCGCTGCTTTATCAATATGGCATGAAAATGCTTCAAGCTGAAAGAGATGCAAAAAATGCGATGAAAGAACTATTATCAGAAAAACGAGGAACCGTTCGTCTCGCAGTACTCCCCTCCGATCTTGATTTTCAGCTGGTGCCACTTTTTGTAGAATTTAAAACACTTTATCCCGAAACCAATCTGAAGGCATATTCAAATATCTTTGTTCGTGAAGAAGTTCTTTCGCATAAAGTGGATCTCGGCATCGGACTGCGAGGGCCTGCGGATAAGCGTCTCGTTCAAATTCCACTTGGAAGTGAGCCTTACGAATTATTTGTTCATTCAGAAAGTGATTTGGCTCAAAAGAGCGAAGTGTCATTAAAAGAGCTGACTCACCATGCGTTGGTCATGTATCCGAAGGGATATCTAGGAAGGGATTTAGTAGATGACGTATGTAAAGAACAGGGTGTTGAACTGGACACTGCCATGGAGGTTGGGTCCGCGTTTTCGCTATTGCAGCTGGTTGAAGCCGGGATCGGTGCAACCATTCAGCCAAGAGGATTACTAAAACAACATTCGACGTGGCCTAATATTGTTTCGATCCCTATTGCTGAGCCAGCACCTGTCCGGCACTTGGAATTAATTTATTATGCAGATCGATTTGTCAGCAAAGCACAGCAGCAGCTATCTGAATGGCTGATAGACTTTTTCAAATCAAGAACAAATTAAAAAGTGAGGTTAACACATGAAGAATGCAGATAGCATATTTACAAGAACAAACCGAGTTGTTATTCGCCAATTCGATAGACAGGATATTGAAGCGTTTTATCAATACCGAGCAAATCCCACAATTGCAATATTTCAATCCTGGGAAAACTACACATACGAAGATGCTGAATCATTTGTTCAACATCAATATCGAGTTCATTTATAAAAAAGGAAAATCCAAATCCGTTTTCATTGATCAACTCAAACAGTTTTTCATGAATTAGATTAAAAAAAGCCCTTTTCAGGGCTTTTTTTGGATTCGTTCTGATTGATTAGCTTTCGTTTGCCAACATGTATGCTGCAGTTTCATGCATATCTTTCAATCCTGATCTCTGTGCGTACTCGGCCACAGTGATCGCACTTGTCGTCAGAAGTTCTATTATATGTTCATCCATTCCTGGCCAAGTTCTCCCGCCTGCTTTTTCATACGCATGGATAAGTTTTGTTAATCCTTCTTTCCCAAAGAGAAGTTGATGCGACAAAAAATCTGCAGATACATCACCAACCCCCACTTCAGACCAATCAATCACACCCGTCACACATTGATTTTCATCAATCAGAATGTGGCCAGGATGCAAATCTCCATGCTTCACTCCCACGAAAGGCGGCCATAAAGAATCTTTAGCTAGCCATTCTTGCCAGCGCTCCCATAAACCGCTGTTAATGGTGTATTGCGATTTGACACGTTCCATTCGCTGTTTCATTGATCCTCTTAATTCATGAGCACTGAGCATCTCCACACCGATCGTTTTAAATGGCTGTTGATCTAAGGAATGTACATTCGCTAAAACTCTTCCTAATGATTCATAATAAGCTTGCGGTACTTTCGTTTGGTCAAAACTCCACACATACGATTCCTTCTCCACATCAATACTAGCCGCCGGTACCCCCTCTAATTGTTTATAAGCAATCAGACTTTCTGAAAAGATAGACCACTGAGGGACCTGAAAGTGAACCTGCTTACTCATATGATCTAATGTCTTTTTTTCTTGTAAGGTATGTTTCATTGATTCAGGTCTGCGAGGCACTCTTAATATCCATTGATCACCATGTAAATCTTCGACATGCGCGACACGAAAATCAACACCTGATTCATTTATTTTAATGGTATTCTCTGAAATGTCTAATCCGTGATGATTGGCTAACTGCTTTAATTCTAATCTATTCATATTCATTCCTCCAATTGCTCATTTAGTCATGATCAATAGGCATCAAGAATATCATCACAAAAAACCACAAAAGGCTACTTTATGTGGTCAGAGTAAACAAAGCTGGACTTATGCCATTCTTTGTATTAAAAAACATACAAAAAAGACAGAACAATTATCTGCCTGTCTTCTAGTGAAATTGCATACTTTCCCGCTGAAGATCATTAAAAATGTGCAGACTACCCCGTTTACTCCGTTTGATGAAAACAGAGCCTTTGAACATATGAAATTACTGATTGTTCAAAGTTTGCTGGCGTAATCTTCCTGCATGCATCATCTTTAACCATCCTCCTCTTTATCATATAAAGTTACTATACTTTATTTAAATATGACTTTCAATAAGATTACAAAAAGAAGCCCTTTTCAGGGGCTTTTATTCTTTCACTATCTTTTTTTCACTGGATGAATGTCTTCTCCCAAAAAAGAGGTATTAGGCTCACCACTATTTTCTAGGAACTCCGCTATTTCTTTCAGCTCTTGATTGATGAGGTCATTTCTTTGCATATCCGGGTTTAACAGAAGGATGGAGTGAATCGTTGTCGCTGCTTCATATAAAACATGTTGATCTTTTATCTGTTTGATGCATTGTTTCATACGATCGAAAAACCATTCAATCTCTTCAATTTCTTCCATCGGATAATGTGCCATTTTAAAGAGATTCTGCTGACGAAGGTCTTGTCTCTCAAAAATTTGTTCAAGCTCTTCTTTACTGACATACAAATCCGAGGATTCCTCATCAATCTCTACTACCTCGACCATCACATCTTCAGCTGTATATAACTGCTCAATAAAATCATCGAAAGTATCCGCCAGCTTAAAATCGACTCCCATTTCTAAATCAAAATAGTGAATAGGAGGATGTTCTTTCGTTTGTCGATAATCCATTGCGATCCATGTATCTTCTTCTCCGCTGATGATTACAAGTCCCTCAGGCAGCTCCAATTCATCACTTAACTGAAGACTATTCATGATGCCATCATCTTTGGCGATTCCTCTTAAATGGTCAAATTGAACATGATCCTCAGCCCATGAATTCGGCTGTTCAGTTGGGAAAGCATTACGAACTGTAAAACCACCGTTCCATTCTAAAATGAGCTTTTTATATGTATCAGGTAAAGTGACACCAAGTCTTCCCTCTGCTTCACGAATTTTTTCCTCATCTATCTTTTCTAACGTGAAAGGACTCTCTTCTTCTTTCTCCCAGAAAGGTTTCAAAGTGGATGCCTCCCTATATTTATTGAGATAAGTATAGCATTGACCAACTGTTCATTTGCTCATTCTACTTCATAAAAAAACAGACTATTAAAGTCTGTTTTAATCTTGTCTATACGTTTTCAGAGGTTGTATTTCGATCAATCATAGTCGTGTTTCGATTTGATTTTTGATGTTCCTCCATAGTTGTATTCCGAATTGATTTTGTTTCAATGAGTTTCAAAGTTTCTGCTGTTGAAACACTTAACAATACAATGGAAACAATGACTAGTAATTTTTTAATAATCATACAGACACTCTCCTTTTTGAATATCATTTTGAGCTTTAAGAGCCTTTTTATAATATTCGACAGCTTTTTCAAAGTCCCCCTTTTTTTCAGAAGATAATC
This sequence comes from Bacillus sp. I-2, assembly GCF_001974945.1. NCBI lineage: Bacteria > Bacillati > Bacillota > Bacilli > Caryophanales > Bacillaceae > Bacillus > Bacillus sp. I-2. The sequence goes on along the minus strand of NZ_LZRW01000044.1, from coordinate 141,416 downwards.
CTATACTTTGAGCAAATACCTCGACATAGACATATAGTTGCTTTTCCTCAAAATAATCTAGCACTTCTTGAATTGCTTTCTCATTAGCATCTATATAAATCGCTTTTAAAGCTTTAAATAACATCAAACACAACGAATCATTTATCTCTAAGGAGCACTTAAGACCATCTTCTACGAGTGGAGCGGCTTCATCATGTTGACTAGACTTATACAACGACCAGCTTAAACTAAATAGGGTGATTGGTTTTATTTCAATACTTCGTGGTGTAATAATGTCTAAAACTTCTCTGTAGCGTATAATTGCTTCAGTGTACTTTTGTTGTCGATCATATGTATTCGCTATGTTCAATAGAATTTTAGCAATTAACATATTATCGGCGAGCTCTTCTGCTATAGAAAAAGCTGTATTTAGATGCTTTAATGACTTGTCATATCGCTTGAAATCATCATAATTTCCTGCAATAACAATCAAGCTTTGTATTTGGCGAACTTTATATTGTTCATGCTGCTTATAGATGTCTAAGGCTTTTATAATATGATGCATAGAAACATGAGTTTGTTTCATAATATAGTAGGCTTCAGCCACCTTGAAGTGAAACTCCGCTTGCTCAATATCATCGACCACCAATGCGAGCTGCCTTTCAGCGATCTTATAATATTGGATAGCCTGTATGTATTCTTTCTTACTAAACTCATGCATTCCTCTAAAAAAAGCATTATAGTATTGCAGCATACCAGAAAGTTGATGATTTGAATTTTCGATTTTATCAACCAAATCAGAAACAGAAGGCGATCGTTTTTCTGAAGGTTTAATATAATCGAGCATAAGCTGATGTCGAAAACACATCAATTGATAGTAAATGAGCAGGTCTTGATCCTCTTCCATTCGCTCAATTTCTCGTTCTACCTCAGCTTTCAAAATCTCTGCATCAGGTACACTGAATTGCCGAATCATTTTATACCATTCATTTATTTTCACACCTACATGTGAAGATAGAACCTTCTCCATCCCTTATTCCCCTTCCACTAATTTCCCTTATATTACATTTATTATCACATGTATAAGTTTTCAAGGCACCGAAAAGAAACCGCAAAAAGAACAATTGAGTAACCGTGATTTTACATATTTCTTCTCACAACAGAAAAAAGCAGACTCTGAAAAAGTCTGCTTTTTTCTAAAAATCAAATGGCTGCACCTTTTGAAAATTAAGTATACAATGACTCGTTTAACCACTCTTCACAATGTTCTATCAGCCACCTCAAATATTCCACATATTGACCGACATGAAAACCGTCACAAACAGCATGATGGACTTGAATGGCGACTGGCAAGATAATTTTCTCTTCTTCCAGCTTAAATTTGCCTAACGTAAATATCGGCAGTAAATAAGTTTCATCTGTAGATACATTAAGGTTAAAAGAAGTAAAATCAATCCAAGGCAGGCTTGAAATATTGAACATATTTTCTGGCATATGAGGTTTCGGAAATAGTTTGTTACTTTCGTTATAAGCTTCAATATCAGCTACACAGCTTTTATAAAACCGAGCAAAATTTTCGTCATAAGGCGTCCAAATACTTGAAAATGTCTTTGTTTCTTTATTTAGAATCGTATAACTAGGGTGGAGAAGATCCCAGTGACCAAGTTCATCGTTCACTAGATCCATCCGAAACTCCGGTATTTTTTGCACAGCCCTTGCTAACAAATAAATTTGTACAGGATATACTTTTAGCTTTTGTTCTTTTAATATTGAATACAATGTCGTGATGTCTAGATTGATCACCAGGCTATATGAGCATCGGGTTACCTTCATATAATGATGAAAGTGCTCTTTTCTCGGATAATTTTCATCTATTTGTTTAAACATTTTTATCTCCTCCTGAATGTAATTTCATGTATTCAGGAGGAGACTTTATCTGTTTTCACCACCACAATCATCCTTTCAAGAGATATGTCATGTTTTTGTCCATTCAAAGTCTACCATGAGTTTTTCCTACGATAAAGTCTTCAGCAACTCTTCGTAAGTCATCTTGCCTAATGTGAACTTTTCTAGTGCTATATATGTTTTCTCCGCTGTGGTATTCATTCTATTATGACATTCATTCACTAACTCATGTTCATTTGGTAATGGTTCATGTATATGTTCTTTTTTTCGAAATGCTTCATAATATCTTATACCAAATATTCTCTGAGACATCGCATTGATGTGAATTCCGTCCGGATTAGGTATAAGGCCTTTCGCAGTAACATAATAACAATTTTCATGATGATGTGCATATTTTTGTAGTTTCTCATTCATCAGTTGATATTCCACACACCCTGCGCCAAATGCTGACTTTCCCAAGAAATCACCCAAACCTCCTATTACAAGCGGAATGTTAGGTACAGATAACTCAGTTCTTAGTTCATGAAATAATCTTAGTATTTTTTCATCGTATTCTTTGTATTTCCCATCTTGGCTGTCACTTTCTCCTTGATGCCATAATATTCCTACCAATTCGCTATTTTCCTTTGCAAATTTAGCTTCACTTATAGCATGACGAAATAATGCTCCATCCGGCGGCCACTCATCAATGGAACTGCCTCCCTCTGCACAAGGAATCAGGCCAATCTTCTCTCCTTCATGATCCTTACACCAAGACTCCGCAAAGGAAGCCGCTAGTCCTACGCCAGCTACCGGCCTATCAAAATGAATGGGCTCAGTCATCATTTGCCATCTACCATTTCGCAGCATCATGATTCTTTCATTATAAATCGGAGGCACTTCATGTTTGAAGCCGCGCCCCGCCATATTTGATTGTCCAATTAGTAAAAATGACTTCATATCTTCCTCCCCCTCGATAAATGGTTTATCAAATATCTATTTACCTGAACGTTATCATTTTACCCTTCTTTATTTTTCATATTTGTCTATTTTTGTCGAAATGATAGTAAACAGGAATTACTTAGTGTAAGATCCTTATGCATCTATCAATCAGGAGGATCTACTATGAAGAAATATTTTGTATTATGTTTTACATGTTTATTATTGTTAACAGCTTGTAGCAATGCAGCATCTACTAAAAAACAGCTCACCACAGATAACGTGATTGAAGCTTTCAAAAGTGCTGGGCTTGAAGCAGAAAAACCAACTGATCTTGAACAAAAAGAGTTTGGAAATATAAGAGAAGAAGGAAAAAGGATTCTCATTCCTTCTTTAGGTGAAAATGCTGGTGGAAGGATTTTTAAATTTGGAAATGAAACTGACCTTAACCAAGCCAAATCTTATTATGATGAGTTAGGAAATGCTGGATCTATGTTCTTCTCTCACACATATTCAAAAGGGAACTTCCTGCTTCAAATGAACGGAGAAATGAAGGATTCTGAGTTTGAAAAATATAAGAAAGTAATGGATGAGGAAATAAAATAGTTTCATATTTTTTTACCGATTGCTTCTTTAATCTTTAACAGAGAAGAGTTCTTTACGATGGTCTCTAATTCAGCTGGATCGAACCGTCACCTCACCCAGTTAAGGTGAATGACCTTATCCTAAGCAAACAGACCTTCCCTGAAAAAGACTGATTTAATAAGGTTCTATGATGAGCCTTTCCGATAAAAAATGTGCATTTTTGAAGAAAACTGAAAGGGTTCGTCCCCAATCCGTCCCCATAAAAAACAGACCCTTAAAGGTCTGTTTTAATTTAATTCATATCTAATGAGAAGCCTTCATCTGCACATAACTTTGTATTTCAGTTTTTCCACATATGCTTTAATAGTGCTGTCCATCCTCTGCCCTTTTATTGGTTACACCTTGAGCAATTCTGCTTAAATTATAAGATAATAAACCGGATAAAGATCTACCCTTTCCCTTGTATAGAGAATTGGTCAAATTAATCTGATAACATATTTAATCAGTGTGTGCGATAGCCTTGACTTCAATCAATTGCTCTGGGAAAGCCAGATATGTCACACCAATGAGACTGCCAGCTGGTCTGTGTTGACCTAAGTATTCCTTGAATAGATCTATGACCGTTTCGGAGTGTTCTTGTGGATTTGTTAGAAAAATTTCAACATATGCAATGTTGGATTTCGTAGCTCCCAATTCCACCAATACCCGATCAAGGTTCTCAAATGTTTGCAGAGTCTGAGCTTCAATATTCTCCTTACCAACGAACATACCATTTTTATCGTATGAAAACTGACCTGAAATGTAGATTGTTCCTTTAACGCTATATCCTTGGGTAATACCGTGATCCCATAGATTGTGATTGTAGGTTTTAATATTAGTCATCGTTTTCTCTCCTTTATTTCAAAGTAAAGTAAGTATAAAATGAATATAAATAAAAAAATAGTACGCACTATTTAGATAGCTACTATCAGAAAGGATAGTGTCAATATGAGTATGGCTGATTATAGAAAAACGGGTAATATCCAAGAGACACCTTTTGGATATACATTATCAGTTATAGGAGGCAAATGGAAAATGCTAATTCTGTATCTCCTTTCGGAAAATCAACCCGTTCGCTTTAATGATATGAAAAGGAGACTTGGAACGATTACCTTTAAAACATTGAGTGCACAACTTAAAGATTTGGAGGCAGATGGGATGATTATACGAAAGGAATATCCACAAGTCCCCCCTAAAGTGGAATACAGTCTTACAGATAAGGCAGAAACACTTTTACCAATTTTAGAACAGTTATGTGATTGGGGAGAGAAAAATCGAAGTAATTAAATTCTTTTTGTATACATAATTCAAAGTATTGACTATGAAGATACAAAAGAAAAGCAGCTTTTGATAAAGCAATGGAGCGTATAGGGAACTTCTAATCTTAATGAAAAAGATAGTAATGATTAGGCCCCATCCGTCCCCATAAAAACAGACCTTGCAGGGTCTGTTTTTATTTTGCCTATACGATTTGAAGTTGTGTTTTGATCAATTGAAACAGCAATGAAAATAGCAGATAATATTCAAATAAAAAAAGCCCCCAAAAAGGGCTTTTTTATTAATAGACTTCATGCTTAACCAAAGTAGCCGTTTTCTGCGGTTTGAAAATCATTTGAGGAATTTATATGTACAGTGGTTGTGATCCCCATTAATAAGGTAAGGCTTAATATCATAACTTTCAGGTGCTTCATTCAGCTTCCTCCTCCATCCATGTCAATTTTTTGGCCTGTGATTCCAAACCTTCATCAAAGTATTTTGATGCCAGTTTGTAATTATCCTGCTTTTTATAAAATCTTGCTGCCATAATTGACAATTCTGCGGCATCTGTCCAAAGTTTTTGATTTTTCAGTAAATCAAGAGCTGCGTCGAGCTGAATTTCATCATCTGTTACATATATTGAATGTATGATATTTAACTTAGCAATATACGCATTGTCAGCTAATTCATTCGCTAACATGAGTGACTCGTTGTGTGCATCCAGTCCTTGAGCTTTTTTATCTAACTGGAAGAGTACACGCGCTAACATGTAATTTGTTCTCATATACAGTGGTTTGTGTGGCTTTTTTAATTCAACCGAAAAGACATTTTGTAAACATTCTAAAGCTTGCTGAAGCTTTCCTTGACGCTCATAACATATCCCAAGATTGAAATACCCTAGCGCTTGTGGAAAATCAATTTTAGATTCTGCTGCTAAATTGATAGCATCCTTATAGGTGGATTCAGCTTGTACAAATTGGTTTAAATCCATCTTATTTGATGCGATTACCATTAGAGTAGTAGCAACCCGACTCTCTTGTAAATCTGCTGATTTAAAGCTTTCTAAAGCTTTTTTGGCGTGGTTAATGGAGAAATGATTTTGTGCGATTTCGTAGTATGCAATCGAAAGCTGATAATTAAATTCAGCACGTTCTAAATCGTCAGGAACGTTTCGAAGTCGGGTCTCTGCAATATGATAATAGTTGATAGCGTCTGAAAAGCGCTTTTTATAAAACTCATACATGCCATTGAAGAAGAAATAATAATACTGAATCATGTCATCCGTTTTCTGCTTCTCTTCAATGTCTATTTGCTTCAATATATCTTTTGATCCCTCAAACTCCTGCGCCAACATTTTGTATCTGGAATCAATCAAGTTAAAGTATAATAAGACATTTTGATCTTCTTCCATATTTTCAAAGGCTATTACGATCTCTTTTCTCTTATTTTCAGCCTTTAGAATGTCCTGTTTCTTTATATATCCGTACCAATCACCGATCATTTTAGCAACAAATGGGCTTGCTACTTTTTCTCCCAAACAAACCTCCCCCTATCCATTCCTTTATTTTCCCTATAATTACATATATTATCATCCGTTTGAATATTCCACACCGAAAAGAAACCGCAAAAAAGAGAGACGAATTCGCCTCTCTGGTATGCCTTTTATTATTTGATGATACTCCAAATAAATCTTCCACTAGTATGGCCTGTTTTTTGTGCCCAAAGCTTACTAAAGGAAACTTGTTTTCATAGCAACTTGTTCTCCTTGATTTACTATAAGTGGATCTTTATTTTTTTCTAAAAATTTAGCAATTTGATTTAGATTTCCATTAATTTTATCGTTGATTGGCATATTGGGATTCAATAAGAGAACGTTGTTAATCGTAGAAGCTACTTCATAAAGATCATCTTCATCTTTTGTTTTTTCAATGTGATATTGCATCTTTTTAAAAAACCATTCAATTTCGTTCAAATCAACCATCGGGTAATATTGAATTTTATACAGATGACCTTCATCAAGAATGTCCAATTCAAATATGGCTTCAAGTTCTTCTTTACTTAAATGAGCTTCGGGAAGTTCATATTCACCCTCTGCTGCTTCCTCATCAGTGTACTCAGCTGTATAAAGCCCCTGAATGAATTCATCAAAGGAATCTGCTAACTTAAAGTCTTCTTCCATCTCAACATCAAAATAATGAATTGCAGGATTCTCTTTCGTTTTTCGATAATCCATCGCTACCCAAGTATGGCCATCCCCGTTAATCAAAACAAGCCCTTCTGGCAGCTCCCACTCTTTCATTAAATAGGCACTATCCATAATTCCTTCACCTTCTGCAATTCCTAAAAGATGATTAAATTGGATATGATCCTCAGCCCATGAATTAGAGTGAGTGGTTGGAAAAGCATTATGAACTATATAACCGCCATTCTGTTCTAATATGAGCTTTTTATATGTATCTGGCAAAGTGATTCCTAGTTTCTTTTCAGCTTTAGATATTTCTGCTTCGCTGATCTTTTTTAACGTATAGTAACTTTTTTCCTCGTCTATTTCCCAAAAAGATTTCAAAGTTTATTTCCTCCTAATTTCATTTAACTAAACTTCAACACGAACTTATATTCTGACAAACTATTTTTGGTGGTGATTGTCTGTCTGATCTCGAGAGAAAGATTTATCGAATTATTGATAATATGAGCCGCTTCCGTAAGAATCCAACAATTGATGATCTGAAAAGAAAAACAGGTAAAGACGAGAAGACTGTTAGGCAAGCAATCGAAAACCTCCTGCCAACTGGAAACAATCTGGCGGATAAAGTTCGCCCCCCAATTCGTCCCCAATTAAAATAAATAGAACAAATATTCATTGTCAGAAAAACAAAAAACCCTTGCTAGGCAAGGGTTTAAACGATGATTCCGACTGGGCTCGAACCAGCGACCTCTACCCTGTCAAGGTAGCGCTCTCCCAGCTGAGCTACGGAATCGGGTTATGTATCAGTTCTGGGCTTTCTGTTACTGACAGTCTCTATTATATAACCATAATAATAAAGCGTCAATGGTTTTGTTCAAAAAAGGTCAAAAAGCCGGCGGCTGTGCCGGCTTTTTTCTCTCCTTCTTTATGATTGGTTCACAAGGACGGGCTTTAGTTGATCAAGTGCTTGTTTGAAGTCGCGTTTGAGATCTTCTCCGTTTTCAACTCCGACACTTAAACGAAGCAGCCCATCTGTAATCCCTCTTTTTTCTCTTTCTTCTTTTGGCATAGCCGCATGTGACATTTTGGCTGGATACGACAGAATGGATTCGACGGCACCGAGGCTGACGGCGAATACAGGTAATGTGACGGCATCCACTAATTCTTTGACAGCCGCTTGGTTTTCTAGTTCAAATGAGAGAACCGCTCCTGCTCCGCTCGCCTGCTTTCGCTGAATGTCTGCCCCTGGATGGTCATCTAAACCTGGATAGTATACTTTTTTCACCGCAGGATGTTCTTTTAGAAATGAAGCTAGTTCGAAGGCCGTTTGGCTGGCTTTTTCTAATCTCACCTGAAGGGTTTTTAACCCCCTTAACACAAGCCAGCAATCCTGCACGCCAAGGACCGCACCGAAGGAGTTTTGCAGCGAATAGAGTTCGTCTCCTAGCTTCTCATCTTTCACCACAGCTAAGCCTGACAGCACATCACTATGGCCGCTTAAAAATTTCGTTGCGCTGTGCAGAACAACGTCAACACCAAGATCAAGCGGACGCTGAAGCGCAGGTGTTAAAAACGTATTATCTAAGAACGTCAGACAGCCATGCTCTTTCGCAATCTGTACGACACCTTTAATATCTGTAATGCCTAGTGTTGGATTTGACGGTGTTTCCATGTAAATGACCTTTGTATTCGATTGAATGCCTCTTTTGACTTCATTCAAATCGGTCATGTCCACGAAGGTATGCTCAATTCCAAATCTTGAAAGAACTTGGGTGATCATTCGGAAAGTCCCGCCGTACACATCTCTTGTGACAAGGACGTGATCTCCCTTTGATAATAGAAGAAAAGCGGTTGAAATAGCAGCCATGCCTGATGCAAAGGCAAGCCCTCTCGTTCCTCCTTCCAGCGCTGCAATCGTATCCTCTAATGCTTGACGTGTCGGAGTTCCCGATCTGGAGTAGTCATATTGGCCAAATTCATCGAAGCTGCTTTGATGAAATGTGGATGCATGCTGAATGGGTACACTGACTGCACCTGTTGAACGGTCTGTTTTAAACGCATTATGAACGAGTTGTGTTTCAAGTGTCCAATCGTGTGTGGTCATTTGGCGTATACCTCCTCTTTTACTTGTGAGAGTGCCTGTTTCAGGTCTGCTTTCAGATCATCTACATGCTCGATGCCAACAGAGAAACGGAGCAGCTTGTTACATACACCGTTTGCAATGCGAATCTCTTCTGGAATATCCATATGCGTTTGTGTCGCAGGATATGTAATGAAGCTTTCGACTCCGCCAAGGCTTTCAGCAAAACAAATCGTTTTCAGCTGCTTCAAAAATGGATTGACCCATTCCTCTTTGGCTACTCGGAATGACAGCATGCCTCCCTTTCCTGGGTAAAGCACATCTTGAATTTCTGGCTGCTTCTCTAAAAACTGTGCCAGCTCCTTCGCATTTGCCTCGTGCTGGCGCATTCTAAGAGCCAGTGTTTTCATTCCTCTCATTAAAAGCCATGAGTCAAATGGTGATAGAACCGCTCCAATCGCATTTTGATGCTGGAACATGTCTTCAGACAGCTGCTCTCCTTTTGTCACCACAAGCCCTGCAAGAACGTCATTATGTCCGCCTAAATATTTGGTTGCGCTATGAATGACAATGTCCGCTCCAAGCGTAATCGGCTTTTGCAAGACTGGTGTGTAAAAGGTGTTATCGACAATCACCAAAGCGCCATGCTCTTTTGCAATCTTCGCTATTTTTTGAATATCTGCTTCCTGCATCAGTGGATTTGTCGGTGTTTCAATAAAGACCGCTTTTGTGTTTGGCGTGATTTTAGAGCGTAAACAGTCTTCATCTGAAAAATCATCATAAAGAAAACGTAATCCGTACTTTTTCCATTCGTTTTCAAACAAACGGTATGTACCGCCATATAGGTCTGAAGAGACGATGAGTTCATCTCCGCTTTCAAATAGAGCCATGATCGTTTGAATCGCCGCCATTCCCGAGCTGAAGGCAAAACCGGCCGTCCCTTCTTCGAGTGAAGCAATTGCATCCTCTACGAGCTGTCTTGTTGGGTTTTTCGTTCGAATGTAATCAAATCCTGTAGATTCACCTATCCCTCTATGTCTGTATGCTGTCGAAAGATAAACGGGAGGACTGACAGTGCCAGTCACCTCTTCGCTACGGTTTCCAATCTGCGCTAATTTCGTTTCCACATGTTCTGTCATTTGACACCATCCTAAGTAAAAATCTGATTTCAAAACAGAAAACCCCTTCTTCATAAGAAGAAGGGGTTTAATCGCTTCCTCTTATCTTCCAAGCAAAAAAGCTGCTTGCTGGATTTAGCACCTTGGTACATCACATGAAGTGATGCATACCGGTTGCTGAGGTTTCAAAGGGCCAGTCCCTCCACCTCTCACGATAAGAATGTGTTGTCTGTCTGTTCTAATTCTTAATACTGTAACCCATTAAATCTCATTTTTCAAGGGGAAATGTCATGATTAATTAAAATTTTCTGTATTTTATAACAGAATCGAAGTTATAGGGTTTGATTGCATGTTAGCATATAGGAACAACGTTGTTTTTCATGTTACAATGAATGGAAACGTTTCACTTTATGATGAATTTGGTTAGCTGGAGGAATGGATTATGGTGAAGAAAACAGGAATCATTCAAGAAGAAACCTTACAGTCAAAAGAACTTGGGGCAGACATGACCATTTTGATCTATTTGCCAGTCAATTACTCCCCCCTTTATACATATCATGTCATCATTGCCCAGGATGGTCATGATTATTTCCGCCTAGGCAAAATAGGCAGACAGGCAGAAGAATTGATGCAAAACAAAGAAATGGAACGCTCGATTATCATTGGTGTTCCTTATGAAAATGTCACGGAAAGACGAAACACGTATCATCCAGATGGTACAAAGTTTGAAGCGTATAAACGCTTTTTAGCAAATGAACTGGTCCCTTATATTGATAGACACTTTCCAACCTATCAAATTGGATCAGGACGGACGTTTATTGGTGATTCACTGGGTGCGACGATTTCCCTTATGACAGCCATTGATTATCCTTCTTTATTTGGCGGGCTGATTTTGCAGTCCCCTTACGTTGACGAGTCGGTTCTAGAAGCCGTCAAACAGTCGACAGCCCTTTCTCATTATGCCATTATCCATCAAATTGGGCTTGAGGAAACGGCTGTGAAAACAACAGATGGCCAGGTGCTTGATTTTGTTCAGCCGAACGAAGATTTAAAGGCCCTTCTTGAACAATCTGGTGCGGATTACTTATTTGAGACATTCGAAGGGGATCATAAATGGACGTTTTGGCAGCCGCTCATTGCGCCTTCGTTAAAAAGAATGCTCCCATATTCGTTAATCAACTGAATTTTGTTATAATAAACAATAATAAATACTTTCTTATTCAGGAGGGAACATGATGAAATACGGAGTTGTTATATTTCCATCAAAAAAATTGCAAGATATTGCGAACTCTTACCGGAAGCGTTATGATCCGAACTATGCACTCATACCGCCTCATTTAACATTAAGAACACCTTTTGAATTAACGGATCTAGAAGCGGCTGAGGTCGTCTCAACGTTAAGAGATTATGCAAAAAATGCTTCTCCTATTACGTTACGTATTAAAAAATTCAGTTCATTCGCTCCTGTAAACAACGTCATTTATATGAAAGTAGAACCGAACGAGGACATCATGGCGCTCAATGAAAGATTGTACGCAGATCCACTTGCTGGTACACCTGAATATGCCTTTGTTCCTCATGTGACAGTGGCTCAAAAACTATCAGATGATGAGCATTCAGACGTACTTGGCACATTAAAGCTGAGAAAGATTGACCATGAAGAAACAGTGGATCGCTTCCACCTTTTATATCAATTAGAGAACGGATCTTGGACCGTCTATGAAACATTTATTTTAGGAGAAGAGGGTTAAAGACATTTGAAAACAGTCATCGCAACAGAACAAACACAACGAGAAGATGCATATTATGTACGAAAAGAAGTATTCGTAAAAGAACAAGAAGTTCCAGTAGAGATCGAAATAGATGAACTAGAAGACAAAGCCACCCATTTTGTCATTTACAATGATGACAAAAAGCCTCAGGCGGCCGCTAGACTGCGGATCATTGAGGGATCAAAGGCAAAGCTTGAACGCATTTGTGTGTTAAAAGAGGCGCGCTCCCTCGGCCTTGGCCACAAACTATTAGAGGCGCTAGAAACAGAAGCGATTGCTAATGGAGCAAAAGAAGCGGTTATGCATGCCCAAGTCCAAGCTCTTCCTTTCTACGAAAAGAAAGGCTACAAAGCGGTTTCTGAACCGTTTGAAGAAGCAGGGATCACACATGTCAAAATGACAAAAACGCTGTCTGTTTGACCAAAAGAAAAGCCAGAGCATTCAAGATGCCCTGGCTTTTTCTTTTTCATTATCATCGTTCGCCACAGGAAGAAAGCGCAATCATTTATATATACGTATTGATATGAATGCCCTTGCCTTCCTCCATAAACATATCTCGTACAAAGCGTTCCCGCTTTTTTTGCTGTACTTTCGTTTCCGCTTCTGTCACTAAGTCCTCTTTTTTCTCCAGCTCTCTGTATATCTTGTCATGAAAGGTGCGAGTAACCTTTGTTACTTTCGCATAGTCTTCTTTATCCTGAGGAGCTGGACGATTGATATATTGAAAATACAGATCCGGCTGAATCGGGGCTATATATCCCATCAAGAACGCCTCCTTTGCTTCTCTTCTATTCTACTATTCCCTAATTATGACTGTTTGAAACACGCCTCATTTGATATGATTAGATGTGTTTCATTTTAAGATTGATTGACTATTGGAGGACTAGCTTTGAAATGCGCACGACGACATGATCGAACGATCTCATTACATATGTATTCGAGAGAACACTATCAATTCCTCCATGACGAGGGAAAAAAAGGACAATTATTCTGCCCATATTGCGGACAACCGGTCTTTTTTAGATTAAATATACATGATGAACCTGCCTTTATTCATAAGCACATGTCTCAGCAAGAGATTTGTGAAAAAGCTGAAGAACAAGCTGATCACAATAAAACGGCAGAACAAGAGGAAAGAGCTTCCTACAAAGAACTTGGAGGCTTCCGTTTTCCAACCGGCAAACAGATCATCTCGCAAACAAGCGAATCATATGACTGGCAGGAACCAAGGTCGATTCAATTTAGCGACGCCTTACATTTAGAAGAGAATGAAGAAGTTCATACGATTGACCTCTTCCCGCATATCACCTTTAGCACACCGCAGCTTCAAGCTGTCACACATTTGGATGGTCCGATGCTTGTGCTGGCTGGTGCCGGCAGCGGGAAAACAAGAGTCCTGACGGCTAGAGCGGCTTATCTCATGTCCCATCATCATATTCCTGCTCACCATATTTTACTCGTAACTTTCACCACAAAAGCGAGCAATGAGATGAAAGAAAGGCTGCGTAAGCAATATCAGCTTCATCCTTCACAAGCCAGCCAAGTGGTGACAGGCACCTTCCACAGTCTTTTTTATAAAATGCTGCTTCACGATGACGCAAGCAAATGGAACGGCCAGCATCTGATCAAGTTTGACTGGCAAAAGGAGCAATACATCCGAAAAGCCATTATGAATGAAGGACTTGATGAGAAAGACTACCCTACCGATCAAGTACTGCAATCGATCGGCTATTGGAAAAATGCCTTTTTACCAGGTGAACTTCCTGATTTGAAGGATGAAAAGGAACAACACATGTGGACGATCTACCAATCATATGAACAGCAAAAACGAGATCATCAGCAATTTGACTTTGATGACATGGCGATTGCCTGCTTACATATGCTCACAGAACAGCCAGACCTGCTAAAGCGGTATCAAGAACGATTCCAGTATATTTTAGTGGATGAATTTCAGGATATTAATCCAGTGCAATATCAATTAATTCAGCTTTTAGCCGGAGAATCAGAGCAGTTATTTTGTGTAGGGGATGATGATCAAGCCATTTACGCCTTTAGGGGTAGCAATCCTGCTTTCATTCTTGAATTCAAACAGGACTATCCTTCGGCTCAGATCGTCCATTTACATGCGAATTACCGGTCTCACCATACGATTGTCGCAAGTGCTGATGCGATTATTAAGAAAAATCAGCATCGTTATGAGAAGACGTTAAAAGCCGTGCGCGCGGAGAAAATTCCTCCGACGCTCTTCTATCCATATGACGAAGAAGAGGAAGCGACGATGATTGTCGCAGATATTCAGGAGAAAATTAAAAATGGTGCAAAGCCGAATGACTTCTGCGTGCTGTTTCGAACGAATACAGGCGGCCGTGCGATTTATGAACGGCTGCATCAATCGGCGATTCCATATGAGACGGATGCTGGCGTCAAAGCCTTCTACAGCAGACGAATGGTTCGGGTACTCCTCGCCTTTCTTTCCTTAAGTCAGGATGCAGATGATGTGGCCGCCATAAAACAGCTGCTGCCCGTTTTCTTTTTAAAGCAGCAAACCCTGAATACACTAAAGGCACTGACCATCACAGAAGATTGCTCAATGATAGAAGCGCTTGGAAAACTGACAGATATACAGCCGTTTCAACGGAAAAAGCTGCAATCAATTGTTCCTTTGTTCCGAACGTTACGGACGTTAAAGCCATCGGACGCAGTGACATTTATTGAACAAAAAATGGGACTCGGGGATTACTTAAAAAAACGGGTGAACGATACGAATGTACTTGAAAAAGGAGCGGATGATGTACGTGATGTGAAAACAGCCGCCAAACGCTTTGAAACGATTGAAGCCTTTCTCGCACATGCCGAACATATGAAGTCTGCCGAAAAGGAAAAAACAGATGAACCCGGTGTTCAGCTCATGACGATCCACCGCGCAAAGGGACTTGAGTTCCAGACAGTATACATTACTTGTGTGGTCGACGGGGCACTTCCCCATGATTTCTCACTGGATGAACTCAGAAACGGTGATGAAGAAGCGCTGGAAGAAGAGCGCCGTTTATTATACGTTGCTATGACAAGAGCTGAACAATCTCTTTATCTGTCTGTTCCATCATTTAGACGAGGAAAAACGGCTCATCGTTCTCGCTTTTTATATCCTCTTCTAAAGAAAAACCGTGAATTATTTACGCAAAAACAACAGGCCCCCCTTTAAACGGAGAGCCTGTTGTTTATTTTTTGTTGTTCATCATTTTAGAGATTGTATTGAAATCAAGCTTTTCTTTTCCACTTGTAATCGATTGAACGATTTTGTCTTCCATTTCTTTAGGTACACGTTTGTTCGCAAGCTGTGCTACTTTTTTAATGACACCTCGAACGGTATTCTCATCTTTAAAGTTGGCATTTTGCAAAGAACCTGCAAGTTTAAACACATCATTCATATTCACACCGGTTTTGTTTTCTACGCTTTTAAAGAATTTATTATCCATTCATTTGCCTCCTCTTTGTGGAGTAATCACCTTACTATATGAAAATAGGCGAGATATGTGCCTATCCTAAAGCCTTGTTTGACCAAAGAGAAAGGAAAGCAAAAGGCTTCCCCCTTGCTTCCCTCACCTTCTTACTTTTTAGTAGTTAAAGAAAGAAGCACCAACGATGATTAAAAGGATGAAAAGCACAACGACAAGAACAAATGTTGATCCATATCCGCCGCCGTAGCCACCACCGTAGCCGCCGCAAGAACCGCCACCGTAACCGTAACTCATATATAAGCACCTCCTCTTCTCCCTTACAAAGTATGAAAAATGAAAGAAATGGTTTGGACGATCACATAAAAAAGTGCGGAATTTTTATTTCTGCTGTTTAAAGATGTAATCTGCCTCTCTATGACGCACCATGAATGCTTCTGTTTCCTTCGCAAAAGCATCCATCTTCACGCCAAATGCTTTTAAGTGCTCCTCAAGATCATTCGCTTTATCCGTTAGATCCAATTCAGCCTTCTCGTGCGCTTGTTCTTTCCCATCATGAGGTTTAGTGAACAAGGAACCGATTAATTGTTCGAATGCATCCATTCTGGTCACCCCTTCTCTCTTACATATGCATCACTCAAAAAAAGGGCAACAAAAAAACCGGATAAATCCGGCTTTTGTTTTTCTCTTCTATTGAGGTTTCTTTTTGTTTCCACAGCCGCAGCCTGTTTTCTTGATTTTCTTCGTATATACAGATTGTTGATTTGACTGCGCTGGATAACCTTGAAGCGTATGTGACGGCGTTTCGTTTGGTTTCATCGCAACCCTTCCTTTCCTATTCCATGATAGTATATGCATTTGTTGAAAGCGTGTCTGATCAGAATGCCTGTTTATTTCACAAGCTTTGAGACGACCGCTTCAATGATGCCTGCTGCTGCGGCAATCGCTAATAGTAAATTAAGCCACATACTAATGACAGGAAAAAGTATGTATATCAGAAGTAAGGCAGCAGTGCACCATATGCCAGTACACCAATAACAGCTTAACAGTTCTCCAACCCAAGACCGCAGTCCTTCCCCTTTAATGATGATATATGTTTCGACCTCACCTTGTTCGTTTACTTCTTCCTGTTCTTCATGAAATAGACGGCGGAAAGGGGCTGTAATGGTATCAAACACAATCAGTCTCGTCAGTCTAAAGGATGCGAGGGCAAACACGACAAATGACAAAGCACCGCTCAGAAGCCTCCACCTCCTTCTTTCTTCTTTTTCCGTCCTTTCTTTATATATGCAAGAAAAAAGACCGTCATGATGAATCGAGCGGAAATAAAATTGGGTTGTACTTTTTCACACTTTCCGATTCCACCTTGAGTCCTTCCTGCATTAAATAATGTATAGATAAGAAAGGAGTGAAAGTATTGTCTATTGAAGAAAGTGCTGAAATATTATATACACAACTGTTAAACGAATTAATCAGCAATTATGATGATTTCATTGAGATCAAAGATTCCGAAAATGTCACAATTCATAAAACAGATGTAACAGCTGCACTCTCCCTTCAAGCGACCGTAACGACAATCATTACTCTTTTAATCCAAATTCTTGTACCAGACGATGAATTGGCTGCCGACATCACAGACCAGCTTTTATCCACACAACAAGTGGAAGTCCAAAAGAAAACTGTGATTCAAATCATCAACTGCTATAACATTACGATTACATTATCAGATGCATCCATTATGAACTCCGTCCAAATTCTCACTCAAACATTGAATGTGCTCTTAGTTGAAGCTGGCATTCTTTGACCCTTTCTTTTTCTAATGACGTATGAAAGAGGTGAAATCATCGTGGCTGAAGAGAACGAAAAAAAGGAGTTTCAAATCAATACTGATATTGATCCATTAACAAGTCTTCTTGTAAGTGATGTGTTAAACAAAAACAATATCACTGATGATCAGAAAGCAAATATCTCAGATGATCAAAGAAGAATGATTTTGAAATTAGTGGAGGACTTGCAAAAGAAAGCAAATGATTTCGTAGAACAGCAGCAGGAGAAAAAAAGGCAAGCTGAGGCAGCAAAACAGCCGGAACAAGAGCCTGAACCAAAAGTACGTCCAAAACGAAATTCACTTCGAAATCGTATTCAGCAGCGCCGTGATGCGCAGCGTAATAACGATTAAATAAAAATGGGTTGCCTGCTAGGGTAAATGCCCGAGACAAAACCACGCATTCCAGCATTTAATAAAGTAAACGGAAGGAGGAATAGAAATGGATTCTAAACCATATTCTTGGGTCGCTCTAGATCGTAACTGTACACATCACGGACACCACGGACACCACAGATACCACGACGATTGCAACTATGAAAGAAAAGCACTTTGTGACGACTATTATGATGATGAAAATGTCTTACAAGACTTGGATCAAGTAAGTTTCACAAAGCAGACATCTGAAGAAGTCATTATCGTCAGAGACTCTTGTGACATTAACGTCTCTTCTGTTGATGCACAGGTTGCAGCATCTATCCAAGTAGCGATTCAAACAGCGATCATCACTATTACAAATATCTCAATCGCAGACGGTGATTTGGCAGACCGCGTCACGCAGGATCTCTTACAAGCTGCTACTCACAAACAAACAAACCGCCAAAAACTTGTCATCGAAAATTCAAGAAACGTTACAGTATCTACAATCGATGCGGACATCTCTATCGCAATCCAAACACTTACTCAAACACTTGTTGCGACAATCGTTGCAATCGGTATCCTCTAATGTCCAAAAGCAGAGCGAAAAGCTCTGCTTTTCCTTTTATCAAAATACATCAAATATAAATGGTCATTTACCCACACCAACTAGCGGGCGCATACATATGTTGTTAAGGACTAAAGTCAAATACCTTGTTAAAGGAGCTGAAATCCATGAGCTGCGGAAAACACCATGGCCGACATGATGAAAACTGTGTATGCGATGCGGTTGATAAGATTTTAGCAGAGCAGGAAGCTGTAGAAGATAAATGTCCTACGAGCTGCTACAGTAATTTATTAAGCCCAACAGTTTCTGGAAAAGATACGATTCCGTTTTTACTTTTTGATAAAAAGGGCGGGTTGTTCTCTACTTTCGGAAACATCGGAGGATTCGTTGACGATTGCCAATGCTTCGAATCTATTTTCTTCCGGGTTGAAAAATTACACGACTGCTGTGCTACGTTATCTGTATTAAGACCTGTTGATGTACACGGACATACGCTAAGCGTGTGTCACCCTTGTGACCCTGACTTCTTTGGTCTAGAAAAAACGGACTTTTGTATTGAGGTTGATCTAAACTGCTTCTGCGCAATCCAATGCTTAAACCCAGAGCTTGTCGACAGAGTCATGCCATCAAAAGATAAAAAGCATCATCACCACGGCTAAATCAACAGGCCGCTCATCTAACTTGTCATGAGTCAAAGCATCCCCTTCCTCACGAATGACAGCCAATGATGCGGAGCAGTCAGCATAAGAAGCGGCCGCTTCCGCATTGGTTAAAAGTAGATGCACGAGCCGGCAAAGATAGCTTGAAGATGATGACAGTGCTCAAACACTCAAACAAATTTCCTAGTATAGGAGGGTTGAATATGAGCCGCAATCATTCATGGAGCTGTGTAACAGAGGCTGTTGAAAACATTAGCGACTTGCAAAATGCTGTCAAAGAAGATTGCCCGACCAGCTGTTACAGCAATCTCCTTTCTCCATCACATTCATTAGGTGACACTGTCCCGTTTGTTCTCTTTACATCCAAATCAAAACCATTCGTCGCATTCGGAAACGTCGGAGAAGTAGATGCAGGCCCTTGCTTCAGCACTGCATTTTTCAGAGTCGAACATATCTGTGATCACTGTGCAACACTCAGCTTGCTTATCGCATTTGACAAAGACCGTCATATTTTAGATTTTACAGATAAAGATTCCTTATGTGATGTGTTCCGATTAGAAAAATCGAAGTATTGTGTTGAAGTAGACCTTAACTGCTTTTGCGCAATCGAGTGCCTAAACCCAAGACTCATCAATCGTAACTGCTAACAAAAAAAGTCCCTAAATGGGACTTTTTTTGTTAGTTAAAAACCTAGTGGGTGGATGGAAGAAATCTCAGCAATCGCTAATTCGACTGGATTTCCCCCGCCTGCTGTACGAATGATCACTGTATCATCTTTTCGATCCATGATGATTCCTCTATATGTTTTACCATCAGCTTCAATCAGACAAAGAGCCCTTGGCATATTATGAGGCAGTCTTGTGAGAAAATCGACTTTTTCATCAATACTCATCTGACTTAAAGGCTTTTTCACTCGTTTTCTTCTTGGTTCTTCTTTTGTTTCATGAAAGACACCTTCTGGCTGGTTTCCCTCTTCTTCTTGAGACTCTCGCTTTTGTATGAGCTCTAGTTCTTGTGAGATCTCTTGTTCCTGCGCTGGCTCGGCTTCTTCTGTGATCTCTTGTTCCTGTGCAGGCTCGGCTTCTTGTGGGATCTCTTGTTCTTCTGTAAACTCAACTTCTTGTGTCATATCTCGTTCATGTTGAAGTTTAGGCGGCTCGGCTTCTTTTTTATGCTCTATTTCTTGAGCTGCAGGCTCCTCCTGCGTGCTTTCTTCGATCACGTCTTTTGCAGTGGTATCACTTTCTGGCTGTTTTTCTGATTTCTTTCGCTTTCTCACAATATTTTGCATGGCCGGCTTTGATTCATGATAGCTCGGCTGAACAATATACATCAGCGGCTTTTGATTCTCATCACCTTTATTTGACATACTAATCCCTCCCGAATGATTCATTCCTTATATATATGAACGGAGGCCTTAAATCAGAAGAAAAATAAAAAAACAGCATACCCTTCATCGGTATGCTGCAAGTCATGTATTCGTTTAGCGGGCAATGATATGGAAGCCGGAATCAACATGCAGATTCTCACCTGTCATGCCGCGAGATAGATCACTGAATAAGAATAGAGCGGTATCGCCAACTTCTTCAGGAGTTGTTGTACGGCGAAGTGGTGCGCGCTCTTCGATATCCTTCAGAATGGTATTAAAGCCGCTGATGCCCTTTGCAGATAACGTACGAATTGGACCAGCAGAAATACTGTTCACGCGGATGCCTTCTGCGCCTAAATCAGCTGCTAAATATTTCACACTTGCTTCAAGTGATGCTTTCGCTACACCCATTACGTTGTAGTTTGATACAACACGTTCTCCGCCTAGGTATGTAAGCGTCACAATGCTTCCACCCTCTGTCATTAATGGACGTGCTGCTTTTGCTACAGCAGTTAATGAGTATGCACTAATGTTGTGCGCCAAAAGGAAACCTTCACGGTTCGTGTTCAAGTATTCGCCAACAAGCTCTTCCTTGTTTGCAAATGCAATGGCATGCGCAACGCCATGAATGACTTGTACTTTTTCTTTAATTGCAGCAAAACATTTTTCGATTTCTTCATCACTTGTCACATCACATGGAAGAATGATTGAATCATCACGCTCAAGTGTGCTTGCCAGCTCTTTTACCGATTCAGCAAGACGATCTCCAACATAAGTAAAAATCAAACGAGCTCCAGCTTCATGAAGTGAGCGGGCAATTCCCCAAGCGATGCTTCGTTTATTGGCAACACCCATCACCACGATATTACGGCCTTCTAAAGAAAAGTTCATATGTAATAAAGCCTCCTATTTTTTCAAGACATAGTATTAGTACCTGATCATAATATTATCACAGATCATAAGAGAATGACAATTTCCGCTGAAAGAAAGTTTCATTTTCGCGAAAAAACCGCCCTCACAAGTGAAGACGGTTCGATACCCTTATCGTTTGATTCTGTTTTGCTGATAAGCAAAATGGTTCGTAGGTCCGTGTCCAGCTCCAATACGCAAAGGGAATTTAATGGCTTCATGAACAAAGGTTTCTGCTGTTTCAAAGGCTTTTTGCATCGAATATCCTTTCGCAATTTCAGCTGTTAATGCTGCTGCAAACGTGCAGCCTGTGCCATGTGTATGCGGTGTATCAATATGTTCATTTGTGACTTCAATAAAGCCTTTTCCATCATACAGCAGATCTGTAATCATCCCATCAGATGGCCCATGGCCGCCTTTGATCACGACATGTTTCGTACCGAGCTCATAAAGGCGCTCCGCTGCCAGATAGCGGTCCTTTTTCGTCTGAATTTGTATCCCTGTCAGTACTTCTGCTTCAGGAAGATTCGGCGTTACAGCATAGCTGACAGGCAGCAAGTGTGTTTTCATCGCAGAGACCGCATCTTCATTTAATAAAGAGGCCCCTCCTTTTGCGATCATGACTGGATCTACAATCAGCTTCATATCATATTGAATCGTTTTTTCAGCTACGATCTTGATCATGTCTGCACTCCACAGCATCCCTGTTTTGACGGCATCTGGCAGTAAGTCTTCTGCCACTGCATCTATTTGACGCTCTAACGCCTCAATTGAAAGCGGGTATATCCCGTGAACACCTAGTGTGTTTTGCGCAGTAATCGCCGTGATCGCAGACATTCCGTACACACCGAGCTCCTGAAAAGTTTTCAAATCTGCCTGAATGCCTGCTCCGCCGCCAGAATCAGAACCCGCGATTGTGAATGCTTTTTTGATCGTCATTTCTTCACACCTCTCATTAGCCAATCCATTGATGATAAATGGTTCTTGCTTTAGAAATATCATTCGTACCATGAACAAGCGCTCTGCCATCTTTAAATAAGACAAGCTTAAACTCATCCTTTTGACACGAAAGCAAATATGGATTTTCAAGCACATCCATCCCTGCTTGCTTTAACCGAAGAGCTACTTCATGTAAAGGCGGCGGTGTTTCTGCTGCACTGCGGATTTGTACCGTATTGCGGCCGCATAGTACATCTGCCTTCGCTCTCTTGTCATATGAAAGAAATGGATAGGTCTTTAGTCCACAGCTTGGACATTGCTTCTTCTTTAAAGACGCAGCCGACCGAATGTCAGACCGTTCATTTTTCCATAAATCGAAGGATTTTAAAATTGGCGTCACTTGATGTCCTGTTAAATATTTAAGTGCATCTGCCACTTGATATGCGGCCACCTGCTGCACAACTGGACTAATGATACCTGCTGTATCACATGTCATGCCTTGTGCGGGTAAATGTTCAAGCAGACAGTGTAAACACGGCGTCTCACCAGGGATTACTGTGAATTGAATGCCGTAACTTGCTACACAGGCCCCATAAAGGAACGGAATTTGATGTTTGACAGCGGCATCATTTGCGATCATTCTTACCTCAAAATTATCCGCTGCATCGACAATGATTGAAGCCTCACTGACAAGTTCGTCAATATTGTGAGCAGTCACATCGATTACGATTCCTTTGATGTGCACGTCACTGTTTACTTGCTTGAGTCTTTTTTCAGCCGCTACAGCCTTTGGCAGCCGATCCTTCACGTCTTGCTCCGTGTAAAGCTGCTGACGCTGAAGGTTGCTCCATTCAATATAATCTCGGTCCAAAATGGTGACAGATCCAACGCCGGCACGAACGAGCATTTCAGCACTTGCGGTTCCAAGTGCCCCCGCTCCAATAATGATCGCCTTTGAGTCATTTAGCCGCTTTTGCCCCTCTGTTCCGATTGGCTGAAAAAGCTCTTGGCGTGAATAACGAGTGCTCAAAATGACGGCATTCCTTCCTGTGGACTGCTCGCTGTCCCATAGTTTTTTAGCGGAATACGTCCTGCCTCATAGCCTAGTCTTCCTGATTCAATCGCCAGTTTCATTGCTTTTGCCATTTTCACAGGATCCTTTGCACCAGAGACAGCGGTATTTAGTAATACAGCGTCTGCTCCAAGCTCCATCGCATAAGCTGCATCCTTCGGAGAACCTACGCCAGCATCAATAATGACCGGTACCTTCGCCTGCTCAATAATAAATGAGAGATTCAAAGGATTTAGTAAGCCTTGGCCTGAACCAATCGGTGAAGCACCTGGCATGATGGCATGGACACCGAGTTCTTCTAATTTTCTTGCCAGCACCACATCATCAGATGTATATGGCAGCACGATAAATCCTTCCTCGAGCAGCATTTCAGATGCTTTTAATGTTTCAACTGGATCTGGCAAAAGAGACCTTGAACAGCCAATGACTTCTACCTTGATCATGTCACAAAGTCCAGAAGCCTTTGCTAAACGGGCAATACGCACTGCCTCTTCTGCTGTACTTGCTCCAGCTGTATTCGGAAGTAGCGTATATTTTGATAAATCAAGCTGCTCCAAAAAATTAGGCTGAGATGCTTCGAATATGTTCATTCTTCTGACAGCAAAGGTTAAAATTTCGGCTTCCGATACGTTCACCGCTTCTTTTTGAACCTCAAATGATGGGTACTTTCCTGTTCCGAGTAATAGTCTTGATGTGAATGTTTTTCCGCCAATGTGCAGCATTGGATCATCCTCCTCCTACGAAATGAACGATTTCAATCGTGTCATTTGGTTGAATTTCTACTTGTTGAAACGCTTCTTTATCAATGATTTCATGGTTCTTTTCAACGATCACCACACGGTTTTCAAGCTGATAGGCTGATAGCAGATCATAGATCGTTCCATTCTCTTGATCGAAATCAACGATTCTGCCATTCAATTGAATCTTCATACGAATAGTGCCTCCTTTCGTCCAATACGAAACGCGTGTAGCCATTCCTCTTTGACCGGTTCGTCTAATATCAGGTCACGAATGATTTCTCCAGTAATCGGCGCAAGTAAAATGCCATTCCTGTAATGCCCTGCAGCAAAAAGAATACGCTTATCTTCTGGATGTCTTCCGATATAAGGATGCCGGTCGTTTGTCGCCGGACGAAGGCCTGCCCAGCACTCTTCAATCGGCATCTCCTTAATAGAAGGCATAAGCTGAGACGCCTTTTGAATCACAGCTTCCATGCCGCCAAGCGTTGGAACAGCCTGCCACTCGTTTGGCTTCATTGTTGCGCCGATGACAAGCTTTCCGCTATCTCGCTGAACGATATAACAATGATCATGATAAATGGTGTGTGCGAGCGCCGGACCATTATTCCATACAGACACACATTCCCCTTTTACTGGATAAAGAGAATGCGATAATCCGAGTTCTTCAAAAAAACGGCCAGACCATACACCACTTGCGATTGTCAGATCATCACATGTGAATGTGCCCTTCGTTGTTCTGACAGTTAACGCTTCTTTGCCCCGCTTCACATCGATCACAGGTGTACACTCTTTCACATCTGCTCCGTACCGGACGGCCGCCTGCCATAAAGCCCTGCATACAGCGTAAGGCTCCACATGCACATCCTCTTCAATCAAACCTGCTCCCAGCATGTGATCTGTAACTTGAGGCATACATTTTTTTACGCTGCTAGCGTCAAGCCATTTAAATGTAGACAAATGCTGCATCCGGCAAAGGGCTTGTTTCTCTTCTTCTGTAAAGGCGACCTTCATGATACCGCCCGCTGAAGTTCGAATATCAATGCTTGATTCATGCAGAAGATCGACTTTTAATTTTTCGTACAATGCCTGGCTTGCTCTGCCTGCCTGAAAGAAAACATCTTCATGACCCTCTCCTTCAGCATGTGCACCGAGCATCCCGGCAGCCGCACTTGTCGTTTGCTTCCCTATCTCATTCGCTTCAAATAAGACCACCTGTTTTCCTGCTTTTGCAAGGTGATAGGCGATGGAGACCCCTATGATTCCACCACCAATGATTGCAACGTCATAATGCTTTTTCATAAGGATTCTCCTTTACCTTTTCAGAAAATGCTTGTGCCATCATACGTGGCTGATGATGAGCAAAAATCCCAGACATGACAGCGATTCCTTCCACATTTGCGTGTTTCAATTCTGGAACTCGTTCTGGGGTCACCCCGCCGATGGCCACCACTGGAATTGTTAGTGCAGAAGTCAGTTCTTTCACAAGCTGTACACCTCTTGCCTGAAGTCCTGGTTTACAAGAGGTGTCATATACGTGCCCAAACATGACATACTCTGCTCCATTTTTCTCTGCTTCTTTCGCTTCTTCTATCGAATGGACAGATACTCCCGCATGAAGGTGAGGGAATTTTTTTCGCAGCTCTTTTGGCGAAAAGCTGTGGCCCGGGAGATGCACCCTGTGAATATTGGTAAGCAGCGCAACGTCTACTCTGTCATTGATCACGAGCTTTTCTTTCGGCACACCTTCTAAAAGGAGATTCTTCACGAGATCAACAAGCTCACTTGCTGTTTTAGACCGTTCCCGAATATGAATAAAATCCACTTCAGACGCTATGGCTTTTATTTGTTTGATCAGTTCACCCGCAGAAAGGGAATCATTTGTCACTGCGTGGAGTTCCATTTGCACCAACCCCATCTAAGCAAACTGTTTGCCACATTTCTTTTTGATACGCCATCTCCCAAAAGTGATATTCATAATAGCTTGAAATCACGAAATTTTCTTTCATATTGGCCCGTACATGGTCTGGTGCTTTTTCTGCTAGTTCATCAAAGCGGTTCACTTGTTCGAAGACGAGTTCCTTAAACCAATCGCCTCCGTATGTCAAAATCCATTCTTGGTAAATTGGATGGTCAGGTGTTGTTTGTTTCAGCTTTTCACCTACCTCATAATAGAGCCAGTAACACGGTAATAACGCGGCTAAAATCTCTTCAAACCGTCCGCTTTTTACAGATCGGTACATATGAGAGGTATACGCATAAGCAGTGGGAGAAGGCTTAAAGTTCTCAATGGCTTCATCAGAAATTTGCAGAAGCTCTGTAAATTTCCTATGCAGCGACAGCTCTGCTTCATACGTGCCCTGGGCATGATACGCCATTCTGCCCGTCGTATGTAAGTCCTCACTCATCGCCGCTCCATATGCCTGCACCTTTGCAAAATGAGTTAAATAATAAGAATCCTGCATCACGTAATAGGTGAAACGATCGAGTGAAAGTGTTCCATCTCCAATCCCTTTGACAAAAGGATGTGTAAAGCTTCCATTCCACCATGTTGCTGCAGCCTCTTTACATTCTGTTGAAAACGTCATGTTCCTCTCCTCCTGTTTTTCCATATAAAAAAGCCACTTTCCGCGTGGAAAGTGGCTTGGAATTTGTAAAAAGCATAGTCAAAAACCGCACCACTTCCCTACGCAGGTATGAACCTGTTCAGGTAATGAGGGTCTAAAAGTGAACACTTTTATCTCAGCCCTTTTAAAGGACTCCCCTAGTGGATCAAATATATGATGTGTACCTCTATCTTAATCAGGAATTGTTCATTGGTCAAGGGTTCATTGTCATTCTAATTGGGCTCTTAGTCCTGCTACATACTCACGAGAGCCCGATACAAGCACACGGTCGCCGCTTCTGAGTGTCGTATCTCCATGTGGTACTAAGCTGTCTACCCCTCTGAAAATGCGGACAAATACCAAATCACCGGTGAAAGGAAATTCTCTCAGCATGACATTATGATAACGATGATTGTTCATTTGAATTTGATACAAAGAAGAATCCTCATTTGTTAGCAATCGAATCGCATCAGGTGCTTCAATCAAAGCTCTTAGCACCGTTTTAGATGACAGGAAAGTAGAAAACGTATCAATACCCGCTTCCTTCAATGTCAGCTCTGCCTCTGCTTTGTTGACACTTGCAATGACTTGTTTCGCTCCTTCTTCTTTTGCAAATAAAGCAATTTTCTTATTTTTCGTCTCACTGCCTGTTGCGACGACTAGGACATCCTCTTGGCCGACGCCTGCCTTTCTCAGCGTCTCATCGTCGTATTGTTCAATTGATTCGACTTCAAAGATAGAGTCTGCCAGCAGTGCTTCCTTATTTTCTTGAAACACATGCAAAATCCGAATGTCATATTCATCCTGATGTAAATCAAGTGTGACAGGTAAAGTCAGCTGATTTGCACCAATAAAGGTCACACGCTTCTTATGGCTTGCCGCTTGTTCTTTTTTAAACAGCGCTTTAAACCAAACAGGTGTTAAAATACTCGTTAACACAGCAACTAAAATCAGCGCTCCTGACATTTTATGATCAATGACACCGAGCCGCTCACCAATCGTCGCAGCTGCAATGACGAGAGATAGCGTTGAAGTTAATAAAAAGCCGGAGCCAATGACCTTTTTCATGTCATACCATTTTTTCAAATAAAGAATCGGGATGAGCTTACTCATAAGCAGCGCAATAAACAGCAGCGGAATCATGATCATGATGGTTGGGTCCTTAAACAGTGCCCATATATTCAGATCTACTCCAACCATCACAAAAAAGATCGGGATTAAAAATCCATAGCCAAATGAGTCCAGCTGCTGAACGAGCTCTTTATTTGGCGAAAGAAGGGACACAAGCACGCCAGCTAAAAATGCCCCAAGAATATTTTCAGCCCCGAGTGATTCAGATAAGGCAACTAAGACTATAATGAGAGTAAAGATTGCCCTTGTCCCAATTTGCACGGTTCCTTTAGACATCGACTGAAAAATTGACTTTGTCTTAAATACGCGGCCAAATAAATAAAGAAGAATGCCTGCAGCAAATAATAAGAGCAGGAGCCACATGTTCCCTGTTCCATCTCCATAAATGGAGGAAAACACAGCAAGCAAAATCATCGTGACCAAATCGGCAATGACAGCTACAAGCAGAATGATTTGACCGATATTCGTCTGCATCAACTTTTCCTCTTTTAATGTTGGAACCACTACGCCTAATGAGATGGTAGAGATAATGAGCGTCATTAAAAAGGCATTTTGGATAAACCCTGCGAGTACAAACGCATAGGACAGAATAAAAGAAATACAAAATACCCCAAGAAAAATAATGGTGGCAGCTTTAAATGTATTTGGTTCTTTTAAACCATTTGGAAGTTCTCGTGCTTTCTTCTTTGACTCAAAAGAAGAAAAATCTATTTCAAGTCCACTTAAAAACATCAGAAAAATAAAACCGAGCATGGATAATGTATCTAACCACGCATCATGTTCGACAACCAGTTGAAGACCGCTTTTCCCAATGATGAGCCCCATGATGATTTCAGCTACAACGACCGGAATGGTCAGCTTAAATCGGTGCAATAAAATAGGGGTGAAAAAGGCGACAATGATAACGACAACGAGTGATGAAACAGATGTATGCTCCATTGGCTAAAGCCTCCTAACATTCATGTTTAATTTTTTAAGTCTTACGTTAAAGCATTGATTCTAACAATTGCCCAAATGAAATGAAAGCCATTCGTTATATTTTCTAAAATTCAAACTTCTTTATATCCGACGAATGGATGAAAAAAATCAGGAGGAAACCTTATGAAATTCGATATCATTGGCGATATCCACGGCTGCTACGAAGAGCTGCTTACCCTCATACACAAACTAGGATACGAACTCAAACATGGATTACCCGTCCATCCTGATAAGAGAACGCTGGCCCTTGTTGGTGATCTAACAGATCGTGGACCTCAGTCAGTAGACGTCATGCGATTTGTCATTCATGCCTATTCACACGGCGCAATCCGTTATGTACCTGGCAACCACTGCTTTAAGCTTTATCGCTACTTAAAAGGAAATCCCGTCAAATTGCTTCATGGCATCGAAACCACAGTGAACGAAATAAAAAAACTGCCAATCCATGAACAAAACAAATTGTCACATGAATTTAAGCAGTTATTCGAGAAGGCTCCGCTTTATGATGTACTCATTCCTGATGAGCTGATCATTGCACACGCAGCGATGAAGGAAAAGGATATTGGAAAAAAGCCGAATAAACAAATGCGGTCCTATTTATTATTTGGTGCCGTCACAGGAGAAACATGGCCAGATGGACGTCCTGTTCGCAAGGACTGGGCAAAAGAGTATCTCGGAAAACCATGGATTGTGTACGGCCATACACCAGTAAAAGAACCTCGATTCGTTGGCAGAACCGTCAATATTGACACAGGCTGCGTATTTGGCAACAAGCTGTCTGCCCTCACATACCCTGAGCTTAAAACGGTCTCCGTTCCTTCATCCATGCCTTATGATGAGTCAAGATTTCAGCATTTCACATCATAAAAAACCCGGCCCTGCGCTGCAGGTGACCGGGTTTCTCTATTTAAAAAAGCAATGATTTCATATCATCAGGAAGCGGGGCTGAAAATGTCATTTGCTCACCTGTCATCGGATGAGGAAATACAAGGGTTTCACTATGCAGTGCCTGCCGGTCCATCCGCTCGGCCGTTCCGCCATACAGCGTATCTCCGATGAGCGGATACCCAAGAAATTGCATATGAACACGAATTTGATGTGTTCTCCCGGTTTCAAGCGAGAGAGACACATCCGACATGTTCAACTCGGCGATTACCGCTCGAACGGAATAATGCGTCACTGCCTCCTGCCCAGTATCATCAACCATCCGCTCGATAATACTATCCCCTTTTCGGGCAATTTTTGCAGCGATCGTTCCATGTTTTTCTGTGATCATGCCATGTGTAAACGCTCTGTATGTTCGCTTAACCGCTCCACTTTTTTGCGCCTTTGATAAAAGGCTATGGGCAAAGCGATGCTTCGCCACAAGCATGACGCCAGATGTGTCACGATCAAGACGGTTCACCAAATGAACCGTATGCCGAACAGACTGCTTGGCATAATGATGCAGCAATCCATTCGCAATATTGTGCTCAGGGTGCTCCCGAGAAGGGATCGAAGGAATATACGGCCTTTTATTCAGCACAAGGACATGCTCGTCCTCAAATATAATATCAAGCGGAATCGGTGCAGGCTTCAGCCCTTCACTCACTTTTTCCTCGGGAAATAAAATGGTGAGTCTGTCCCCTTCATGCAGCTCGCACTTCACGGTAACATGCTCTCCATTAATGAGGAGGTCACCGCCATCAAACTTAATATCCGTCAGCATTCTTTTCGAAATGCCAAGATCAATTAAATATTCCTTTAAAAGCAGCCCTTCTTCTTTGGCTGTTATGGTTTTGTTTAACGTAAAGTATTCCAGCGGGAACAACCTCTTTCTTATTCTCCTTTTCCGATAAAGGAATCTTGCACCCTTTTCCAAAACGGAAACGGTCTAAATCTGGCAAAACGGACATTCTCGTCTGCCACCCGGCATTGAATGGATTTGACGTCTTTATGAAGCAGTGTCAAATGATCAATGGTCACCTGAAAATCGACATCATTCCTCGGTTTAATCACACAAGTATGATGGTCAGGCAAAATAAGCGGTGAACCGACCGTCCGAAACACTCGGTTGTTGATTGAAGCCATTTCTGCCAGCTGAATGGCTCTAATGGAAGGATGAATAATGGCGCCACCCAGTGCCTTATTATAGGCCGTACTGCCAGATGGTGTAGACAGACAAAGGCCGTCACCTCTGAATGTTTCAAACAGCTGGCCTCTAATTTCAACATCTGCCACAAGTGTCCCTTCCATACTTTTAATTGTACATTCATTCATTGCTAAATATTTCTCTTCTCTGCCGCCGTCGTTGTATCTGACAATGACTTCTAAGATCGGATATTCCACAATATGATAAGGCGTTTTCGCAATGGCTAAGACGAGTTTTTCAATTTCACTCGGCACCCAGTCAGCATAGAAGCCAAGATGACCTGTATGAACACCGACAAAAGCTGTTTCATTTAGACGGTCGCTATAACGGTGAAACGCATAAAGAAGGGTGCCGTCTCCACCAACCGTAATGACAAGATCCGGTTCCTCTTCATTTAGTTCCATACCAAAATCCAATAAGTAGGTCTGAATTTTACTTTTGAGCGTGTCAGATACAGAATTCCCTTTTGAAGAAACTGCAAATTTCATGAATTCTTCTCCTTTTTCACCTTGCTGCTATAAGAGGGCAGCATCATATTTGATCAAACTGGCTCAGTTGTCGTTTTTCTTTTTCCGGGAAAATGCCACTTGTGCTTCTTGAATTTCCCCTCTGATTTCGGACATTTCTTCATCGAGACGAGATGCTGCCTCAGATGCTCTTTGAAGGCGCAGCTTGACCTTCTCCGGGATATTCCCACTATATTTATAATTCAGAGAATGCTCAATGGTCGCCCAAAAGTTCATCGCAAGCGTACGAATTTGGATTTCGACGAGGAGCTGTTTCTCTCCACTTACGGTTTGCAGCGGATATAACACAACAAGGTGGTAAGAGCGGTATCCGCTTTCTTTATGTTCTGCAATATAGTCGCGTTTATCTACAACCACAAAATCTTTACGTGACTGGAGCATTTTTTTCACGACTTGTATATCTTCTACAAACTGGCACATAATGCGAAGCCCAGCAATATCCTGCATCGTTTCAATCTCATGCATCGGGATGTTTTTACGCTTTGCCTTTTCTAATATGCTGGCAACGGGTTTCACTCGGCCTGTGACAAATTCTACTGGTGAATGGTCATCCTCGAATTCATACAGCTTTCGAATGCCTTTTAGTTTCACTTTTAATTCTTCGACTGCTTGTTTATACGGTGCGAGGAATTGATCCCATTGTTTTTTGTCCATGAAACTTCCCCCAATTCCATATACCTAATTATTTCAGAGGAATGTGCTTTTCACTTTCTCTTCCATATCTCCGTAATTGGCATTGTCTTTAATATTGTCGATTAAATAATGTAATTCCTGTTGAAGCTGAATGAGTTCCAGCGATTGTTCACCCGATGCCAAATAGACAGGGATGTCACGATTCATTGCTTCTTTTAATGGAGCCCATGTATGTTCCCCTAAAATAAGATACGAAAAGGACTCCTCGGTTTCAAGTATGTAAACGAACGCAAAGTGATCAGAATCAACAAGCATTTGTCCTGATGCTTTTGCTTTTTGGATTTGCTCTTCTGACTGGATTGTCAAAATCAGCCTATCTTCTTTTAAAGTTGCTTCTGTGATTTCAATTCTGTTTTGCATCATGATCTCCTTTACAACAAAGTACAGCTTTATTTTATCATATCAAGTTCAATATTGATAAACCGAACTTTTTGAGAAAATCCTGTTTTTCTCTTTTAAATGATCCTTTCCCAAGATTCTTCATTCATTTTGGTCCATACCTAAAGAAAATAGAGAGAAAAAAACAGTCTTTTACATGGTGAATACACTTCATGTACAATAATCATATTTCCTCTAATGAAAGGTTGATGTCAAAATGGCACAGGAAATTGAAATCGAACTAAAGCAATTATTAATGAAAGAAGAATTTGAACGGCTGAAACACCATTTTCAATTGAAGGATGCGGATTTCCACACGCAAACCAACTATTATTTTGATACACCTCAATTTGATATAAAATCTCAATTGGCTGCATTAAGAATGAGAGAAAAAAACGGTCAATGGGTGCTCACATTAAAAGAACCGCACGAATTAGGCTTGCTCGAAACCCACCAAACAATCGCTCCCCCATCTCAACTTGACGATTTTGAGCTGCCAGAAGGTGAAGTTGCGGACAGATTAGACCACCTGAACATTCAAAAGGATCAAATTGTGTACTTTGGTTCACTTGAAACGTCAAGAGCAGAAAAAATGATCCAAGAAGGCTTAATTGTTTTGGATCACAGCCGATATTTAACAGTAGAGGACTATGAACTTGAATTTGAAGTGAGCGACCTGGAAATCGGACAAGCCGCTTTCTCCACATTGCTCCGCAAATTTCATATTCCAGTACGAAACACGAAAAACAAAGTCGTTCGTTTTTATGAAGAAAAAATGAAAACACAGAATAGATGAATTCCTTGAAGGAGGAACATGATGAACGTCAATCAACTTCAATCCTTTATGCAGCTTCAAGCGCTTAAAACGTTACAGACAGATCCAGCACAAACGCAAATGTCTGCAGGTCAAGAATCGAATGCCCAAGCTTCATTTCAGTCGCTGCTGCAAGATTTTTTAGGCGGATCAGAATTATCACGTATCCCGCTTTCCATCTCTGCTTTTATGGGCACGGACCCGTCAACGGCTCCGAACACGCAATATGCGCGTACAAATCCATATTTATCTGCCATTTCCGGCAGTGAGCAGCTTCAGGCCCAATCTTTGTACGCAAATGACAATCAATTAAATACAGCGAATGGCATTGGAAATGTCTTAAACAACAGCTACACACCGCCGCTTCAAAAGGCAGTCTCAAGCGGCTCATCATCAAAAGAGATTAATCAAATCGTGTCACAAATGGCTCAAAAGCATGGCGTTCCCGAAAAGCTGATTCACGCGGTCATCAAGCAGGAATCCGGCTACCGCACAAATGCTGTCAGCCATGCAGGTGCGCTTGGACTCATGCAGCTCATGCCATCTACGGCTAAATCACTTGGCGTCAACAATGCCTTTGATGCCGCCCAAAACATTGAAGGCGGAACGAAGTATTTAAAACAAATGCTCCAAAAATATAACGGAAATATCTCACTCGCCTTAGCGGCCTATAATGCAGGCTCAGGAAATGTAGATAAATATGGAGGCATTCCTCCATTTAAAGAAACACAAAATTATGTAAAGAAAATCACAGCTCAATATTTCGCTTAAACCGAAGAGAATAACCTCTTCGGTTTTTTGTATGTCGCTTTTCCCCCTTTTTTGACTGAATGTGTTATGATATGGTCAATTGATCACAGAATCCGATTCTCTCTTTATTTCGAGCAGACCAAAGCGGTTTGTTTGTGGAATTGAGATGAGGTTGTTAAAATAAGTACAAGAATAGAAACAATAAAATAGAACAAACTGAATATCACTTTTGAAATAAATGAAATGCGCAATAGGGTGAGTCATCCTATTAACTACGAGTAAAAGGAGTAGTCAACATGGTACAATCGTTTAACGCACCTTACGAAGCGGTTGGAGAGGAACTTCTATCGCAACTTGTTGATACTTTTTATGAAAATGTAAAGTGTCATCCTTTGCTTCATCCTATTTTCCCGGATGACTTAAAAGAAACAGCAAGAAAACAAAAACAGTTTTTAACGCAATATTTAGGCGGACCACCGCTTTATACAGAAGAGCATGGCCACCCAA
Organism: Bacillus sp. I-2; assembly: GCF_001974945.1. Taxonomy (NCBI): domain Bacteria; kingdom Bacillati; phylum Bacillota; class Bacilli; order Caryophanales; family Bacillaceae; genus Bacillus; species Bacillus sp. I-2. The sequence continues at coordinate 107,173 of NZ_LZRW01000044.1, read as the reverse complement.
TGCTGCGGGCGAGACATCTCCCTTTTCCGATTACTGAGGAGCGGGCTGACGCATGGCTTGAATGCATGGAGGATGCAATGGATCAAGTAGGATTAACCGGCGATATTCGTGACTTTTTATTTGAACGGCTTTCTCTGACGGCTCGTCATATGGTCAACCAAACACCTGAAAAGGATGGACGATCTTGAGCTGCAATACGCACGATCAATATTTCTCACACTGTCACGGACATCCTCAAAAGCCGATTGAAATCTATGTATTCATTGATCCTCTAAGCCCAGACTGCTGGTTATTAGAGCCATCCATTAAAAAGTTGAAAATGAAATATGGCCGTTTTTTCACTTTACGAACGGTAACAAGTTCTAGTATTAATGCTTTGAATCGGAAAAGAAAGAAACATTTACTGACTGAAGCATGGGGGAAATTTGCCACTAAAACGCAGACCAAAAAAGAACAAATGCTGTCTGAACAAATTGTGACATCACCCTACCTCGCCTCACTCGCACTAAAAGCAGCGGAGCTTCAAGGCAGAAAATGCGGAATGAAATTTTTGCGTCTTATTCAAGAATCACTTTTTTGCCATCAGCAAGATGTCACAAGTGAGCAGGTACTGATAGAAAATGCAAAAAGTGCTGGTCTGGACATCGAGGAATTCCAGCGGGACATTCATTCTCAAAGTGCTGTGAAAGCCCTGCAATGTGATATGAAAATTGCAGCTGAAATGGACGTAACTGAGCTTCCGACCTTCGCCTTTTTTAATACCGTAAATGGAGATGAAGGATTAAAAATTTCAGGTGCCTACTCTTATGATATATACGAGGAAATCCTTTTTGAAATGATTGGTGAAAAACCAACACCATCAGAACGGCCTCCAATTGAATGGTTTATTGCTTACTTTCAATTTGCTTCCGCAAAAGAAATAGCCGTTGTCTATGACCTGACGCTTGAAGAAGTTGAACGAGAAATGAAGAAGCTGGCTTTCGCTCAAAAGGTAGAACGTGTACAAGTGCAGCAAGAAATGTTTTGGCGCTATAAAGAGAATGACCACCATACAGATCTTGATGTCTATCGCTGTGAAAATGAACATGGGTGCTGACCCATGTTTTTCTTTACCTTCACCAGGAACATGTGTTCTGTTTATAAATACGAAGAAACCGCGCCGGGATAAGCGCGGTTTCACTATGTCTTAACGACAACAAAGGGGATGGGAGAAATTTTTCACGGTCAAACAAAGGGGTAATGTTTGTATGTGATTAATTTCACATCTGTAGTATATCAAATTTTGTCGACTTATGACAACAGATATACTATATGTTCATATTTTTGTCACAAAACATAAGAGGGTTGTCACTTTCATATAGTAAAAGTAACAAAAAAATGGGGGGATCTGCATGCGCAGCACAACTATTGGACTTGTTGCCATTGGCTTATGTTTCTTTTTAAATATATTAGGCTTAATGAAGATGCTTCCTCTTTATTTGACGTCTCCACTCTTATTTGCTTCTATTCTTTTTACGCTTTATCGAATGAATCACCGTAAGACCTTTAGAGGTTTTAAAGGTTGATGCTTGACCAGGAACGGCCTCGACATCTGAAGAGGTCTTTTTTATGAGAAAAAAACTCCTGTCAAAAGATGAGATAGCACTCACACGTCTGACAGAAGTCTTTTCATTACTCACCTGTTTTGGAGATGAGTTCTTCCATTTCTTTTAGTTTTTCTTCGAACAATTGACATGCTGCTTCGATTGGTTCTTTAGAAGCCATATCAACACCTGCTTTTTTCAGCACATTGATTGGATAATCAGAGCTTCCTGCTTTAAGGAAATCGGTGTAGCGCTCTACCGCTGGTTTTCCTTCTTGTAAGATTTGCTTGCTTAATGCCTGCGCCGCACTATAGCCTGTCGCGTATTGATACACATAATAGTTGTAATAAAAATGAGGGATTCTCGTCCACTCTAATCCGATTTCCTTATCAACCACCATGCCGTCACCAAAGTACTTCTTGTTCAGGTCGTAATAAAGGTTCGTCATAAATTCTGGCGTTAAAGCCTCTCCTTCTTGTGCTTTCACATGAATAAGATGCTCAAACTCAGCAAACATCGTTTGTCTAAATACCGTTCCTCTAAATCCTTCTAACAAGTGGTTTAATACATACAAACGCTGCTTTTTATCGTCTAAATGATTAAGCAGGTATTCGCCTAGTAACGCTTCATTTGTAGTGGAAGCCACTTCAGCTACAAAGATACTATAGTTTCCATACGGATATGGCTGGTGCTTTCTTGTATAGTAGCTGTGGACGGAATGCCCAAATTCATGAGCCAGTGTAAACAAATTATCAATATTATTTTGCCAGTTCATGAGGATATATGGATTTGTACCATAGCTCCCAGATGAATAAGCACCGCTTCGTTTCCCTTTATTCTCATAAACGTCTACCCAGCGATTTTCGAGTCCTTCTTTTAACACGGACACATATTCTTCTCCTAATGGGGCTAACCCTTTCAGCATATAATCCTTTGCTTCATCGTAGGTGAGCTTCATGCCAGCATCTTTCACAAGTGGTGTGTACAAGTCGTAATTGTGCACTTCATCAAGCTTTAATACCTTTTTACGTAATTCAATATAACGGTGTAATAACGGTAAATATTGATGAACTGTATCAATTAGATTGTCATACACTTCTTCCGGGATGCTGTTTCGTGATAGTGCTGCTTCTCTTGCCGATTTGTAATTTCGTACTTTTGCATAAAAATTATCCTTTTTAATCGAACCGCTCAGTGTAGAAGCAAGTGTATTCTTATACTGATCATACGTTTTGTACACAGCTTTAAAAGCATTCTTTCTCACTTCACGATCATCACTATTTAAAAATGTGATGAAGTTGCCGTGGGTAATCTTCTTTTCCTCCCCATTCTCATCCTTTACAGAAGGGAACGAAATGTCGGCGTTGTTAAACATACTAAACGTAGTAGATGAAGATGAAAGTGGTTCAGATGCCTCAGCTAATAAAGCTTCTTGCTCCTCACTTAAAATATGTGGACGCTCTTTATTAATTTCTTCGAGAGCATGTGAATACAGTTTTAATTCTTCTTTTTCTAGTATGAATTGCTGCAATTTATCTTCTTGAATCGATAAAATCTCTGGAACAATATAAGCAGATGTACTAGACAGCTGTGTAAATAGATTCGATGCCTTATCATTTAACGCCTGAAATGATGAGTTCGTTGTATCTTCATCATATTTCATGTGCGCATATGTATAAAGCTTGCCAAGCTTTTCAGAAAGTTGATCCTGAAAGGTGAGGGCTTCATACAGAACATCAGCAGAATGGGCCAGCTTGCCTTTAAACTGGGCCAGCTTCGGAATTTCTTTTTTGACCGCTTCGAATTCCTTGTTCCATGCATCAACGCTTTCAAAAATATCTTCAAGACGCCATTTGTTTTCTTCTTTTACTTCGCTTCTGTCTGGTAAATGATTGTTTTTGTTTTGTGAAGTCATATGAATCCCCCTTGCATGAGTTGTGTTGAACCAACCTTTCGGAAAGTGAAAGAAATTGGTGTTGTATTTATCTTCTTTGTTTTGAACTATATTTGTCAAATCATATGCAGAAATAAATACCAAACAGACTAAAAAAATGAGAAAAAAGCGTTTCTTTTGATTCAATAGCAGCACCACCTTTTTCTTATCATGATCAAAGTGGTCATGAAACATGCTAATGAAATAAGAAAGCATCTCGTTTTAACACTTCATCTAGTGTTCGTATAGGCATTTGATTCGACGATACTTCATAATTACCCTCTTTCGTCATATGTAAAAACCCTTGTCTTACAAGCGCATTTACATATGCAGTGACCACCTCTTTTATTTCTTCTCTTGAAACATCGCCATATCGGAGTTTCACTTCTTTCATTTGCACACATCGATTGATTTCCATCATCAGCTGTTGAATCGTCACTCTTCCGCTTCCTTTTTTCCGCATCATCCAATCATAGAGGCACCCCTGCCAAACATACACGGGACTTGTAAAGATATACGCTTCTTGCACCGGGATAAATAATTCAGTTGGCAAAAAAGGGAATGCTGTTTGATGATGCTCATAAAAAATATCTCTCAAACGTTTGCTTTCATTTGATAAAATGCGAGGAGGACGCAACCTAAATTGCTGTATACATTTAATCCATTGTTGGTTTACTTGACGCTTGCTTGAAGGCGGAGATAGAAATGCCGGAATTACGCGGTATGATGAAGGCGGTCTGACAGTCATGGCCGCACATATTTTCGTTGGTTGAAACACGAGGAATTGATCAAGATGGATGAACCTATTCTGGATCGGGCAGAAAAAAATCAACCGCCTTTCCTCTGATTCCCTTAAAATTCCCCAATGAATGGAGGAGAAAGAAAAAAGCTGGGCAGATTTTCGGTTTAAACGATTTGCCCCTATCATCCATATGGGAAAGAGCCCTGCCTCGCGGAGACCTGCTGTTCTTTTGCGAAGCTCTTGCCGGGAAATATTTGCACATTGAAATTCGATTGCATAGGTTTCATTTCCTATAGAGACGGTCACATCAGGACGCTGATGAATATTTGACATATACTTTTCCAGCGCAGGTTTATGTCCAAGCCCCTTCAGCCAATTCATAATAGCATCCTTTCCCGCCTGATGATAAGCCGTTTCGCCTGAGGCTAACGGACATGCTGTCAGCTGTTTATGCGCAAAATGATAGACACGATGCTCCCCTAGCTTTAATTGCACCTCCTCCCTGCACTCAGGACAATAAAATTTGCACGTCGTTCTTACATGCTCCAGACGGCTTTTCGATAGATGATGTGTCATTCGGATAAGCTTACCGTTATCCATAATTGCTGCATTCATTCAGTTCGCCCCTTGCTCTTTGATAACCGTATTATAGCTTGTTCTTCTATAAGGAAGCGAAAAGGCAAAATGAATTTTTACCGTGTCAAAAGATGATTTTAATAATCATTTCTTCAGTAAAATCAAAAATCCCCCTTATAGAAAAGGGGGAAAATATAATCTTTATAAAAGTGGTGATAATAATCTTGCGGTTGATTCAAACAGTCTGACCCTCAAAGGTCTCTTTGCGAACTCTTCTGAAACAATTTCATGTGAATGCTCTAAATCACCTAAGAAATCGTTGACGAGCTTCTCTGTGCTTTTCGTTTTATAGAGGAAGGCATTCACTTCAAAGTTCAAATGAAAGCTTCTCATATCCATGTTTGCCGTTCCAATTGAAGCCAGTTCATTATCCACAATAATAAATTTACTATGCATAAAGCCTTGATCATACTCGTACACCTTCGCCCCTGCGTCAAGAAGCTCTGGGAAGTATGAACGAGACGCATGGAAAACAATCCGTTTATCTGGATTCTTTGGAGCAATAATCCGGACATCTACTCCGCTCAATGCGGCAATTTTCAATGCTGACAAAATATCATCATCCGGGACAAAATACGGTGAAGCGATCCAGATGGACTTTTTAGCGGAGATGATCATAGAGAAAAAGAGATTTTTAATGACCTCCCACTGCTTGTCAGGCCCGCCAGCAATCATTTGTACGCCTTCTGTTGTACTCTCAAGGTGGCTGAAATCTTTGAAATAGTCCACACCTGAGCATCTTTCATTCGTCATATAATACCAATCCTGCATGAAAATCTGCTGGAGGTCACGAACAGCTTCGCCTTTAATCATCAGGTGTGTATCACGCCAGAATCCATATTGTCTGCTTCGGCCCAAGTATTCGTCTCCAATGTTAAGCCCGCCGACAAATCCCACTTCTCCATCAATTACGACAATTTTTCTATGATTTCGGAAGTTGATTTTATTATTTAAAAGGGGGAGCCTTACTGGTAAAAACGGAACGATCTGAACGCCAGCCTTTTCTAGGTCAGCAATATATTGACGAGAAAGCTTTAAGCTTCCTACATCGTCATATAAAAAACGGACAATCACGCCATTTTTCGCTTTTTCAATGAGAATCTCCTTTAATTCTTGACCAAGGTCATCGTGGCGGAGAATGTAATATTCTAAATGAATGTGATGAGTTGCTTTTTTAATCTCTTCAAAAATATGAGAGAATGTTTCTTCACCATTGGTTAAGACTTTAGAGGACGTGCGATATGTAATAGGAGTATGTCCGAGTCTGTGGGCCAGCTTAAATAAGAGCTGCTGATGATCACCCATATGCGTCATTTTTTCAATCGCTTCTCTATGGATACGTTCATCTTCCTGGATTAACTTCTCGTCCAATACCGCCTTCTTTTCAAACAGCCGGCGCTTTTTGATATTGCGTCCAAAGAAAATGTAGAACAAAAAGCCGAATAACGGAAAGCTGCCAAGCAGGACAAGCCATGTAATCGTTTGAGACGGATTCCGGTTCTCCAAGAAAATAACAAATCCGATGAAAATAATCGATAAAGTAAATAGAACACTGACAGAACTTAATACACTTACCGCTAAATCACCGACAATCAATTGGATGATTAAATAAGCACCTATCGTAATGATTAGAAAAAATAGAACTTTGACTAAATTTCTCATTTCATTTTTCTCCTTGCCGATCTCTTTATTTACCTATTCATTCAGATAAAAAAGCCGATTCCTCTATAGAAATCGACTTTTTGTTAGTTACGAGAAGTGCTGTTGAATCGTTTCAAGGGCATTCCCTTCGATAATCAGCTGACCGTATTCTTTCAGTCTGTAGATGCTGACCACTGATTCATGAGCATATTCAAGCAAAATGCTGAGCTTATTCTCCACTTGCTCATCTGACAAATCCTCGTGGAAGTCAACATATAGATAATAACGGTTTTCAAACGAATATAAACTTGTGGTAAAATCCTGCATATTTAATTGAGAAAGTGCAATCAAATCTTCAAAGTCATCCATTTTTAACACAAATTGAAGTTGAAGTTTTTTGTCCTTCTCATTATGTTCTTCTTGATCTTGCTCTTCTTTATGAAAATCATCAAGCAGTGCGTCTAAGCTTTCTTCATCTGTTTGATCTTTTTTATCTTCTGGAATCGGCAATTCGAGCTTTTGTCCATCTTTAGAAAGTTGGGCTTTTGTCACGACAATTTCAAGACCTTTGTCAAGTGCCTGTACTTGAATCCAAAGCGGTCCCTCTACTGCAAATTCTTCTTCTTCGTGCACTTCGTCCATTACTTCCCAAAACAGCTCTTCACTGCGCTCACGATTATACCAAATCTCTTCACGGTCAAATCCGCGATCTTCAATATCACCGTAGGAAATATAAAATTTTACTGTATGTTCATTTATTCTTTCGATTTCCATTTTGCCAACCTTCCCTTCTATATAAGATGTTGAAGGGACATACAAGCTCCCAATTAATAGTACTTTACTACACTTTACCCGTTCCGTCTACATGTTAACCGTTTAAAGAATTGAGGTATTGCTTCGTACTGTCTATTTTATGATAAAACATGAATAAAAGAAATAAAAACGCATTTTTTGCAGAGAAAACTTGCAGAAACATATATTTGAATTGTCCTCATATATTGGTTGTACGAGCTTTATTAGGACAAGAGGTGAAATGGATGGAAACAGAGTGGATCGTATCCTTACTGATGATTATTGGCATAGACCTGATTTTAGGCGGAGATAATGCACTCATCATTGCGATGGCCAGTCGAAGTTTATCACATGACAAACGCAATAAAGCCATTTGGATCGGCACTCTTTTAGCCGTGTTGATGAGAATTACAATGACTGGTGCCGCCGTTTATTTATTGACTATCCCTTATTTGCAGTTTATTGGCGGTCTTTTTCTCCTTTATATAGGATACAATCTGTTAATTGAACAAAAGAAGGAATCCATTCGGATTAAGAGCAGCGGCTCCCTTTGGCGTGCAGTTCAAACCATTGTGATTGCCGACCTCTTTATGTCACTTGATAATGTCATCGCAGTTGCAGGTGCAGCAAAAGGGAACATGCTTCTGACCGCGTTTGGCCTCATGATTTCTGTACCGATTATTATTTGGGGAAGCAAACTGATTCATGCAGCTTTAACTAAAATTCCGTTTCTTTTATACGGAGGAAGTGCACTTTTGGCCTTTACTGGCGGAGAAATGATTGTGCGTGATGTGAAATTGACTGAATTTATGTCACAGCATGCCACGCTTGAATTGATGCTACCGTTTTTAACCGTCATTACTGTCATATTAGCAAGCCTCTTTTACGAACAAACGGCTGAAAACAAATAAAAAAAGCTGCCAAATGATCGGCAGCTTTTCGCGTTTTTATTAGTTAGCAAGTCGCTGAGCTTCTCTTAGTTGGAATGTACGAACCGTTCTTGGTAAGAAACGTCTAATTTCATCTTCATTGTACCCAACTTGTAATCTTTTTTCATCCAAGATAATTGGACGACGCAAAAGACCTGGATGCTCATTGATTAGTTTATACAATTGTTGAAGCGGCATTGTCTCAACATTGACATTTAGTTTTTGGAATACTTTTGAACGTGTTGAGATAATTTCGTCTGTACCGTCTTCTGTCATTCGAAGAATTTCTTTGATTTCATCGATTGAAAGAGGCTCAGAAAAAATGTTTCTCTCTTGATATGGGATATTGTGCTCTTCTAACCACGCTCTTGCTTTTCTACATGATGTACAGCTTGGTGATGTGTATAATGTTACCATAAATCTTCACTCCTCAATTTGTAGAATGAATATTGATCTGTATTCTTAAATTAAAATTGTTCTAAATAAGTAATCTTTATAGTGATTATACTATAAAAAAGTAAGTGTGAACAGATTTTCTTGCAATTTTTGTGACAAAAACTAGACAATTTCATTCATTTTGTCGTGCTGCTGGATGTCAGAACATTCTCATTTACTCGAGATGATCGAAAATATTTTTTTGCTTTCTATTTTCAATGATCTTCAATACATCATCAACATCCTCATACGATTGTCCATACCATTCTTCATCTTTATACGTATGGATTCGTTCATAGGTCTTCCTCATGGCTTCCATGATCTCTTCCTCATGATTTGTAAGAGGCGACCAATAAAGAATTTCCATGCGGTTCACTTCATTAGTTGCAAGTGACCTGCGTTTATAACCGATTGATTCTGCATGCTTGAAGTGCTCTCTTTGGTAAAACTTTAGGCGTTTTGCAGTATCTGCATCATCTTCATCTACAGGCTCGACCTCAAGCAAGATCGGTTTCTTTTTTTCCTTCAGCTTATGAATAAGCTTTGACCCGAGGCCTTCACCTCTTGCATCTTTGGAAACAAATAAATAATCAATAAAGATGAAAGAATCAAATTCGGCGTACATCATCACATGATGAGGTCCTTCCTCCTTATGATAAATATCACTTCTTTCCTTTAATAAAGCTTCCATATGCTCTTTTGACTTCATTTCTTCTATCGGGAAGTATTCACTGAGCTTTTCATACCAATTCATGGATTTGCTCCTTATGCTATAGTTAAGAACCACTTCCTTAGATATTCCCGATTTCCTGCTATTTAAACGCCTGTACTAGTAAGACGCAGCAAAGTCTAAAGTAGTTTCACTTTTTTTCAATTAACGAAAAAAAAGTTTTATAACGAACGATTCATGACGAGTTGAATACAGACAAACAGGATAATTGTCATCGCAATTTGAAGCATGATGAAATAAAGATATTTTACGCGCCGTGCTTCTTTCTTCTGACCGCTTGTCTTTCGGTTAAGCAAATATTCCACCGAAAAAGACACAATCCCAATGAGCACCATAAACGCGAGCATCCACTTTCCTCCGTTTGGTTTCCTGAAAAAAGACGTTGAAAAAAGCATGAATACAAGGAGAACATGAAGCAATGAATAACGATAAGTTTTCCAATTTAACATTTGATTTCCTCCGGTATCTGCTTGCACTTAACTAAAAATTACCATCATCTTGTTTTTTTGTAAAATAAAAAAAGAAGCACTGACTTAGCAGTGCTTCTTCCTTCTTATGATTGTTTCGCCTGTAGCTCTTTGAATTCTTCCTCTGTGCAGCTCACAAAGTGACCTGGCTTCACTTCACGGAACTCGGTGTTTGTTCCTTTGTGAACAGATGGATCATACTTGATTCGTTTGCGGTTACGCTCATAATCAGGATCTGGGAGCGGAATCGCAGACAGCAATGATTTTGTATATGGATGCAGCGGGTTTTCGTATAATTCATTCGCTGGTGCCAGCTCAACCAATTTTCCGAAATACATCACGCCGATACGATCGCTGATGTATTTTACCATGGACAGGTCATGCGCAATGAATAAATACGTTAAGCCTTTTTCCTCTTGAAGCTCTTTCAATAAGTTGACGACCTGCGCTTGGATCGACACGTCTAATGCAGAGATTGGTTCATCAGCGATGATGAAATCTGGCTCAACTGCTAATGCACGTGCAATTCCAATACGCTGCCTTTGACCACCTGAGAATTCATGCGGGTATCTGTTCGCATGCTCTTTGTTCAAGCCAACAGTTTCAAGTAATTGGAACACACGCTCTTTACGCGCCTGTTTTGTTTTTGCAAGGCCATGAATGTCGATGCCCTCTGCAATGATGTCAAGCACTGTCATTCTAGGGTTGAGTGAAGCATATGGATCTTGGAAGATCATCTGCATTTGACGGTTGAACTCAAGCATTTTTTGTCTTGATTTCTTCCCGTGTACATTTTCTCCCTTATAAAGAACTTCACCATCTGTTGCATCATAAAGTCTAATGATCGAACGGCCCGTAGTGGATTTACCACAGCCAGACTCACCTACAAGACCTAGCGTTTCACCTTTGTAAATATCAAATGAAACCCCATCAACTGCTTTTACAGTTCCTCTTGCTGTATGGAAATGCTGTTTCAAATTTTTGATTTCTAACAGTTTTTCTGCCATGCTATTCACCCTCTTTTACTAATACAGGTTTTTCGTAGCTACCTTCTAGTTCACGCATTCTCGCCTTTACAGAAGCAGGCGGTTCAACTTTAGGTGCATTCGGATGAAGTAGCCATGATTTCACATAATGCGTATCTGATACTTTGAACATTGGCGGTTCTTGTTCAAAGTCAATTTTCATTGCATAATCGCTGCGGAGTGCAAATGCATCTCCTTTCGGCGGGTTTGTCAGATCTGGCGGTGTTCCTGGAATGGCAGTCAGCTTTCCTTCATCTCCGCCATCTGTGTCAAGACTCGGCATGGATGCTAAAAGTCCCCATGTATACGGATGCTTAGGATTGTAGAAAATTTCATCGACAGTCCCTGTCTCCACAATCTGTCCTGCATACATAACAGCTACACGATCAGCGACGTTGGCAACAACACCTAGATCATGCGTAATAAAGATAATCGAAGTGTCAACCTTTTGCTGAATTTCTTTCATTAATTCTAAAATTTGTGCTTGAATTGTTACATCAAGTGCAGTCGTCGGCTCATCGGCAATCAGCAGCTTTGGATCTGCTGCAAGCGCCATGGCGATGACAACCCTTTGTCTCATACCGCCACTAAATTCGTGGGGATATTGTTTAATTCTTTTTTCAGGCATCGGAATTCCTACAAGCTTCAATAGTTCAATGGCTCTTTTTTCAGCCGCTTCTTTTGAAATTTGTTCATGCTTGAACAGCACTTCTGTAATTTGTTTCCCGACCTTCATCGTTGGATTCAAAGACGTCATCGGATCTTGGAAGATCATTGAGATGTCTTTTCCTCGAATGGTTTGCATTTGTTTCTCGGTTTTCTTGACAATATCTTGCCCATCAAACAGAATCTGTCCGCGCTTGAAATAACCCGGCGGCATCGGAATTAATCTCATGATGGCCTGTGATGTCACACTTTTACCTGAGCCAGATTCACCTACAATAGCAAGTGTCTCGCCTTTATTTAAGTGGAAGTTCACACCACGAATGGCTTGAACCTCTCCACCATATGTTTTAAATGAGATTGCAAGGTCTTTCACCTCTAGAATACGTTCACGTTCCATCCTAATCACTCCTTATTTACGCAACTTCGGATCTAAAGCGTCTCTTAGTCCGTCTCCAACCACGTTAAAACCAAACATTGTAATACAGATAAATGCGGCTGGGAACCATAATCTCCAAGGGTAGTAAGTCATTGCTGGAATCCCGTCTGACGCCATCGTTCCCCAACTTGCTAATGGCTGAGGCACACCAAGCCCTAGGTAACTTAAGAATGCTTCCGTGAAAATAGCAGAAGGAATCGTTAATGTCATCGTCACAAGAATTGGTCCCATTGAGTTAGGAATTAAGTGTTTAAATAAAAGTCTAGATGTTTTCGCACCTAATGTTTGTGCTGCAAGAACGTATTCTTGACTCTTTAATTGTAAAACCTGGCCCCGAACAATACGTGCCATGTTAATCCAGCCTACGACTGTCATGGCGAGGATAATCGTTAATAATCCTTTTGGCAGAACAACCATCATTAAGATAACCATTAATAGTGTTGGAATTGCCCATAAAACGTCTGCGATACGCATCATCACTTCATCTGTACGGCCGCCTTTGAACGCAGCAATACTTCCCCAGATAATACCGATGATCACGTCAAGGACCGCTGCAGCAAGACCGATGAAGATCGAAATTCTTGCCCCGACCCATGTACGGACAAACATGTCACGTCCTAAATCATCTGTACCGAACCAGTGCTCTTTTGAAGGCGGCTGGTCCGCATTCAGCAAATCAGTCGTGGAGTAATCATATTTAGAAAACATCGGAACAAAGATGGCCAGCATCACAATAATAAAAATGATTGTGAGTCCAACCATTGCAAGTTTATTGGCACGGAAGCGAAGCATGGCATCCTTCCATAAAGATAGACTAGGTTTAGTAATTTTTTCAGATTCTGCTGCGTCAGCTGTCGCAGGCACAAATAAATCTTTTCTCATCTCTTCCATGTGTTAGACCCCTTTCTTCGCCTTCGTCAGTTTAATTCTAGGATCGATAATACCGTAGAGGACGTCAACGACTAGAATACTGATTAATAGAATAATACTGTAGAAGACTGTAACACCCATGATGACGGTGTAATCACGGTTTGTAATGCTTGTGACAAAGTGAGAGCCTAATCCAGGGATACCAAAAATCTTCTCAACGACAAAACTGCCTGTTAAAACTGAAGCAGCCATTGGTCCCATGTATGTGATAACAGGTAACAATGCGTTTCGGATGGCGTGTTTGATCGTCACAGCAGATTTTGTTAATCCTTTCGCTCTAGCCGTTCTAATGTAGTCACTATTTAGTACTTCAAGCATACTTGACCGTGCAAGTCTAGCGATAAATGCCATTGGCATGAAGGAAAGTGCAATAGAAGGTAGTACGGTGCTGGCCCAAGACTCCCATCCTGCAACTGGGAAAATCGCTAAAAAGCTTGCCTCAGATGCAAAAACATATTGTAGTAGCGCTGCTAAAATAAAACTTGGAACTGAAATTCCAAATATCGTTAAAATGGCAATCGTATAGTCTTGCCACTTGTTATGATAAAGCGCTGCAAGGACCCCAAACAATACACCAAATGCTAATGCGAGGAGAATTGCCTCAATTCCGAGGGTAAAGGAAACGGGGAATCCAGAACTGATTAAGTCATTTACAGTTTGTCCTTTATATTTAAATGAGGGACCAAAATCTAATGTTGCAACTGAACCTAGGTAGCTTACATATTGAACAAATAAGGGCTTGTCCAATCCGTAGTGCTCGTTTAGGTTTGCTTCAATTTCAGCAGGAAGCTTCTTCTCACCAGAGAATGGACCACCAGGTGCTGCCTGCATGAGAAAGAAAGTTGCAGTTACAATAACAAACAGTGTGATTAAAATATATATTAATCGCTTACCGATATATTTAAGCAACGGAATTGCACCTCCATGATTTTACAACAATTTCTCTAATCAGCAAGAAAGGTATATGGAGAGACATCCTCCATATACCTTAAGATCCTTGCCGTAGATCTCTTACACTATAACTATTACTTTTCGAAATGTGCCCATTTGTATTGAGCATCACCAAGACCAGATACAACTACACCTTTTAGTTTTGGATCTTGTACCCAAAGCTGAGTATAGAAGTAGATTGGTGCTACAGGCATATCGTTGATGAGAATTTCTTCTGCTTTTTTCAGCATTTCTTCACGCTTTGTTTTATCTGTTTCTTTTGCAGAATCATTCAACAATTGTTTATATTCCTTGCTTTCCCATCCAGTGTCGTTGTTCCCACCGTCTTTATCTTTGTAAAGCTCAAGGAAGTTCACTGGATCGTTAAAGTCACCTAACCAGCCCATACGTCCGATTTGGTAATCGCCACTGTGAAGTTTATCGATATAAACATTCCACTCAGAGTTATCAAGTTCTACTTTTAATCCTAAGTCTTTCTTCCACATTTCTTGAATTGCTTGTGCAATCTTTTGGTGGGCTTCATCTGTGTTGTAAGACAATTTCAATGTTGGAAGATCAGAAACTGACTTATAGCCTAATTCTTTTGCACCTTTTTCAAGGAGATCTTTTGCTGCTGTTACATCATGATCTTTGAAGTAGCCAGTTTTGTTGCCCTCGAAACCTTCCATTGTTGGAGGAACGATTGCCATGGCAGGAACTTGTTCACCTTGCGTAATTTTGTCAACGATCGCTTGACGGTTAATTGAGTATGCAAGTGCCTTACGGATGTTTACATTGTTTAAAGGTTTTACTTCAGTGTTGAATTTATAGTTATAAACACCTGCGATCGTTTGAATTTTTAGACCGCCATCTTTTTTCAATTTTTGTAGAGACTCAGTTGGAAGGTTTCCAGTTGGAGAACCAGCCCAGTCAAGCTCGCCTTTTTGGAACATGCTAAGCTCAGTGTTCGTATCTTTGATCATAGACATGTTGATCTTTTTCAATTTCACAGTATCTTTATCCCAGTAATCGTTGTTCTTTTCAAGCGTGATAGAACCGCCATGTTTCCATTTAGATAGAACGAATGGTCCGTTAGATACGTAGTTTTCACCAGCATTCGTGTACCAGTTTTTATTCTTTTCAGCCACTTTTTTGTTGACTGGCATATAAGTATAGAATGCAGTTAGTTCAGTAAAGAACGGTGTTGGGTTCTCTAGCTCTACTACAAGCGTTTTGTCGTCTTTAGCTTTAATGCCAACATCAGCAACTTTCGCTTTCCCTTTATTCGCTGCTTCAGCACCTTTAATATAGTAAAGCTGGTAAGCATATTGAGATTCATTTTTAGGATCTAATGCCCATTTCCAAGCATATTCGAAATCTTCTGCTTTTACAGGGTCACCATTAGACCATTTTGCATCACGAAGTGTAAATGTATAAGTTTTACCATCAGCACTTGTTTTGATATCAGAAGCCATTGCGTTTTCTGGCTTTCCTTCAGCGTTAATTCTTGTTAACCCTTCAAAAGTCTGACGGATGACACTACCTGAAGTTGAATCATTTGCCAATCCCGGATGTAGAGAAAAAGGCTCAGTGGAGATATTCACATTTAATGTTGTTTTAGCCTCTCCAGAACTGCTGTCGCCTGATTTGTTTCCGCTGAAACCACAAGCGCTTAATACAAGTGTGAAAATAAGCATTAAAGTAACAACAGACCAACGCTTTTTCAACTGTATTCCCCCTTATAATATGTTTTTAGTTCAAAGGTCTCGATAGAAGATGAGATTCAGATTTAAGAAATAGCGTAAAAAAGTCCCTAAATAGCTTACTTTCTATTTCTTTTGTTTTTTCTGAATTTTCACTATGTAAAGAGCCTAGCACAAACGTGTGAACAAATTCATTATAATGAATAGAATAATTTATTGCAATATTAATTTCATATATTTTTTAAAAACGTAAATGGGGATAAAGAGGGATTTTTATAAACTAAAGTCTCAATCACTTCAACAAATTAAAGCGTAAATTGATTAAAATAATTTAACAAATTCAGCAGGAATAATGTTTTATACATATAATTAATCATCCTTTTTTAAAAAATTCTGACAGATATTTGGTATTTTATCTAAAATTTTAAGTGTCAATAGGCATGATGAGAAGGTCACATAATGGCTTCGTGACTTTTTCATGGTCATCCTTTATAATAGATAGACATATTGTTGCGATGAAAAAGAAGAGTACATATATTCACCATTTACAGAGAGTCTGCGGCCGGTGTGAGCAGATAATGGCATGTATGGAATGGGCTTTGGAGCAGCTAACCGAACACTTCTAAAAAGTGAGTAGGCTTAGACGGAGCAGTCTCCGTTATCAACGTCTTGAGTGATTTCTATGTGAAATAACAAGGGTGGTACCACGGTTCATTCGTCCCTTTTCTGTTGAAAAGTGATGGGTGGGCCTTTTTATATTGAAGAAAAGAGGTTTTAGTATGACAAAAAAGACAATTTTTTCAGGCATTCAGCCGAGCGGTTCAGTCACATTAGGGAACTATATTGGAGCAATGAAGCAATTTGTCGATTTGCAGCATGACTATAATGGCTATTTTTGTGTCGTCGATCAGCATGCGATTACGGTGAGTCAGGACCGATTAGCTCTCCGCCAAAATATTAGAAGCTTAGCAGCTCTTTATTTAGCTGTTGGACTTGATCCAGAGAAGGCGACATTGTTTATCCAATCAGAGGTACCTGCTCACGCCCAGGCAGGATGGATGCTGCAATGTGTTGCTTATATTGGGGAATTAGAAAGAATGACCCAATTTAAGGACAAATCCGCTGGTAAGGAAGCCGTTGTTTCAGGCCTATTAACGTATCCCCCATTAATGGCTGGCGATATTTTATTATATGGTACTGATTTAGTCCCTGTTGGAGAAGACCAAAAGCAGCATCTTGAATTGACTAGAACGCTTGCTGAACGCTTTAACCGAAAGTACAATGACATCTTCACTGTGCCTGAAGTGAAAATTCCAAAAGAAGGCGCGCGGATTATGTCTTTAGCAGATCCAACGAAAAAGATGAGCAAATCTGATCCGAACCAAAAATCCTTCATTACCTTATTGGATGAACCAAAGCAGCTTGAAAAGAAAATTAAAAGTGCTGTGACGGATTCAGAAGGCATCGTCAAGTATGACAAAGAGAACAAGCCTGGTATCGCCAACTTGCTGACGATTTATTCTGTGTTAGGTAACATATCAATTGCAGAGCTTGAACAAAAGTATGAAGGCAAAGGGTATGGTGAGTTTAAGGGAGATCTTGCGAACGTTGTCGTTGATGCTTTAAAACCAATTCAAGATCGTTACTATGAACTCATTGAATCAGACGAGCTTGACCGCATTCTAGACGAAGGTGCTGAAAAAGCAAACCGCGCAGCGAACAAAATGCTGAAAAAAATGGAGAATGCGATGGGTCTTGGCAGAAAACGCAAATAAAAAAAGCTTGCAGCACAACACGCTGCAGGCTTTTTCTAATTTACTTTTGATTCGTTTTCCATTTCCCAAAGCTTTTCGAAAAAAGGCTGTCCTTTAATCATTTTTTCACAGAAGGCTAAATGATTCTCTGACCATCCATCAATGGTTTCATTGTAAAGCATGTTCCAAATCTCTTCGAATGACATTCGTTTGATTTGGTTGTACATGCGCGGATTCCATTCCGTATACCAATACGCAATTTCCGCCCTGTTTTGGAGCCCTTTTAATTGATCGAGCGCCATAAACATCAGCTGCTTCAGCTGTCTTTCTTTTCTCGTTAATCCGCTGATATGCTGCGGCGGCAGTGATAGAATGTGATACTCCTTCGTCGATTCAAGGCTTTCCTTAGAGAATTCATATTCCTCTGCCTTCACATCTTTCACCATTTCATACACCAATTGCTCCTGCCTTGGGATCAAGCGGCTTTTTCTCACAGGTATGGAATACCCAATCGTATCTACAGCAATAATTCGAATGCCGTCTGTGACCACAAAGCAATACTCTAATTTACGGCGTTCATGATTTTTTCGAATATAGGATTTCTCAAATACAGACTCTAGCAGTGTCTTCGGCAGCTCTGAAAGATCATTCTCTATGTAATCAAACAAAGGGCTCTGCACCTTAAGTAAAGGCACTTGATCTAACAGTTCAACGCTGTCCTCCTTACGCCACTCATGAAAATGACACACATTGTAGCCATTTTCTTCCCCTTCAAACCAATTCACCCATACGTCATGAAGAAATAACATAACCAATCCCTCACTTTATAAAAACTGTTGTCCACAGTATGGGCAAGGGATAGAGAAATTATTCCAACTTTATCAAAACTACAAGCTGAGAATGATGAGCTTCATGTCTTTCTTTCGTTCAGGAAACGCAGAGCCCCTTTAAACTTTATTTCAGCTTTTTAGGATCAAGTGCATCTCTCAGCCCATCTCCTAAAAAATTAAAGCATAAAACAGTCAGCAAAATGAATAAACCTGGGAAAAGCGGGTACCACCATGCTTGCACCATAATCGAGAAATTTTGTGCATCTTGCAGCATGTTCCCCCAGCTTGCCGTTGGCGGCTGAATACCAAATCCAAGATAGCTGAGTGTTGATTCAGCTAAAATGACGGTGCCTACTTTTAATGTAGCTGACACAATAATAGGACCGATACAGTTCGGTAAAATATGCGAAAAGATGATGACATGATTTTTCGTTCCAATGGTTCTCGCCGCGAGTACGAATTCTCTTGTTCGAAGTGATAGGAATTCACTACGGATCAGTCTGGCCGTTGTTGTCCAGCCGGTCAAAGCAAAGATTAAAATCAATTTATCAATGCCCGGTTTGAAAATGGTGACAAGCGTGATCAAAAGAAAAATGTCTGGAATCGACAACACGACATCGACAAACCTCATTAACAAAGAATCAACAAACCCTTTGAAATACCCCGCGACCGCGCCAACGACAGTGCCAATGGTGATTGCACCGACCACTGAGACGAAACCAACCAATAAAGAGACCCGCGCGCCATATAGCACCCTTGAGAAAATATCGCGGCCAAACTTGTCAGTGCCCATAAAATGCTCAGCACTTGGCGGCTGGAGCCGCTTCAATAAATCTTGCTGTTCTGGTGTATATGGAGCGATCACTGGAGCGAAAATGGCTGAAAAGATAATGACCAATAAGATCACGGAGCCGGCAACCGCCAATTTATTTTTAAAAAATTTCTCACAAAATAAACGCAGCATCGTCTCTGGCTTTGGTTGAAGGCCCTCCTTTAATTTGATATCAACAGGAGGTGTTCCCATATTAGGCTGTGCCAATTGTGCTTCAGCTCCCTTCTAATATTCAATACGCGGATCAACAATCGCATATAAAATATCCGCTATTAAATTTCCAACCACCACAAGCACTGCGGAAATAACGGTCATCGCCATAATGACCGGATAATCTCTCGAAAAGGCAGAATCAATGAACAGCTTTCCAAGTCCTGGCCAGGTGAATATTTGTTCCACCACGACTGCGCCGCCAATAAAGGATGGTATCATTAATCCGAAAATCGTTATGACAGGCATAAGACCGTTTCTTAAACCATGTTTAAAAATGACTTTGTTTTCTCTAAAGCCTTTCGCTCTTGCTGTGCGAATATAATCCTGCCTCATGACATCAAGCATACTTGACCTTGTGTACCTGGTCAGCCCTGCCATGTCAGCCGTTGCTAAAACAAAGGCTGGTAAAATGATGTGATGGAGCCGGTCAAACACATTAAAATCGGCATTCAAGGTAGAGACTCCGCCAGTTGGAAACCAACCTAGGTTCACGGATAAAACCATAATAAGGATGAGACCAAACCAAAAGTTTGGAATAGCCAGTCCGATAAAAGATGTAACCGTAATGCCATAGTCAAGCTTTGTGTATGGACGTTTTGCTGAAAGAACACCAAATGGAATGGCGATCAGCAGGGCAACTAATGTAGAAAAGATCATGAGGATGAGGGTATTTGGCAGCCGGGCAAAAATCAAATCAGCCACGGGTGTTCCCTTTTTGACAATGGATGTGCCAAAGTCACCTTGAAGCATATTGCCAAGCCATTTCATATATTGCACATATTCAGGATCGTTCAAGCCGTACTTATCAATAAAGGCTTCCCGGTCTGCCGCACTAATGGTAGGGTCCATCATGAGTGACATCGGATCGCCTGGTGCTGCTTTCATAATGGCAAAGGACAAAATGGTAATCCCTAATAAAATGGGAATCGAGAGCAATGTCCTTCTAATGATATATGTAACCATATGCACAACTCCTTTTTCATCGGATCGCCATTCTGTGAAAAAAAAGGCCAAAATGATGTTATTTTAGCCCTTTGTCTGCTTTTCAGCGTGATATGAAAACCCTTGAATCCTCATGCTGATGCGGAGCGAACGAAGTGATCTTTTTAGCACCCACGCAGAGAACTGACACCGAATGCAAGGGATTGTTTTCACGGTGAAAGGGGAGAATCCCCCCCTTCTTCACTATCAGCCTACTGTTCAAGCCACCATTTTTCGATTTTGTAATATTCATCTTTCGGGTGGTAAGAGTAGCCTTGGAGATTAGATGGCATAGCACGATGTGAGTTAGCATAGTAAAGGAACGTGTACGGCTGATCCTCTGCGATCAGTTTATAAATTTTTTCATATGCCTTTGAATAATCTTTTCGATCGCTTAAGTTTTTAGCATCAACTAACAGCTTATCGACCTCTTTATTTTTATACCAGATGTTATTTAAGCCTTTTTCTGACTGGCTTGAGTGGAATATGCTGAATTGATCAGGGAATGTCGCAAGGCTCCAGCCGAGCAGCAGTGCATCATAATCCCACTTAGGCGGTGTCGTCTGCTCAATGAGTGCACTGAATTCCACAATTTGCGGCTTCGCTTCCACACCGATTTCTTTGAGCTGCTGCTGGACAACGACAGCGATATCTTCACGAACTTTATTTCCTTGGTTGGTCTTTATGACAAAGGAGAATTTCTTGCCATCTTTATCAAGATAGCCGTCTCCATCTGTATCCTCCCAGCCCTCTTCTTTCAGCATCTTTTTCGCTTTTTCTTGATCAAATTCAAACACTGGCACACTTTCATCCTTTGGATAGTTCCAGGACAGCGGACTTTCTGGAATGTTGGCTACTTTGCCGTCTCCATCTAGCACTTGGTCAACAATCGTTTGACGATCAATAGCATGTGTCAGCGCTTGGCGGACCTTTTTACTTTTAAAGAGTTCATTTTTCTGGTTCCAGCCAATGTATGAATAATTGAGTCCTAGATCAGATTCAATTTTAATGTTGCTCACTTTTTCAGCTGTTTGCAGCTCGGAGCCTGGTACAGCAAAGAAATCAATATCTCCTGCTGACAGCTGGGCAATCGCTGCATTCTGATCAGGAATGGTTTTAATTGTGACAGTATCAAGGTAAGGACGTCCATCCCAATAATCGTCAAAGGCTTCTAGTTTGACGTAGTCTCCTTCTTTCCATTCTGCAAATTTAAATGGACCAGAACCGATTGGTTTTTTTCGGTTAAATTCGTTTTCACCGAGATCTTTTATAGGCACATCACCTAAAATATGCTTAGGTAAAATACCATAGCTTCCTAGTGTGACATTATAAAAATAAGGATCTTTTTTATTGAGCTTGAATTCGATCGAGTAGTCCCCTGTCTTTTTAACAGACTCTAAAACTTCAAAGCCTGATCCGCGCTCCCCGTTGTAATCCTTATTGATTGGAATGCTGTATGTAAACACAACATCATCAGCAGTCAGTTCTTCACCATCATGAAACTTCACACCTTTTTTAATGGTGACATCAAACTGCTTGCCGTCATCAGATTCTTTAATATCCTCTGCCAGCGATAGCTGAGGGTTGAGCTTTCCGTCTGTTTGAAGTAAGAAGCTGTAGATTCTTTCCTCAATATCAGAGCTTGCCACATCTGTAGAATACAGCGAGTTAAATAATGTTGGCTCTGCAATTGAACCGATGACAAGATCGCCGCCTTGTACAGGTTTACCTGTGGATTTCTTTCCACTATCTCCAGACGTTTTATTTCCACCAGAACAAGCAGCAAGGATTAATGTAAAAATCAGCAGTAAACTGATCAAAATGGACTTTCTATTTCTAACTTTCATAGACAATTCCCCCTATTCTTTTTTAAAAATAATGACCGAATCCTGTTTCATCCCCCCTCTCAAAGATGAGATCATACAAGCTTGATCAAGCGTTGTAGAGGTGGCAGGCAACAAAGTGGTTCGTTTTTAATTCCTGAAATGCTGGTACTTTTTCTTTACAGATTTCTTTCGCGTGCGGGCATCTTGTGTGAAATACGCAGCCTTTTGGCGGATTTGCAGGATTCGGCAAATCGCCTTGGAGCATAATGCGTTCTCTTTTCGTCTGCCCTTTTTTACGGGTGACAGGAACGGAAGAAAGCAGAGCCTGTGTATACGGATGGAGCGGGTCATCGTACAGACTATGCTTATCAGCAAGCTCCATCATTTTGCCGAGATACATGACACCGACTCTATCGCTAATATGCCTGACCACACTTAAATCGTGAGAGATAAATAGATAGGTAAGGTCAAATTCCTCCTGAAGCTCCTCCATCAGATTAATAACCTGCGCCTGAATGGATACATCAAGTGCTGATACAGGCTCATCTGCGATGATCATGTCGGGATTCATGGCAAGGGCACGAGCGATGCCGATTCGCTGCCTCTGCCCGCCTGAAAATTCATGGGGATAGCGGTTCGCAAAGCTTGGATGAAGACCTACCTTTGATAAAAGCTGTTCTACTTTTTCATTTCTTTCTTTTAAGGAATATAAGTGATGTGTTTTGTAGGGTTCTTTGATGATGCTTCGAAGTGTTTTTCTAGGGTTGAGTGATGCAAAGGGATCTTGAAAAACCATTTGGATGTTTTTTCGTGTAGATTGTCTTAGCTTTGATTCTGATACGCGCGTGATGTCTTGCCCTTTAAAAAAGATTTGACCGTCAGTTGGTTCGTATAGGCGAATCATTGTCCGGCCTAGTGTGGATTTCCCGCATCCTGACTCCCCGACAATACCTAACGTTTCACCTTTATAAATCTTCAAGTCTATGCCGTCAACAGCTTTCACTGCACCGACTTTCTTTTGAAAGACGCCCGCTTTAATCGGAAAATGTTTTCGAATCTGTTTCAGTTCAAGGATCGTTTCTTTCTCTGGTAAGTCTGTTATTTGTGTTTGATTTTGAGCAAGTGTCATGTGTTGTCTGCCTCCTCATATAAGAAACATCTAACGCTTCTGCCATTTTCAAATGTTCTCAGCTTAGGCAGTTCTCCCAGGCAGCGTTCCTTCACTTGCGGACATCTAGGAGCAAAGCGGCAGCCGGCTGGAAGCTGATCTGGCGCAGGAACATTCCCTTTGATGGCTGTTAACGGCTGTATGTCTCCGTCAATGACAGGAATCGATTCAAGAAGCCCTTCTGTGTAAGGATGAAGCGGCTGTTCAAACAACTCTTCGACAGTCCCATTTTCAACAACCTGTCCGCAGTACATGACAATCACTCGATCTGCAACTTCAGACACGACACCTAAATCATGTGTGATCAGAAGAATAGATGTACCAAAGGTAGAGCATAAATCTTTCATTAAAGTGAGTACCTGTGCTTGAATGGTCACATCCAGGGCAGTTGTCGGTTCATCTGCAATGAGAAGCTTCGGATCACAGCTTAGCGCTATGGCAATCATCACTCTTTGCCGCATGCCGCCTGATAAACGATGCGGATAATCTTTCATGATTTGCTCCGGGCGGGAAAAACCAACAAGCTTCAGCAGATCAACCGCTTTTTTGACCGCTTCTTTTTTTGAAAGTTTTTTGTGATAGATGAGGATCTCTGTTATTTGTTCTCCGATGGTTAAGACGGGATTAAGTGAGGTCATGGGTTCCTGAAAGATCATAGATACATCATTACCGCGGATGCTGCATAATTCCTTTTCACTATATGTAACAAGGTCCTTTCCATCAAGTTTGATGGAACCGTCCATAATTTTCCCACCCGTTCCATGAATCAGACCCATAATGGATAAGGACGTAATGCTTTTGCCAGACCCAGACTCACCGACTAATGCGACAGTTTCTCCTCTGTTGATGCTGAAATCAACGCCATCCACAGCAGGTATCGGTTCCTTTTTTCGAAAAAAATAGGTTTTTAAGTTTTGCACTTCAAGCAGCGTGCTCATTCATTCGCCCCTTTCTCCTTAGATCAATAGAATCGGACCTGAATATTCTGTATTTTAAAAATAAAAAGAATTATTTGTATATTATTACATCGTTATGACGAAATCAAGAAGTATTTAGTAAATTTGTAATATGTCTCTTTTTATGTGAATTATTCACTTTGTGATTCTATTGCCTTTAAAAAGGTTTCTGCTGGCTCTGCAATCATAGATTCCTCGCTGATTCGGTGCTCATTGAAATATTTTTTCACGATATAAAACCCGGTAGCGTAACCAAGCATTTTAGGGTAGTTCCCTTTTCCATAAAGAAGATTCTGTATCAGCCTTTCGTCGTCCTGGACTCTTTGATCAAGATGACTGGATACCCATTTCTTGTACATACGCTGAAGCTGTTCTTCGCTATAGAAGGTGGTCCATTTCGCTGTATAGTTTTCTCCATATCTATGATACACAGCATATTCAGCAAGCCCCTCCATCATGATTGTATCGAGGAATGTAAAGTCTTTTTCTTCTTTTGAGAGAAAATGCAGCCTGCATACATGGTGATATTCGTGAGTCAGCAATGTACCGATTCGCTCCTTCGGGGTATTTGGAGACAAAAAAAGAAAGACCTTGTCATCAAATGCCATGCCGGATTGATAATAAAATTGCTCTCTGATTTCTCTGCTGCTCTCGTTGACAGGTAAAATAAACACGGGAATGTCGGGACCTTTCCACTGCTTTTGAAGCGTTTGATATTCTTTCATGACAAGCTTGAAGTACCCTTTTTCCTTGAGCCTGTCGATCATGTTTTTGCACGAGCTCCAAGACCGAACCATCCCGTGATGCTGCAGGTGAGCGAGGATAGACGACCATTCTTTTTCCTCGGCCCCTTTAAAATAAGGAACAAAGCGCGCTGCAAGCTCCTGAAATGATGATGATTGATGAATGAGATATTGTGTATTGATCAGACCCATACCGCTGAACACCTCCATTTTCATCATATGCAAAAAAGCGGCGATCTGTTTATCGACCGCCGCTTTCTCAGAAAGTATTACGCTTCGTATTTTTTGAAAATAATTGTCGCATTATGCCCGCCAAAACCAAGTGAGTTACTTAAAGCCACTTGTACTTCTTTTGAACGTGCTTCATTTGCTACATAATCAAGATCACATTCTTCATCCGGTGTTTCAAGATTAATGGTTGGAGGAAGGACGCTGTCTTTAATCGCAAGAACAGAGAAAATGGCTTCTACTCCGCCTGCTGCGCCAAGTAAGTGACCTGTCATTGATTTTGTCGAACTGATCGCAAGCTGGTTCGCATGCTCTCCGAACACTTCTTTAATCGCCATTGTTTCAAATTTATCATTGTAAGGTGTGCTTGTACCGTGGGCATTGATATAATCAATATCTTCCACAGACAACCCTGCATCTCGAATCGCTTCTTTCATTGCACGGACGCCGCCTTCTCCATTTGGAGCTGGTGCTGTTATATGGTAGGCATCTCCAGTTGAACCATAACCAACGATTTCTGCATAAATGGTCGCACCACGTTTTAAGGCATGCTCAAGTTCTTCAAGAACAATAATCCCTGCACCCTCACCCATGACAAATCCGTCACGGTTTTTGTCGAACGGACGGCTTGCTGTCTTTGGATCAGGATTTGTCGAAAGGGCTTTGTTCGCACAGAAACCTGCAAACGACATTTTTGTTAATGGCGCTTCTGTTCCGCCTGTGATCATCGCATCTGCATCGCCGCGCTGAATAACTTTAAATGCATCACCAATTGAGTTTGTTCCTGTTGCACATGCTGTCACTGTACAAGAGTTAACCCCTTTTGCGCCAAGTGCAATAGAAATTTGGCCTGTCGCCATATCAGGAATCATCATTGGGACGAAGAATGGACTGACACGTCTTGCCCCTTTATTTGAATACACTTCGAACTGCTCTTCAAATGTTTCAAGTCCGCCAATACCAGACCCAACCCATACACCAACACGCGGTGCGATTTCATCTGTGATTTCAAGACGTGAATCTTCCAGCGCCTTTTGAGCAGCAACGACTGCATATTGCGTGAAGCGTGCCATTTTTCGCGCTTCTTTTTTCTCCATGTAATCTTCAATGTTAAAATCTTTTAGTTCTGCCGCTACTTTTGCGGTATATTCACTTGAATCGACACGTGTAATCGGTCCAACCCCTGATACACCCGCTAAAGCATTTTTCCATGTTGACTCTACATCGTTGCCAAGTGGTGTCAAAGCACCTAATCCTGTAACAACTACTCGTTTTTTATCCATTAATTTGTGCACCCCACTCTTTTATCGGCCCCATCGCATAGCGATTGCGCCCCAAGTTAATCCGCCACCAAAACCAACCATTACAATCACATCGCCGTCATGAATTTTTCCGGCTTCGATTTCTTCACATAGTGAAATTGGAATGGATGCTGCTGATGTGTTTCCATATTTATGGACAGTCTTCGACATTTTTTCAACTGGAAGCTCTAAGCGTTCGCGTGCTGCTTCCATAATGCGAATATTTGCTTGATGCGGGATCAAGAAATCAACGTCTTCTTTTGATAGTCCAGCTTTTTCAATGACATTTACACTTGACTCGCCCATTTGTCTTACAGCAAATTTAAATACTTCTCGTCCATTCATGATTGTATGATCTTTTTCATCTAAGTACAAGTGCTTCCCGCCGCTTCCATCTGCTCCAAGTTCAAATGATAGAATTCCTTTACCTTCGCTGACTTCTCCCAGCACAGCAGCTCCAGCTCCATCTCCAAACAAAACAGCTGTATTGCGGTCATCCCAGTCGGTAATGCGAGAAAGCTTTTCAACACCGACGACAAGCACGTGTTTGTAAGTTCCTGATTCGATAAATTGTTTTCCAGTAACAAGCCCATACATAAAGCCAGCACACGCAGCGCTAATATCCATTGCACATGCTTTATGTGCACCGAGCTGCTCTTGAATCATACAAGCAACTGTCGGAAATGCTTGATCTGGCGTGACTGTCGCCACAAGAATCATATCGATATCTTCTGCAGCCACATCTGCGTCAGCTAATGCTTTTTTTGCAGCAGCAAGCGCCATATGAGATGTATTGACATCATCAGATGCAATTCTTCTTTCTTCTATACCTGTTCTAGTACGAATCCACTCGTCAGAAGTTTCAACCATTTTTTCTAAATCATGATTTGTTAATACTTTTTCAGGTATATAGCGGCCAAGGCCAATAATTCCAGCATTCATTGAATAAGACTCCTTTTACTCATACGAGCATGTGATATTGTGATCTTATATTAGTATCTGGTACTAATTTTACCTTATTTTTTTCTTCTTGGCAATACAAACGTCTAACCTTTCCTCTCACTTTTTTCATAGATTAATGATATATACCAATAGTAGAAAGGAACATGTGATATGGCGCAAAAAGATATTTTCTCAGCAATGATGTTTGGACAGCCGCTTGAAAAGGAGAAAAGCAAGACAGAGGCAAAGGAGGAACGTGCGGAGACATCTTCAAGTGAGGACTCAATTGACTACATGCATGTCATGAATCAAATTGGGAACATTATGAACTCCATCGATGAACTGAAGCCTGTGTTTAAAGATGTTGGTCCTATGATTAGTGCCTTCAAGAAAAAATTATCATAAAAAAAGCCACTATTCTGTGGCTTTTTCTGATTCTGCATCTGCTTTTCCAAGCTCATATGCTTCTTGCATGACAGATGTAAATAATGTTAGAAGCGGCTGAAGTGCTTCAGGCTCAAGCTGAATCCCTGCTTTATCTAACTCTTCCTTCGCCTGTGGAAAATACTTCATGGCAATTTGTAAAAATTCCATCGATCTTTCGTGCTGCATGTCGTCGTCTCCTCACTTTTCATTTGGCAGTTTACCTGTTTTTTTGTATGACACAATATCACTTTCAATGTCTTTCACAAAAGCGTCGTCAATGGTGGAACTAAATTTCCCCATCTCGACCACTCCTTCTTTAAAATCAAAGGAGTACTCATTTTGTTCATTTAGCTTGCCTTCATTAAACTTCTTTGCAATGATACTGTACGCTTTATCAACATGCTGTACAGTGCTCGTTAAAACTGTATGGCTGCCGAGGTTGGATTGATCGGTGACGTATCCGATCGCTGATAAATTATCGGCTTTGATTTGTTCAATGACAGGGATATTATAACCATCGCCTGCTGGATACACAACATCAACACCCTGCTTTTTTAATTTTTGATAGAGCTCCACCGCTTTGTCAGCATCATCCCAGTTTTCGACAAACTCTGCTAATACTTGTACATGTTCATCTTGATATTTTGCTCCTTTGATAAAGCCGTCTACTTCACTTTGCCAATCATATGTAGCAAGAATCCCAATCTTTTTTGTTTTTGACATATGTGCAGCTGTCATGCCTCCGAAAAAGCCCATCGCTTCACCTTTAAACGTCACGTTTGTGACATTGCCCGCCTGAGGCTTGTTTCCATTGACCGTAATAAATTGTATGTTTGGATAATCTTCACTGATCAAGTTAAAAATTTCACTGTATTCATTGCCATGGCCAATAATCAAATTGACTCCTTTTTTATGGAATTCTTCAATGGCATCAACGATTTTCTCCTTGTCAACCATTCCTTCCTTATAATAAACATCTACACCAAATGTTGATTGGATATTTAATAAGCCTTTATAACCTTTCGTTCCCCAAACTTGATCATTGATCGTATCGGGGACGAGTAAACCCACCTTCTCAATTTTTCCTTTTAAAGGCGCCTGCGAGCAGGCAGATAATAGAAGAAGGAACGAAAAGATCATGACAAGCCGCTGGTACTTCATGCCATGTTCAACTCCCTTTTGCAACATGCAGTGATGAACCTGTATGTTAAATATAGGTTTATTTTATACTGAAAAAAGATAAGATGGAAGATCATTCTTGCTTTTTGTCGAAAAATGTTGAGTTTTGTCTTTTCCATTCTGCAATCATGTCTTCTGCTTGTTTGTCATCTGTTTGCCTTTCTACCTTCAATTCATACGTCATGTCCTGTCTTTGACCTGTGCCCGATGCCCATTGTAACAATTCCTTTGCCACATCTTCTACAAAAAGTGAATCTGCACGCTTTGTTCGATCTTCATTGAGTGACCATTGTCCGAACATGCGAGGAAGAATAACTGCCGGCACATTCTGTTTCGCTGATTCGTTTTCAGGTTTTTCATAAAGTATCCGGTACATGCCATGCTCCGCTTTGATGTCTTCCTGCCTGTTATGCGGTTCCTCTGATTGAATAAAAATGAGGTCATACGTGTCTTTGCTATCCTGAAGGTCAATGACACGAACGAGATCATTTCTGCCCAGCCACATCATCCGCTCTTCTAATAGTCCCTTTTGTTCTTCTTTAAGATCATGAGGACGCGTGATATCCACTTGAATGCCCTCTTTCATCATATATTCACAAAGTGTCAGGCCAAAAAACTCATCTGCCCCTATGATCAGTCCTGTTTCCATGTTCATGTCCCCTTTTTTAATATCGAATAAAAAGAAGAGCCCTTTCTATGAAGGGCTGTTATCATCCTATTCATCACAATTCTCTTTCATGCGATTTATAAAACTTGTGAATGGATTGAAAGATTCTTCTCGGATGATCAAACATATGCAGAGTGAGATCGACCTGACAATGTTCTGGATTTTTCATATGCTGATCAATAAAAGGCTTTGCGTGAAGTTCATATGCATAAGGTGCGCCGTTTAGCCTTTGCCATATATGAATCGGTACATGAGCAGAATGAACAGGACAAGAAGGCAGTGGATACGTTTCAGCTTCCTTTTCAGAACAGCCATAGCTCTCTGCTAACTCTTTGAGCAGCTGCTTATAAAAGAATTTGTGTTCCTTTTCTCTTTCTCGTTGTGCATCCAGATTCAGACATGGATTCACCAGCGCAATGGACCTTAGTACTTCAGGCATCTCCTCAGCAAGGCTCATGGCAACAAGTGCACCCATTCCCTCTGCGAGCACATGAATTTCCCGGTTTAATATTTCTTGTTTTAGTGTGTGATGCACGAGCTGCTTGGCACTAAAAACAGCATCTTCGCATCCCCAGTGATTCCCATGAAGATGACTATTAAACAATGTATATCCTTCATCCTTTAAGGCAGTTAAAAGCTGGTTTCTTCCATAATGCTGAAGCCAGAATGATGTATTTTCCTGCACAAAGTGATTTCGGTCACCGAGGATTAGAATGCCAAAGCCATTTGGTTTTTGAGGAAGGTGAATGATGTTCCACTGGGAACCAAGCTGGAAAAAACGTTCGCTTACACCCATATGGCCAGCCTCCTTTCAGTGATTCTGCTTTCTATGATATGAACAACAACTCTTGTAGGAATAAGGAAATCCCCTAAAGACAGAAGAATTCTTTTTATTTTTATAGCAGAAGGTCTCAAAATGGTCACATAAAGGCGGAAAACAGTCTTTTCCCTTCACTTGCATCTATGGTATGATAATCAATAGATTGTTACATAAAGGACGGTGGGATTATGCATTATATTATCACCCTCATTTGGACTTTTCTGCTGACACATATGGCTGGTTACATCGTTGCCTCTATGAATGGAGCTGCTTATGATTTTACGCTCACTTCCATTCTTGCAGTTGTGTTTACGGTTATTTTATTCATCTTTGCTGAAGTAAGTCCAATGAAAGAAACGGAAAGTTCAACAAAACATTCTTAATATGACTTGTGAAAAAGAGCTAAATTGATGTTTAGTTCTTTTTTCTTTTTTTTAGATTGATTGCGGCACGCTAAAACCCCCTGCCTAAACATACAGGGGGTTTTTATTGTTTATACCTCGACGGTTTCGGACTTCTGTTTGTCTTGAGTCAAATGGCTTTTCGCAAGCCCTGTAAACAGGAAGATCGCGATACCTGATAAAATTTCAAGGATTCCTCCGCCAGCAATGACAGGTCCCGCTCCAAATCTTTCTGCCAGGACGCCTGATACGACAGCTGCAAGCGGTAGGAAGACATTTGATGAGGCATTGATCACAGCATATACTTGCGGCTGATCCTCTTGGTCAACAGATGTTTGAATAATGACCATTTCCGGCACATTGATCGCACTGACAGCAGCTCCGAAAATAAAGGAAGCAAGCAGAACAACCGGCAGCCATGTACTCATCCCTGTCATAAAGAATGCAGCTCCTTCAATCATGCCAGCGACAATAAAGAACAAACCAAATCTCTTAATTTTCACCTTTGCCAGAGCAAAGCCCATCATAAACGCGCCAACTGCGGCAACGCCTCTTAAAATGGAATACACCATGGAGTCGCTTTGCAGCGCTTCTGCTACGTATACCGCTGACAGTGCCTGCCACGGAGCTGCTGCGACATTCATTAAGATACAATACAGCGTGAGCGCAAATAAAATGTGATGGTTTTTGACAACGAGAAAACCTCTTTTTAAGTTATACAAATATGTATTCTTCGCTTGTTTAATGCCCGCTGCTTTTTCTTCATCGGTTTTCTTTAGTTTGACCCCGATAATAAACAGACCAGAAATCACAAATAAAGCAGTGGTGATCAGCAGAGTATCTGCAGGTCCAATTAATTTAACCAAAAGACCTGCCACCATGACTGCTGCAAGTGCAACAATCTCAAAAGAAGATTGCAGGATTGCATTTGCTTTTTGAATGAGATGCTTTGGAACAATCTGCGGTAAGATCGCCACCGAAGCTGGATTATAAGCTGCACCTGTTGCCGATTGAATAACCATTAATGAAATCAATAACCATAGAGGCAATAGATGCGAAAAGTGCAGAAGTGGAATAATGAGTACAATTGTTGCTCGAACAACATCTGAAGCGAACATCCATTTAGACAAATGGTGCTTTTTCATAAGAGGTCCTAATATTGGGGCTAACAATGATGAAGGGAGAACAGTTACTGCTAGAAGAAGTCCTGTACCGAGCGCTCCATCCCCTCTTAAAATTAATAGCCAAAGGACGGATGTAAAAGCAAAACTTTCCCCTGTGTTTTTTATGAGTCTTGATATGAATAATGAGGTGAAGCGTTTATTCCAAACACTTTCACTGAGATTCATCTTTTCCATCACACAAATCCTTTCAACAATATATTACATATTTTACCTTAAGTTCTCTTTTTTTCATACTATTTATTTGAAAATTTGAACTTAATTGTTTTTTATTATAAAGAAAAAAGAGGCATGACACATGCCTCTAAAGTCTTATTCATGCTGACTCTTAGTCAATTGCTTACGGCTTTCTTTGGTAGGTCCAAACACGATTATGGTTCGAGTTATCAGGAAAGACGTCGCCTGCTTTAAGCTTAATCTTTAAAGGATCTTTCACCATACTTCCAGTTTCGCCGATCTCGATATACACACCATTATTCGGTGCTTTATTCCCTGATTTAAACTGATGCTGCTGACCCATTTTCATCCTCCTTTCTCGATTGATGTTATTATGTCCCGTCCCTTGCCTCTCCAATCCTTTATGCAAAAAGTCCCTGCTCATACGAGTCAGGGACACTTGGATTTATTTGGATGGTTGATACATAAGTTCTTTCATTAACGCTTTTTGCACATGCAGGCGGTTTTCTGCCTGTTGAAATACTTTTGATTGCGGCCCGTCAATAATATCTGCCGTCACTTCTTCCCCGCGATGTGCCGGGAGACAATGAAGGAAAATATAGTCCTTTGCTGCATGACTCATCAGTTCGTCATTGACTTGATATTCTTTAAATTCAGCAAGACGTTTCTCTGTTTCTGCTTCCTGCCCCATGCTTGTAAACACATCTGAATAAATAACATCTGCATCTTTTACAGCTGCAACAGGATCTGTTGTCACGGTCACTTCTGCGCCTGATTGTTTTGCAAACTCAAGGGCAGTGTCTGTTACTTCTTGAAGTGGTTCATAGCCTTTTGGTGATGCAACCGCAATGTCACAGCCTAGCTGCGCACAGCCGACCATCAAGGAGTGCGCCACGTTATTTCCGTCACCGATATAGGCCACTTTGATTCCTTTTAAAGTACCTTTTGTTTCTTTAATGGTTAATAAATCAGCAAGCGCCTGACATGGATGTGAGTAGTCGGTTAATCCATTAATGACTGGAATAGACGCGTATTGTGCAAGCTCTTCAACCTTCTCATGTTCGAAGGTTCGAATCATAATACCGTCGACATAACCAGACAGCACCTGCGCTGTATCACTGATGGTTTCTCCTCTGCCAATTTGCAAATCATTTGAGCTGAGAAAGAGCGCATGTCCTCCTAGCTGCGTCATCCCCGCTTCAAACGAGACACGGGTTCTAGTTGAAGATTTTTCAAAGATCATCGCTAACGTTTTTCCTTTGAATAAATCTTGATATGGGTTTTGTTTCATTTCTTCCGCTTTTTCAATTAAATAAGCAATCTCATGGATTGAGAAATCTTTTAATGATAAAAAGTCTTTTCCGTATAATGCCGGTTGCACGTCGACTTGACTCATGCCGTCACTTCCTTTTTATATAATTCATGGAGTGATACTGGTGATACATCTCCATTTTTCCCTTGCAGGAATGCTTGAACTGTTTCATATTCGGTTAGGACTTGAACGCCGTGTGTGAGTGCTTTTACACGCTGCTCTTTTGCCTCTTCATCTTCTCCTAAATGAATATGAAGGGATTTATCTTCATTCTGTAGCCAAGATTCAAAGCTGCCAGTCCAGACGTCAAAGCCTGCATGCTTCGCTTCATCTATCAATTGATCGCTGCCTTGTATAAAGAGGCTTCCTTTTTGCTTCCAGATCGGCGCAAACACTTTTTTCAAGGCGCTTTCGGGGTTCTTGCCTACACACATTCCTTCTCCTGTCGCTTTCATTTCAGGTGTCAGCTTGAGGTCGATATCTTGAATGGCATGGGATGAGAACACTGGGAATTTGACCGCTGTCCCCCCTTTGTTTTTCGTTGCAGGGTTTAGTTCTTCAAGCGATGCACCAGCTAATAATTGAGTGGCCATTGGGATCATATCAATGCCCATTACCTTACTGACGACTGGTACAGTCCGGCTTGCCCGCGGATTCACTTCTAATACAAGCGCCTGATCACCTTTGATGACAAATTGGATATTCATAATGCCCTTGAACGCTAATTTCTTCGCTATTTGTTCAGACGCGGTATGCACCTGCTGTTTGATGTCTTCACTGATTGAGATACTTGGTAAAATGGCAAAGCTGTCACCTGAGTGCACGCCCGCTTTCTCAATATGTTCTACGATGGTTGGAATGAACGCCTTTTTTCCGTCAGAAATAAGATCGACTTCAATTTCTTTTCCAGTGACGTACTCATCAATTAAGATTGGGTATGGCAAATGATCTGGCTGATCAAGCAGTGACGCTAAATGTGCTTCTGACTGAACAACGATCATTCCCATTCCGCCAATGACATACGATGGGCGAATTAATACAGGGTAACCGATGCTTTTCGCATGTACGAGTGCTTCTTCTTTTGAATGAGCCGTATCTCCTTTTGCGTGAGGAAGATTCAGTTCATCAAGAAGCTGATAGAATAAATCACGGTCTTCAAGTGCATCCAGCGTATCAAAGGACGTACCTAACAACGTGACACCGGCTTTTTCCAACCCTTCTGCGACGTTAATCGCAGTCTGTCCGCCAAATTGGACAATGACAAAATCAATCTGTTCTGCTTCCACAACGTTTAGGATGTGCTCTAATGTAATCGGCTCAAAATATAAACGATCTGCAATCTCATAATCAGTACTGACTGTTTCTGGATTGTTGTTCATCATGATGGTTTCAAATCCAAGCTTTTGCAAGGTCAGAACGCCATGAACAGCGCTATAATCAAATTCGACCCCCTGCCCGATTCGAATCGGACCAGAGCCAATGATGAGTGCACGCTGCTTTGTTTTTTCTTGATGCTCACCATCGCTTTTGCCGAAGTAGGTGGAATAGAAGTAATTCGTTTTTGCATCAAATTCCGCCGCACATGTGTCAACAATTTTAAATGAAGCAGCAATGCCGTATTCTTGACGAAGCTGCCTGATTGACTCTTCCGTGTGACCCGTAAGAAGAGCAATCGTTTCATCAAGGAAACCCTTTTCCTTTACCTTTTTCAAGGTATCTTTTGATAGCGTCCCCTTATGATCTTTCAATTCTTGTTCGAGCGTAATCATATTTTTAAACACATGTAAGAAGAATCGATCAATTTTCGTCGTTTGATGAATCGTTTCAACCGTTTCTTGTCTTGAAAGAAGCTCCATAACAGCGAAAAACCGGCGATCGTCTGGTGTTTTGATGAGTTCAAATAATTGTTCTGTCGATTGCTCTTTCAGTTCTGGCAGGTGGAAGCCCTTCGTTTTAATTTCAAGTGATGCAACTGCTTTTTGAATGGCTGACTCTAAATTCCGATCAATCGCCATGACTTCGCCAGTGGCCTTCATTTTTGTGCCTAATTGACGGTCTGCCTGTTTAAATTTATCAAATGGCCAGCGCGGGAATTTCACGACAACATAATCGAGTGCCGGCTCAAAACTAGCATAGGTTGTACCTGTAAGCGGGTTTTTCAATTCGTCTAGCGTATAACCCACCGCAAGCTTAGCTGCCATTTTCGCAATCGGATAGCCTGTTGCTTTTGATGCAAGAGCAGAAGAACGGCTGACCCGAGGATTCACCTCAATGACAAAGTATTCTTTACTGAGTGGATCAAGGGCAAATTGGATGTTGCAGCCGCCGACTACATCCAGCGCTGAAATGATTTTCAGGCTTGCAGAACGGAGCATTTGGTAATCCTGATCCGTTAATGTTTGGGAAGGTGCAACGACAATCGAGTCTCCTGTATGCACACCAACTGGATCGATATTTTCCATGTTGCATACCGTGATACACGTATTTTGACGGTCTCTCATGACCTCATATTCGACTTCTTTAAAGCCAGCTATGCTTTTTTCAACTAAACACTGGTGAATTGGACTCGCTAAAAGAGCTCCTTCAATGAGCGGCTTAAACGCCTCTTCTGTTAGAGCGATTCCGCCGCCTTTACCGCCAAGTGTGTATGCTGGTCTTAGGATGACTGGGAAGCCGACTTCTTTTGCAAATTGAAGAGCATCTTCCGCATTATCCACAATTTCACTATCTGGCACAGGTTCGTTCAAATGCTTCATGAGAGCACGGAATTTCTCTCGATCTTCACCGTTTTCAATGGTTTCAACTGACGTTCCGAGCAGAGTCACCCCATGCTTTTTCAGCACACCGGCTTTTTCCAGCTCGACAGCAAGGTTTAAAGCCGTCTGTCCGCCAAGGTTGGCTAAAAGACCATCTGGTTTTTCCTTTTCAATGATTCTTGTCACTGAATCAACTGAAAGCGGTTCAAAATAGATTTCATCAGCAAATGACTCGTCTGTCATAATGGTTGCTGGGTTATTATTCACTAAGATGACTTTGTAGCCTTCTTCTTTTAAGGCCATACATCCTTGTGTTCCTGAGTAATCAAATTCTGCTGCCTGACCAATGATGATTGGACCAGACCCGATGACTAGAATGGTTTGTATGCTTTGATCTTTAGGCATGTGCGACTTCTCTCCTTGCTTGTTTCACTTTCTCAATAAAATCATCGAATACCCATTCACTTTCAGCAGGCCCTGGGTGTGCTTCTGGATGAAATTGAACTGACATAATCAGCTTTTCTTTATGAATGAATCCTTCTACAGATCCATCATTGACATGAAGGAATTTCACATCCACTTCTTTGTCATTCATGCTTTTTTCATTCACAACATAGCTATGGTTCTGACTTGTCATAAAGACACGTTTGGATTCTGTATCCTGGACAGGATGATTCGCTCCCCTGTGGCCAAATGGCAGCTTATACGTATCTCCGCCAAGTGCAAGAGCGATTAATTGGTGACCTAGGCAGATCCCAAGTGTCGGAAATGACATCATGATGTCATGAATTGATTTTAAATACGGTGTCATGGTTTTCGGGTCTCCAGGTCCGTTTGACAGCAGGATCGCATCCGGATTGATCTCAAATACCTTTTCCATTTGTTTATATGGAATGACGGTTACTTTACAGCCGCGCGCTGCAAGCGAATCTGCAATTGATTTTTTAAATCCAAAATCAATGAGCGCCACATGCTCCTCACCGCTGCCTTGTGTGTAGATCTCGCTATCTGTCACCTGTGCGACGACATTGTCTTGTTTCATTGCAGGCGGTGTTTCGTTTTCGTCTACACTGAGCACAGCGTTCATCGTTCCATTTGCCCGGATGTTTTGCACAACTGCGCGTGTATCTGTATGTGTCAGAAGCGGGATATTCCACTTTTGTAAATAATCTTTTAAGCTGACCGCTGCAAGATGATGTGAAAAATGTTCTGCTGCCTCGTACACAACTACCGCTTTTACTTGAGGCTTCTTGCTCTCAAAGTCTTCATGGTTAATGCCGTAATTTCCGATCAGCGGATATGTGAAAACAATGATCTGACCTTTATAGGAAGGATCTGTGAGCACCTCTTGATAACCTGTCATACCTGTAAAAAAGACCACTTCACCTGTGATGCCAGCTTCTCCTGTCAGATTTCCTTCAAAAGAGGCTCCATCTTCTAAATTTAAATAACCTTTCATGCTTATGTCACCCCAAAAATTGAATAATTAATGATATAAATGCATTTTTATACGTTCGTTTGTAAAAAAATTTACACCGAAACTGTTTTATTGGCTAATACTTGAACAATTGCTTCGATCGCTTGATCCAGCTCTGCTTTCTTCACATTCAGCGGAGGTAATAAACGAATGACATTCGGACCAGCTGGAAGCACCAGCAGCCCTTGTTCTCTAAGAGCTGTGATATAGCCGGCGACTGGCTGATCACATTCAATACCTGCCATCAATCCTTTTCCCCGCACTTCTTTTACGATATTCAGCTGTTTGACATTTTGCAGCTTTTCTAACAGGTAATCACCCTTTTCTTTCACTTCTGAAAGAAACTCTTCTTTGAAAATGACATCGAGTGTCGCATTCACAGCGGCCATGGCGAGCATATTCCCACCAAATGTTGTACCATGTGAACCTGGAGAGAATGCATCTCCTAGAGCTTTTTTCCCTATGACTGCACCAACTGGAAAGCCGTTTCCTAATCCTTTTGCTGCTGAGATAATATCAGGCTCAAGACACGTCTCTTCGTACGCAAATGCTGTTCCTGTACGACCGATGCCCGTTTGAATTTCATCTACAATGAGCAGTGCTTCATGCTTTTTGCAAAATGCTTGAACGGCTTCAAGAAACTCTGGTGTCGCTGGATTCACTCCACCTTCACCTTGCACAACCTCCAGCATCACCGCTGCCACATCATCGACTGCACAGGCTGACATAGCGTCTGGATCATTAAACGGTACGTAGTGAAAGCCTTCTAGCATAGGGCCAAAGCCAGTTTTGATTTTATCTTGACCTGTGGCAGCCATACCAGCATACGTGCGCCCATGGAAAGAGTGCAAAAATGTGACGATATTTGTTTTCCCTGTCGCTTTACGTGCTAATTTAATGGCACCTTCATTTGCCTCTGCCCCGCTATTGCAGAAAAACACGAGATCCCCTGAACTGTTTGCTGCCAGCTTTTCTGCTGCTTTTTCTTGCAGTCCATTTTCAAATAGATTCGATACATGCCAGACGTGGTCAAGCTGTTCCTTAATGGCTTGATTGACCTTTGGGTGATTGTGGCCTAAATTTGTAACGGCAATGCCTTGTATAAAGTCTAAATATTTTTTTCCATTTGTATCGATTGCCCAAGAACCTGCTGCCTCTTTAATTTCAACATTCCACCGTCCATAGTTTTGAAAAAGATGACTCACAGGACCGCCTCCTTTTGTTTCACGATTCTTGTTCCTTTAAAGGTTTCCCCTGTAAAGATACTGCCTTTGCCATTTACGATCATCACTTCATCTACATCACCTGATAAAGCACTCAAAGCGGATTGTACTTTTGGAATCATTCCCCCGGAAATAATGCCTTCATCAATGAGTGAAAGGGCTTCTTGTTCTGTGACGACATCTAATAGTTCACCATTTTTTAAAATGCCTTCAACATCTGTGACAAACATGAGCTTATCAGCTTTCATAGCTCCGGCGACAGCTGATGCAGCTAAATCAGCATTCACATTTAAGGTTTGGCATTCTTCCGTCATAGACAGCGGCGCAATCACAGGAATGAATTGTTTCTCCATGAGTGCTTCTGCCATTTCTGGATGAACTTCTTTGATTTCACCAACGTACCCGTAAACGTCTTGATCAAGGAAATCGGCGACAAGCATCTGCCCATCTTTACCGGATACGCCGACAGATGATATATCATGCTTTGCGAGCTCTGACACAAAGTATTTATTGACTGTTCCTGAGAGAACCATTTCGGCTACCTCTAACACAGGCTTCGTTGTTTTACGCTGACCGTCAACAAATTCTGTTTTCACTTCTAATTTTTGCAGCATGTCGGTGATTTCAGGTCCTCCGCCATGCACGATAGCCAGCTTAAATCCAGCAGCTTGAAGTGAGCGGACATTTTCATAAAAGGTATCTGAAAGTTCTCGAATGACACTGCCTCCACACTTGAACACGATCGTTTTATTCATGTCTATCTCCTTCTTTATGTGCGATAGCTCGCGTTAATTTTCACATAATCATAGGTAAGATCACAGCCCCATGCTGCTGCTTCACCATTCCCCTCACTCATTTGAATGAAAATCGTAATCTCATCCTGCTCTAGATATGCTTTTGCTTCCTCTTCTGAGAATGGCTGCGGTTCATTGTGTTTGAATAAACATTGTCCGCCTAAATAGACTTCTACCTCTTCCGGTGTAACGGAAGCTGCGCTATGACCAATGGCTCCAACGATTCGGCCCCAGTTGGCATCTGTACCATATACAGCAGTTTTAACAAGACTTGAACCAACGATTTTTTTCGCAATGATGCCGGCTTCCAAGTTATTTTTAGCACCAGTGACTTTCGCTTCAATTAATTTGGTTGCGCCTTCTCCATCTCTCGCAATCTCTTTGGCTAAATCCTCACAAGCTAGTTTTAATCCTTCTTTAAACAATGGCCATTCTGGATGCTCTTCATTGAGTGCATTGTTTTCTGCCATGCCATTTGCCATCACGAGCACCATATCGTTTGTCGAAGTTTCTCCATCAACGGTAATTTGATTAAAAGTCACATCCGTAATGTCACGAAGCGCTTGCTGTAAGGCTTCCTGTTCGACATTTGCATCTGTTGTAACAAAGCCAAGCATTGTCGCCATGTTCGGGTGAATCATGCCAGAGCCTTTTGCTGCGCCTGAAATGATGATCTCTTTTCCGTCTATCGTAAGGGTGTATGCTGTATTTTTAATGACAGTATCTGTCGTTAAGATCGCTTCTTCAAAATGGCCTTTTTCGGCTTTTGCTTCTTTTAACTCGGCGATGCCCTTTTTGATTTTATCCATCTCCAGACATTCCCCAATGACACCTGTAGAAGAAACAGCAATATAATCAGGTGCTACACCTAACATATCTGCACAGGCTGCCTGCATGTCGTATGCGTCTTTTAATCCCTGCTCACCAGTACATGCATTGGCGATGGCACTATTGACAATGACACCTTTTAATTGTCCTGTCTTTTTTAAGCTTTGTTGTGTGACTTTGAGAGGCGCAGCTTGAAAGTGACTTTGTGTATAGACCGCTGCACTTGCTGCTGGTACTTCGCTGACGATGAGGCCAAGGTCTTTTTTTGAATAACGCAAGCCAATGTGAATCCCCTTTGCTTCAAAGCCTTTTGGTGATGATACGTCACCGTCTATTTTGACAATGCTTTTTTCATTCAATTCGATCATGTTTGTTGTCTCCCCTGTTCTCTTATGGATAAAGAGGTGTCATTGTGAGGCCCGCCTCTTCATGTAAGCCTTTGATGATGTTGAAGTTTTGAACCGCTTGACCGGCCGCACCTTTCATGAGATTGTCTATGACCGACACGATTGTCAGTCTTCCTGTTCGCTCATCTAAATGAAAGCCAATATCACAGAAGTTACTGCCGTATACTTCTTTCGTTTGTGGATAAACGCCGTGATCTCTCACTCTGACAAAATAGGAATCTTCATAAAAGTCTTTCATTCGCTTCATCAATTCTTCTTTTGTGACATCTGTTTTTAATTGTGTATACATCGTCGCCATAATCCCTCTTGTCATCGGGACAAGATGCGTAGAAAATGTGACGTTCGCCGTCTGCGGATTCCATTCTCTTAATATTTGCTCTATTTCCGGCGTATGCTGATGCTCATTCACCTTATAAATTTTAAAGTTATCGTTTAGTTCTGAAAAATGCGTGCCAAGTGAGGCAGATCGTCCGGCACCGGACACCCCTGTTTTTGCATCTATTATAATCATGGATTCATCGATGACATTCTGTTTGATGAGCGGTGCTAAACCGAGAAGAACTGCGGTAGGAAAGCAGCCCGGATTGGCAATCACTTCAGCCTGTTGAATTTTGTCACGATTCAGTTCGGATAAACCGTACACCGCTTGTTGAACAGATGCTGCATCCGCTGCCCTTCGTTTATACCAAGCTTCATAGGTTGCTCCATCTTGAATGCGCAAATCACCTGATAAATCAATGATCGGCACTCCTTGATTCATAAGCTTTGGCGTCAGTTCACTTGATACGCCTGCTGGTGTCGCTAAAAACACAGCATCTGTCTCTTGCACAATGGCAACCGGGTCAATAGCTTTTAATATTTGGTCAGTCATAGTTGTTAGATGCGGATAAGATTGAGTGTATGATTGCCCATCACCACTTGATGAATACAATATACATTCCTCCACATGCGGGTGATGCTTGAAGATACGAACCAATTCCGCACCACCGTACCCTGTAGCACCTATAATACCTATTTTCAACGTCAATACACCCTCTTGATCTTTGTGAAATTATTTAACATTATAACATGTATAAAAATTAATTCAATTGTATATTTAATATTTGTTTTCATTTTTTTTCAACAAAAAAACCGCATATCTTCATGAGACATGCGGATTTATCTTTCGTTTTTGATATAGAGGACCATGAGTGCACTGCATAAATATAATATGGAGCTTGCATAAAAAATGAAGTAAACGTTAAAGAAATCAGCAAACAGGCCGCCAAGCATAATGGCAATGGATGAAAATAGAGCTGTCCAAAAATGATAGTGACCGACTTCTTTCATTCGTTTGTTCTCTGTTGTCAGATCAGTAACAAGCAGTTTCTCCCCGTGTTTTTGAAAGCCGCCAAGTGCACCAAGTGCAAGCTGAATGATATACACTTGCCCCACTTCTGTTATATGCGGAAAAAGCAGTAAAAGAAACGCCATACCGAACGAATGAATGATTAAAAAGATCCGCTTGTCGGTGGTTTCTGGCAGTTTCCCTAATAGTAAATGAATAAACGCACCGCTTAAACCAAACAGACCATAGGCGAGTCCAAATTGTGAATAGCTTGATCCAACATTTTTAATAAAAAGAATGTAAAAGGGAAATATCAAACTGCTGGCGAAAAACAGCAGACTTTGTGAGTAGACGAACCATTTCATTGCTTTTGCATTCATTGTGTATTGTACCTCTCATAAAAGTAGTTGGTAAACGTACCATCTGGATCTGCTTGTTTTTTCTTTTGGAAGAATACATCGGTTTTAGGGTACGCCCGCTTCATTTGCGCCTTCGTTTGATAGGGCATGTACGGTAAGTAATAGCTTCCATCGTGACGAAGCGTGATATCTGTCATTTTTCGAATGATCCGCTCTGCTTCGGCCTTCTCTTCTTTTTCGAACCCGTAATTCACTAAAAGCACAAGGGCAAACATATCTTGTTTCGCATACGAGAGATCCGCTTTTTCATTTTTTTGTACATAGCGTATTGTGATATTCATTAGATTCAAATCTTCCTGTTGTAAAAAGGCTCTCATGTCATCGATGTACGCACGAAAACGGTCAACTGGGACGAAATATTCCTGCAGCACATCCGTGTCTGACTCATTTTCATATTCTAAAAAGGCTGAATCAGACCGCATCACATTGTTTCTTGTGATCAGCTGATCATTTTGACTTAGGAAATACTTCTTTTGCAAATTCCAGAGCAGATCTTTCCCCATATCAAATCTTCTTGAAAGGCCGAGCATAAATTTTAATGGCATGACGAGTTGATCTTCTTTCAGCTCTTGATATGATTCAATTTCTTGATCTGAAGTGAGAGAATAATTCGTCACATACATCTCTTTCAAAAAGTTTGTTTTTGCTGTGGAGATTCTGGCAAGATGCATGCGTACTTCTTTATTGTGGTTGACATGCTTTTGAAAATATTCCGTATACTCATCGTAACCCAGAGAGGTTGTCTCCATTTTATATAGTTCATCTTTTGTTAAAGAAAGCTCAGCATCTAAAATGACACCAAACAACCCGTATCCCCCAA
Organism: Bacillus sp. I-2; assembly: GCF_001974945.1. NCBI lineage: Bacteria > Bacillati > Bacillota > Bacilli > Caryophanales > Bacillaceae > Bacillus > Bacillus sp. I-2. Next base: position 63,607 of record NZ_LZRW01000044.1, on the reverse strand, counting down.
TGACAGCAGTAAATAAATCATCGCCTGGTTTCACCGTGATAATCTCTCCGTCTGCTTTTAACAGCCGGAATGAACGAACTGTGTCAATGAGTGATCCGTAGCGAATGTCACGTCCATGTGCATTTGCACTTAAAGATCCGCCAATTGTAAAGATATTCTGCGATTGCATCACCTTCACAGCAAGCCCATATGGATTCACATATTTTTGTATATCATCCCATGTAGCACCGCTTTGAACTCGAATCGTTTTCTTTTTTGGATCAAACGCTAAAATCTGGCGGTATTCCGTCATATCGAGCACGATGCCGTTTTCATAATAAGTGTGGCCGCCCATGCTGTGCTGTTTGCCGGCAATTGAAATCGGCAGTTTTTTTGCTTTTGCTTCTTTCAATACTTCTTTTAACGTGTCTATCTCTTTTCCTTGAACAACTTTTTTAATTTTGACAGGCATGAGATGACTGACATCAGTAAAAGCCTCAAGATCCTGTTTTTTGTGTACTTGGCCTTCTCGTATAGTGATTGATATAAGAAATGCAGCAGCATATACGATCAAAAGAACGATCCATAGCCATTTTTGTTTCATGATAGGTACTCCGTTCTATAAAATTACAACCATTATATCAAGCTACTCTCTTCCTCCACCTTAATTTTTCATAAAAAAACCTGGCATGAGTTCAACTCATACCAGGCATTTTTCATTTTTGCTTATTGAATACCGAGCGCAATTTTTGCGTATCTTGACATTTTGTCTCGTGTCCAAGGCGGATTCCATACGATGTGAACTTCTGTTTCTTTTACTTCTGGAAGATCACTTAATGCTTTTTTGACTTCATCCACGATAATTGGTGCAAGAGGACACCCCATTGATGTTAAGGTCATGGTGATATCCGCTTTTCCATTCTCATCAAGATCGACATCATAGACAAGTCCAAGGTTGACGATGTCGACATTCAGCTCAGGGTCAATCACCTGTTCTAGGGCGCCTAAAATATTTTCTTTCAATGCTTCATCCATGATATCCACTCCTTTTTCCATTAGTATAACGTACTTTCTCTTATGACTAAACGTTTGTGCTTTTCAGATGTGTCACAAACCAGTCAATCGTTTCAAACATCGCTTGTCTTGAGACTTTATGGCCTGCTTGTCCATCAGTAATAAAGCGAATCAGATGCGGATCCTGCTTATATTGTGTGGCCGCTAACTCATCATATAGGGATTTTGCGTGCCGGTAAGGGACGACAGGATCATTTTCTGCATGCCAGAATAAGAGCGGTCTTTTGTTTAATCGATCCGTTTGCAGCGTTAAATCATATGGGCGCAGGGCGTCTAATTGCAGATGAACCTCTTCGTCTGTAATGTCTTTCATCAACCCTTTGTGACGCATGTCCATGATTTGTGCTTTTAGAAACGTCGTATAGTTTGGACTTCCCATCAAGCTGACAGCGGCTTTGATCCAATCATGCTTGGCAAGTGCACCAAAGGTGGTGATGCCGCCCATGGATGTACCCGCAACGCCTATCAGATCGGCTTCAATCAATTGTTTTTCTTGAAAGTATGTTTTGAGTATATCGATTTCACGAATTTCGTTCAGGACAATTTCCCAGAACTTTGATGCCAGTTCCTCTAAGCTGAGGTTTTCTGACCTTACACCATGATAAGCACAGTCAGGCAAAATGACTCTCATGCCTTTTTCCGCCAAATGGAAGGCGAAGTGTAAATTATGCTCACGTGCACTTGTAAATCCATGAATAAAAAATACAAGCGGCAGCGGTTTGTCTTTATTTTCAGCTTTTACGATATGTAAAAATGGAATATCGCGCTCAATTTGCTCATCAATGGTGATCACAGCCTATGAATCCTCCTTTATCATTCCCGTCTTTGTTTATTTTAACATGTAGACAACAAAGATGTGATAAAGATACACTATAGAAAGAGGCGCTAACATGAAATTGCCTCCTATTACTTACAGATCAAAGGAGATTTTATGGAGACTAAACCTTATCTAATCGCACTTGACCTGGATGGCACATTATTAAAAGATGATAAAACCATTTCTGCGCATACACTTGACGTCATTCGAAAAGTGAGAGACAGCGGTCATCACGTCTGTATATCAACAGGCCGGCCATTTCGTTCCAGCTCTCCTTATTATCAGCAATTACAGCTTGATTCACCCATTGTGAATTTTAACGGAGCGTTTGTCCATCATCCTCTTGATGAAAAATGGGGCAGATTTCATACGTCACTTGATCTTCAAGTAGTCAAACAGCTTGTAGACATTAGTGAAGAGTATAAAGTGCACAATGTGTTAGCTGAAGTGTTAGACGATTTGTATTTCCATTATCATGATGAAAAACTCATTGATATCTTTAATATGAATGCAAACAAAGTCACTGTTGGAGACCTTAGGGACAACCTTGGAGAGAATGTGACGAGCGTGTTAATTCATGCAAAAGAAGAGGACGTCGGGGCCATTCGAAGCTATTTATCAGATGTTCATGCAGAAGTGATTGATCACAGGCGCTGGGCTGCCCCGTGGCACGTGATTGAAATCATTAAAACAGGCATGAACAAAGCCGTTGGACTGCAAAAGATCAGTGATTATTACGGTGTTCCTAAGGAGCGGATTGTGGCATTCGGAGATGAAGACAATGATTTAGAAATGCTTGAATTTGCTGGATGCGGTGTAGCAATGGGCAACGGAATTGATGCCGTGAAACGAGTCTCAAATGAAGTCACTGATACAAATGAAGAAGATGGGATTGCAAAGTTTCTAACGAATTACTTCTCGCTTTAATTTTTCCATTCATACATAGCAGATGGAAGCGGGCATACTACCGTTAGACAGGTTGTCCTGTCAGCTTGTGTAAAGGGGCGGATTCCGAATGGGTAAAAGAAGCAAATCGAAACGCTTTATACAACAAGGTAAAGATTCAGTCAGTCTTCATGACGCACGTTTTCCTTATCGTTCGACACTTGAAGAAGCGTCAGACAGAGGAAATATGAAGACTGATGCTTCTGGAGGTTCATTGTGAGAAACGAACTTTTTGATCAAGCCAAATCATTTACTGAAGAAGCTCTTACTTCTTCATTTTCATCTGGGTTAGAGCGTCAGCAGGCAGTCAAACGAGCGAAAAATGCTGTATCCTCTGCATTTGCCAATTCGACAGATGCAGAAAGAAACCAGCTGCATACTTTCCAAGACTTGCTCGATGATCTCTAACATAAAAAAGCTGTTCACCTAATGTGGACAGCTTTTTCTGATCCCTCGCTTATTTGACTTGGAATGTTTTCTTTTCCGTGATTTGTTTCAGCCCTTCTGCTTTTCCTTTAAACGTTACGACCGCTTCGTATGTTCCCGGCTTTACACCGTTTGACCACGTATCTTGAAAGTCATAGGCCTCGCCTTTTTTCAGCACAAAAGTTTGGATGGCCTGTGTGAACATACGGTCTTTCGAATAGCGGTATTGTTCATCCCCGTTTTCGTCAAACACACTAAGTTCGAATTTTTGACTTGTGTTAAAGGTAAATTCAATATCTCGATCTGATTCATTTTTCAGTGACATGTTAAATTGAACTGAAGAACCTTTCTGGACGGGGTCTACTGTGAGCTCAACCGTTTTTTCTCCCATTTGACCGGATACCTCCTTGTCTGGTTCATCCTTTTTTTGTTGTCCACAAGCGGCTAAAACCAATAGAATGAGAAGAAGCACTAACCCTTTTTTCATCTGCTACCCACCTTTAATCTCGTCTGAAAAATCCAAGAATATTGGTTGTCTGCACAATATTTGTAAAGGCTTTTGGATCGACTTCATTAATAATTTGTTCAAGTTCATACAGCTCATACCTTGTAATGACGATCACCATCATTTCCTTTTGCTCGTTGGTAAATGCGCCTTTTGCAGGTACAGTCGTAATGCCTCTGACCATTTTTCCATAAATGGCTTCTTTGATTTCATCTGCTTTCTTCGTGACAATCATCGCGGTCAGCTTCTCATGTCTTGTATGGATGGCATCAATGACCCTTGTGGTCACATATAATGTGACAAGGGTATATAATGCTTTCTCCCAACCTTGTAATAATCCTGCTGTAAAAATGATGATTCCATTTAAAATGAAGAAATACGTGCCAACTGGTTTATCCTTCCACTTCGCTAAAACCATAGCAACAATGTCGAGTCCGCCTGTCGATGCCCCGTATTTGAGCGTGATCCCAATCCCTACTGCGGATATGACACCGCCAAACACAGCATTTAACAAAATATCGTGGGAAACACTCGTTTCTGGTAAAATGCCAAGGAAAATGGTCGTCAGTGCAACACTGATGATGCTGTACAAAGTAAAGGAACGGCCAACTTTCATCCAGCCTAAAATGCCGACTGGAATGTTTAAAATAAATAATAGAATCCCTGTTGATACATAAAATGGCGCATATTGATCGATTAAGCTGGATAACAGCTGGGCTACCCCTGTAAAACCGCTCGCATATACGTCAGCTGGGATTAAGAATAAATTCAGCCCAATCGCATTGAGTAATGCACCAATAACGACGACAATGAGTTTTTTTGCTTCTCCAATGAACATGTTGTCATTCCTCCACTTACCATTCTCTCTATGGTTTTCCCTAAAATTTAGAATTTGAACACGAAAAGATGATTTCTATGATATAGTTAGGCTAAAAAGATGGAAATTATAGCTTATTTTTTTAGAAAGAAGGGATTTATATGACTGTTCATATCATAGCAGACAGTGCTGCTGATCTGCCTCTTTCCTATTATGATGAACATAACATAACGCTCATTCCGCTCCGCGTATTGCTTGGCGAGCAGGAATTTGAGGATTTGATCACCATTGAACCAAAACAAGTATTTGATGCGATGAGACAAGGAGCCAGTCCAAAAACGTCACAGGCTTCACCAAACCGGATCAAGGAAACCTTTGTTTCTGCCGCTCAAACCCATACATCTGCCATCTATGTCGCTTTTTCATCAGAGCTTTCAGGCACATACCAGACAGCTGTGATGATGGCAAACGAAGTGAAGGAAGAATACCCTGATTTTGATTTACGAATCATTGATTCTAAATGCGCTTCACTCGGCTATGGGCTTGCTGTCAAACACGCTCAATCACTTGCCATTGACGGAAATACAATACAAGAAATTGAAACGTCTGTAAAGCATTTTTGTGAATCTTTACAACATATTTTTACTGTAGACGATTTATCGTATTTAGCAAGGGGCGGAAGAATCAGTAAAGCGTCCGCATTTGTTGGCGGTTTGTTAAGCATTAAGCCCATTTTACATGTCGAAGATGGAAAACTCATCCCGCTTGAAAAAATCCGCGGACGTAAAAAGCTGCTGAAACGCATTATTGAACTAATGAAAGAACGCGGAACGGATTGGTCGAACCAAACGGTTGGTATTAGTCATGGTGATGATCCTGCACTGGCGGAAGACATGAAACAGCTGATCGAAGCCGAATTTCATCCAAAGGAAATTGATATTCAGATCATCGGCGCCGCTGTTGGGTCCCATTCAGGACCTAGCACGCTTGCGATCTTTTTTACAGGCAAATGATCATAAAAAGCACCCTTCCCTGACACAACACGGGAAGGGTGCTTTTCTTATGAAAGTTTAAATCGCTGGACGGTTTCATTTAACCTCGCCGTCATACTCATCAATTCTTCGACCTGTTTGTTCATTTGATGGAACGATTGCAGCTGTTCATTGGCTGAGGCAGAAATTTCTTCGCTGCCAGCTGCTGTTTCTTCTACCACTGCACTAATATTTTCAATCGAGTGCAGTACTTGTCCGCCAAGTTCTGTTGATTGCATAATTTGGTCATTTAAGACCGCCATTTCTTGTTTAATATGCTGCGCTTTTGTTTCTATATCTTCAAAGGAGTGTGAGGTTTTGTCCATCGCATCCTGCTGCTGAAGTGAAAGCTTGACCCCTTCTTGAACAGTTTGACTAATGGATTGAATGCCTCTTTCAATATGACTGACCATGTCAAAGATTTGTCTTGTTGCATTAGATGATTCATCAGCAAGCTTGCGAATTTCATCTGCTACAACGGCAAAGCCTTTTCCAGCCTCGCCTGCTCTTGCCGCTTCAATGGCTGCGTTTAAGGAAAGCAGGTTTGTTTGGTCCGCAATGTCAGAAACCGTTTTGGCCATGGCCGAGATTCCGCTGGCGTATTGCGTGAATTCTCCTGCTGATTCTTCGATTTGTCTCGTGGCATGTGTATTTTTTTCAATCGCTGTTTTTGTTTCTGTTAACGTGTGCTTTCCGCTTTCTACGGCTTCGATGGCATCCTCTGTACTGCGGATGACCGTTTGCGAGCGTTCGGAATTTTTACGTCCATGCTGGTCCATTTTCTCAATCAAGCTGACGCCGTGCTGGAGATCTTCTGAAATCGCTTGTGACCCATTGGCCATTTCATCTGTCGAAACAGATACTTGATTCGCAGACTCCATCATCTTTTTGTTTTCATCATTCAGGTGGATCGAGAATGTCTCTACTCGGCTTGAGACATTGCTGATTTCTTTAATCAGACTAATCAGCTGATCTGTCATTTGATTAAAGGATTCATTCAAGCCGCCGATTTCATCCTTGCGCTGAATATCCATCCGCTCCACAGCAAGATTGCCTTCTGCGATCTGCTTTGCTCTGTAGGATAGTGATTTGATGGGTGTCACGATGGATCGCGTTAATCCAATATTTAAAAAGACGGCAATGACAATCAGTGTGAGGGCTGAGACGAGTGCACTTGTGATAATCCATTGGACATTGTCTGCTGCAGCCTCTAGATTTTGTTTATACGCTTCTTCTGCTCTTTTATTCATCGTATGCACATCGTTTAAAACGCCATCAATTCTTGCTGCCACACGTCTTGCATCCGATGCGTTTTTTTCACCAATGGCATTGTTTGCTTCCTTGGTCCACGTGTCATATTTTGAATTTAACCTTGTTAATGCCTCTTTGTTCATATTTCCTGCATGTTTTTTTAACGTTTGCAGCTGTTTTTTTGCTGTAGAAATATCGTTTTGAACGATCTCTAGCTGTTCATCTGAGAGTGTCATCGAATAATTGGTCATGGCTTGCTCGACACTTTCAAAGCTTGCCTTCGTTTTTTGTACATTTAATAAGGTTTGGACATCTGTCTCATTTGATGATTGGATCTTTGTCATGCTGACAATGATAAAGGCGATAACGCCAACTGCTAAAAGAAGTGAGATAAGTGAGTTGAGTAAAATTTTGACGCGTAAGCTCATGATGCGCCCCCCTCTTCTTTTAGAAGCGTCTGCTTCAGACCATTTAATTTTTTGGTCAGTGTCTCAGCATTTTTCAGGATCCGGATTTTTGCCATATCGATTCCATCATTGCTTAAGTCATAGACAACATGCCCGCTTTTCATTTGATTGTTCTTGACGAGCTGTTCGCTGAATTGATAGACCACTTCATCGACTTTTTTCACCATAGACGAAATGACCGCTTTTTCAGCAGTATAGTACTGATCGCTGTCTACACCAATGGCATATTTCCCCTGTGACTGTGCTTCTTTTAATACACCGACACCTGTATAACCGGCTGCCGCATATAAAACGTCTGCTTTCTTTTTGATCATGTCTTTGGCTATTTTACTCCCCTTGCCTGCATCACTAAACGTACCGGCATAGGTAGATAAAATCTTGATTTTCGGATTGACTGATTTGGCGCCTTTTTGAAATCCTTTTTCAAAACGATGGATGACATCTGCGTCAACACCGCCAACAAATCCAATGACATCGCTTTTCGTTGTCATCGCAGCAAGTGCACCTGCTAAATAGCTGCCTTGCTCTTCTTTAAATGTCACAGAGGTCACATTTTTCAGCTCAGATACAGCATCGATCAGAAGGAACTGCTTCTTCGGATATTTCTTCGCAACTTTTTCTAGGTCTTCTTGCATACTGAAACCTACACCAATGACAAGATCATTTCCATCTTTTACGAGTTCTGTCAGCCCTTTTTCATATGTATCAGTTTCTGCAATTTCTCTATAATCAAATTCAATGCCAAGCTCATCACGTGCTTTTTCTAATCCTTTAAATGATGAATCGTTAAATGATTGATCACCAAGACCATCATCTGTGAGCATAACGCCAATATGCTTCGCAGTTGATTTTGGCGCCCCCTCCTGTTGATTACCGCATGCGGCGAGCACCATAAGCATGGCTGCCATCAGAAGTAATGAAATCTTCACTTTCATCCAAAAACACACTCCTTTTATCATCCTTACTCCTTTTTTATCGGATTTGAGAGGCGTTGTTTCAATGATATAGTGAAGGTTTTTCATGACTTTTTTCATAGAAAAAATCCATTATTTAAGACAAAAATAAAAAAGTGAGCAAATGCTCACTTTTTCTCGTATGTCCATCCTTCTTTTTGGTAAACTAAATCATTTTTCATGAGATGACCTAGTGCTCGTTTAAAGGCTGCTTTGCTCATTTGAAATCTTTCGCGGATATCCTCTGGATCACTTTTGTCTCCATAAGGCATAGCGCCGTTTCTTGTTCTCATATAGGTTAAAATTTCTTCTGCATCGACAGATAATGCATCCTGTTTTCTAGGAAGCAGAGAAACGTTCACGGTTCCATCCTCTTTCACTGCAATGACGCGTCCTGTAACGGTCGATCCTAATCTTGGCTCTTCCTTTCGTTCCGTGCGGTGAATAAACCCTCGCACGCCTGTATCTGTCAGCATAAAAGAACCTGTCGCAATTAAACGATAAATTGTTCCAGTGATTTCTTTGTTCATTAAGGTTTCTGGTGCCTCTGTGAACAATTCACTGATTACGTCTTCTGTGGCTGGTTTTGCGAACATTCTGCCGTAGCTTGTGACTTTCAGCATACAGTAGAGTTTGTCTCCTTTTTTCGGCCATGCTTCCTCAAAAGGCGGGAGGTGTTCTGTTGCAACAAGTGCATCCTTTGACAGCCCAACATCGACAAATGCGCCCATGTCTTCTACCACGTCCACGACTTCTACCCAGCCGTATGTATGTGCGTTAATTGTAGGTATTTTCATCGTGGCAGCGAGTCTTTCTTCATGATCTACATATAAGTAGACCTCTACTTCATCTCGGTCACCAATATCTTCTGTCATTTCACTGCGATGTAAGAGGACCGAATCTTCACCGTCTGTCAAAAAGTAGCCGTATTCCATTTCGTTCTCTATTTGCAAGGTCAGTTGCTCACCTGGTCTCATGTTCTCTTCCTTCCTATCTGCCCATAAAAGAGCGTTCGTTCATCTTTTGATTCACTCTATTCTACTATACTTCTTCCTGCATGAACATCTCTAGTTCTGTTAGCTAAAGTGGACAAACTGGACACGATTTATACGGCTGGCGCCTTTACTCTTTGATAAAGTTTTCTTCTTCTGCTATTTGCATGATAAAATAGACGCAATATCTAAACTTGGAGGTCATGTGTGATGGCAAAAGAAAGCTCATTTGACATTGTATCGAAGGTTGAACTGCCTGAAGTGCAAAACGCTGTTCAAGCAGCGCTGAAAGAAATTAAAAACCGTTATGATTTTAAAGGAAGTAAAAGTGATATTTCTCTCGAAAAAGAAGAGCTCGTTCTCATCTCTGATGATGACTTCAAACTTGAGCAGCTAAAAGATGTGCTTGTGACAAAGCTGATCAAACGAAATGTTCCAACTAAAAACATCGATTACGGAAAAACCGAGCATGCCCTTGGCGGTACAGTACGCCAGCGTGCGAAGCTGATCAGCGGGATTGATCAAGACAACGCCAAAAAGATCAACGCGCTTATCAAGCAGTCTGGTATCAAAGTGAAATCACAATTTCAGGATGACCAAGTGCGTGTGACAGGGAAAAATAAAGATGATTTACAAGAGGTAATTTCTCTTATGCGCAAGGCTGATTTGCCGATTGATGTCCAATTTATAAATTTTCGATAAATTTCAAATTTTCCATTGATTATTTCTGCATTTTTCGTTACAGTTGATGGAAGTTCAATTCATTGACATGTTCATATTGCTTTCTTATCAAGAGAGGCAGAGGGACTGGCCCTGTGAAGCCTCAGCAACCGGTGTAGTAGAAATCTATTTTCTATGACCAAGGTGCTAAATCCAGCAAGCAACTGCTTGGAAGATAAGGAGAAGAATTACGATACAGCCAAAAAGTCTTCTTCTTATCAGAAGGCTTTTTTTGTTACATAGAAATAAGGAGGAATACAATGGGCCTATTACAAGACTTACAAAACCGCGTACTGATAGCTGATGGAGCGATGGGAACACTTTTATACTCTTACGGCATTGACCGCTGCTTTGAAGAATTAAATTTATCGAAAGAGGATGAAGTGAAACGGGTGCACGAGGCATATGTGCAGGCAGGCGCTGACATCATCCAAACAAACACATACGGCGCGAATTATATTAAACTATCCCGCTACGGCTTAGAGGAAGAAACAAAACGCATCAATACAAAAGCAGTACAAATTGCAAAAGCAGCCGCAGGCTCTGCTTATGTACTCGGAACAATTGGCGGCATTCGGACGTTTAACAAAAATGCCTACTCTATAGAAGAAATCAAACGAAGCTTTAGAGAGCAGCTGTACATTCTATTAAATGAAGAACCTGACGGATTGTTGCTTGAAACGTATTATGACATAGAAGAAGCAAAGGCTGTTCTTCAAATTGCCCGAAAAGAAACGACTCTCCCGATTGTCATGAACGTCTCTATGCATGAACAAGGCGTTTTGCAGGATGGTACCCCGCTGAAGGATGGTTTATCTGAGTTATCATCTCTTGGTGCAGATGTTGTCGGCATCAACTGCCGGCTAGGCCCTTATCACATGATTCAGGCACTCGAAGGCGTTCCACTTTTGGAAAATTCGCATTTATCTGTCTACCCTAACAGCAGTCTCCCCTCTCTTGAAGCAGGCAGACTCGTCTATGATACAGATAACGATTATTTCCGAAAAAGTGCACTTGAATTTAGAAATCAGGGCGCACGTATTATCGGAGGCTGCTGCGGAACAACACCTCAGCATATTAGCGCAATGGCTGAAGCGGTCAAAGATTTAGCACCGATCACTGAAAAAGAAGTAAAGGTGTTAAAAGAAGAAATCATTTCCATCCAAGATCAGCGCACTGAGCCAGGTCTTGATGAGCTGGCTGTGAAAAAACGTTCGATTATCGTAGAGCTTGATCCGCCGAAGAAGCTGAACTTCGAAAAATTTCTCGTTGCTGCAAATGAATTAAAGGATGCTGGCATTGATGCATTGACGTTAGCCGATAATTCTCTTGCGACTCCGCGCATTAGCAATGTCGCTTGCGGCGCATTATTAAAGCAGCAGCTTGATATGCGTTCTCTTGTTCATATCACATGCCGCGACCGTAATTTGATTGGACTTCAATCTCATTTAATGGGGCTCGACACCCTTGGATTAACCGATATTTTAGCCATCACAGGCGATCCATCTAAAATTGGAGACTTCCCAGGTGCAACATCTGTGTATGATTTAACCTCCTTTGATTTGATTCGTCTCATCAAACAGTTTAACGAAGGCCTTTCTTTCTCAGGAAAGCCACTTGGCAAAAAGACCAATTTTTCAGTGGCTGGCGCATTTAACCCAAATGTGCGCCATATTGATAAAGCAGTCAAACGTCTTGAGAAAAAAATCGAATACGGTGCTGATTATTTTATTTCACAGCCTGTTTATTCTGAGGAACAGCTTGTGAAAATCCATGAGGAAAGCCGCAACTTGGATAAACCGATTTATATCGGCATTATGCCGTTAACAAGCAGCCGAAACGCCGAGTTTATTCATCACGAAATTCCAGGTATCAAATTATCTGATTCTATTCGTGACATTATGGCCAAAGCTGGCGAGGATAAAGAAAAGCAGCGAGCAGAAGGCTTAGCGATTGCCCGCTCTTTATTAGATACAGCCTGCGAATTGTTTAATGGCATTTATTTAATTACTCCTTTCCTTCGATCAGATTTAACAGCAGAACTGACCACCTACATCCATCAGAAAGAAAAGGAGTCTAACGTCCATGTCAACTATCACTGAACAGCTCAAAAAACGCATCCTCGTCCTTGATGGGGCAATGGGCACAATGATTCAAAACGCCAACCTGACAGCAGAGGACTTTGGCGGAGAAGAGTATGAGGGCTGTAACGAGTATTTGAATGTGACAGCCCCTCACATCATCTCTAATATCCATAGGGAGTACCTCGAAGCAAATGCTGACCTCATTGAAACAAATACGTTCGGCGCGACAGAGCTCGTCCTTGATGAATATGGGCTTGGCCATCTTGCCTATGAACTCAATGTTCGAGCTGCGCAGCTGGCAAAGGCAGAAGCTGACCGTTTCTCCACACCGGAAAAGCCTCGTTTTGTTGTAGGCGCAATGGGTCCGACAACGAAAACATTATCTGTAACAGGCGGCACAACCTTCAGTGAGCTCGTCAGAAACTATGAAGAGCAGGCCCGCGCTCTGATTGACGGAAAGTGTGATGCCCTTCTTTTAGAAACAAGCCAAGATATGCTGAATGTAAAAGCAGGATTCAAAGGGATTCAGGAAGCCTTTCAGCAGACGGGCATTCAATTACCACTCATGGTATCAGGAACGATTGAACCGATGGGCACCACCCTTGCTGGTCAAGATATTGAAGCCTTTTATATCTCTCTTGAGCATATGAAACCAATCAGTGTGGGCCTTAACTGTGCGACTGGTCCAGAATTTATGACAGACCACATCCGCACGCTCTCCTCCATCGCAAAATCAGCGGTGAGCTGCTATCCGAATGCTGGTCTCCCAGATGAAGAAGGCCAATATCATGAATCCCCTGCCTCTCTTGCTCAGAAAATCGCCGCCTTTGCTAAGAAAGGCTGGTTAAATATCGTCGGCGGCTGCTGCGGGACTACACCTGCGCATATTCAAGCATTGTCAGATGAAGTACACACGCTTCAGCCGCGTCATATCAATCGCGAATCACCGCAGCATACCGTATCAGGAATTGAGCCCCTTATTTATGAGGATTCGATGCGTCCTCTTTTTGTAGGCGAACGGACCAATGTCATTGGTTCTCGCAAATTCAAACGGCTCATTGCGGAACAAAAGTTTGAAGAAGCAGCAGAAATTGCTCGTGCTCAAGTGAAAAATGGCGCTCACGTCGTTGATGTGTGTCTCGCCGATCCAGACCGTGATGAGGCAGCAGACATGGAAGGCTTTTTACAAGAAGCCATGAAAAAGGTGAAAGCCCCTTTTGTCATTGATTCAACGGATCAACACGTGATTGAAAAGGCACTCACCTATTCTCAAGGGAAAGCCATCATCAATTCCATCAACCTTGAGGATGGCGAGGAACGCTTTGAAGAGATTCTTCCTCTTGTAAAGCTATATGGCGGTGCACTTGTTGTTGGCACGATTGATGAAATAGGAATGGCGGTGACAGCAGAACGAAAGCTTGAAATTGCTGTACGTTCTCACGATTTACTAACGAGGAAGTATGGTATTCCCGCAAGTGACATCATTTTTGATCCGCTTGTCTTTCCCGTAGGCACTGGAGACGAGCAATATATTGGCGCCGCTGAAGAAACGATCAAAGGCATTAAAATGATCAAGGAAACCCTGCCTGAGTGCCTCACCATTTTAGGCATCAGCAACGTATCTTTTGGACTTCCGCCTGTTGGTAGAGAAATCTTAAATGCCGTCTATTTGTATCACTGCGTGCAAGCAGGGCTTGACTATGCCATTGTCAATACAGAAAAGCTTGAACGCTTTGCTTCCATTCCAAAGGAAGAAATCAAACTAGCTGAAACCTTGCTTTATGAAACAAATGATCAAACACTGGCTGAATTCACCCAATTTTACCGCGGCAAAAAGAAAACGGAGAAAAAACCAAAGGTCTCCTTATCACTTGACGAAAGGCTGGCGCTCTACGTCGTCGAGGGAACGAAAGAAGGTCTCATCGATGATCTATCCCTTGCGTTGGAGCATTATGAATCGCCGCTTCATATCATCAATGGCCCGTTAATGCAGGGAATGGCTGAAGTTGGTCGTCTTTTTAATCAAAACGAACTGATTGTAGCCGAGGTGCTCCAATCGGCAGAGGTCATGAAAGCATCTGTTTCGTTTCTTGAGCAATATATGGAAAAGCAGCATGCGAGCGGGAAAGGAAAGATTCTACTTGCGACCGTAAAAGGAGATGTCCATGATATCGGGAAAAACCTTGTCGACATCATTTTGAGCAATAACGGCTTTCAAGTGGTCGACCTCGGCATCAAGGTGACACCTCAAACATTGATTGAAGCTGTGCAAAAGGAAAAACCAGATATGATCGGGTTATCAGGCTTACTTGTAAAGTCCGCCCAGCAAATGGTACTAACCGCTCAAGATTTACAAAAAGCAAACATTTCTGTTCCTATTTTGGTCGGCGGTGCTGCCCTTTCTCGTAAATTTACAAAAATGAAAATTTCGCCTCATTATGATGGACCTGTTCTTTATGCAAAAGATGCGATGGACGGACTGTCATTAGCCAATGAGTTAAAAGCGAATCCTCTTCAATTTCAAACAGAGCCGCAAGAGGAGCCAGCAGCACCTATCAAGGAAAAAGAAGGAAAGCAGCCGAAAGCTGTCATTGAATTACTAGAAAAACGCGCAGCACTCCCGAAGGCACCGGTATTCACGCCAGAAAATACCACACGCCATTATGTGAGGGACATCGATTTGCATCATATTATGCCTTATGTGAATGAACAAATGCTTATTGGTCATCATCTCGGCTTAAAGGGAAAGGTCAAAACCTTATTAGCTGAACAGCACCCAAAAGCATTGGAATTAAAACAGCTTGTCACAGATCTTCTAAACGAAGGCAGAGAGAAAAACTGGTTTGCGCCAGCATTTGTGTATCAATTCTTCCCTGCCAGTTCAGACGGAAATGATTTGCATATTTATGATCCCGAAGAGCCTGACCGCATCATTGAAACGTTCCAATTTCCAAGGCAGGAGAAGCTCCCGTACCGCTCTATTTCTGATTATGTACGGAAAAGTGATGAAAACGAGAAAGATTATATTGCCTTATTCGCCGTCACAGCCGGCGCACGTATACGTGAAGTCGCGCAGCAATTTAAGCAGGAAGGAGATTATTTAAAAATGCATGCTGTCCAAGCTCTGGCACTTGAGCTTGCAGAAGGATTAGCTGAAAGAACCCACCAAGTAATTCGTGACAAATGGGGATTCCCTGACCCCGTCGATTTTACAATGGAAAAACGATTCCAAGCGAAATATCAAGGGCAGCGCTATTCCTTTGGTTATCCAGCGTGTCCAAATCTTGAGGACCAAGAAAAGCTGTTCAAGCTGCTTCAGCCTGAAAAAATCGGCATCCATCTGACAGAAGGATTCATGATGGAACCTGAAGCATCTGTTTCAGCGATCGTCGTTTCCCACCCTGAAGCTCGATATTTTAATGTTCATTAAGACTAGAACCCGTCATTGGGGGGTCTTTTTTGATACACGCTGAGAGGAAAAGGATCTCCCTTTTCCTTTTTCTTATGCCTTTTATGGTACGATACATATAGATGAAATCAGCTAAGAAGGAGTTGCGTGTATTGGAAAACGTTGTACAACGAACTTTAACACTTGATGACATACCCGATCTTATCGCATTGTCAAAAGAGGTCGACTGGCCTGATTACAATGCGGATGAGCTTACATCTCTTTTAACAAACGGATATTTTACAGGTTTTTCAACAACAGATGGACAAGTGATCTCATGTGCAGGACTTTTCCAATATGATAAAGCAGCATCAATTGGTACCGTTATTGTATCTGAGACGCATCGCGGCTTAGGCCTTGCACGGAAAATGATTGACACCCTGCTTCGCAGAAGCAATCAAAGTGTTCCTGTCGTTTTAACTGCTACTGTACAAGGACAGCCCGTTTACGAAAAAATCGGATTTCAAACGGCCGGCTATATTCATACATACAAAGCACAGACCACGAATCCATCGGCTTTTCGTGTGTCAGGCGGGATTCACCTTTCTCCTGCTGATGAAACGGACCTGCCGTCTATTGAAGCACTTGACGAAAAAGGTGCAGGCACCAATCGATCAAGCTTTATAAGAAAGCGAATGGAACGAGCATCGTTCCGGCTGATCGCAAAGAATGAGCATCATGAAACAACTGGCTTTGCATTTGGCGTCGAAACCCCTGCTAATCTAATGATTGGACCGCTTACAGCAAACGATGAACAAACCGCTCTCTCGCTCATCCAATCACTCATCTCGTCTTATTCAGGTGCAATTCGTATAGATATGCAGGAAGAAACTGCTGAACGCCTGCATGAAACACTTGTTGAAGCAGGATTTACGAAAACAAACGTAGCCCATTTTATGATGATTCGCGGGAAAGAAAAACTAAATGATCCCGCCCTTTTCTATTCCCTTGCCTCTCAAGCATTTTCTTAAAAAACAAACAAGCTGTAGACATTTGATGTCTACAGCTTTTCTATTACTTCTCCCCAACTGACGAAAGAACATGAGCGAGTGCATTTGTGACCTTCCCATGCTCTGAAGCATGCGGGCGGTCATCACCATCTCCATAGCCATAATCAATCATTCGATTACGATTTAAGCAAAGCTTTGTCAGCTTCGGCTGGAATAGATCAAATAATTCAAAACGGTCTTTCAACTGCGGGAATTGCTTTTGATACTGCTGAATTTCTTCAGCAAGCAAACGCCAAAGAGTCGTTTCATCTAACAGATCGTGATTGTCTAATACGTTGGATACATAACGCAGATTGCAAATAAATAATCCTGTAAAGATAAATTGTACTAGACCTTCTGGCGGCTCACTGCGCAGCACTTCTTTTAAATCTTCTTCTAATGAAGCTAATTCAGGCAGCGGCTGGTCACTTATATTCACATCATCAACGAAATCTTTGATCGCCAAACGATGAGGCTGATGATTTTTTAACACAAGAATTGTATTTTGCCCATGCGGTGAAAAGACTGTGCCGTATTGATACATAAAGTGCAGCAGCGGCGGCATCACGACATGGAAGAACTTCGCCATCCATTCTTTTGCTGAGAGACCTGATTTTTCAATCAGCTGCTTGATATACGGCTCACCTTCATGATCCTCATAAGTGAGTGCCGCAAGTGTAACAGGGCTCTCCCCTTCTTCTAAGTACGTATAAATGCTTTCTCTAAAAATGACACCGAGCATCTCAAGATATTGATACGGCGCACCAGGCAGTTTGCTGTAGTATGGATGATCGACATTGATACTTGCATTCTCACCTGGTAAAATGACGCGGCAGACATCAGATAAAAATGAGTCTTGATCGGCAATCCCTTTAATATGCGCTGTAATGCGCGGGGCAATGACCGTACGTTCTGATGGGAGTCCACGGTACACGAGCGTATTTAAAATACTCATTGGCAGTTTAATATGATGCTTGTCTTTATTTGAGATATTTGTAAAGGTTCTGATCGACTGCTGCGGGATATATTGATCCAGCCCCTCTCCCAAATACACAATCCGGCGCAAGGCCAAATCTTCCGGGAAATGCTGAATAATCATATGCGTCCACTGCCACTGATGAACAGGCATCATATAATAGTCAGCTGCATTCAGTCCTTCATCCTTTAACACACGTTGAAATTGACGAATCGTGACTTCATCTAATTCTTTGGCGATTACCTGCTCATAGTTTTCATGATCGACTGCATGGAATGTCGCAAGCTCTCTATGTACAGCAATCCAAGACAGCTGCACACATTCCTGCCGTTCTGGTGAATAAGCTAAGTAATCATCGTAGCTGAATCCTATACGCCCTTTGTTATACACAATCCAAGGATGGCCTGTCATTTCTCCTTCAATCCATGCATAATCCGTATCTGTCAGTTCAACCGCACGAAGTGCTTTTTTCGACAGCAAATGGACATCGGCTAACAAAGTATGGTGAAGCTCTTTGATAAGATGGCCTGTTGTATCAGAAGACATTGGAATGATCGGCTGAATGTCTAGTAAAAACACAATGGCACTGACATCCTTTGACCATTTTCCATCTTGACAGCACTCAATTGATTCAGCGATTGTATCAAAACTATCAAACAACCGAGGTTTTGCCAGATAACGATATTTCTTATGTTCGTGAATGATTAATTCATACTGCGCGATGCCATCCTTACAATCCAGCTCTACAGGATGAAGCATGTCCTCATACATGTATTCAGACAGCATTTTTGCCACCATTCGCTGGTTTGCCTTTTTCCAAGCAGCAGGATTCACCGCTTTTTTCAATTCATCTTGTACACTCATCGCTTCATCCTCCTTATCCTTTGATTTCTTCAAATGTGTGTGCGTTCTTGTGTGTACCAAATGTCTGGAAGACGTGTTTTTGATAAAGTGGATACACAGTTTGACGAGCAAGTTCATTGATGATCACACTGTTTCGATAAGCCCCCAGCCCCAAATCTGGAGCACCGACCCCATGTGTATGAAGCTCTGCATTTTGTACAAAAATATCATTTTCACCCATCGTATTTGTTTTCAAACGATATTCACGTTCAACTTGGAATCTCCCTTGATCATCCCATTGAATGTGATGAGAAATAGGATTGATAAATGGCGGCAGAACGGATTGATAGCCAGTCGCCAATACGACAATATCTGTCTCATGTGTAAAGGATTCTTCCTTGACCCATTGGGTGCATGAAAGTGATAATCTGCCTGTAGTTTCCTCAATCAAGTTAACCTCTGTCATGGCTTGAAGCACTGTGTTCAGCTGCTTTCCACAGGCAGAACGTTCATAAAGCAAATGATAAATATCACGAATCATCGCCGAACTGATACCTTTATACAGCAAGTCTTGCTGTTTTAATAACGCATCCTTTTTGCCCTGCGGAAGCTCATAAAAGAAATCAATATAGTCAGGGGAGAAATACTCAAGTCCAAGGTTTGAATATTCCATTGGGAAAAATCCTTTTGACCGTGTGAACCAGTGAATATCCTTCGCTTCATCATCTGATAAAATGTCATAAAACACTTCTGCCGCACTTTGACCAGAGCCGATAACTGTTACAGATTTCCCTTTGAAACAGCCTTCTTTCTTTCGATTTAAATAGTCAGCTGAGTGAAAAACCTTCTCTCCTAAAGCTGGCTGGAGCGATGCGGGTATCGCCGGCTGCGTGCCAATTCCTAAAACGAGATGTTTGCTTTCAAACACCTCTACAGTTTGGTTCTTTACATGACGGACATGCACTTCATACCGCTTTTCTCCTGCCTTTTCGATCAGTGAGACAGATTCGACGTTCATGCCAAATCGGCAAGAGTCTAACTGGTCAGCGACCCAGCGGCAATAATGACTGTATTCCTTGCGCGGGATATGGAAGTCTTCTAGAAAGTAAAATGAATACAAACGGTTTTGTTCCTGCAAATAGTTGAGGAAGCTATATTTGCTTTTCACATCTGCCATGCTGACAAGGTCCGCTAAAAATGGGACTTGCAGTGTCGTCCCTTCAATGAGCATCCCTGGGTGCCAGTGAAAGGCTTCACTTCTTTCAAAAAACAAAGCGTCGATTTCATTTACCTCTTCAGATAATGCGGCAAGCCCCAGGTTAAACGGGCCAATGCCGATCCCAATTACATCCACTACATTATTTTGCTTGTTGAACCGCGTCATGGTTATACTTCCTTTCGAATCGTTCTCGATCACAAAACATCAAAAGACCTGTTTTATCGGGTAAAGTGACTGGTTTCACACGTTCGAAGCCGCATTTCTCAAATACATGAATCATTTTTTCATTGCGAATATCCGGCTCAGCAACGATTTTTTCTGTTCGTTTGTTCTGCTCAAATTGAAATGCTGTCATTGCCTGAAGGAGCGGCGCAGCAAATCCTTTTCCCACATAATCCGGCTCCCCTATTAACAGGTGGATGCCTTGATCATGCGGAGAAGGCTCATAGTAGGATTCAATGATATCCCCTTTCACGTTGTAAGCCTCAAAATAACTCACTGGCGTCCCATCAATCGTGCCTAAATAAAGGGTTTGATGCGGATCATGTATAGCCTGATAAAAATGCTTTTCAAAATCAGGAAACGGAATATTCAAATGCCAAAATGGGTGAACGTACTCTTCTTGCATCCACTTATGGACAAGCTGGACGTCTCTTTCATATTCAGCACGAATAAACCTGATGCGATGCCTCATCCAATCAGCGCCTCCTTATGTAAAAAGAGCGGATTCAAGACAGCCGTGTAACGAGACTGTGTTTCCAGAGAGCCTGTCAGCTCATCCATATCTTCAAATCGTGTCAGCAAATTCGCTTTTGAAGGAAGTTCTTTTGAGCGGAGAAGGCTGTTAGTCAGATCAGATGCTCCGTACGTCTCCTCATGAGCGAGCAATGTATCTCTCACGAGTGCCAGCAAATCTTCTTCCTTTGCAAGGCCTTCCGTGCCAAAGCCATTAATGAGACCAAATAAATGATTAAAGAAGAAATAATAACGGAGTCTCTCAACGGCTACATCATCCGCACAAATGGTTTCACTTCTTACGCTCAAGTTTTGAACTAGATTCGCGAGCTTATCTTTTTTTGATTCACTATAATAGTAGCCTTGGTTGTCACGATAATAGAAGGTCTCTGGATAACCATCCTTCATTTGCACAACAGCATTTTGCTGATGGGCCTCGAGTGCAAGACCATACGTTTCAAACAGCCAGAGCATCGGCTTTAACGAAATGGTCAAATATTGTTTAAACCAATCTTGGCTGACCGCTTCTGTTGACCGGCCTTCTGCGTCTGCAAGTTTATGAATAATTCCTGCTAATCTCGATTTTCCTCCGTACGCATGATCCTGACACAGCCCCGCAATTAAGCTTGCGCCTTTTTCACGATGCAAGAATGGATTTTGACGAATGACCACTTCAAAGCCTGATTCCGCTTCATCTCCTCGAATAGATAGATATGCGGGATCTTCAACGACCCGGAATCCAGAGAATTTTTCATATAAAGAAACGCCTAATTCTGTTTTTAAGATGCGGGACATCTCTACTCCTCGATCCAGTTCCTTTTGTTTATTGATGCGTAACGAGTTCGTAATTTTCACAGGAACAGAGAATTTGAGCATGTAAGCAGAATCCTTTTGATAGACCGTTCTAAAGGATGAGGTCGCTGTGTATTCAGACCCCAGCGGGCCTAAATAAGTCAGTTTCCCCTTCTCTATATAACGCTTCACGAATGCCTTCTCCATGACCACTTTGACTTGCAGCGGATGAATCGGAATGAGCACATATTCTCCGTTTTCTGTTAACCTATTCAGTTTCTCTGTTTCTTCTGGCACCTGACGCGAAAGCTCTTCTAACATGAGGCTTGCCGCAGGTTGTGAAATAGACGAATCCTGAAGCACAATCGAATGGTGCGCTTTAAAGTAATGAAGCTGGAAAGCTCCTTTCAGCTCAGGAGAATAGACGGCTTCCTCCTCTTCTGTCATTCCTTGTCTGCTTTTTGGTGTAGGATGTGTTAAATGTCCAAGGAGAAGTGACTGCTCAGCCTCGATGTACTCAAAATCAGCTTGAGATAAAGCAGCTTGATCACTTTCTCTCTCCCGTAAGAAACGTTCAATATTTCGGCAGCTTAAAATGATGCGAAGCATGAATTCATCCTCTGCATCTGTGCGGCCATATGCAATGAGAAGCTCCTTTGAACATAAAGCAACAAGTGTCGTGTAATCGACGATCGTTCCCTCTTTTTCACTGCCACTTGGACGAAAGCGAATCGGAAAATTAAAGAGATGGCGGCCTACAGATGAAAAATATCGGATCGGAATCACAAGCTCAAGGTCTTGCTTTGCTAGTTTTGCCACGAATACAAGCGAACCATCTGCTTTCGTCTCTTTTTTTGCAGATCGATCGATTCCTGTTTCACGTAAAAAACAGTTTAAAAAGCTTTGCATAGTTGCATTTTCAGCCATTTGTTTATATTGACTCAACGTAGTACCCTCCCGGATTGAATATGAGCGATCCCGATATCAACGATGTCAGAAAGGATTTCCTCAATATGTGTGATTGTCGTTCTCGGATTTAACAAAGTGAATTTTAAGCATGTTTGACCATCCACCACTGTTTTCGCAATGACAGCAGTTCCTGATTTGAATAGCGTTCGATGGATGATTTTATTGATGTCATCCCCACCCTTAAATCGAAACACTACTGCATTGATTTCTGGCTCAGGATTGATCACTTCAAGGTGATCATTGCTTTCAATAAGCGCAGCCACATCCTTCGCAAAATCAATGGTATGGTCAATGATGTCACCAAACCCTTCCTCTCCAATTAGACGAAGAGAAAGAAGTAATTTCAGTGCGTCAAACCGGCGCGTCGTTTGGACAGATTTATGGACGAGGTGTAGTATTCCATCCAGTTCATCTTCCTTTGGATTGAGATAATCTGCATGATAATGAATCAAACCAAAATGCCTTTTATCCTTCAGCAAAAATGCCCCGCAGGAGATCGGCTGATAAAATTGTTTATGAAAGTCGATCGTGATGGAATCTGCAAGCTCGATACCGTCTAATTTCCGTCCGTAGGTTTCGCTTAATACAAGCGCACCGCCGTAGGCAGCATCTGCGTGAATCCACAAACCGAATGGCTTGACGATGTCATACACATCTCGAACCGGGTCAATACTGCCAAAATCAGTTGTCCCGCAAGTCGCAACTACCGCAAAAGGCAGGAGATCCTGTTCTTTTAACTCAACAAGTTTCTTCTTCAAATCATTGAGGTCCATACGGTGATGCTCATCCGTTTCTACTAGAACGACTGCCTGCTCCCCTAAGCCTAGCTGTGATGCAGATTTCTTCACAGTGAAGTGAGCATTCTTAGAGCAAAGAATTCTCATGCGGTGAGCCTCACTTGGCAAGCCTTTCTGCTGAACATTCCATTGCCATGTGTTTTCACAAAATGCATCTCTTGCAAGAAGCAGTCCCATGTAGTTAGATTGGGTGCCACCGCTCGTAAATGTCCCATCTGCTAGATTTCCATAAGAAAACTTCGCACATAGCCACTTTAAAATTTCCTCCTCAACCAAAGATGCAATACCGCTTTGATCGAAGGAATCCATTGATTGGTTAAAGGAGCTCACCATCACCTCTGCGGCAAGAGCAGGGATAAGCGGCGGACAATGCAAATGTGCCAAGCATTTAGGATGCGATACATCAACGAGATGCGGCAAAAGGTGCTGCTTTAAATCTTGAAAGACAGATTCCATTGATTCGCCAGACGGTTGAAACTGAAATAAGGATTCGACACTAGCCGCTAATTTCCCAGGCAATATTCCGCTGTATGGTCCTTCGTCTTTTTGCCACTGATCCAGTAAGCTGTCGATAGATGTATGAAGAGCCGCTCGGAAGGACTCTCTTCCAAGCTGGCTTTGATTGATAAATAATGAATCTATAGAAGCTTTAGTTGATTGCATCGTAAACGGCCTCTTTGAAAATAGCGATGACTTGTTCAAGCTGTTCTTCTGTCATGATCAATGGCGGTAAGAATCGAATGACGCTACCGAAACGGCCTCCTGTCTCTACAATTAAGCCTTTGTCGAAGCAATTCTTTTGAATGAGACTGGCTAGCTCAGGATTTGCTGGATAACTTCCATCTACATCCTGCTTTTCATTTGGATTGACAATTTCAGCACCAATCATTAATCCTCTTCCTCGAACATCACCGATAGCAGGTACATTTTTTTGAATGTCTTTTAAATAAGCCTGCATGCGATTCCCTAACTGGTCTACATGATCAAGCAGATTGGTTTCTTTTATAAATTTAAGCGTAGCAGTTCCTGCAGCCATCGCCATTTGATTTCCTCTAAATGTGCCAATGTGTGCACCTGGATTCCATTGATCCAAATCTTGATCATAAATCACAACTGAAAGCGGCAGGCTTCCACCAATGGCTTTAGATAATACAATAACGTCTGGCACAATTCCCGCATGTTCAAAGGCAAACATCTTGCCTGTTCGGCCAATGCCTGATTGAACCTCATCGATAATGAGCGGAATGCCTTTTTCTTTTGTGATTCTTCTCATTTCTTTTATCCATTCAATAGATGCTGGAATTGAACCTCCCTCACCTTGCACTGCTTCAAAGATCATACCTGCTGGCGGAAGAATACCACTTTCAGGATCATTTAATACACGCTCAATATAAGAACTGGAAATACGGTGTGAATCTTTCCCGCCAATGCCAAATGGGCAGCGATATTCATATGGATAAGGCATGAAATGCACATCTGGAATTAACCCTTGCACTCTTTCCTTTGGAGACAAATTTCCGCTTAATGACATCGTGCCATGTGTCGCACCGTGATAAGCACCGTGGAAAGAAAGAATGGAACGATTTCCTGTCGCTGTCTTGACTAATTTAATCGCAGCTTCTATCGCATCACCGCCAGTTGGTCCACAAAATTGAATTTTTGCTCTCTTTGCAAACTCTTCTGGCAGGTGAGAAAAAATTTCATTCACAAACTCTTCTTTAATTTCTGAGGTTATGTCCAACGTATGCAATGGTCTTTTTTCATGAAGCATACGTTCAATAGCTTCTATAACAACCGGATGATTGTGACCAAGTGCAAGTGTTCCTGCGCCTGCCAGACAGTCATAAAACTCTCTGCCATCTGCATCTGTCACGATCATACCCTCGGCTTTTTGCATGGCTAATGGGAACCGTCTCGGGTAAGACCTTGCATTAGATTCTCTTTGACTTTGCTGCTCTAAAAATTGCTGATTTTTAGAAACGGTTTTGATGGACATAATAAAACACTCCTCCAATTGATAAAGATTATCATTTTCATTTATTAGCCTAGAGGATGTGTGATAGGAAAGTCAATTGTATTCAAAAAGATGATTCAAAAAGCATATGAATGCAATATTCTCTTTTTAATGAGTATTTTCGAGTAATTTTTACAAACCTTACTGCCATAAGGAGATGGAACGCATGAGACGGTTTGATATTGAAAAAAATTACAAATCATTCTTCCTGGTTCTTTTGTTCTACTCAACTCAAAGCGCTCATTTTATGAAGAAATTTGGATGAAATGAAGGTAGAAAATTGAAGAAGTAACATCATTTTTCTTGATATAAATGGTTTGGATGGTATAATTTCTCTGAAACATAAAGGAATGGAGGGGAATTTGATGATTTTTACAAAGCACGATCTTCACCATTACTTAACGCAGGATAAGAAAGCATTAGCGATTACGCGCAGAAGACCAAAGTGGTTTGGAGACGATATATGGAAATATCAAAGGTATTTACGAAAATATGAATACTATTCTAATAGCGGCGCTCTACTGCGCAAATGGTTTTATCGCTATTTACATAAAAAGAAAGGCATGCAGCTTGGCTTTGATATTCCGATTGGCGTCTTTGGCCCCGGCCTTAGAATCAATCATAGTGGACTCTTAATTGTGAATAAGCACGCAAAAATTGGGGCATTTTGTGATATTCATCAAGGGGTGAATATTGGCCAAAACCATTCCGAAAAGGATGTACCAACCATTGGAGATCACGTATGGATTGGCCCCGGTGCTAAGCTGTTTGGAGACATTTATATTGCAAATCATATTTCAATCGGAGCAAATGCCGTGGTGAATCGTTCCTTTCATGAAGAGCAGATCGTCATTGCAGGTGTACCGGCTCAAAAGGTAAAAGAAAAAGGCCCTTCTTCATGAAGGCGCCTGATAAAAAAGAATAACACCGATCAAAACAGAGATGAGCAGCATGAGATAAAACAAGATGGTTAAAATCAAGATCGTCCAGCCCAGCCCCTTTCTCTCTGTCTTGATCAAATAAATACCAAGTACGATGGTGCTAAATAGCACGCCTAAAATGGCCCACAGCCATTTGTCTTTGTTATGCTTTGGCGCATCAAACCATAAATAGATGGCAACAGCAAGCGAAACGAAGAGACCCGTTAATCTCATATTTACATTCCCCCTTATGTAAAAAAACACATATTCTATTATTCGGTTGAATAACCGATTTTTTCAGTTTATTCAAACATACGATACTTTTGTCCTAAAATATTTTATCATTGTTCCGCGGAAGGCTGCGCCATTCTTCTCTCAACATTCCGTAGCGCATTGAATCATAATAAACCCCTTGATAATAACGGACCTTTCTCAGTCTCCCCTCAAGGACAAATCCGCATTTCTCTGCGCACCGCATCATCCGTTCATTCCCTGACCAAGTTGTTAAACCAATTCGAGGGATATCAATATGTGTAAATAACACATCAATCCAAAGATTTAATGCCTTTGTCCCAATACCCCCGCTCCAAAAGCGTGAATCATAAATGATAATGCCGCATTCAAGCCACCTCGTACGTTCATTCTCCCAATAATATGATACGGTGCCTTTGATATCACCATCTATTTCAATGCCATATAGCTTTTGGGGAATGGATTCTTCCTGTAAGTAACGTTTCTTAAATGCAGCAAGCGGGATTTCGTGTTCATAAAAATAAGGGGCATTCCATTTTCGATAGGACTGGTCTGATGCTTTAAATTTTAAATGCCACACCGTCTCTAAGTCCGTTTCGGTTAATGGACGTATGTTCACAAGCTCTTCCTTTTCACTTTTCATCTGTTCACGTTCCTTTACTTTGTCGTTCTTTTTGCTAAATGACGGTACTCGATCGGCGTCATGCCTTCATTTTGCCGGAACAGCTTAGAAAAATAAGTAGGGTCGTCAATACCTACATGATCTGCAATAGCAGCGATTTTTTCATTCGTTGATGCCAGCATGCTTTTGGCTTTTTCGATTTTGAGACGATGGCTGTACTGGTTTGGTGTCAATCCATATACCGTCTGCATACATCTTGTCATGTAGTCAGGATGATAGTGCAGTTTCTCTGCAAGCTGCTCCATGTGTAATTTCTCCATAAAGTGATGCTCAAGATAGTGAACCACTTCTGATGCGACGGTCTCCTTTGCACTTGGAATATGGAATGCTTCCTTTTGCAGGTGATGAGCAGTTCCTCAAATAATAGCTGTTTTTTCAGCGGAAGTTCAGATGCATCATGATTTAGTGCTCTCATCGCTGAAAGGTGTTTTTTTAACACACTTCGCCCTTTCACTTTTCCTAAACGGGGCATACTAAATTCATAGGTTGCCGGCTTTTCGAAGGTAGCTTGATTTTGTTTCATATCAATCCAGTGTTCTCTCGGCCGGTTCGTCAGCTCAAATCGATCAATTGAGAAATGTAGCCACTCATAGTGGGTTTCCTCTTCACATGGCAGATGTCCACCATGAGACAGACCCGGTGAGAGAATCATATATTCACCTTCTTTTACTTGATAAGCTGCCTCGTCCTCTGTCATCCATAGTTTACCTTTTGTGACATAGAGAAGATCAAATACAGTGAAGGTTCTTGAGATATGTCTTTCTCCTTGATGAAATACACCTTTACCTGAAGCAATATAAATAGGAAACGGCGGTACGGTAAATGTAATAAATCGATCCATATTCATCCCCTTATGAAGTCGGATTTCTCCAATAAGTTTCGGTTTCATCTCTTCTTATTATAGTCGATGCACGGTACACTATAAATCGGATTTATACGAAAGGGGGCTATGTGATGAAATCTCAAACCCTGTCATATGAAAAGGTTCAGGCCAAAGATGAGAAAACCCATCCTTCATTATTTGCATTAACTTGGCCTATTTTTATCGAAATCTCTTTATATATGCTCATGGGGAGCGCTGATACACTTATGCTCAGCCAATACTCCGATAACAGTGTGGCCGCAGTAGGTGTAAGCAACCAGCTCCTGAATTTATTAATTGTCATGTTCAGCTTCGTTACAACAGGAACGACCATTGTCATTGCGCAGCTTTTAGGAGCTGACCGCAAGCAGGAAGCGACTCAAGTCGCCTATGTTTCACTAGGAACCAACTTCTTGATCAGCTTTGTCATTAGTCTCCTTATGTTTGTGTTAGCTGTGCCAATCCTGCACATGATGGGCTTATCAAGTGAACTCATGCCGGATGCGGCGGTTTTTTTACAAATTGTCGGCCTGCTTTCTTTTATTCAAGCACTCATTATGACGTATAGTGCTATTTTAAAAAGCTACGGATATACAAGAGACACGATGTATGTCACCATCGGAATGAATTTGCTAAACGTTGCCGGCAATTATTTGGTCATTTTTGGTCCGTTTGGCTTTCCTGTATTAGGTGTCATGGGTGTTGCCTTTTCAACCTCGCTTGCTCGATTGATCGGATTGATGGCGATGATCCTCATTGTCCGCCGCCGAATTGGATTGCGCTTTTCGCTGAAGAGCATGTTTCACATCCAGCGGACGCATTTAAAAAGGCTGCTGAAAATTGGCATTCCTTCTGCTGGAGAGCAGCTTTCTTATAACGGCTCTCAAATGATCATTACACTGTTTATTACATTTATGGGGACGCAGGCTTTAGCCGCAAAGGTCTACACTCAAAATTTGATGATGTTTATTATGTTGTTTGGTGCAGCGATTAGCCAAGGCACACAGATTTTAATCGGGCGCCATATTGGGGCGAAAGAATTCGATGCGGCCTACCGCAGATGTATGAAAAGCTTATACTGGGCCATTGCAATCTCTCTTCTTTCTTCCACTGCTTTATCTTTATCATCGACGCATTTGCTTACGTTTTTCACTAGCAATCGTGAAATCATTCAAATCGCTGCCACACTTCTCCTATTGACGATCATTTTAGAGCCGGGACGCTCTTTTAATATGGTCATTATTAATTCATTGCGGGCTGCTGGTGACGCGAAGTTTCCAGTGTATATGGCGATGATATCAATGTGGGGAATTGGGCTTCCGATCGCTTACTTGTTAGGCATTCAGCTTGAAATGGGGCTCATCGGGGTTTGGATTTCTTTTATCGTGGATGAATGGGTCAGAGGCATCTTCATGTATAGGCGCTGGCGTTCCAGAGTATGGACGGAGTATCGCTTTTCTTCCACATAAAAAAGGACTGGGTGCAGTCCTTTTTTACGTAATATCTTCTAAAATAAGTGCTTTTTCCTGTTTTGAAATAAATACTCGCTCTGTAAAGACGCGGTATTCGTTTTCTCTTGTTTTATCTAAAATGGCTTTATAAAAGTAGGCTGCTGCTTTCACCGGTATTCGTGAATAGAGCGGGAATTCATGAAGATGGTCAAAAAACTCCTCGTAGTATGCCTCTGCCTCAAAGGCAATGTACTCCCAGACGTGCTGGAAGGCTTGATTCACAATCTCTTCCTGCAATTCTTGCTCTGTGTACCCGAATTGATCCATCACTTGCTTTGGCAAATAAATGCGGTCTCTTTCAGCCTGATCTTCGCCGATATCTCGAAGGATGTTGGTTAGCTGCATAGCAATCCCTAACGAAATGGCTGCTTCTTTTAACTGCTCTTTTTTACGCGGTGCAATAATGGGAAGGAGCATCAATCCAACGGTACTAGCAACATGATAGGAATAGATGAGCAGTTCATCTAACGTTTCGTAACGCTGCTGCTCTAAATCCATCTCCTGTCCTTGGAGCAGGTCACGGAACGGGGCTTCATCCATCCGAAACTCTTGAAATGTATGCTCTAGCGCCACCCATATTGGATCATTCCGGTCTACCTCACCTTGTAAAAATCGATCAAACGTCTCCCGAAAGGATGCAAGGTCCTCTTTTGGCGAAGGGGATTCATCTACAATGTCATCTGCTCTACGGCAAAAGGAATATACGGCCCAGACGGCCTGTCTTTTCTTTTTAGGCAGCATGGAAAAGGCCCGATAAAACGTTTTTGAATGGGTTTGAATGGTTTCCTCACACACTTTTAATGCTGTTTGTACATCAACCACTTAGCTTCACTTCCTTTCTATCATTCAAATCTTTTAGTAGTACAGAAGCCATGAGCTTCGCACTTTGCATCACGATCGGCACCCCGCCGCCCGGATGGATGGAAGCACCTGCCGCATAAAGATTATCTGTCTCACTGACCTTCACTTGCGGGCGGAAGACACCTGATTGAAACAAATTAGGCGCAAGTCCAAAACTGCCGCCTTCAAACAATCCTTCTCGCAAGGAATCATTTGGTGTTCTGACCTTTTTCCAGACAATCGACTCTCTCAATCTCGGAAAGCCTCTTTTCTCAAGGACATTCACCATGTTCTCGACAAAATCTGTCTCCTCTTCCCAGTTGATATGATCTCCTGAAGGAACGGGAATCAGCATATAGAGAACACTGCAGCCATCTGGGGCAAGAGATGGATCAATGATCGATGGATTAAATGTATAAAACGACGGGTCTTGAGGAATCGTTTTCGTTTGAAAAACTTCTTTCATATGCTGATCAAAGTGTTCTCCCATAAAAAATTGATGAACAGGTGCTTCATGATACATCTTGTTTAACCCGAGATACACCATCACACAGCCAGAGGACGGCACGTATTTCCGGCGATCTTGTTCGTCTAAACCAAATTGTTTTAACGCAGCTGGATAATCTCCATTGATCACAAATGCATCAGCGGTTTCATATTCATCATTTACTTTTGCTTTGACTGCCCGTTTCCCCTCAAACACCAATTGCGTGACTTCTTCTTTTTTTCTTACATGCACACCCATGTTGATGAGCTGACCTTCCAATATATCTACTAAACTCGCATAGCCGCCTTTTAAATAATAGATTCCATGTGCGTGCTCACTATAGGACACAAGCGAATAAATAGCCGATGCTTCATACGGGTTTCCCCCAACATAGAGGGTTTGAAGTGCGTATGCATCTCGCAGGCGTTCGTCTGAGAAATATTTTTTCAGAGCGCTTTGTACCGTTCGATACGCCTTTAATTTCATTAAAATCTTCATATTCGCTTTTGTAAAAAATGTACGTTTTTCGTGAAATGATTTTTCTAGAAAGGCTTGCTGCCCTTCTTGAAACCGGTCCGTCATTTCTTCCATAAACCTCAGGAACCCTTGATCTTCTTTTGGAAATACACGTCTGATTTCATCTAACTGACGAAGTGCATCAGAGTATTTCGTATAGGAGGTTCCATCTTGATATTGAATTGTATACAGCGGGTCAAGCTCCACAAGATCAAGAGATGATTCGTCAATTCCTACCTCATGTAAAATGCCTTTTAACATGTCAGGAAGTAGGACAATGGTCGGACCTTCATCTACTTTATATCCTTTCTCACGTACAAAAGCAAGTCTCCCGCCAAGCCGTTCATTTTTTTCAACAAGGGTGACATCATGTCCCGCTTTTTTTAAATAAAGCGCTGAGATCATTCCGCCAATACCGCCACCTGCAATCAATATATGTTTTTTCATGAGGCGCTCCCCTTTTCTTGATGCGGCATTGTTTTGTGTGAACGTTTCTCTTTTTTAAGAATGGCATTTGTCGTAATACGTGCTGATTCTAAAATGGTTGGCAGTCCGCTTCCTGGATGTGTTCCTCCTCCAACGAGCCAGCAGTGCTTTAATTCATCAAATTCATTGTGCGGCCTTAGGACCATCATCTGCGTCAGCTGATGGCCGAGGTTAAATGTAGCTCCTTCATATACGTAAAGGTCTTCCTCCCATTGCTTCGGTGTGATCATCCGCTCGACTTCTATATGCTGTCTCACATTCTGAAAGCCCGTTTTCCGCTCCAATGTATCCAGCACAAGCTCTCTAAATTTACCTTGATGCGCCTCCCAATCAATACCGCTTTGGTTATTAGCAACTGGAGCCAGCACATAAAGAGCTGATTTTCCTTTTGGAGCAAGTGAGTCATCGGTTACACTTGCATTTTGAATATAAATAGACGGGTCATCTGGCAGCTCATATGTTTTCGTAATGCCTTTGACAAATCTAGCATAATCATCGGAAAAAACGATGGTATGATGCGGCTCATCATATATGGTATCCAGTCCTAAATAAAGCATAAAGGTAGAGCAAGAGAATTTTTTCTTTTTTAATTTCTTCTCGCTGTATTTCTTTAAGAGTCCTGGCTCGACAAGCTTTGTCATCACATGTGCAAAGTCTCCATTGACGACAACCTCATCTGCTTGTATTTCTTCCCCAGATTCTAAACGAATTCCTTTTACTTTTCTTCCCTCCGTGAGCAGCTTTTCGACGCCAGCTGACAGATGAATCTCTGCTCCAGCTTCAAGCGCGGCCTTTGCCATCGCTTCTGACAGCTGATTGACACCGCCCTTCGGATGGAATACACCTGTGTCATGTTCCATAAACGAAAGGATCGAGAACGCACCAGGGCATTCCCACGGGGACATTCCTAAGTACTTTGATTGAAATGTAAAAGCGTATTTCACTGATTCATTCGAAAAATAGTCTGACAGCACATCATACAAACTTTTATTTAGTGAAAGCTGTGGAAGTGCTTTGATCACCTTCGGACGAAGGTAATGATGAAAGCGATCCATTTTACTTTGTAAAATTGGTGTCAAACGATCCATTTTGCGCTTTGTATCCTTCATAAATCTTAGATACCCTTCGCCCTCACCAGGTGCAAAGGCTTCTAATCGTTTGTACATTTCATCGCGATCCCGGATCATATCGAGCTGATTGTCTTGAAATATTAATCTATACATCTCTTTTAATTCAATCACATCAATATAGTCATAAAGATTTTTACCAGCAAAGGTGAACAGCTCCTCTGCAATATGAATCATGCTGAGAAAGGTAGGACCTGTATCAAACGTGAAATCACCAAGTTGAAACTTAGCGTTACGCCCGCCGACAAAGGGCTGCTTTTCGTATACATGAACGTCATGTCCTTTGCTTTGAAGCATCATAGCTGCTGCAAGGCCCCCTGGTCCCGCTCCAATCACAATGATTTTCATTATCCTTTTTCCTCCAAATTAATTCACTTTAAGTTAATTATACAAATTGAAAAGATTACATCAACTTTTGATGTGCTCAAAAAGCCTCATGTTATGTATCAAAAAAGCCGGCTTCCTTTCAACATGTGCAAGAAAGCCGACTCTTTATTACGCTTCTATATCAATTCGATACGTTTCAAACCAATGATGAATCTGTGCTAGATGGGCAATCAACTGCGGGCCCTTCATGAGCTGGCCATACCATGGCACATGAAAGGAAGCCCCTTCCGTTTCAATCAGCTGCTTTAATTGATGTGGATCTAAAAATTCGTGAAGTACAGAGTCTTTTTGCGCGAGGCAGTCTGTGAGCATCTCTTTCACAGCCTGAGTATAGGCTGGATGATGTGTTTTCGGGTAAGGACTCTTCTTTCGATAAAGCACTTCATTCGGTAAAATTCCCTCTAATGCTTTTCGTAAAACCCCTTTTTCACGATTTCCATGCATTTTCATTTCCCAAGGAATATTCCACACATATTCGACAAGGCGATGATCTGCAAATGGCACCCGTACCTCAAGACTAGCCCCCATACTCATTCGATCTTTTCGGTCAAGCAGTGTTGTCATAAACCAGATCATATTTAAGTAAAAAAGTTCTCTCCGGGCTTTATCGACGCCGGTTTCTCCATCTAAAAGAGGCGTTTCTGCTACCGTTTCTTCATATTTGCTTTGCGCGTATTCCTTAAGTGACAGCTTTTTTTGCCACGAGTCTTGCAGGAGCTGCGTTCTAGCTTCAGTCGATCTCATCCAAGGAAAACCATTCGTTTCATTTTCCATATGGAACCACGGATAGCCGCCAAAGATTTCATCCGCACATTCACCTGACAAGCCAACAACGAAGTCCTTTTTAATTTCTCGGCAAAACCAAAGCAAGGAAGAATCAATATCTGCCATACCCGGTAAGTCTCGAACCTCAACGGCTTCCTTCAGATAGGAAGCGAGCTCTTTTTGCCCAATGATACAGCTGTGATGATTCGTTTGAAACGCTTTGGTCATTTGATCAATCCAAGGACCGTCAGCATTCGGCTGGAATTGATTTGCCTCAAAGAATTGATCGTTTCCTTCGTAGTCAATGGAATACGTATGAAGCGGTGCTTCCCCTATTTTCTCAAAGTGCTTAGCGGCAATGGCAGTAATGGCACTAGAATCGACGCCCCCAGATAAAAATGTACATACAGGCACATCAGAGACGAGCTGTCTTGTCACGGCATCTGTAAAGAGATGCTTAATGTGCTGTGCGGTGTCATCAAGTGAATCAGTATGTTTCTTGCTTTTGACATTCCAGTATCTCCATACGCGCAGACCGTCTTTTGAAAAGGTCAAGGCATGTGCAGGTCTCAGCTCTTTTATCCCTTTAAACACGCCTTGACCTGGTGTTCTTGACGGTCCTAATCCAAAGATCTCCGACAGCCCTTCATGATCGACTTTTGCTTTGATATCAGGGTGAGCAAGAAGTGCTTTGATCTCTGAACCAAATAAGAAGGAATGATGACGTTCTGTATAGAAAAATGGCTTGACGCCTAGCCGGTCTCTCCCTGCAAATAACAATTCACGCTCACTATCCCAGATCACAAATGCAAAAATGCCATTAAAATGAGAGACACACTCTTCCTTCCATTCTGTATAGGCATGAAGAAGAACTTCTGTATCAGAATGCCCAAGAAAGCGGTGCCCCCTTTTTAATAATTCTTTTCTTATATCCTCCGTGTTATAGAGCTCTCCATTGTATACAATCGTATAAGCATGGTTTTGATGTGTATATGTCATCGGCTGCTTTCCGCCTTCTACATCTACCACCGCTAACCTTTTATGCCCGAAAAGAACGTGCTCACTTTTCCATGTATTTGTATCATCTGGCCCTCTTTTAGATAATGTATCTGTCATTTGATTGATTACATGATCCTGTTGGATGAGCGGCTTTTTAAAGTCTGCCCAGCCTGTAATTCCACACATCATCATCAGCTCCCATCCGTTTTTCCTCAAGTGTTCTCATTCAGCCTTTCTTAGTTTATGCATCGTCTCCTTGATAGTTGATTTGTCCTTTTTTCCCGGCGTATAGGACAAGCTTGATTTGGTAAGAAAAGAAAGAGGAAAGGAGCTTTTGCAAATGGAGAATCGAATGAAGCAGCTTGAACTCTGCAGCAGAAGATGGTGTAATGGGTATTTGCTCATTGAAAACGGGCATTGCCTGATTGAAGATGATGAAGGAGAGATCATGCTGCCAGAAAGTCTTCAAAGCACAATGATCTGTTTGAAGGAAAATGACCAATGGACAAAAGGGGAATTGCTCGGTTCTATGATTCTTCATGAAAACGGGCAGCTAATAGAAGTACAGGGAGGAGAAAACATTCAATATACGGCGTCTCTTGCCAAAGGCTGGCTTGATCTTCTCATGTTCGTACCGGAAAACGTTTTTGATCACATCCTTGACCAGATAGAGCAGCTTGGTTTTTCCGTCTATGATTGTGTTTTCTCTTCCTTTCATTCATTGCAGCGCGTCTCTTTCTTTCAGTTTTCGGCAGATACGCAATCACTTGCACTTCAATGTCACCATGAGCCAGACGCCGGTCACATTCGTTTTGAATGGACCACTTCAGACGGACAACGGATCGTTTCACAATTTGATGCCACATAAAAAGGACACTGCTTCGTATAAGCAATGTCCTTTTTATATTAAAAGATATGGAAACCGATCGGCAGACGTAAACCGAGAAGAATGGTCACAATCGCAAATACGATAAAACCAATCAACACACCAGTCACCGATTTTCCTTTTTTCTTGCGCACTAGGACCATTTCCATGAAACCGATCACGAGGATACCAAGAATCATTTTTCCAATATACTCGCCCCCGTAACCTGGAATTTTCATTCCTGTGCGAACATACAGCTCTACGCCTGTTGCAATGATGATCAAGTAGAATAAACGAACGATCATGTGCACAATTTTAGCGCCTTTGTCATTTTTACCTGCTAGAGCAAAGGCTACGAAGAATAAAATAATCCCCAGCACCCATGCTGTGATATGTAAATGTGTTCCCATTTGTGATTTCCCCCTTTATCAGAACAAGTACCTTCTCATCGTACCACGAAATAAGTCGAACACAAAGCGACAATCCTGTGTCATCACGCGCTTTATTTGACGTGATTTGTCAGCGTTCCAATCGGTTCAATCGTGATGTCAATACGATCTCCAGAAGCTAAAAACTTAGGCGGTTCAAAGCCCTTCCCTACCCCAGAAGGTGTACCTGTTGCAATGATGTCACCCGCTTCTAATGTCATCCCTTTTGAAAGAGTGGAGACAATGTCCTCAACTGTGAAGATCATTAATTCCGTACTGGCAGACTGACGAACCTCTCCGTTTACCTTTGTTTCCACATGGAGCGCACCATGATCCTCGATCATTGACTTATGAACGATATAAGGTCCTATCGGGCAGGTTGTATCTAAGCTTTTGCCAATGAAAAATT
This sequence comes from Bacillus sp. I-2, assembly GCF_001974945.1. NCBI lineage: Bacteria > Bacillati > Bacillota > Bacilli > Caryophanales > Bacillaceae > Bacillus > Bacillus sp. I-2. The sequence continues at coordinate 27,228 of NZ_LZRW01000044.1, read as the reverse complement.
GTTTATGTTTTTTCTGCAAATCTCTTGCCGTCACATCATTTAAAATGGTGTAACCGAATATATAATCTTGGACCTCTTCAGGAGCAATGTTTTTCCCTGATTTGCCCATCACGATGGCAAGCTCTCCTTCATAATCCAATTCACTTGTCACATCTTCATGAAGGAGAATGTCCGCTTCGTGTCCAGTGACAGAAGTAGGTGCCTTTGTAAAAATCATCACGTCTTTAGGAATATCCGCCGCACTTCCCATCTCCATCACATGATCTTGATAATTTTTTCCGACACACATGATGTTTTTAGACGGCTTTGGAATCGGGGCATGGAGTTTCACGTCCGAAACCGGATATACATAAGAACCGCGGTCTTCTTCTTTTTTCTCAGCCCAATCAAGAAGCTGCCCCACATGTTCAACAAACTTGTCCCCCATTTTGATACACTCAGATAAAGAGTTTGGCAGTGTCTCAAGCTCAAATAATTTGGCTTCTGCCTTTTTGACGTCCATCACCCATTCATCATCAATGACTACCCCAATAAACATGCTGCTATTTATCTCACCTGTAAAAAACTTCATGTCTTCCCCTCACAATCTTCATTTCGCTAAGTTATGATGTCTCATTTTATTTCTCTACGAAATAAAAAAAACCCTTTTTTATCATACTCTCTTTTAAAAAGGGTTTCAAAAATGATGATTGAATGCTTAGCGGAAACGGCGGTACTCCCACATGTTCCCTTGATCCCATTTACGCTCAACATTTTCTCTATTTCGGGAACGATGCGATTTCTTTCCACATCTTCGGCAAGAGCGGCTGCGTTTATGGTGATGAGAACGTTTAGATCGATGGCTGCGGCGCGACTTGGGGCTCTTCTTATTGTGGGATCTGTGCTTGCTGCGGTGTGACTTGCGGCAGCTTTTCTTATGATGAGATCTGCATTTGCTGCGGTGTGACTTGCGGCAGCTCTTCTTATGATGAGATCTGTGTTTGCTGCGGTGTGACTTTTTCGGTTCGCTCTTTTTGCTTCTGTAAGATTTTTTGCTTTTATATGACTTTTTACTCTTCATGCTTTTCTTCGAACGATAGCTTTTCTTAGAGCGATAACTTTTCTTTGAACGATAGCTTCTGTAGCTTTTTTTACTGCGGCGTGATTTACGGCGTCCACCACCGCCAAAGAACCAATGACCGCGACTTGAATGACGAGAACGAGCTGACTTATGCGAACGTCTCGATTCTGGTTCACGATCTAAGTGATGATCACGTCCCTCACTTCGAAGTGAAGCTACTGCATGTTCAATGTGTGAATGATCAAATGTACTCACGAACAATTCCCCTCCCAGTCTATCTTCGACAAAACAAACAGACAAAGCTGTTTATCTTCTCTGCTTTATGTTACGAGACTCGGTAGACAAGTGTTCGTGACGAATGCCTCTTTCCTTGAAAACTCCATGAATACCTACCAGCCGGTACAGGACATTCCTTCACTTTCATATCGTAAAGAAGAGCATATAGGAGGCTGATGAACATATGAACACAGAATCTTTAAAACAACTTGATATGTGGATTCATCCAAAAGACCTGATTGAATTAAAAAAAGACATTTGGAACGATGAACCTGTTGAAGCTATTCTAAAAACCGGCCAAACCAAATCACATATTTATGCTTCATACCGCGGATCACACATTAGAAAGCTCAAGAAAAAGTCCTATCAAATCGAATATCGAAAGCCAAAACAAAGACAAGGCGAATCCATCTTTCATTTAAATGCAGAGTACAATGATCCTTCGTTTATCCGAAACAGGCTGTCCTTTTATTTCTTTGAGCAGATGGGGGTGCATAGCCCAGCCGCTTCTCATGTGTTTCTCACCATAAATGGAAGAAAAGAAGGGATTTATTTGAAAATAGAATCTGTCGATGAGTTCTTTCTTCAAAAACGGCAGCTTTCAGGAGGCGGCATTTATTATGCGGTTGATGATGACGCGAACTTCTCCCTTTTGAGTTCTTTTGATAAAAAACCAAAAAAGCACCTTCTTCTCGGATACGAGAAAAAAACGGGGACTTCTCAACATGATCAGCAGCTGAGCGAATTTATTTACTTTCTCAACACAGCGAAAGATGACACTTTTGCAGAAAAAATTGAACAATACCTAGATGTGACACAATATTTCCGCTGGCTCATCGGTGTGGTATGCACACAAAACTTTGATGGTTTTGTTCATAACTACGCTCTTTATGTAAATGAACAAGGGAGGTTTCAAGTACTTCCTTGGGATTATGATGCAACATGGGGTCGTGACATTCATGGAGAAGAAATGCCGTTTGATTATATCCCAGTAAACGGCTTTAATACATTAACTGCTAGATTACTAGATATCCCTTCGTTTAAAAAAGCCTATTACACACTTTTCCAGCATGTACTCGATACACATTTTGTAGAAAACCGGCTCTGCCCAATCATCGAGAAATGGCATGAATCGATTGAGAATCGAATTGGAGATGACCCATATACGAAAGATCGAAAAGACATCTTGCAGTCTGAAAGAGACTTAATTCGGCAGTATATCAACAAAAGACGACGTTATTTACAGACTGAGATCAAAAAAGAGATATTTGGTACGTAAGAACACTTTCGAATTTTGTCACTTTATTACTCATATTGACGAAACAGCTTTTTTTATAGAAAAATAGGGTATACTAACCATATCCTTCTATTTGATAAAAAATGTGAGAGTTGGCGTCCGTTATGATCAATTATGAAATTGAACAAAAAAGATTACATTTAATTGAGACTGCGAAAAAATTCGGGATGAATGCCGAAGAAACAATCAGGTGCAGTCAAGAGCTTGACACACTCTTAAATAAAGGCATCAAATCCACCTCTAAAGATTGCTCAAAAAAAGGGTAAGCCATACATCTAATTCCTCTCATCAAAAGCTTTCAAAAAGACAATCACACATTATAAGACCCATCATAAGCTATGGTGAAACGCCCAAAACAAGTGCCCTAATTTTATAAAGGATGTGCACCGCTATGCCGGCTATTGTGGGAGCCTTTAAAGTAAATGCCGTCGGAACGAGCGGAGTCGTTCATGTTGGAGACTGCATCACCATTTCTCCAAATAGTCAGGTTAAAACGTTTGCTGGCGCAGGCAGTTTTAATACAGGTGATCAATTACAAATTAGCAACTACAAAAGTGTGACAAATACGTACGACAGTGATGTCATTGATCAACCGCTTGTTGGTAACTTGTAAGGAGTGAGGATCCGTTGAACTTCTATATTAATCAAGCGATACAAATTAATTATTTACGTGTAGAGTCTGTGAGTAACTCCTCTGTTCTGCAAATTGGGAGTGCTGGATCCATCAAGGCCCTTTCCAACCTGTATAACACGGGAAGCTATGTAGAAGCAGCGCCTGCCGCAGCAGGTACACAAGGAATTGAAGAATCTCAAGGCGCAAGCACAGCACCTTTTGTACCTCTTCAGTCACCAACAACTTAAGCCATCTGCAATCCCCGGAGGTGTATGTAAATGTATGATTATCAGAGCAACGCTTCACAAGTATATGGCATCATTCAAAAACACTCGCAACAAATCATGTTGCTTGAAAAAAGGCTTAACGAGCTTCAGCAGGAAATACAAATGATCAAAGATAAACCGACAACGAATATTGAACGGATTGATTATCAATTTGATCAACTGAAAATCGAACGGCTGGAAGGAACGCTGAATATCGGCCTCAATCCATCTGATCCAAACAGTGTTCAAAACTTTGAAGTGGGCCAAACAACAACCCCGGGAATTGGAATGATGCAGCAAGAAATGGCTGGTCAATTTTTCAATCAAACACGGCAGCTTGTCGATGCATTTTTAAATGAAGAAGCTCCAGAACTTCTTGAAGAACTAGAACAGCGATATGAAGGGTCCCTCGATGAAAGCAACAAACACCATATCATTGAGGATATTCGCAAGCAAATTGACAGCAGGATCAAATACTATGCGGGACAGCTGCCACACCGGGAAGATATGACACCGCTGCAGCGTTCAGAGCAAATTGCTGAATATGTGAAGCATGATGTAAAGCGGGCGATTGAGCACTTTTTAGCCCATATTCCAAGTGAAACGAAAGGAGAGGAAAACGGATGAATTTCACAGTTGTTAACCGCAACATCGAGACTGGAAGCATTAAAGTAGTCGGGGTATCGTCCTCTTCCCTATTTATCATCGGGGACACAGACCATGTACAATTATCCTCGATTTTCGATACACCGCCAGAATCACTGATTATTGGCCCGTTTGTTCCTCTGGCTCCTCGATAATGATCAAACGCACATCTCAAGTGAAATTCTCAAAGGTGAATTCTGTCGGGATTTCGAGTGTGGTTCAAATTGGTGATACTCAGGAGCTATGCCCGAAAGTTAAGGTATTAGCTGTTCAACGAACCATTAGTTTGTTTTATGGCTATGAAGCAGAAAATTTAGATGCGAAAGAATTTGAAGTGTATTATGAGCCCATTCCATTGATGTTGCCAGAACGATCAGTGAGAACAGCATTTTACCATGAAAAGCCTGTGATTAAAGTGTCTTCAATCCATGTAGAAGGGGTATCATCGTCCTCTGTCTATCAAATCGGCTCTACTTGTAGAATGAATGGCGTTGCGCGAGTGAAGCATATTAGAGAGCTGTTTAGCAATGATGAAAGTCCGCAAAACTCACAAATGGACCTACCTGCGCATATGATGATGATATGACTTCGAATAAAGGATGTCGATTATGCCAGCAATTGTCGGACCCATTTACATTAACTCTATTTCTGGAGGCGTCGTAAACGTCGGTGACTCATTCTACCTGTCGCCTAAAAGTTCGTCAAAATCTGCTTTAGGCTCTGGAGCGGGGAATACCGGAGATTTCTTGATATTAAATAATGGCATTAGCGCCACCAACTATGTGGATCCTGACTTAAATGATCAGAATATGGTAGGCAATGCATAAAGCAGCTCCTCTACATCCATTTCAAATAGAGGAGCGCTTTTTTATGCTTATTTCTTTCTGCGCTGTCTCGATTTTTTTGTTTTGACTAGCTTGCTTGCCGGCTGTTTCCGAATCCATTTGATGTACGAAGCAAGCTTTTCATCCTGCCTCAGCGCATCAATTGTGTTCAAACGTGCGGCAAGCTCCTGGTTTGTAAAGAGGGCATGTACTTGTTTATGACAAGGGATGCATAGGAAGGCAGTCGGTAAAAAAGCCCCGCCTTCTTCTCTTGGGGTTAAGTGATGTTCTGTGAGCAGGACATCTTGTCTTCCGCACATCTCACATAATCCAATTGTTTGCTTTGCCACCGCGTCATCACCTCAATATTTACATTAATTCCATTGAGACTGTTGTCCCTTTCCCGCTTGGATCTGCCGGATGGACAATCAGTTTTTTCGGTAGCCGCATTTTCAATTCTTCCACATGGCTGATGACACCAACAGCTAAGTTTTGAGACTGTAATTTCTCTAATGCAGTAATCACCGTATCGAGCAAGTCTTGATCAAGGGTACCAAAGCCTTCATCAAGGAAAAAGAATTGCAGCGGGAACTCACCTCTCAGCTGAATCTGCGCTGAAAGAGCTAGCGCAAGCGCAAGCGACGTCAGGAAGGTTTCCCCGCCGGACAAGCTGGACACTGGACGTCTGACACCGCCATTCGCATCATCACGCATGACAAAGCCGCCTTCTGAATCAACCTCAATCGCATACCTTTGTCTTGTCAAAATACCAAGACGGGCAGATGCATCACGACTGACACTTTCCAGCTGTTCTTCTGCTAAGAACTCAACAAATGTATTTCCTTTAAACACGGTTTGCAACTTATCGAGCCGATCAATTTCTTGCTGCAGCTCCGCCAAGCGTTCATGAATACTTGCAAATCGCTGGTGATTTTCTTCCATTACACGCAGATGTTCATATGCAGAGCCGCTCATCACTGTTGCTTCTTCCAATGCCTTTTCTGCCGCTTCTTTCCTCAGTTGAATGTCAGTCCATTGCTTTTCATCTAGTGACTCATCTTTCAGCAGTTCAGAAATTCGCTTTAAGTTTGCGGCACATTGCTTTCTTTTATCCTCAAATTCGTCAATTTCTTGTTTAACAGATTGACGTACTGATTGATTCATAAAAGCAGATTCAATCTCTTGAGGCTTATCAAAAGGAGAAGACTCCGATTCTTTAGCCCATGCGACACTTGCTTCTTGTTTTCTCCGGTCAGCCTCTTGAAGCTGACGCTCACAGCTTGAAAAATGACTTTGTGCTTCACTAAAGAGCTCCTGCGCGTGCTGAAATTGCTTGTACGATTGCTGTTCCATTTCATTGAGACGAGCAAGCGTGTGTTCAACTTCAATCAGTTCATCAGAAATAGAGACAGCTTTCAATGGATATCTCCCTAAATCTGTTTCATATTGATGAATGAGCTGATGCTGGCTTTCTAGCTGATGCGCGAGTTTATCAAGTTCCTTCTCTACATCGTATATGGCTGTTTGCAGCTGTTCTTTTGCCAGCTGTTTTTCTTCCAAAAATGAAATACTTTTCTCAATACGCTCTTTATAGCCTTCCGCTTGCTGGTCCTTTTCGTCGATCTGCTTTTGCATCTCTTGTACTTGGTGCAATGTTAAGTGCGGGAAGGCCTGTTCAAATTGAGACGTTTGCTCTGAAAGCTCAGATTGGAGCTCCTTGATCAGCCCGTCTAATTCTTCGATACGCTGCTGATCAAATGTCATTTGATCTTTCGTCTTGCTTATCTCTGCTGCTTGATCATATGTTTCATCCATTAAACGAGCTCGTTTACGTTCAACTTCTTGAATATCTTGTTTCAAGCCTTTCCATTCTTGCATGAGATCCTGCAAGGACTCCGGCTTTTGCACTGCTTCTACTGCTGCTGCAACTTCCGCACCTGGAGCTTTCTGAGTTAAAAAGGAAAACTGCTTTACTAATTGATTGGCGTGCGTTTCCAATAACTGCTTGGCGGCATACATGTCTCTTGTATATTCCTCTGCTTGCTTGAGCTCTGTGTCCATCCGTTGAATCACTTCATCGATTTGTGCCACTGTTTCTTCATGGTCATTGTTTTCCAATGCCTTTGGGTCATGATGAATCGATCCACAAACAGGACATGGCTCACCATCTACGAGCTCTGCCGCTAATTCTTTTCTTAATTCTGCCGCCCTAACAGCATCACGCTGTTTTAATTTTTCGAGCTTCTGACTTTGTTCTCTTTTACTCCATTCTGTAAAAGCCCGTTCGAATTCACATACATAGAAATAAAGCTGTTCTATCGCTTGAAACGATTGGTCTATTTTTTCATGATGGTCTTTTTGCTGTTTTTGAAGCTTTTCATATGCTGCTGCGGTCTGTGTTGATCGCTTTTTGAGCTCCTCCATCTTTTGTTGTTCCTTGTGTATGCTTTGGTGTATTCTTTGAACATTTTCGCTTAAACGCAAAGCATCCTGTACACTTTTCCGTTCTTTTACAGAGACTTGTAATTGCTCCAGCTCACGCTTCAGCTGTGTTTGTTTTGCGAGTGCACGTTCTAACAAAGATTGGAGATTATCTGCTTCTTCTTTTTTTTGTAATAATTGCTGCGCTGTATCATTTTTCCGCTGTTCGATTGTCGTCTTTTCCTGAAGAGCCGCCTCTTTTTTCCGTTCAATTTCCTTTAGCTGAATCAGCTGCTCTTTCTTTTGGAGAAGTTCTGGCTCAGTTTCTATTTTCTTTTGCCTGGCTTGCTCATAGTTTTGCGTCATTTGATCATAGATCGTTCGTTGATGCAGAAGCTGATTTTCTGCTTCCTGCTTCTCTTTTAATGCTTGAGAAAGCTGATTTTCAGCTTTTGTTAATGCATCCGCATAAGGTTTTAATGCCTCTGCCTGCTCAGCAATATGAAGCTTGGCCTTTTTCTCTTCCATTGATGTTGCCAGTTGATTCAGATGGTTTAGTTCCGTCTCATAAGCTTCTCGTTCCTTTTGATACTGCCAAATTGTTTGCGCCTTTGTAAAAGCAGTGAACGCTTCATCCCGCGCTTGTTTTTTCTCATGAAAAATAGCCTTTGCCTGCTCAGCCGCTTCCTTTGCCTTTGCGAGCGCCTCTGGGCCAGCTTCTCCTAAGCCATTCAGCTCAGCAAGCAGTTCATTTTTTTGTCCATACTGATTCTGCGCCTTTGCGCGCAAACGTTTGACGAGCTGATCCCCATACTTTTCCAGGTTAAACAAACGCTGTAGCATTTGTCGTCTATCGGTTCCTTTTAGGGAAAGGAATTCTGCAAACTTCCCTTGAGGCAAGACAACCGCTCGCGTAAAATCATCAATGGTTAACCCGAGTAATTCTTCTATTTTACGATTGACCTCACTCGCTTTATCTGCAAGAACTGTCTGCGTATCACCAATTTCAATCAGACGGCATAGTGTCGTTCTGACTTTCATTTCATCTGCCCGCTTGAAAGCACGTTCGACTTTATAAGAAATGTGGTGTTCCTTTTGTAAAGCGAACGTAAAGGAAACTGACAGCTTCTCTTCCGCTTGGTTCAAAATACCATGTGTATTATTTAACGCACGTTCCACTTTTCCATAAAGTGCCAGGGTCATGGCGTCTAATATGGACGACTTTCCGCTTCCTGTCGGTCCAAAAATGCCAAACACACCTGCATCACATAATGAGCTAAAGTCAATTGTTTGTTCTTCTCTGAAGCTATGAAGTCCTTTAATGGTTAGCGTAATCGGCTTCAAGTCGCTTCCTCCTCTTGCATTTCATTGGCGAGCTCCAAAAACAGCTTGACTGTTTTTTCATCAGGAAGACCGCCGCCTGTCTGGCGCTCATAAAATTTCACGAACCGCTCTTCGATTGAGAGCTTTTCGGCTTGCTTTTGTTCTTCCATTTGCTGAAGTTCTTTAAATTTCGGTCTAATATGGACAAACCCGCTATGCTGCTTTCGGAGCTGATGGATCTCTTCTATGGAGAGCTGATCTGTTAAATGAATCTCTAAATCAATCCATGCCTGAAGATCCCGTTTTTCATCCAGCCACTCGTGTACTTGGCTCAATCCTTCAGTTGCCTTCCATTTCACAAGTGGTTTTCCGCTTGATAACAACACTTCTTTCCAGCTTGCTTTTTCATTAGGTTTTGCCTCTACAATCGTGACTGATTTGGCATATCCTGATTCAGAAAAGCTGTAAGCAAGAGGGGACCCGGAATAGCGGGCAATCGTTTTGGCACGTTTGATGGTTTGCGGGCGGTGCAGATGACCAAGGGCCACATAGCAGGCTGCTTCTGGCAGACTTTCAGCTGCAACGGTATATGCACCGCCTACTTCAATCGGTCTTTCTGAATCTGTTTGACTTCCTCCTGCCACATAAATATGGCTTGTTGCGATATTGACCGTATCGGCTTGAAATTGAGCGCTTAAATGTTGGAACGCTTGCTGTATTTTTAAATTGTAATGATCGCGAAGCAATTTCTCTTCAAATGTTTCAGCCAGCACCTCGTTAAGTCTCGCTTCAGACGGATAAGCGAGTGCTGCAATGGATAAACGTTCACTCGAAGAAGGAACATCGACGCGGATGATGTCATTTGTCGGATATCCAATTAAATGAATCCCCTGATCATTTGTTAAAGGAGATGCGGCAGATAGTCGATCCGGATTATCATGGTTGCCTGAGATGACCACGACCTGACGTTTTCCTTTATCAGATAAGGCGGATAGACTTTCATAAAAAAGCTGTTCTGCTCTAGCAGGCGGATTCACTGTATCAAAGGCGTCTCCAGCCATGACAATGACATCAATGTGTTCGTCTTTTACGATTTGATACAGCTCATCTAAAAACTGTGCTTGCTCATCAAGCCGGCTCCGGCCTTCAAGGGTTTTTCCTAAATGCCAATCTGCCGTATGCAAAATCCTCATGTGATTCACCTCTCATTCCGATACATTTATAATGAAATTTCTAAATTCCCATCAAAGAAATAAAGAATTTTCTCCTCTAATGTTCTGTTTGTTAAACGTTCCACTGCTTGTGCATATAACGCTATTTGAGTTTCATAGCGCTTTTTCAATATAGGTACAGCTGCTTCAAGACCGCCTGTATATCTGCCTTGCACTCTATCTGTTTTATAATCTAGTAAATATAGTTTTCCATCCGTTTCAAATAAACAGTCAATCATCCCTTGAATAAGGACAGGCTCCCCCTCTGCATCAATATGGCTGTATACCTCTTTAACAGGTAACACCATACTAAATGACACTTCTCGTTTCACCCAGTCCGCTTTCCGCAGCTTTTGACCAATAGAAGTAGAGAAGAAAGCTGCAATTCCTTCTTGATCAATTGACTGGACTTGTTCATTTGTTAGCAAGTCTCGCTGCTGTAAGGAATCGAGCAGCTGATGTATACGGATTTCATCGAAGGGCTCGTCAGAAGGAAGCGCAATATGCTGCATGACTGTATGCATTGCGGTGCCTTGCTCTGCGGCTGTGAGTGTTTTTTTCTTCATGAAAGCCGGCCGGTCATACATCGTGGCACGGGCTTTTTGAAGAGAAGAAGGAACACTGTACTCATCCTGTATTTCTTTCATTCTTTTTATCTCGGAAACAGACTGCTTTGTGCCGACTTGTGAGGCCGCTAGATACGGGTATCTCCATGAAAGTCTCTCTGCTACTTTCTCATCAGCATCACCATATTCTTCAACAGGCAGACCTTCCATCAAAGCTTGTACCACCTCGTCCTGCTGCTTCTTTTCAAGTGACATATCTTCTTTTAGAAGATCGGAAGCTTGAGTAAATGAGATCGTGAATGCTGATGGGTGTGAAAGAACAACATCACCTGTTTCTTCTAAAATAGATGACATTGCTTGGTGACGGATGAGAGCAGGACCAATAAAATCTAAGTATGTTTTCGATTGATAACGTTCAAAATCAGGGAGGAGCCAGTCCTCTCCGGTTGCAGCATTTTGCCATTTGCTTAATGCCTTCACCTGATTTTTGACAGAGCCGACCAGAAATAATTTTTCCTTAGCCCTTGTGAGCGCTACATATAGAACTCTCAGCTCTTCAGATAATAGCTCTTTCCTCATCTTTTTTTTCATTGCCACAAGCGGTAATGTTGCATAGCTAATTCTCAGCTCCGGATGAATATATTTGCTTCCAAATCCTAATTCTTTATCAAGCAAGTAGGACTGGTTTAAGTCCATCATATTAAAGTTCCTGCCGAGTCCTGCGGTAAAGACGATTGGAAATTCCAATCCTTTACTGCTGTGGATCGTCATCATGCGAACAACGTCCTCTGTTTCACTGAACGTTTTTGCCGCACCAAGATCATCTCCACGCTCCTGCATTCTTTCGATAAAACGAAGAAAACGGAACAGCCCTCTAAAGGCAGCTTTTTCATACTGCTTCGCTCGATCATAAAGAGCACGGAGGTTCGCCTGTCTCTGCTTGCCTCCAGGCATCCCGCCAACGTAATCTAGATACTGCGTATCGCGGTATACTTCCCAAATCAATTCCGCTACTGAATGATTCATGGAGAAATCACGCCACTTACGCAGCAACCTGAAAAATCGTTCTAGTTTTTTGCATGTAGGGTGATCTGAATGAGTCACACTCATAAATGCCTTCACAGCATCATAATAAGTGCCTTTTTTATCACTCGTGCGAATCAGTGCCATTTCATTTTCGTCTAAATGAACAATCGGTGATCTTAATACAGCTGCAAGCGGGATATCCTGATATGGATTATCGATGACTTTTAACAGAGAAAGAATCACAGACACCTCTGTTGCTTCAAAATAACCGGAGGAAAGATTCGCATACACAGGGATTCCCTGCTTCTTCAATTCCTCCATCATTTGCGGTGCCCACGGCATGGAGCGAAGCAAAATCACAATGTCCCGATACTGCAAGTTACGGGTCATTTGCTGTTTTGAATCGTACACTTGAAATGGCTGCTCCACCAATTGCCTTATTTTTTTAGCAATGACTCTCGCTTCTAGTTGTACGGTCTCTAGCTCTTCTCTCTCTTCGTCAGTTTCTGCTTCCTGTTGATCTAAATGTACAAGAAGCATTTCTGTCGTTGTATCTTCGCTTTCTGGATAACTCGCTCCAAGCTTTAATTCAGCTTGTTCATCATATTCAATTTCTCCAACTGATTCCCCCATCAGCTGTTTGAACAAAAAGTTCGTACTGTCTAACACATCTGAACGGCTGCGGAAGTTTTTATTTAAATCAATTCTCTTCCCTGTTTCTTTGCCGTCTGGTGTAAATTGTTTATATTTGTTTAAAAAGAGCATGGGTTCAGCCAGTCTAAAACGATATATGGACTGCTTTACATCACCAACCATAAACAGGTTGCCCTCTGCAGCATGTTCCCCTTTAGAGACAAGCCTTAAAATCGTTTCCTGTACAAGGTTTGTATCCTGGTATTCATCAACGAGCACTTCTTCAAACTGCTGTTGATAGTACTTGGCCGCTTCTGTTTCAATCAAATTTCCTTCCGCGTCCTGCTCTGCTAAAATGCGTAAGCAATAATGCTCTAAATCCGAAAAATCCACGATTGATTTTTCTTGCTTCGCTCTTTCGAAACGCTGTCCAAATTGGATGACAAGCTCCACAAGTGTTTCGACCACCGGCTTCATTTCAGCTAAGCTTTTCAAATGCTGGGCGGGACTGCGCATAAAGTATTCATCTTTGAGCTTTTCTAATTGTTTTTTTGCTTGATTGCGTGCATCTGTGGCTTTTTCTAACAGCACAGGGTCATATTCGTCCCCTTTACATGTTTTGAGCCTTTTAAAATTGATGTTTGGCAAAAGCTCGTAAAGCTTCTCAAAATCATCTTGGTGCCTGATTAATTCATTGACTTGCTCTAAATCATCTATAAAATTTTCTGCTCTCGGCGCGGGGCCGCCCGGTTCTTTTGATAGGGCGAGAGCTCGTTCGAGCAGTTCCAGACAGCTTCGAAAAACGAGAGAAAGGTCCTCTTTGATATATGGGTAAAACGGTAATTGTTCTACTTTTGTTTGAGCTTCTACATCATAAAGAGAAAGGAATGCTCTCATCCATTGCTCAGGTGAAGGGTGAGATCTGGAAAACTCATAAATTCTCTTCACAAGCCATTGCAAGTCTAAATCATGACGGTCAGAAGTGTAACGATCAACCAGTTCAAAGAACGCTGGCTTTCCAGCCTTATATTCATCCTCAAACAGTTCATCTAACACTTCATCTCCTAATAATTCTCCTTCTGTTTGATCAGCCAAACGAAAGCCTGGATCAAGGTCAATCTCATAGTAAAAGGTGCGCAGAACCTGCAAGCAAAAGGAGTGCAGGGTAGAAATATTGGCACGATTCATGAGTGACAGCTGTCTTCTCATATGAAGGGACCCGGGGTTCTTGGCTAATTCCTTTTCAAGTGCTTCTGTGATCCGATGCTTCATCTCTGCCGCAGATGCATTTGTGAAAGTCACAACGAGCAGACGATCCACATCAACTGGATCTTCAGGACGGGTCATTTTTCGAATCAGCCGTTCAACCAAAACAGCTGTTTTACCTGACCCTGCCGCCGCCGCAACAAGGATATCTTGTCCTTCTGAAACAACGGCTTCCCACTGGTCATCCGTCCAAGTACTGTTATTCGGTTTTGGTATTTGCATACTGATCCCCTTCTTTTTTGATCCGTTCTATCACAACATCATCCTTTTCAGATGAAAGCACTCTAAATTCATTATCCTCTATCGATTCATCAAATTGGCAAATAGACTTAAATGAACAAAAGCGGCATGGTGTTTGATCCTTCAATTTATATGGATTAATGGCTACCTCGCCATTTGTAATTCTTTCGCCTGCCTCTTCAAACGTGCGCCGAACATGCTGTGTGAGTATATGGAAATGATCTTCACTTAAAACAGCAGAGTCAGAACGGAAAGACCCATCCTTTTTCAATCCAGCTTGAATGACTTGTGATCTTCCTGATTCAAGCGTTTGATCCATTAGCTTTACCGCTTCTACATCTTCAAGCAATAGACCTTTCATTTTAAATTTCTTGAATATTTCCTGCTCAATTTCATCCTCTGCAAGCGGAATCGGTGCTTGAATGAGCGGATCATGAATATGGAAATATAAAATGCCAGCTGGCGTTGCTTCTACACCGAGCCACTCCTTCGAATACGTAATGGTCAAGTCTAAGTATGTGAGCATTTGCAAGGCCAGCCCATAGTATACTTCTGCTAGATCAAGACCTTTCTCACTCGATTTGTAGTCGACGATTCTCAACAGCAGCCCTTTTGAACCTTCTGCTTTATCCACCCGGTCAATTCTTCCGACAAGCTCCATCGTGCAGCCATTTTTCAATTGAAAAGTAAACGGCGGAAGTGGCCCTTGGCCGCCAAAGCCTAACTCAAGCCCAACGGGAGAAAATCCACTCACTCTTGCATGCTCACTTAAGATAGAAGAGACTCGAATCAAGATTTTCTGGAGCTTTTCTTTAATATAAGCATGCCGGTTAGAGCTTAATAGGATTTCCTTTTGAAGACGCGGTGCAAGCTGTTCGATTGCATGTCTTGAATAGTTGACACAGTCATCCTTCGTTAGGTTTTTCCAATCCTTTTTTTGTTCAACAAGCGTATCTGAAATATGCTTTAAGGCCGAGTGAAACAGCTGGCCGATATCGGGTGCTTCCAATTTATAAAATTGCCGGTCCTTTAGTTTTAACCCGTGGGAAGCAAAGTGAGAAAATGCACACGCATTGAATTTCTCCATTCTTGAAACACTGCCTTGAATGTGATCACCATAAAGTTCTTTTGTGACGTTTGGTTTTAAGCGCTTCGCTCGATTTGTAAAAAACAAACTCGATAAGATGTTTTTTGATACATCCCGATGAGATGACGTCATCAAATAATTATAGACACTCCACCATACACCACTGATGGGGTATTGGTTGAGCCATTGCTGCAGCTGCGAGACAGTATACGATAACGAGACATGCTCATTCGCTACAAATTTTAATTGCTCCTTGTCATCCAGCTGTTCCGGGTCTAACACATACATAGCATGCTCATGATTTGGCATAAGCTCCTGACAATACTTGATAAGAGTCGAAGGCAATAGAGAGCGCCCCTCTTCATCTGACACTGAATAAGACAGATACAAATGATGAGATGGACTCGACAGCGCCTGGTAAATTAAAAATTGCTCATCTAGCAGCCGTTCCTTTCCTGTCTCTGCGAGTTCTGCTCCTGCTCGTTTTAACCATTCCCGGTCATCCTCAGACAAAACACTTTCGTCAGAAGGGCGTGCGGGAATAACGCCATCATTTACCCCAATGATAAACATACACTTCACTTGATACATTCTCGATAAGTCCATACTTCCGATAAATACTTGGTCGAGTGAAGGCGGAATTAAAGCGAATTTTAAAGAGGCCAATCCTGTATCCATCATCTGTTGGAATAAAGGAAATGAGAGCTCCTCCTCACCGAGCATTTCAACAAATTCATCCATTAATTGAATAACAGCATCCCATACTTGTCCATGCTGCATGGCTTCAGCTAATCTACCTGCTTCTTCAGCTTCCAGCCTAGCCTTTTCAAGTTTATCCGGCACTTGTATTTCCTCTAAAAAGACATAGACTGCCTCTACCATGTCTTTTACCTTTTGCGCTTTTTTCAGCCTTTTTTGCAATTGGAAAAGCGGCGGTGCGATCCATTCCTTTACATCATTCAGCATCTGTTCCATTTCAATTTCTTGATCTGTTTGTCCAAAATCCTCATCTAAGGATTGGAATCGTCTGTAATGGAAACGGGAACCGTTTGTCCAGCGTTCTCCTTTTACACCATAAGCAATACAGTAGTTTTCAAGCTGATCTGCCTGTTCTCTCGCTTTGTTTTTGGCAAGTTCGAGCGGAAATAAGAACTCTGTCTTCACGCAGCGAAAAACGGCCTCATAACGCCAGTTTCCTTTTATGACATCCAAGCTCGAACGAATTAATTCAATGAGCGGATGATACTGCATCGATTCATTTCCATCAATAAAAAAAGGAATATCGTAATCTCGAAAAACCTCTTTTAACGTATCTTTATAGTCGTCTACATGCCGCGCTACAATCGAAATATCTCGCAGTCTGAGTCCTTCTTCTCTCACTAAATGAAGAATTTCTCTCGCTACTCCCTCAATTTCAGCTCGTTTACTTGCACTTTTAGATACTGTGAGATGAGGGGTTATTTCCTGATATGGCTTCACCGGTCTCTGCTCATATTGCCGTTCTAAATAAGCAAGATCTGGCGTATGAAGATGACGGTTATTTCTCTCCAAAATGTGCTCAGAAATGGACGCGCCGCACTCTTTGGCAAGCTGATAGAGCTGGAAATACGTTTTACCTGTCATACGAAATAATTCAAGTTCATTTGGCTGTTTATCATGATAGGAACGATCCACTGTGAAAGCAGCCGTTATTTTCTCAGCATGCAGCAGAAGCTGTTCAATGACGAGAAGCTGCTGCGGTGTAAATTGATAAAAACCATCTATATAAATGTGTGCTCCTTTTATTTCTTCAGATAAAGGAATTTGCTGCGTGAGAAGCGTCAAATAGTCTTCTGAGTGCACATATTCATCTTGTAAATGCTGCTCCATCTGCTGATAAAGAACATGCAGATCATGCAATTTCTCGGCTGCCCGTCTTTCTTCTGTATACTCTGAATGCATGCTCGATAATGAAATTTTTTCAATATCCTCCGGCAGCATGCAGTATCTCTTGAACTCAGCCATCGTCTTTTCGATTTGCTCGACAAACCCCGGCTTATCACTCGCTTTTTTGAATACCTTAAACTTTTCTTTCTCCTCTTCAATCACTTTTCTTAAAAGCATTTGAATTCCTGTGCTTGTCACAAATTGCCTGTTCGCTCCGCCAGTCTGCTGTAAAATAGACCAAGCAAGACGCGTGAAACTAAATACTTTGGCCCTGATCATCCCGCCAGCTTCAGACGTTTTTGCAAGCTCGTATTCCATTAAGAATGTCATTTGATCCGGGACTAAAAAAATGATTGGCGGACCCAACGGATCAAGCCGAAGCTGTTCTTTGATTTCCTCTAAGATTGCAGTCGTTTTTCCACTCCCCGATCTGCCTGCTAAAAACTGAATCTCCACGCTCCACAACACCTTTCTTATGTACTCATATTCTAGCGAAAATAAAAGTAAATAGCTATTTTCCCCTTCTCCTTCCTAAAAAGATATAGGCACCTTTCCTTACTCTTCTCATATCATAAACCATCATGAACTCAAAGGAGGCTGGCAATATCATGTATTACGGTTATTATGACTACCCGCCATATGACATGCGCCAAAACACAAGAATCATTTCAGATCTTGAAAAAGCAATCAATGGTGAATATTCTGCGATCCAATGCTACGAAAAACTTGCCCAAAGAGCAAAAACTCCTGAGGCAAAAAAAATCATTCAAGAAATACGCCAGGATGAAGTCAGACACTATCAACTATTTTCAAAGCTGTATTATTCTTTAACAGGTAAAAACCACAAACCAAGCGTAACAGAACCTTGTCCAGATCAATTTAGAGAAGGGCTTCTTTTCGCATTTAAAGATGAACAAAGAACGGTCGATTTTTACTTAACGATATCAGATTATGTCCGGGATCAAGGAACAAAAGAGCTGATGAAACGTATCGCTCAAGATGAACAGCAGCATGCTGTATGGTTTTTATATCTTTTAACGCACCATGTGTCTTAGATAGTCCTATTTTAATAGGAGATCGTATGTTCCGTCAAAAAATGAAATCGGCTTTTTGTTCATTCAATCTATCAAATAAAATACTATTCTCAACAAATCCCTCATCTCTTTCACTTTTTCAAACGTGAAAACGACAATTTGATAAATAAAAAAACTCCTCTGCCACAAATAGCAGAAGGAGTTTTTTTCATGATCGCTTAATGAAATTTTGCTTCCTTGCTTTGCTGCCGATGTTTTAGCAACCCATCAATGGACAGCATCTTACTGCCGCTAAGTGTTAAATAAAGCGCCATGACAAGCAGCGATAGTTCAAATTCATAACCGCCAACAAATCCTTTAGAAAAACCAACCGTAATAATCGCCACAGCCATAATTGGTACAAATAATGCTGCGAAAATACGTGTTCCTAGACCTAAAATCAAGGCGATTCCACCGACCAGCTCAATTGTCTTTACAATATAGGCCATAAATTCCGGTACACCGATTTGTCCAAAGAATGCCGCTGTTCCCCCCAGACCTCCTTGATATGCCTGAAGTCCGTGTAGAAAGAAGATGATACCTAAAATAACACGTACAAAAAGTGTTCCTATTTCTTGATTTGTTTTCATATAGTGATTTCCTCCTGTTTTTACACTACATAATGTAATGTTAATAAGTAAAAAAAATTAGTAATTTAGGTTAAGCATAATCATTAAGGCCACCATGAGAATGGTTGATGTGACAATGGGAATGATGGGTACATTGAAAGGAATATTGTATGTTGGATTTAAGATCTTCTGTATTCTTAAATTCAATGCCCGATCTCCAAAGGATACCGCAAACTTCGTTTGTTTTTGAAACTGCGTTCTCTTTTTAATCAGTTTCAAAAGGGCTTGCCCTACTCCAAGCTCAGTGCCTGTCTGCCGAATCGCATAGTCATCTGCGATCACTTCACGAAAAACGGAATAGCTTTGTCTCATATGCTTTAACACTGGAATGTACCAAATGACTTTTGTGAGCATTGAGAATGTGAAAGCCTTTAAAGGGTCATAGCTGTATTTGTGGTGTAATTCATGATAAACAACAGCGTCAATCTCCTCTTCATCCAGCATGTCCATGAGAGATGTTGATAAGTAAACCTTTGGGTGAAGCATCCCCATGGCGAAAGCAAGCGGTTCATGACAATGAAACACAATGATGTCGTTTGCATATTTTTCAGATAAAGATTCGGTCGAGTGGTAATCGACTGCAAGCATCAGATTTTGCTTGAATTGAATGTACGTTTTGATTTGCTTCGTCATATAGAAAATCGCAAATCCCAGTGTATAGAGGACTAAAGCATCTAGAAAATATTTCAAAGGAGTGAATCCATAGAATTCGAGAACAGACTGGCATACATGAATGAGATTATATGCTTGATTCCAGCCAAAAAAGCTTGAAAGCACGTAATAACCCATCTGATAAAAAATCGTTAAACCAATCAATATACCGCCTAAAAACAGCAGGCTCGATTTCATTTTATTCATTTTGCTGCTCCTCTTTTTTGGATGCCAGCCTTGCTTCAAGCACTTTGAGTAATTCAGGGTCAGCACTTTCAATTGCATCCACCATATGATTCACTGCCAGTGGACCAAAATCGTCCATCAGCCCTTGGGTAATCCATTTTGTCTGCTCATTTAGAAATTCTTCTTTTGTTAAAATGGGATTATAAATAGATGAACGCCCTTTTGTTTTCTTCTCGACAATTCCCTTTTCGGTTAAGCGGTTCAGCACAGTCATCACCGTGTTGAAATTAATCGGCTTCTCATCTGACAGCTTCTGCTGCACTTCTTTAATCGGCATATCCTCACCTTGATAAAGGATCTCCATAATCCTTCCCTCTAAAGGACCGAAAAAGCGATTCAATCCCTTTTCATTATATTTAAAAGAAGGAATTTTCATGTCATCACCTCACACTAAGCATTGTAGTGTAATTGAAAATGATAGTCAACAGATAACCAAAATAGGGGAAAATCGTTGCATATTACCTTGCTTTTTGGTAAAAATTACGAACCTATTTATATCAATAGGCTATCCGATTCACGATAAGATAATCTTATGAAAATGGTAAAAAAATTCGTATTTTATTTATAGAGACTTTTGTATTATAGTGAAGATAACAACATTTCACTTACTGAACAAATTTATAGGAAGAAGGTTTACATGTGATGAAACAAGGAAACAGCCTTCGAACCGATCTCATTTTGATCGCGATAAGCGGTTTAGGTGGATTTCTTTTGTCTTTAACAGGAATGTCTATTGGCTGGATGGTCGGTACATTAATCACAGCTGCATTTATTGCCATGCGACGTCCCACCCTGTTTCAGCGTAAAGGAAACAACACCTTGCGTATTCACAGCAGATGGCTACTCCTTGGTCAATTCATTCTCGGAATCGAACTCGGACAGAAAATGAACATGAAAGTTCTTCATATTTTCGCTGAACATTGGCTCCCTGTGAGTTTCATGCTCGTTTTTTCTATTCTACTGGCGATGCTCTCTGGCTTTGCCTTATGGAAGCTGAGTAAAACAGATATGCTGACCAGCTTTGTCGGAACAGCACCAGGCGGTTTATCTGCTATGCCAGGGATTGCCCAAGAGGTTGGAGCAAATACAGCCGTTGTCAGTCTCGTACAAACAACACGTGTATTAATGGTGGTACTCACCATCCCATTTACGGTGTTCTATTTAAATACAAAAAATCCAGCGGATGCAGCTGCAACCGTGCAAGGGAGCGCCTTTTCATCCGGCGTTTTCACCCTGTCAAATATCTCGTGGAGTATCGCACTTATTTTAGGTGCCTGGCTTATGTCACGCCTCGCGGTTCGGCTTCATTTCCCTGCCCCTTGGCTGATTGGCAGCATGTTAGGAGTTGCAGCTCTTCAAGTAGGTGCAGGTGCGCTCATAGGTCATGATTTGATTCCTTACTGGCCAGCACAAGCGAATATCGCATCACAGGTATTTCTAGGTGCAACCATCGGGTCAAAAATGAATAAACAGATGTTTGTCGGGCTAAAAAACACGTTAATTGTGGCCGTCGTCAGCTCAGCTGGGCTGATTGCTGCAACGGTTCTCAGTTCAATTGCCATTGCAGAGGTCACAGGCATTTCTGTCATTACAGCCATTCTTGCCTTTTCGCCTGGCGGTATTGCAGAAATGGCAACAACAGCAGTCACACTCCATGAGGACTCAACCTTTGTAGTAGCTGTACAAGTCGTTAGAATCATTCTTGTCATTGCGATGCTGCCACCGTTTTTTCGATTCTTACATCATGTCTGGGCAAAAAGACATCCTGAATATAAAGCCGCAAAATAAAAAAAGAGACGCTTTGCATGTGCAGAGCGCCTCTTTTTTTATTCATCCTGATTTCTTTTGACACCAACTACTTGATCCTTTGATATCGTTCCAAAATGCCGGCTGTCGAAGCTATGTATTCGGTTATCTCCGATCACGAAGTAATGGTTTTTTTTGATTTTATTTTGCCCTGTGATGGCTTTCAGCTGAAAATCTCCTGTCAGGACATTCCCCATTTTATGTTTTTTCTGCTCTTTTAAATAGGGTTCTTTCCATTTTGCCCCATCGACAAATAACTGATCATCTACATACTTGATCGATTCTCCTGGGAGCCCAATGACTCGTTTGATCAAAATTTGATTTTTGGGTCCGTGAAATAACACATAATCAAACCGATTAATTTTCGTGAGTTTTGGCGAGAACTTGTTGATTAATAATTCTGTTCCATCTGTAAATGTAGGGTCCATACTAACCCCTTCTACTTTATACTTCACAAACATGAAATTCTTTACCTGGAACAATAAGACGATGCATGTAATAATCATCAACCATAGCAATGGCTTCTTTTTCATTAAGAGCCTCCTTTGTCCTCACGCTTGCTCATTCGAATATTCAACCTATTTTCTACTCTCTTTCCAACATACCATAATAAAACGATAACTAGAACCGCAAAAACACTTCTTAACGGATTCTTTACTAAAGCAGAAAGATCATAACCGATAAAACTAATGATAAAGAGCATGACACACTTACCAGCTAAAGCAGCTAATGAAAATTGCCACATGCTAATTCTTGATAAGCCTGCGACAACATTGACAGCTGCAGAAGGTGTAAAAGGAAAACAGAGTAAAATAAATAACGGACCAAATCCCCGCTTCTCTACCCAAAGCATCAATTTCTTAATGGAAGGGTGTCTGCTGATAAAGTTCAGCATTCTCATCTGTCCAAATTTTCTGATCAGTAAAAAGACAAGAATAGACCCTGCACTTGCACCGATCCAGGTTAATAAAAAGCCTTCCCAAAGGCCGAATGCATTTGCATTGGCCACCGCAAACGCCACAAGTGGTAAAAACGGAAGAAATGCTTCAATCAGAGGAAGCAATATAGCGACAATTGGTCCAAAGGCCTTGTAGCTTTCAAAAAATGATGTGATATTTTCATGAGTAAATAGAGAAAGAAATGATGTCAACTTGTTTGACTCCTTCAAGGTTTGTCTACATTTCATTTTACATGGAAAACATAAAAATATACAAATGAATCCCACTCGCCCCCCTTGAGATTGTTTGACTCATTCGATATAATAAATAAGAACATTTGTTCTATCCATAAAGAAAGCAGGCTTGGACATGACAAGACTAACAAGAATACAGCTTCAGATGATGGAACAGGCCATCTTTCTTCCAATGGTCATCTCCATCCTCAATCGTGACCTGACACACTTAAAACAACATCAAACATTTAAACTAAATGAACCATACATTCAGCTTGTGACCTCTGTGTTAAAGGAAGCACAGAAAGCACTTTACGAACTGAAGCAGCATTTACGTAAAGAAAATATGAAAGTACAGCAAATTGAACACGATGAAGGATTTACAACGTATCTATTTATCATAAATGGCTATGAAGAAAAGCATAAATACTTTAATCCGCGTATACGTCATCGAGTAGAGGAACTGCTGACTGCATATTTTCTGCATCAAGCAAATTAACTTCTTGCTGAAATGCGGCGTGGTACCCATGCAAAAAAAGCCTGCCGCTGCGGCAGGCTCCTTCTTATTTATGATAATTCAAGCTGTTTTCTCAGCTCTGTTCTAACTTCTTCTAATCCTGGTCCATCTAACTCAAAGTAATATACATTCCCAGGCTGATAATCATGGCCCTTTAGCTGAATCGTATCAACTGATTTCAATGAGCTCAGTAATGGAAAAAGACCGATGAACTGTTTCATGGAAAGGTTGGTTGAGACATTATCACCAAGCGTATCAATGATGTTGTCGTATGACGGGATCGAAGAAATCGATTTAGATTTTTCAAAGATGGCTTGAAGTGCTTCCATTTGGCGCTTTCCGCGCATGAGATCACTATCAGCCTTTCTCGTTCTCACAAAGGCCAAAGCTTCTTCGCCATTCAGTCTATGAGTGCCTGTTTGCACTTGAACTTTCCCTTTTGAATCCTTTTCCATCTGTTTTGCGATGCTTTCATCTTCAATCGTTACGTCAATTCCATTTAGCTCATCCACAATGTCTTGAAACGCCTTAAAGTTCCCTGAAATCACATAGTCTACAGGAATGTTCAACAAATTTTCGACCGTTTTGACTGACAAATCTGCACTCCCAAACGCATGGGCGTGAGCAATTTTATCATATCCTCTTCCCGGTATATCTACATAAGAATCACGAGGAATACTGAGAAGCTTAATGGTTTTGTCTGTTCGGTTCACCGCCGCCAGTAAGACCGCATCACTTCTTGCTTCATCTACCGTTTCACCTGGACGGCTGTCAATTCCAAGCAGCAGCACCGAAAAGCTGTCCTTTCCTGGATCAAAAGCTTTCACACGCTTTTGCGAGGTGTCTCCTCTTTCTAATGATACTTGCGCCTTATTCGACGCTTTTGAAATTTTATAGTATGCGTATCCAGTCACGGACACTGCCATCACCATGACAAATGCCATGATAAACAGCACAGCTTTTACCCAAGGCCTTAGTCTTCTTTTTGATCTTTTTTCCTTCATCCTTTCCGAACCCTCACTCTATCTTAGTCTATCAATGTAGGTTCCACTATATCATATTTTGATGAAAGTTTCCTTCACGCAACATATTTTTATGTATCCACAATAAAAAATTATTTAAACAGCAGAGGGCTCACCTATTTACAATCTAACTGAAACATTCAAGAACCGGAAATTCAAAAAAACAGCCTGCGGCAGCGGCTGCTTTTTACATCATGATTGAATATTCAATTGAAATTGTCCTTTCAATTCCTCTTCTGCTTCTTGAAATAACTGACGCAAGCTCTCAGCATAATCACCAAGAGCGTCTTTGCTCGTTTGAAAATTCACCCATGTCAGTTCTACTGGAAGAGTCACCTCTCCTGTCAAACAGTCCCAAAGGGCATCAAGGTTTTTCCCGTAATAGTCAGGAAGGTGTAAAACTGTTTTTAGCTCGTCATGAAGCTCTTCTTGCGACCTGCACGCTGCGCCATCAAGCTGCACTTTTTTCATGTTCATCTTCCCCTCTCTTACCTATATTTTAAACGAATTGGAGGAGAAAGAGAAAGATGGACATCTTACTTTTGTTTCTGCCTGACACCTGAGATCAAGAGAATGAGGCAGGCAGCCAAAACGATCAAGAGAAAGAGGGTTAACACGATCTGAGTACCGTATATATCAGCAAAGAGTCCAACAAAAACACTCGGAATACCAAGTCCTAAATAGGCAAACAAGTAATACCCTGCAACGGCTCTAGCCGCCTCCTTTTTCCCTCGCTCAACAATGAGCTGAAGTCCACCTAAATAAGTAAATCCATAGCAGGCAGTACCCGCCAGCATCGTTCCGGCAAGCACAAGGAAGATAGACCCGCTGCTTGCACCGTATAGCAAGAGGCCATATCCGCATGGAAGACAGATAAACCCTGCAAGGAGTGCTGTACTGCTATTCATCTTGCGCACAAAGGGCTGCATCAGGACACCTGCCATATTAATTAAAAAAAGCGCTGGCCCTACCCACAATTCATAACCATTTAGTTTAAGCTGTGCTGGCAAAATCGAAATGACAAGGCCGCACACCGACCATGCGATAGCAATGGCTGCATTCGCCGGCATTGTTCCTTTTGGAAATCTTGGCATGTTCATCATCGGTTTACCTGAATCTCCTTGGACAGGTGGCACGAAAAAGAAGACACCCACAATGGTTAAGATCAAAAAAGCCAGCACAATCCAATAGCTAAGCGGCGTGAGGGACACACGCTGAAAAGAAAGAAGTGCCGTAAAAAGAGCACCGCCCCCAAATCCAACCGAACTGCATAGTGCAATAAAAGTTGGAATCCAGCCTGACTTCTCTGGATATAAAGCAATCAAATATGCGGTGCATGTTCCAACACTAAGACCAAGTCCGACACCTTGCAAGAGCCGGGCAGCAAAGAGCATCTGTATGGAAGGGTGGATAATCATCAACAAGGTGGCACATAACGAAAAGCTAAGCGCAACCAATAAAATCGGTTTGCGTCCAACCCGGTCAGAAATGCCGCCAAGAAAAAGCAAAACTGGAATAAGTCCGAAGACATACGCGGCAAATACAAGTGCTGTTGCCGCCTTTCCGTACCCTGCGTGTTCTGCATACGCCGTATAAAGGGGCACTTGCAGATTCACAGCAATCGTAATCATAAAAAGACCAAGTAAAACGAAAATAAACGGGATGATGGATAGGTGTGCCGTTTCCTCTTTGGATGCTGGGATCATTTGACTCTCTCCTCTATGTCATTGCATATGAGAACAGTGTACACACCATTTGGCTTACTTCCTACATCCAAAAATGACACTATTGACCAGTCCATAATTCCGTGTCATCATCAACTTATGATGTGAAAACGAGAGAAGGTGCACGATGTATATTCATTTAGACCGTTCAAGCTCTACTCCGCTTTGGCAGCAAATCGTGACTGAGATCATTCAAAAAATTCATACACAAAAACTGCATCCTGACGATCAGTTAACACCGACAAGAGTGTTAGCACAGGAGCTTAATGTATCAAGATCAACCGTACAGCTTGCCTATGATGAGCTGCTGGCAAGAGGTTACGTGAGCACATCTAGAAGAGGCGGTACCAAGGTCATTTCAAGCGATCAATATACAGCTTCCCCTCCCTATCAAAGTGAACCGCCTTTTTCACCTCCGATAAGACCTCACTTTGAAGAGGCCGAAAAACAAATGGATCATTGGCTGTCAGCCAATCAATTTCATGAGAAGCTTGATATTGATTTTCGTCATCAGGAGCCAGCCATCGACGACCACTTTCAAAACATATGGAAGCGCTCGCTCATGAAAGCATTACAGCGATTAGATATGAAGGATTGGGGCTATTCCTCTCCGCATGGATTATGGGAAGTACGTTCAGAAATACGCCAATACTTATCTGTTGAACGCGGGATCGATGTAGAAGAAGATCAAATGGTGTTAACGGGTGGCACGCAGCAAGCCATTGATTTGATTTCACAGGTATTGCTTAAAAAAGGTGATACAGTGGCTGTTGAAGATCCAGGTTTTCCTGGGGCAAGGCTGTCGTTTATGCATCGCAAAATGAACATTCACCCCGCACCAGTTGATGAAGAAGGAATGGTGGTGAACACATTGCCCCGGCGAACAAAACTGATTGCTGTGACGCCCTCCCATCAGCGTCCAACTGGAGTATGTATGAGTGTAAACAGAAGGCAGCAGCTGCTGAAGTTTGCTGTCAGCCATCAGTCTTATATATTAGAGGACGATTTTGATGGAGATTATCGTTACCATGGCGGGCCGCTCCCTTCCCTATTTTCAGAAGCACCCGAGCATGTGATTTACATCTTAAGCTTCTCAAAAGTGCTGGCACCTGGCATCCGCCTGGCTGCCATTGTCGGCTCCAAAGCAGTCATGAAAGAAATTGCCGCACTGCAATCACTCATTCAAAGGCAGCTGCCCATCATGGAACAAATCACACTCGCTTCTTTTTTCAAAGAAGGAGAATTCACGCGGTATGTCAGGCGAATGAGACAGTTGTATAAAAAAAGACAGGCAGCCATGATGGAAGCCCTTTTGACACATCACTTTGACAAACACTTCCGTATCTACGGAACCGATACGGGCCTTCATGTCTTTTTAGAAGGAGCGCAAGACTTTGATGAAAAAGGAAGCATTGAGGCAGCAAAAGCAGCTGGCGTTGGCATTTATCCATTAAGTCCTTATTGTTTTGAAAGCAGTCGAAAGGGATTACTGCTAGGATTCGCCTGTACGGACGAAAGCATGATTCAAGAGGGCGTTCGCCGTTTAAAGAAAATCCTTCACATCTAAAAAAGCCTGGAAGGTTGGGACTGACCCCCGTTTTTGAGACAGGGATCAAAACACCTTTATAAAACAGCCAGTTGCCGAAACTCTTTTGGTGACTGGCTGTTTAATTTCAATTGAATTCGGATATTGTTATAATAATCAATAT
>NZ_LZRW01000043.1:0-361068 GCF_001974945.1 Bacillus sp. I-2 | reverse complement strand
CCATGCGGTTCAAGGAACTATCCGGTATTAGCTCCGGTTTCCCGGAGTTATCCCAGTCTTACAGGCAGGTTACCCACGTGTTACTCACCCGTCCGCCGCTAACATCCGGGAGCAAGCTCCCTTCTGTCCGCTCGACTTGCATGTATTAGGCACGCCGCCAGCGTTCGTCCTGAGCCAGGATCAAACTCTCCGAAAAAGTACAAAACCGAAGTTTTGCTTTTCGTCAGTTTGACTGACTACCTATGAAGTATCATAGGATTTTTTTATAAAAACTCGAATTAACAGGTACGTTTTGTCTTGTTTAGTTTTCAAAGATCATGTTCAAAAATGGAGCGGGTGATGAGAATCGAACTCACGACATCAGCTTGGAAGGCTGAGGTTTTACCACTAAACTACACCCGCGTGGTTTGTATTGGCGCGCCCGAGAGGAGTCGAACCCCTAACCTTTTGATCCGTAGTCAAACGCTCTATCCAATTGAGCTACGGGCGCTTAATCAGGCGACTTAATTATCTTAACATATCGTTTTTATTAAGTCAATATCTTTTTAAAATTTGTTTGCCGCATGCGTGTGAACGTCTGTGTTTCAAATACGTCATCAGCGACGAATAAAAATATACCATGAATTATATAAAAGGGTCAATACATTTTTCTAAAAAAGTTTCATGTTTTTTAAAATTGATTTTTTCTTAGATCAATAGACATGTAATAGCCCTATTTTCTTTTCTTTCTTCATAATTCTAATGATTCTTAAATAAAATCTTTCTAAATACAAAGGAGGACAAAACATGACCACATAGAATTTTTATTTATTGGAAAATTCTTAATATTTTTCCAATCAATTAAAGGAGGTAGGAGATGATGAAAAAGTTTATCGCTTTTCAAATCATGA
This sequence comes from Bacillus sp. I-2, assembly GCF_001974945.1. NCBI lineage: Bacteria > Bacillati > Bacillota > Bacilli > Caryophanales > Bacillaceae > Bacillus > Bacillus sp. I-2. The sequence goes on along the minus strand of NZ_LZRW01000043.1, from coordinate 360,178 downwards.
TCGCTTTGGTGATAGGAGCTCTTATCGGCCATTTCTTCCCTGACTTCGGAATGGCGCTCAGGCCAATTGGAGATGGATTCATCAGGCTGATTAAAATGATCGTTGTTCCAATCGTGTTCTCTACCATTGTTATTGGTGCAGCCGGCAGCGGCGGCATGAAGAAAATGGGCAGCCTTGGATTAAAGACGATCATTTGGTTTGAGGTCATCACAACCATTGTTCTTGGGATCGGACTATTATTGGCAAATGGGCTAAAGCCTGGCGTTGGCCTCGATTTCTCTAAATTAGCTAAGAAAGATATTGGGGAATTAGATGGTTATACGGAGAAGGTCGTTGACTTTAAACAAATGGTATTAGATATCATTCCAACCAATATCGTCGATGTTATGGCTCAGAATGATTTACTTGCTGTCATTTTCTTCGCCATCTTATTTGGTGTAGCGGCAAGCGGCATCGGTAAAGCTTCTGCTCCTGTTCTCACCTTCTTTGAATCAGTGGCACAAATTATGTTTAAGCTCACACAGATGGTGATGGTGACAGCACCTATTGGGGTTCTTGCATTAATGGCTGCTTCTGTCGGCCAATATGGCATTGTTTTATTAATCCCAATGATGAAGCTTGTCGGAACAGTATTTTTAGGATTATTCATTATTCTCTTTGCTTTATTCCCTCTGGTCGCACTGATCTTCCGTTTTAACTACTTCGAAGTATTAAAAATGATTTGGGATTTGTTCCTTGTTGCCTTCTCTACTACGAGTACTGAAACTGTCCTTCCTCAATTGATGGAACGAATGGAGAAATACGGGTGTCCAAAAAGAATCGTTTCTTTTGTCATTCCATCTGGTCTTTCTCTCAATTGTGACGGATCAAGTTTATATTTATCGGTTGCCTGCGTATTTCTTGCACAAGCGTTTGGTGTCGACATGAGTCTGTCACAGCAGCTTTTAATGATGCTTGTTCTTGTGTTAACGAGTAAAGGTATTGCAGCTGTGCCATCCGGTTCACTCGTTGTTCTTTTGGCAACCGCTCATGCAGTAGGTCTTCCCGCAGAAGGCGTTGCCATCATAGCCGGTGTTGACCGAATTATGGATATGGCACGAACAGGCGTGAATGTTCCAGGGCATGCCGTTGCATGTATTGTGGTATCTAAATGGGAAAAAGTATTCCGTGAGTCGGCGTGGGAAGTTCCAAAAGCGGGTGAAGAAACAAAAGGGATGTAATGTTATATGAAGGAAAGGGTTCGCCCTTTCCTTTTTTATGCTAAGAATGTTTGCTTTAGTACGGCTTTTCCTTGAGGATGCAGCTGTACTTCTGCATATGCCCCATTAATCAGCGTCATTTGCGGCGGGACATGCCCACAATCTATGTCGTAAAAAATGGGGATTTGTAATTCCTTTTGTAATTCTTCATATACATCCTGATACTGATACCCTTCAACAGGCACATTTACTGCACTACGCCCAAACATCATACCTGAACAGTGATCAAACCACCCTGCTAGTTTTAATTGAACAAGCGATCTCTTCACGCTTGCAGCATTTAATTCGCAGTTTTCGAAATACCAGAGAATCGGTTCGCCTTTTATGAATGTTTCCTGAAAAGCTTTGACGTCCCCATAAGGTGTCCCTGCTAAATGACGTATGACATCAATGCAGCCACCCAGCAGTCTGCCCTTTACCATCTTTTCTTGTGGGTCAACCGTATGCCATGCAGTAGGTTCTGTTAAATGAAAGACATGTTTACTCGGGTTGTCATGCTGCCATTCCTTTTGATACATAGATGAAGAAAACTGGGTTATCTCCGTCTCTGCGGAAAGTGCCCGCTCCCACATGGCAGTCGTTTGATCCAGCTCTTCTCCTCTTAGATCGACTAAGTTCGGTCCATGCGCTGTGGCAATGCCTGTTTTTAATGTCAACGCCAGCAGGAGTGCACTCGTATCAGAGTAACCAAGAATCCACTTTTTCTTCATCGATGAGAAATCCAGGTGCTCTAATACCTCCATAAGCAGCTGTCCTCCCCATGGCGGGATGATGTGATCAATCTCCTCACATGTCATCATGTACTGAAGTTCGTTTGCTCGTTCTATCGCAGGCGCAGATTTTGCCTTTTCCTGCTGCCAGACCGTCTCTCCACATATGACATCATAGCCTCTATGTTTCATTCGTTCACATGAAAGCTGAAACATGTCATGCAAAGATGGCTGTACACCTGAGGAAGGTGCTGTGACGCCAATTGTTTGTCCTTTTTGCAAATGCGGAAATTGTATCATTCTGCTTCCCCCCAACCTCTACTCTCTTCCCTGTCCATTTTAAAGAAAATGCCCCTTTTATAAGGGACATCTCTTCTTATTCCTTTTGACGCAGTACAGTATAGACTCCTGCAAAGATACATAGAATCCCAATGAATGAGAGTATCCCCATCTCTTCACCTAAAAGCAGCCAGCCGAGAGCTGCCCCTACGATCGGTTGAAAGAAAAAGAACAGACCGCCGCTCGAGGCATCCATCAATTGAAGCCCTCTATTCCACAAAAAGAATGCTAGAGCTGTTGAGATGATGCCTAGATAGAGAATGCCGCCCCAAATCTCTGGCCTTGCCATCTGCTCCACATCTAGATAAGGTAAACGAAATAAAGCAGCTGGTGTTAAGACAATGAACGCAATGATGATCGCATATGTGGTCGTCACGACTTGAGGGTATTTTCCTGGAACTCGTTTCAGCAAAACAGACATCAGTGCCCAAGTTAAAGCAGCAAAAACTAATGAAAGACCGCCAACAAATTCATCTGTTTGCACTGCGACTGGTCCAATCATGAGCCATACACCTGCTGTCGCAAGCAGGATGGATGCGCACTTTCGAACAGTCATGGCTTCTTTTAATAGAAAGAACGCAAACAGCACCATAAAAGCAGGGGTCGCAGATGTGATCACAGCTCCCATTTGTGCCGACGTATACATGGTGCCAATTTCTTGGGTCACAATTGATAGGAAATTTCCGATCAATCCGATCATGACAACAAGCGGGATATCTTTTTTATCTAATCGAAAGGAATAGCCCAAGCGCCAAATGGTGCACACCAGCACGATTCCTGCTACAGCATATCTCATCCATACAAGCTCAAGCGGCGGAACCACCGCTACTGTTACTTTGACAACAACGTACATGCCGCCCCAAATACTTGCAGCGATTGCTAGGTAAAGGGCGCCTATATATTTTTCCTTCATCTTTTCCCCTCCGTTACTGGATATATTGATCGCCATATCCACAAACGGAGATCACTCTCCGTTATGGACGGAGGGTGTTTGGTACATCATGTTCAAATAAAGGCTTCCATAGCATTGTCGTCACCTCATTTGTTTTTATTTTCAGACTACTTTATAACAAATTCTGGTTGACTTCAATCCTTTTTTGTCACCATTTTTCTTCATATAATAGAAGATAAACGGATATTGACATGCTGAATTCGTTTTCATATAGTAAGTAAAACTATAGGTGGCCATGCAGAAAAGGAGTAGAGGACGTTGGATATTGAAGCGAGGAAACACATTCCCAGCACGGAACACGAACCGTTTCTTGAGGGAATAAAAGATTGTGTGCCAACCCTGCTCGGTTATATGAGTATTGGGTTTGCCTTCGGAATTGTTGGAATTAGCGCACAGTTAAGTATATGGGACATTGCGCTTTTATCGATTTTTATTTACGCAGGTGCTTCACAGTTTATAATCTGTGCACTGCTTGTGACGGGTAGTCCCCTTTCTGCTATTATTTTCACCACATTTATTGTGAATCTGCGTCATTTATTGCTCAGCCTGACGCTTGCTCCTCATTTTACACGCTACTCTGTGAAACAAAATATTGGATTCGGTCTATTGCTGACTGATGAATCCTTCGGTGTAGCGATGAATAAATTAGCGCAGCAAGGAAGGCTGAATAACAGGTGGATGCACGGACTAAACATAACGGCGTATTTATGCTGGATTGCAGCCTGCATACTTGGCGGCATTTTTGGACACTGGATTTCAGATCCTGAAGCGCTTGGTCTTGATTTTGCTTTATCAGCGATGTTTGCTGCACTGCTAGTCCTTTCGTTACAGACAGTACCAAAAAATAAGTTAACTCATCGCCTGTCGCTTGTGTTGTATATGGTCGTTGCCATGTTTGTTCTGCTTCATTTTGTTCCATCACATGTGGCTGTTCTCATAGCTACTGTACTTGTCGCAACCATTGGGGTGGTGACAGATAAATGATCAATAGCTTTATGTTATGGCTCATTGTTGGTTGTATGATCGTCACCATCATTCCAAGGGTCGTACCCTTTATATTTGTACGGAGTATTCAGCTGCCTGAAGTGGTGCTGAAATGGTTATCGTTTATTCCTATTTGTATCTTTACAGCTTTGATTGCAGAGCATCTCTTCATCCATACAACAACTGGCACAGGCGTCACTATCCACTGGATGTATCTGGCTGTATTGACTCCTACTATACTCATTGCTGTTTGGACAAAAAGCTTGTCACTTACTGTTCTTGTCGACGTCATGCTGATGGGCACTGCTAGATGGTTTTTCTAAAAGAAAAAGCTTAACCGCATGTGGTTAAGCTTTGTTTCATTTGACGATTCCGTATACAAATCCATCATAACCTTTTTCCCCAACAGTTTGAATCGCTGTTGCCTCTATTCTCGGCTCTTGTTTGAGTAAATCGAAAAATTCACGAGTTCCTTGTACTCGTTCATCCCCATCAGAGTCATGAAGGACGGCTCCATTTCTGACGACATTGTCTGCAATAATGACGGTTCCTTTTTTCGAGAAATCTAATGCCCACTTCAGATATTTCGGATTGTTCGGTTTATCTGCATCAATGAAGATCAAATCGAATGGAAGCACAGCCCTCTCTTTTAACTGAGATAACGTATCTAATGCCTTTCCTTGCAAAATGCTCACTCGTTCCGATAAGCCCGCTCTGCTGATGTTTTGCTGTGCGATCTTTACATGATGGCTGACAGCCTCTAATGTGATGAGTTCCCCATCCTCCTCAAGAGCACGCGCCAGCCAAATAGTACTGTATCCACCGAGTGTCCCGATTTCTAAAATGCGCTTTGCATTCTTCGTTTTTGCTAATAAATAAAGCATTTTCCCTTGGGCTGGTGACACATCAATTTCTGGCAGACCTGCTTGCTTATTATGAGTAAGGGTTTGCTCCAATACGTCATCTTTAGGAATCAACTTGTCTGTGATATACTCGTCAACTTTTCCCCACACGTGCTCCATTTCATCCATCTCCCTTGATTATGTCTTCTCTCTCAAGTCTACATGATGATCGTGAGAGCGTATAATCAATTCTTTTCACACATCTATTCATTTTTTTGATGAAAGACATGTGATGAGGAATACATGAAGCAACGCACTGGTTTCGGTTCTACTGGTTCAGCTTATTTTTGACATCTCCTTTTTTATCTTGAAGCTTTCCTTTTGCTTGATCCTTTTTCCCTTCTGCTTTCAAGTTTTGATGATCGGTTGCTTCACCAAGCTTTTCTTTGACTTGACCTTTGACTTGATTTGTTTTTCCTTTCGCTTTATCCATATGTCCTTTTTCTTTACTCATTTGTTCCACCTCCACGTTTGATACTATTCATTTAGCCTTTTTGAAAGATACAAAACATCTGAGTGTGCGAAGTACACGTTTCAGGTATGATAGACATTAGAAGAAGGGTTGGTGTTCTATTTCATGATCGTCTCTGAAAAGATATTCACAGTTCGTGGGGTGACCTATCGTATCCGGTCCGCTTCAGCGGCTGATGCCAAGCAGTTATCAGCTCTCAGACTGAAAATCGATGGTGAAACAGAATATTTAGACCGTGAACCAGGCGAAGCCTTTCTTGATGAAAAAGCATTTGAGGCTTTGATTCAAGAGGATACCAAGCAAAGCCGGCATTTATTTTTGGTCGCTACTATTGAAGGAAAAATTGTCGGTTTTTCAAGATGCGAGGGCCATTCGCTCAAGCGATCTGCTCACAAAGTGACATTTGGCGTCGCCATCCAGAAAGATGCTTGGGGCTATCACATCGGGAAGGAGCTTTTAGCCGCTTCAATCGACTGGGCAGATCAGCAAGGTATTCAGAAGATGTCACTTCAAGTGCTGGAAACGAACAAAAAAGCCATTCGGTTATATGAGAACCACGGCTTTTTGATTGAAGGCGTATTAAAAAACGATAAACGGCTGAGTGACGGATTATATTATGATACTGTTGTGATGGGCAGACAGCGGCCAAGCTCCTGACTACTTACATCACATAGCCCCATATCATCGAAATTGCACTGTATATCAGAAGCAGCCCCATCACATACTGGAACGGTTTTTCGTAAGCAGTCAAAAACCGCTTATACAAAGAACCAAATAAGCTCCAGCTGAATGTACCGAGAAAGCCAATGAGTGCGAGAATCAGCGTCCATATGACATACTGCATATTAGATTGTCCATATGGCAAAACAAATGTTGAAATCACAGTCAATCCATACAAGATCGCTTTTGGGTTGATAAATTGCAGCATCATACCAGGGATAAAATGATTGTAGCGATCAAGTGTTTCGTCATCCCCGCCTTTACTTTTCATGATTTTGACCGCTAAATAAATCATGTATGCAGCTCCGATGAACGCCATGACCCAGCCTATTTTCGGCATCACTTGATAAAGAATGAGATTAAAGAAGCAGCTCAAACACAAAATAACGAGAAATCCGATACCCACACCTAAACAAAATCGAAACGTTTGCTTGACCCCATATTTATTCGTAAAGACCATGGCCATGATGTTGTTTGGCCCTGGGGTAAAGCTGCTAACAAAAGCATAGATCAACATAGATACAATCAAGATGCCGCCTCCCTTATACGTTATTTAGACTTTAATTACTTTATTACGTATGTTACGTTTTATTGTAACGTTCGGTCTTTATAAAGTAAATAGAGAAAGGAGTTTTTTTCATGGAAGAAGTACAATCGATTATTTCTAAAAATGTGAGGCTTCTTAGAGATCAAAAAAAATTGAGCCTCGAAAAGATGGCAGAATTAACTGGGGTCAGCAAGACGATGATTGGACAAATTGAAAGAGGAGAATCGACCCCTACCATCACGACTTTGTGGAAAATCGCCAACGGATTAAAGGTATCTTTTAGTGAGCTCATTCACGCACCACAGCCTGAAATCAAGGTAGTACGCAAGGAAGATGCACAGGTTTTAACTGAAGATGATGGAAAATATCGTGTATACACGACTTTCCCTTTCGATGACCGGGGGAAATTTGAAATGTACCGAGTGGAAATTGATCGAGGCGGGTCGCTTCGTGCGAGTGAACACATTGGGGGAACAGAGGAATTGATCACTGTTTTTGAGGGAGTCCTTGATTTATCCATTGGTGATGAACAATACACCTTAAAAGCCGGAGACTCTATTCGTTTTAAAGCGGACCGGACGCACACGTATAAACAAACCGGAGAACAAATGGTACAGATGCAAATGATTCTTTATTATCCTCATGAAAAAAGCTGACAGGCTTGTCCACCTGTCAGCTTTGCGTTTTATTTAATTAAATCCTGGATCGCGTACCACTGTTCCAGTAAATGTGACACTATATTTTCCTAATCCTAATTCTTTAATAGAGGTTTGTTTTAAAATCCCGACCCAGCCATCCTCTGCATATACAATACTTTCTGGGATATTTGATGTTGTATATGTTCTTGTTACTGAAACAGTTCGACTGGCCTGGGCCGTTATTTCACTGTTTGTTTGCTCCTTTGCTTCCACTGGAGCAGTTGTGACCCCAGCACCCGTTAAGACAATTGCTCCAACCAAAACAGAAGACATGACCTTTTTCACAAAAAAATCCCTCCCTTTTTTGTTGAACGTATAAACTATACCATAATTTAGAACTTTTGTAAGTTTATTTTTTCATTTTTATGAAAATTATGATATCATTGTCTTATGCTGGATAGAGTGCGTTACATACTTCTATGCATTTATCCTCACCTCAATCTAGTGAAACAATTGTGAACGGAGGTGATTTCATGAAAAAATGGCTCATCTGTTTTCAACTTGTTTTCCTCTTCTCCTTGGCGATCACACCATTTGCTTCTGCTGCCAAATGCCCTACAGTAAAACCATGTATCACTGATCCTTAAGCATAAGAAAAGGCCGATCAAGCCTATTCTCTTGATCGGCCTTTTTATTTATTTTTGCTCTGCTTCCCAGCGGGCAACCTCTTCTCTTACTTTAGGAGCCACTTCTTTTCCAAATAGCTCAATGGCTTTCAGCACTTGATTATGCGGCATTGAACCAACCGGTACATGAAGCATAAAACGTGTGATGCCTACATTTTTTCTAAGGTGAATGACTTTCTCTGCCACTGTATCTGGATCTCCTACATACAGCGCGCCTTCTAAAGTTCTCGCTGCATCAAACGTAGAACGAGTATAAGGTCCCCAGCCGCGCTCTCTCGCTAATGTGTTCATCACATGCTGTGTAGATGGGAAGAATTGATCTGCTGCCAGGTCTGTTTCTGCCGCAACAAATCCATGAGAATGTGATGCTACAGTTAATTTCTCAGGGTCATGTCCAGCGTGCACTGCCGCTTGCTTGTACAGCTGAACGAGCGGTGCGAACTGTCTAGGACTTCCGCCAATGATGGCAAGTACAAGCGGTAACCCTAGTAATCCAGCACGTACGACAGATTCACGGTTTCCTCCACTGCCGATCCAGATTGGAAGCGGATCTTGAACAGGTCTTGGGTACACGCCAACATCCTGAATGGACGGGCGATGCTTTCCGCTCCATGTTACACGCTCTGACTGCTGTAATTTGAGCAGCAAATCAAGCTTTTCTTCAAATAATTCTTCATAGTCATCAAGGTCATAGCCAAAGAGCGGGAATGATTCAATAAATGAACCACGGCCTGCCATAATTTCTGCACGTCCGTTTGATAGTCCATCCAGCGTTGCAAAATCCTGAAATACACGAACAGGATCTGCTGATGAAAGAACTGTCACTGCACTTGTCAGACGAATATTTTTTGTTTGTGTGGCTGCAGCCGCTAAGACGACAGCTGGATTCGATGCGGCGAAATCCTCACGGTGATGCTCACCTACGCCAAATACATCGAGACCGACTTGATCTGCTAAAATAATTTCTTCTACTACTTCTCGAATACGCTGTGCGTGACTGACTGTTTTTCCTGTTTGAAAATCGGGTGTTGTTTCAACAAATGTACTAATTCCTAGTTCCATGATGGGAACCCCCTATCTTATAAATATGTCACAAATTCAGAAACTGGCTTTCTATAGCCTCTCGCTTGTCTGCTCTCTACTTTTTCTTTTCCAAGTGTAATCATTAACACAGGAACCAAATCTGATTGAATGTTTAATACCTTTTTCATTGCTTCGGGATCAAAACCGATCATCGGACAAGTATCCCAGCCTTTATTTTTAGCGGCAAGCATAAACAGCATGGCAGATAATGAAGCATTGCGGATCGCCTCTTCCTTCTGGAAATTTGCTCCTCTCTGCACATAAAAGCTCATGGTCTCTCTGACCATTTCTTCATATTGCTGCGCATTGATAATGCCTAGCATTTTTAGGCCTTCATATATGTTCCCTGCGTGCTCATAAGCGTTTGGATCTCCGAGTACGATGATCGCTGCTGAAGCAGAGTGCACTTTATATTGTCCAAATGCCGCTTCTCTTACTTGTTCTTTCAGCTCTTCTGTTTGGACGACAACATATTGTGTATGCTGTAAGTTAAAAGCAGATGGTGCCAGCTTGACCTCTTCAAATATGCTGTTAAGCTCTTCTCTCGAAATCGAGATATTTGGCAAAAAATTTGATGCGGATCGTCTTTCACGTACCAACGTATCAAAGCTGAGTGTCATCTTGTTTCCCCTTTTCGCGAAGTTGTTTTGCACCTAAACCGACTTTTTTCAGTAATTCAATCAGCTGTTCTTTTTCTTCTTTTTCAATATAGGCTAGATTTTGCGAAATGACATCTGTGTGTTTAGGGAAAATGTCATCAAACAATTGCTTCCCTTTTTCCGTCAGCCGTACGTGGAATACCCGCTTATCTGAAGGCGCACATTGCCTTTTCACCAGTTCTTGTTTTTCTAGTTTGTTTACGACATATGTCATGCTTCCACTTGGGATTGACAGGATATCGCTAATTTTTTGAACAGGCTGAGGCCCTTTACTGTAGAGCAATTCAAGGATCTGAAAGTTTTCAAATCCGATATCATAACGTTCAATGTCTTTTTGGATATTTGTAAAAAGGGCTTGATAGGCTTTCATCCACACGCGGAATAGCCTTAAATCTAATTCATGATCATGCTGCACCATGGCAACTACTCCTTTTTCAATAAATCCTAAAACTAGGATAAATTTATCCTAACACTAGGATATTTTCTTGTCAACGAGTTTATTTCATAAAAAAAGACCACCTTGGTTCAGTGGCCGTCTTCTTTTAAGATAAAATGCATTTCAGCAATTTGTTTATATTGTTGTACTTCCTGTAATGAGAACCTAGATTCCAGATCCGCTGGCGAAAAGAGAGGAATTCCTCTTCCAATCATGACAGGTACGATTTGAAGAAAAAGCTCATCAACCAATCTTTCTTTTATGAAAGATTGAAGCAGTCCCCCGCCGCCGACAATCCAAATATTCCGGCCTGTTTCATTCTTTAATTTTTTCACAAATGATAAGATATCTTCGCGAATGATATGGGTTCCTTCCAGACTGTCTTGTAAAGTACGTGACATGATATAACATGTCTTTCCTTCATAAGGAAACTCATCTGGTGACAGCTGAAGAACTTGTTCATATGTATTGCGCCCCATAATCAGCGTATCGACTGACGCATAAAAGGTGTCATAGCTCGTTTCTTCTTCGCCCTCTGTCCCTATCAGCCAATCGAGCCGGTGATCCTCTCTCGCTAAATATCCATCGATACTCATCGCCCCATAAAAAAGCAGCTTCCTTTTCTCACTCAATCCCACCACTCCCTCACTTCAAATAAGAACATATATTCTATTTTATCAAAAAGGAAAGACAAAGGCTACATAACTTTTTACGATTCCTGTTCCACCTTGAGGAGAAGCTCGTATAATTTATGCGCGAGCTTGCCGGCATCAATGGTCATTTCTTCATGAATCCATTCCTCGAGTACACCCACGACCCCAGACACGACAAAAGAGGCCTCTATTTGCTCATTCTCTGTAATCGGCCGCTGATCAAGCTGCCACTCTTTCATGATTTTTTCTTTGAAAAAGGCTTTGAATTGGTTTGTCGTTGGGCCATTTGGTTTTACAAATAACGTCAACATATATTGATTCTCTTTCAAGTACTCCGTCGTTTTGTTTAAAAAGGAAAGCATATCAAGAGGGTCCTGACTTGGAAAGGTTTCATCATATAACCCCCCGAGCTGATCGAATAGTTCTTTCTCAAGCTGTTCATATAAATCAAACACATCTTGATAGTGCAAATAAAAGGTTCCCCTGCCTAAATCCGCTTTCCTTGATAGCTCTGATACTGTAATCTGCTGCACTTCCTTTTCCTTTAACAGCTCAAGAAAGCTTTCCCGAATGGCTCTTTTTGTTTTGATTGTTCGTCTGTCCTTCATGACATCCCCTCCATTGCTGAACAATCAGGCGCCAAATGTCTATTTATGAACAGGATCTCATCCATTGCCGATGTTCGATTGGTTTACTTCTTATTATAATCAACACATGTTCAATAATCTATATATGTTCAGTAAAGGAGGGCCATCTTATGTTTCATTTCAGACTTGCTAGAGAGGATGAACTGCCTCAAGTGGCAGAGTTGTTAGATGATTCGTTTCAGGACTATTCATTTTTTGACCTATTATGTGAAAAGGTCTCAAATCGGTCTGCTTTCGCTCGTCAGCTGCATTTGGTCAATACAAAGGTGTATTTTCAGCATCAAATCTGTTTGGTCGGGGTTGAGAACGAGAACATTGTGTCTGCTGCCCTTTTAAAGCATCCGCGTCTTCCTGAACCAGGCGTCATGGATTATGTGTTATCAGGTGGGTTAAAGCTGCTCTTCACTGGCGGTATATCGGCGATTCAGCATGTGTTCCGTGTGTTAAAAGAGGCCAAAAAAGCGTGTTCTTCCTTAAAGCAGCCTTACTGGTATTTAGAAGCACTTGTCGTGGCAAAAGACCAGCAAGGAAAAAAACTCGGAAGCCGCATGTTAAAGCAATGCCTTTTTCCCTTTATCGCCCGGCAAGGCGGCGGACTGTTCACACTGATGACACACAACAAGGCCAATCGTCAGTTTTACCAGAAAAATGGCTGGATGGAGTTTGATGAAAGGGTACTGCGCGGAAAGGAAATGTCCTTGGAAAGCTGGAGCTATAAAACCGTGATTAAATAAGGTATCCTCTTCAGGTGATGATATAATAGAGTCAGTTCAATCAATGATCATACTTGGAGGAGAGACTGATGATACGACGACTTGATCATATCGTGTTGACTGTACAACATATGGAGGACACCATTCGCTTTTATACAAACGTATTAGGGATGAAGGAAGAAACTTTTGGTGAAGGCCGTAAAGCGCTTCGTTTTGGTTTACAGAAGATCAACCTTCATGAATCTGGTCATGAATTTGAGCCAAAAGCGGCTCATCCTCTTCCTGGATCTCATGATTTGTGCTTTATCACCGATTTAGACATGGACAGTTTACTGTTGCACCTCCGGAAGCAAGTGGTCCCCATTGAAGAGGGGCCGGTCAGACGCACCGGTACATTAGGTCCAATTGAATCTGTTTATATCCGTGATCCTGATCTGAATTTAATTGAAATCTCTCGATATATAGAGGAGGGTGATCCGTCATGACTCGTATATTTTTGAGACCGATTGAAGAGCAAGATTATCCTGGTATTCAAAGAGGATGCCAGCATGCAGAAACACTTTATATGACTGGCACACGCAAAACGTTCACACTAGAAGAAATTCGCTCCGCCTATACCCGCTTTTTGCAAGATGACAGCAGACGAGATTTCGCCATTTGTCTGCTAGACACGAAAGAGATGATTGGAGATGCGGCGATTGTGGACATTGATCCAATCAATCATACGGCAAGCTTCCGCATTGCGCTTCACGGGCCTGAGCATTTTCAAAAAGGCTATGGCACTGAAGCGGTTCGGATGGTTCAAGCATTTGCCTTTAACACATTAGAACTCAACCGTCTTGAGCTTGAAGTCTTTTCCCACAATCCAAGGGCCTTTCGAAGCTATGAGAAAGCCGGATTTCAATACGAAGGAAAAAGACGCCAAGCGCTCTATTTCAACGGTACATACTCAGATGTCATCATCATGGGCATCCTTCGAGAAGAATATAACCACATGATGAATACAGATGCTCCTGCTTAAGAAAAGTCGTCTTTTTTTAAAAATTGAATCCCAGTGACGATGATTAAACAAATGATGGAAGAGAGAACGATAGAGACACTCGCTAGACTAAGCGCCATGCCTTCCCATCTGCCAATAAAAAAACTAACAATCAATAAAACCAAACCAAATAACATCAAGCATATAGGAACAATGAACCCCGCATGGCGCTGCCGGCGTCTTTTCCCTGCCCACCATGAGAGACACAATACAACGATTGTAAAAAAGGCGGTTTGCAGCCAGAACATGTGATATCAACTCCTAACCCATAAAAATGGAGGTACTTCAAATGAACATTAGACCCATTGAGCAAAAAGACAACCCGTATATCGCAGCGATTATCCGCCAATCACTAGAATCAGCGAATCTAGCGATTGAAGGAACAGCCTACACTGATCCCCAACTTGACCAGCTTTTCGAATACTATCAATCATTGACTCATGCAGCCTATTGGATTGCTGAAGAGCAGGGTGAGATTGTGGGCGGTGTAGGGATTGCTCCATTTACAAATGGAGTATGTGAATTACAAAAGCTTTATTTAAGTCCAAAAGCACAAGGAAAAGGTGCGGGCAAAAAACTGATGGATACGGCGCTGGAGTATGCCTCTACATACTACGAAGCGTGTTATTTAGAGACCCGCCGGGAATTAACAGCGGCTATAGGCCTTTATCAGCGGTATGGCTTTTCTCTTCTTTCAGAACCGCTTGAAGGCTCTGAGCATTCTGCAATGGATGCTTGGTATCTCAAAACCTTCTCATCTTGAACCATAAAACAATCGATAGGTTTTAAGCCTCTGAAAGCCTAACTTCTCTGCCAGTTTGATTGAAGCTAGGTGATGGACATCGCAATCCCAATGCGGTGTCCTCTTTTTTTCAAGACAGATGCTGATCATATGCTGAGCTGCCAGCAGCGCCAAACCTTTTCCGCGATAAGACTCATCTGTCCAAATATCTATCTCCGCACGATCCATACTTGAAAAAATAGAGACGCATTCACTCACCACGTTCTCTCCATTTAAAATGGCAATCCCGATTCCCTTTGATAGAAAACGAGCTATTTCTCCCCAATAGGCTTCGTAATAGTTAGGAGGAAAAGCCCTACTTGCAGTCATCACCTGCTCATTTGTCTGCTCTACTCTATAGCCTGGATGAGGCTGAGTGGCATGAGAATATGCCTGTGAATAAACGTACGCATGTCTTTCCATTTCATTCAGATGTAACCCAAGACATTTTTTCATCATCGCATCTGTTAATGAATTTGCTGAAAATAAGGTGAATCGGCCGTTTTGTCTTTTCTGCCTTTCGTACACATCCACAATGAAGGCTGAGCAGCGTAACAGCTCCGCTTCACTCCTTCCTGCTACATAATAAATGCCGCATGAAGCTTCGAGAAAATAAACAAGCGGATGCACTTCATCATCTACATAAAGATGTCCTTGTATCACGCCATCCATGACCGCATCTACAAACACTGGATATGCCGGATCAATCTGCCGAATTCCTTTTTTCATTGAGGGTGTCTTTTGCTGTTCCAAGAGATGCACGATTTCTCCTCCTTTCCTTCCATTATAAAGAAAAAGCTGCTAACATTCAGGTCTCTTTTCAGCAAAAGGAATTCTTCTGCATCAATGGCGCAATTAAAAAAAGAGACCTTAGTTAAAAGGTCTCTCAGATTGTTGACAAAGGGCTAAAATGATCTATATTTTAGCCCTTTGTCTTCTTTTCAGCGTGATAGAAAACCTTTGCAGTCTAGGAAGGGCGAGCACTGAAGCGGAGCGAATTTGACATTCGTGAGCACCGGAGCGCAGAACTGACACCGAATGCGAGGGTTTGTCTACACGCTGAGAGACCTTTGTTAAAAGGTCTCTTACTTCTGCATGACATTATTCTGCCGCTGCCTCTTCTGACACTTTTCCCTTCCAAATCAGAGTCAAGCCTAATCCAAGAAATAAGACAACACCTGCGAATAAGAATGGGAAATGAATATTTTGATCGAATAAAATGCCGCCAAGTGCCGGTCCGAAAATCGTACCTAGGCTTGTGTAGGTGGAGTTCATTCCTGCGACAAACCCTTGCTGGTTGCCAGCGATTTTGGATAAAAAGGTCGTTAATGCTGGACGTAGTAAATCAAACGCAAGGAAAATGACACATGTGACAATCAGAACAACCAAAAAGCCTGAAACAACAGTTGAAACGAAAGCAAGGACAGCCCCGATAATCAGACATAGCTGAATGACTCTTTTTTCCCCAAGGGCATTTACTAATTTACCAAACACAAGTACTTGGATGATGACTGCCACAATCGAGCTAACGGTAATGATCACGGCAATATCTTTTGGACCAAATCCAAATTTATGATTTGTGAACAAGCTAAAGACTGTTTCATATGCAGATAGTCCAAATGCGAGGACAAACACAATGATAAAGGCGATAAGGTAGCTTGGATGAATTGATTTTTTCAAATCTTTAAAGAAAGTCGATTCTTTCACTTCATTCATTTGCTTCTCTCGCTCTTCTTTTGTTAAAGGCTCCTTCAGCATAAACATAGACGAAATGACGGCAATAAACGCAATCCCTGCCGCAAAGAAGAATGGCAGGCGTACGCCGTATTCTGCAATAAACCCGCCAATTCCCGGGCCAATGATAAAACCGGTACTAATGGCGGCAGAAACATAGCCCATCGCCTTTGATCTTTCTTGAACGGTCGTAATATCTGCGACATACGCAGTGACAGCCGGCATAATAAATGCCGCACTAATACCGCCTAGAAGCCTTGCAAAATACAGAACATACACGTGTGTACCAAGACCAAAAACGAGTTCTGATAACGCGAATAGAAACAGCCCGGTCACAATCATAATCTTTCTTCCGTAGCGGTCTACCCATCTCCCTGCAATAGGTGATGCGATGAGCTGAGCAACGGCAAACGCCGCCACAAGGTACCCCATCGTACTCCCTGTTAGATGCATCACATTCATGAATAACGGCATGACAGGAATAATGAGACCAATGCCTAAAAACGCAATAAATATATTACTTAATAAAATCACGAGTACTGCTTTTTGCTCTCGAATCGGTTTTTGCATGATGTTTGTTTCCCCTTTACTGACTCACTTGTTACTCATGATGGTTGATTCCTTGAATAAACAATGAGATCGCCTCTTTTTGTAACTCTTTCTTCTGCTCGATGGTGTCATTTTTATATAACACGTCTAATCCATAAAAAACGGAAAGTAATATTTTCACTTTTGACTCCACATGCTGAATCGACCAGCTGCCATCTTTGTTTCCTTCAAGTAAGATATCTCTCATCACATCATCAAAATCGACATCAATCTTGTTCAGCCGTTCCATGACTTCGTCTGATGTAAAGGCACTGGCGCAAAATTCCTCACTCGCTCTCATTAATGGGTAGTTAATGCCCATTTGGCTGAGCAGTTCTGCAAACCCGGCAAGCTTGTCGATAGCTCGGTCCAGTGTTTTCTTCTCCTCATGCCACGTTTCCATCATCAAACGATGATCCTCTTCCATAATATGAAGAAACAAAAACTCTTTTCCTTTGAAATGATGATAGAGATTGCCTTTACTCACCTCAGCAGCCTCTAAAATATCACGCACGGATGTTTCTGAATAACCTTTTTTTGCAAATAAATCACGAGAAGCGGTGACGATTTTTTGCTTCGTCTTCTCACTCTTTCCAGCCCCGCTTTGTGTACTTGTCATGTGTCACAATCCCTTTCTACCCTGCATTTCTTCATGCAGACTAAATAAAACCGACCAGTTGGTTTATTTTTAATTATAAATGGATTTTCCTCATAATACAATGAAAAAGTCATCGACTTCATAAGGAGTGATTCATGTGAAAACAAACAAAATAGTCATTTGCGCTATCACCAAAAAGGACTTATACGTATTTTTCTTCTGCGACCTTTTCACGGCTACTTTGGCGTACTACGTGTTCAAATTCAAACCAACCACATTTTATGAATGTGCAGGGGTCATGGGAAGTATACTATGTCCCTTTTTGATGAAAAAGTGGATATACCGGTGATCTCCCTTTCAAGTATCTCGTCAGTCATTCATTTAATTTCCCTTTATATTTAACTTCACTTAAATATAAAGAATGCCTATAATAGAATAGAGGTGATGTCATTGGATGAGGAAATCATTCATTACGGTAAAAAGATCATTGAATACTCGAATGCTCTAGGCTCAATTTATGTAGAAGAGTATCAGCGATTTTTAAAACATGAGTATGCAGATTTATCAGCCAAACAAGAGCTGACGCTTGAGCTATTGCGCACGAAAACGAGAACAATCAATGAATTAGCTGATTACTTTTCGATTTCTGCCAGCGCAGCTAGCCAGCTTGTATCAAAGCTTGAGCAGCTCGGCTATGTCAAACGAGAAATTAATCCACATAACCGAAGAGAAATCATTGTTGATTGTGCTCAAAAGGGCCATGACTATCACAAGAATACGGAAGACATTCAATTGCACCTTATTCAAAAATATTATGCAAAGCTTCCAAAAGAAGATTTAAAAACATTACTATCTCTATACGAAAAGATCTATCAGATTGCAAAAGAAGCGCCTTAATACGGTGTTTCTCTCACTAACATTTAAGTTAGCTAAACTATTAAGGAGATGAAAATATGCAAAGCATTCATTTACAAGATGGCCGGTACATTGGTTTGACTCAATACGGTGATCTTGAGGGGTTTCCAATTTTCTTTTTTCATGGAACACCTGGATCAAGAGTGATGTTTTTAGATGATGATCCAATCTCTCAAAAGCTCGGCATTCGTCTCATCTGTTTGGATCGACCTGGATTCGGTTTATCCACCCCTCTACCTGACCGTACAATTTTAGACTGGGCAAAAGACGTGCTGGAAGTGGCAGATGATCTTGGCATTCAACATTTTTCAGTGATGGGTGTATCTGGAGGCGGCGCATTCGCAGCTGGTTGTGCCTATCAATTGCCGGATCGCGTCCTTTCAGCCGCTCTGATCTCAAGTACAACCCCTTTTCAGAACGGGAAACCTCCTAAAACTATGCTGAAAGAAAACAAATTGGCTTTTTTCCTTAGTAAGAAGTTTCCTTGGCTATTGAAAGCAAGCTATCGTTCCCAGAAAAAAATGATTGAGAACAAACCAGAGAAATTTAAGAAGCTGGCCAAAAACGGGAACAAGCATTTACATCCGTGGGATCGGCAATTCCTTCAAACCGATGAGCAGTTAGAGATGATGATGACACATTTATACGAAGCGACTCGTCAATCGGTGGATGAATGTATTCGTGAACCCATTTTACTCTCGAAACCATGGGCATTCGATATGAAAGATATTCAAATCCCTGTTGATGTCTGGCACGGAAAAGAAGATACAATGGCTCCATTTGTAGAAATAGAAAAAATAGCTCAGGCGATTCCAAACGTCAAAACCCATTATATAGATCAAGCAGGGCACTTTCTTACTGATGTAGACGATATTTGGCGAGATATTTTACTCTCTTTAAAGGAACGTGCTGAACATCAGGAACATGCATAAAAAAAGACCCAATATGACTTGGGTCTTTTTCTTCATTAATACTGTTCATAATACCTTTGCACTTTACCTGGATCTTTTGTCTTCGTCAGTGCCAGCATGAGCAGAATACGTGCTTTTTGCGGGTTTAATGAATCAGAGGACACAAAGTGATGTTCATCATCCGTTTTTTCGCGGGTGACAATTCCATTCCCCGTACGGCTTGATCTCACAACAACCACATCTTTTTTCACTGCATCTGTTGCCCCTTTGATGGCTTCTGTTGACATCGTTCCATTTCCTGCTGCAGCCACGACAATCCCTTTTGCACCTGCTTTGACTGCGGCATCATACATATATTTTTGATCATTTTGATAGCCGTATAAAATATCAACTTGCGGCAATTCTTTTATCTTTGATACATCAAATTCACTTTCAGTCGTATGTTTTCTTGTCGGTTCGTTATAAAAGGACACCACTTCACCAGTAACTTCTCCGATGTATCCTTGCTCAAGTGACTTGAAGGCATCGGTTGTGGTCGTGTTTGTTTTCGTAACAAATCGAGCCGATGCAATTCGGTCATTTAATGTGACCATGACCCCTTTGCCCTTTGCTTCTTTGGCTGATGCAATTTTCACCGCATGATACAAGTTGAGCGGACCATCCGCACTGATTGCCGATGCTGGTCTCATTGAGCCAACGACCACCACAGACTTATCACTTTTGACAACCAGATGTAAAAAGTAAGCTGTTTCTTCAAGTGTATCTGTTCCATGCGTGATGACAATGCCATCCACTTGATCATCTTTTAATAGTTCATTCACTCGCTTGGCTAATTTTAAAAGAAGAGCGTTATCAACATTTTCACTGCCGACATTCGCAACCTGCTCACCCGTGACATTTGCAATATCTTTCAGCTGTGGAACTGAATCAATGACTTTATCAATGCCGAGTGAACCAGATTTATAGCCCGTCGTATCTGTATCACTGTCTGAACTGCCAGCAATCGTCCCGCCCGTGGCTAATACCTTAATATTAGATAAGGACTTATTCCCTGTTTCAACCGCCTTGTTTTTCTCTTTTGTTGCACTCGATACGTTCTCTTTTTCATTTTGACTATTCTCTTGAGTGCCCGTGTTCGCACAGGCTGCTGTCACCAGTAATAAAACAGAAAGAAGGACAGCACCTAACCATTTTGTCATGTTCATTGGATCATCTCTTTTCCTCATTTGATGGATTCATGGCTAAACTCTATCTATAGGATTTACTTTATACCATACATTCATTCATCGGCATGAGGCTAAAGGTATAGTACCAAATACTGGGAATGACCTTATGTTTTTAATGAATTACTTTAAAATATAAACAAAATTATAAAAATAACCTAATTAACCTTAAATTTACCTTAACAAAATTATTTATATATGGAAAAAGTTAATTACGTGAGTAGAATATACTATAAAGGAGGTAATATGAAAATAAAGTTTATTTTTCTTTTCTTGTTCATCATATTCACTATTGTTTTCATTTACATACCTAAAAATGATCACAACATTAAAATAGCAGTCATAGATAGCGGTATTGACGTAAATCATGTTGATGTTTCTGTTATAAAGCGCTTTGATAATAAAAAAACAGAGATGGATTCTTTCGGACATGGTTCTGCTATTGCTGAAATTATTAATAAAAACAATGAGAACATAGATTTTTATGATGGAAATATTTTAGACGAGAATGGAAACACAAGTGTAGAAACTTTAATCAAAGCATTAGATTGGTGTATTGACAACAAAGTGAATCTCATCAATATGAGTTTTGGTCTTTCTGAGAATAATGTAAAACTTAAAAAAAAAATTGACGAAGTCGTTAGTCATAATATTTTAATTATAGCTGCTGCAGGTAATAAATTTGGTTTAAAAAGTGATTATCCTGCTCGTTATAATAACGTGATTTCTATTTCTGCTGTTGATTCTAAAAATAAGATATATAAATTTGCAGCTAAAGGAAAAATCGACTTTGTTTCTCTTGGTGTAGATGTAGAAACAGTGAAAATAAAAAAATTGGCTGAAGTTAAAGTTTTAAGCGGTACTTCTTTTGCTACAGCAAATGCTACAGGGTATATTTCCAAGCTAATACCAGATGACTTTTCGCTACCTTTTAAAGATATTCTTCACAGATTAAAACAGAAAACTCAAACGCTGAATTTTGACGAACGAGATTCAACCTATGGTTATGGCCTATTATTAAATAAGAATTAGGAGTTTATGATGTTTAAGAATATTATTAAAGTAATATGTTTAGTAATGATATTTTCAATTATTGGACCTAGCATTTCTAATGCGACTATGAATTCAAATGAACATGACGAAATTAATTCAAATGCTATTAACACTCTACAAAACACGGGAGAATTGCATAGTACAGAGGTCATTAAAAACACGAATAATGAACAGGAACTTGAAGTAAGTGTTGAAAACGAAAATTTATTGATCAACAGTAAAGTGATTTTATCTCAAGAATCAGAACAATTACCAATGGTTGAGGCTGAAATTGTTGATGAAGACACAAAAGAGACTGTAAAATATAATTTTGAAATAGCAGATATTGATGTTGCTGAAAAAAGCGACCCTCATCTCTTATTAGTGGATATTGAAACTGGCGAAGAGTACACAGTAAGTGACTCACAAATTCAAGCATCATGGTATCCTTTAGTAGTCGTAGCAATCTATATTGCTCGTGTTGGAATTAACCAAGCAATAAAGAAGTTTGGTAAAACTGCTGTTAAAAATGCTGTTAAAAAACATGGTAAGAAAACCACTACTTCAAACGCAGTCAAAAAAGTGAGTATGTCACGGCTAGACTATCATTATAAGAAACACAAAAAAGAATTTGGTAACATTACCAAATCTGAGTATTTAAATAAAGCACGCAAACTATTAGGAGCAAGTAAGAGCAACAATATTTTAGAAAAGAAAAGCAAGAAAAAATTTAATGGTAAACACCGTTATTATAAATATAATAAAAAAACAAATGAATTTTTATCTGTAGAGAAACAAAAAGATAAAGATGTCATTATCACTTTTTTCAAGCCTAAAAGAGGAATTAATTATTGGAAGGACCAGTAGAAATGAATAAAAACGTTTGTTTAATTTGTGGCTATAATGAATTAGAAGAAAGACCTTACTATTCCGATTTTGCAGGTAGTAACGAGATTTGTCCATGTTGCGGTTTTGAGTTCGGAGTAGATGATTTTGATTGTGATGAATTTGATCATGAGGGGTTAACAGACCAAGAAATTGTTGAAAAATCCCATATCATTTGGAGAAAACATTGGATTGAAAACGGACTAGAATTGTTCAATCCTCAAATCTTTTCTCCAGAATTTCGAAACGGTAAATTTTTAAAAAGAGATTACTTAGAGATTCAAATGAAAAAGAATCTTGGATTAGATTTTAATGACATTTAAATGGACAAAGACCACTCAGGTTTTATTCTGAGTGGTTTTCATATTTTAATATATGTCTTTACTACAGCAAAAAAGCATTTAAAGTGTAGGTTGTTTTTATCTCATTTATTATGCGTTTTCAGTGATCCAAATACGCTTGACCCAGCAGACATCTTTCAATGCAGTGATCACTGTTAATCTGGTAAGGGTAGCCGACATACCTCTCCATTTGTTACATACGTCACCAGATCCCCCCTCCTATGCTTGTACACACAGTCAATCATGCCATAAAAAAATCACTAAGGAAATCTACCTCAGTGATGAGAATTGTTATTTCATACTTGTACCAGCGTGTGAAAAGATCATATTTTTCAATTCAAATTCGAATGTCTTTCCGTCCACAATACCGACTGTTTTTTCACTGTCATAAAGCTCAAGCATACAAGCTGCCATTTCTTTTGATGTATGATATTTCTTGAAATTGCCTTCATATTCAAATTCGTCTACATCCAATGAACGCTTTGCAAATTCTGATTCTGTCGCGGATGGCGCTAATACTTTTGCCTGTAATTTGGCTCCTTTTCCTTTCAACTCTAGGGCCAGCCCTTCTGTAAAGGCGCTCACGTAAAACTTCGTTGCTGAATAGGTGACGGCATTGCCGACGACTGTATAGCCGGCTCGTGAAGAAATGTTAATGAGCTGCGCTCCCTCTACTTGCTCATAATCACGAACAAATAAGGTGGATAGAATCGTTAATGCTTCGATATTCAGATGAAGCATATCCCCTATTTTACTTAAATCTTGTTCTCCTATAGAGCCAAAGTGACCAAACCCTGCATTATTAATGAACGTATCCAGCTCATAATCTGACAATGATTCATAAAATGAATACACTTGCTCTATGTTTGTTAAATCGACTGACTGTATGACTACTTTGATATCGGGATATTGATCATGAATCTTCTCCTTCAATTCTTGGAGTTTATCGAGCCGGCGTGCAGCTAATATAAGATTTTTCCCTCGTGCTGCAAAGGCGAGAGCCGCCTCATATCCAATACCTGAGCTTGCTCCTGTAATGACTGTATAACCCATGTTGTATCCCCCTCTTTTCTACTTATTCGATTATTTAGAACTAAATCATTATGTCAACAACTCAACATGCTTAAACTTAATATTTGTATAATTCATTCTCACAACCACCCGAATAATGTTATCCATTAATTGTAATCAATTCTGAAAAATTCACTTAAAACGAAGCTCTGGCTGACAAAAACAAGAAACACAAAATTTAGTCTGAACCGATTCTCCTTAGAAATATGAAAATATTTTATTTTTCTTCAGCATCGACAACAGCTACTCCAATTTTTTTATTTGTTGAATCATATATTCCAGAAAATTTTTTATTTCTATCATTATTTAAATACCCTGTTACTTCTACTCCGCCAGTTGGATCAATATTATATTCACTTGAGAAATCAATTTGTTTAATAGATTGATAACCCTCTTTTATATACTGTTCCATATGTTTCTTTGCTTCAATTACTAGAGTTTGTTCTTTATCTTTTAAACGCTCATTCTTATCGGATTCTAACTTCATAATAAATCCTCCAACTGCTATAATAAACACCAACAGTATAAATATGGTTTTTTTCACTGAATATCACCCTTTAATATAATTCTACATAAAATGAAAGGATTTGTATATATTTTGAAGGAGACTCAAAGGCGCCCAAATCTATCAGATGAAGAGTACTTTAGATTAAGTGGTCTAGCTTATAATGATAAAACAATTTCATTACATAATGAAATAAAAAAACCTCTAAAGATTAATGAACATTCTTATTGGTTTATAGATAAAATTGAAAAAGATCAAGATACAGGACTTGATGCTGTAGTCTTAGTTCAAGCAAAAAATAAAAATGGTAAATGGATTAAAACAAATACACCTAAAAATGTTGTCATAGCTTTCGCTGGCACTGATCCAAAAAATCAACTTGTTCAAGATGTTATAAAAGCTGATGGAGGAAACGTAGTAGCAGGGCTTCAAACTAAAACTAAAACACCTTATATCGTTAAAAAAGAGACTAAAAATTATACTAAGACCATTTCGAAATATACTGGTTCTCCAGGGCAAGAAGCTATGCTTAATAGTGGTGACTACAAACTCATCTCAAAAACGTCTCAATTCGATCAATCTGATCAGCTAGTTAGAGAAGTAAAAAGAAAGTACGCTGGTCCCAATACAATTATTTCAGCAACTGGTCATTCACTAGGTGGAGCAGAGGCTGATTATGCAGGAGTGATTAACGGCATCTATTCAGTTGGGTTCAATAATCCATCCATTGTAAAGCTTCATGATAAAGAAACTCAACAAAAAATAAAAAATGGTGATTTTAAAGCCATGAATAAATCCATTATTAACCCAGATGACATGGTTGGCGCCGGATGGGGACTTGAATATGATCGACACAACGGAACGACCATTTATACAAAAGATCCATCTGATGCAAGACTAAAGAGACATAAACGTTTAAAAACTTCTGCGCTGTCTGGTACGCTTATTCCAATTGCGGCAGACTTTATCATGCAAGCCCTTGGAATTGATGATACACATGCTATAAGCGAGTCTAATTTCAAATTTGATTCAAAAGGCAATATCATCAATGTCGACGGAAGTAAAGATGTGTATAATCGCGACTTAGAAACCATGACCTCTTATGCTAATATGGATGGTCAAACAATAAAAGTAGATAAGGCTGTTGCAAAAAGATTGGCTGATCAACTTACTTTAGCATTAGAGGAGTTAAAAAACGTAAAAAAAGAAGTAGAAGCATTTCCAAGAGAACACAGTTTAACAATATACAATCTTTCAAATCAATTCAAAAGTAAATTAGATCAATTTGAACAACTTGGGCCAAATGACGTCGATCAAGCCCTATTAGAAATAGCTCCGTATATTGATAAAGGAACGCCACTTTTTTATGATAAAGATGAGCAGTATAAATTTGAAGCTTCATTGCATTATATGATTCAGGATCTAGAAGAGATAACCCAATTCATTGTAAAAATGGCAGAAAATCTAACAGAAAAAGATAAAGAATTAGCAAGGTGGCTAAGGTTATAGGAGGTCAAATTAGTGCCTGATATGAACGCTGAACTAGAAATGATAAAAAAAGTGCAACAACAAAATGAGTTAAAAAGTCAGTTAAAAGCACAAGCAAAAACTGATGTAAGCTCATTAAAATCAGATATTACAAAAGCAACAAAACTAACAGAATCAACAAAAACTATTGCTCAGACATATTTAACACTGTTTTCAACATTTGAAGGGAAATCGCTTGATGCATTAGTGGATAGACTAAATCAAAATGCACAAAAAACATTACAGGTTAAGCATGATAGAACAGTTTTTATTAATAGCATAAGAACCAAATAAAGGAAATAATTAAATCGATTACAATTGTAACAATAAAGAGAACTAAAAGCACAGGTTGCACCTGTGCTTTACCTATCTATGAAAAGAAGCCCTCAAGGTCTCTGTTCAAACGCTTTCTTTAATTGATCCCCCATCAGATGCCAAGCCTCTTCAGCTATGGCTAAATCTCCGGCGTGCGTGAACCCGTGTGGAACGCCTTTAAATTGTCTGTACGTGACGTCTACCCCAGCTTCTTTTAACTTAGCAGCATATTGCTCGGCTTCTTCAGCCAGCGAATCCTTCTCTGCTGTGATGACGAGAGCTGGAGGCATTTGTGCTAAGGATGAACGATCTGCAAAAACCGGAGAAACGAGCGGATTGTGCGGATCTTGGCCTTGCAGATAGAAGGAATTAAAGAGTCTCGCTAATTCAACTGGGATCGCTTCTTTAAACTCTGGCTTTTCTGCTGGATCAGTGGCTAGATCAAGCGGCGGATAATCAAGCACTTGATAGGCAATTGGGAGTGTATTTCCTCTTTGAATATTCAATAGACAAGCAGCCGTTGCCAAATTTCCTCCTGCGCTATGTCCACCAATAGCTAATGCATTCCGATCGATTTGAAGTTCATCAGGGTGTTCATACAGCCACTTCAGTACATCGTAGCATTCATGAAGAGCGGCTGGGAAAGGGTGCTCGGGTGCAAGCTGATACTCGACATTGACAACGATACATTGCGCCCGGTCTGCAATGACTGGACACCATGGATTGTCCATTTCAGCACTGCCCATGATAAATCCGCCGCCATGTAAATTCACAAAAACAGGAAGCAGCTGTTTTGATGTGTTCACTGGCTTAAATACCCACACCTTTGTTTCGCCAGCACTTGTTGGAATATCATATTCCATTTTGTTCACTTCAGGAGGATTTACTGGCTTTAGTTCCGATTGACTCGCTAATGAATCTTCAGATGGCTGGCGTAATGAAGCAGCGATTTTGATTTGTTCTTCTAAGTTCATGATCTCAGACTCCTATCTTATTCATTTCTTAGTTACTCATTCGTTTCCTTTTCCTCTTTTCCTCCTACTAAACCAGCAGTAAATTATCAATAATTCACTTTTTACCTATCTCCCCGTTTTCACTCTCTTTGAAACAAGCATGGAGCAAATAAAAAAGCACTGCGGCGCTATGCCCTCAGTGCTTTTCATTTCTCTTATGATACTTGTTGTTCTACCTTCACTCGTTTAATGAAGAAAGCGATGATTAAACCAATGACGGTCATGATCACTGCAAAGATAAATGCATGCTGGACGCCATTTGTAAAGGCGAGCAGCTGATTCACCGGATTTGCGGGATCAGACACATTTTCCATAAAGCTGCGGGCTCCTGATGAAAGGATCGAGATACCGATTGCAGTACCAATGGCTCCTGCCACCTGCTGCAATGTATTCATAATCGCTGTACCATGTGGATATAGCTCTGGCGGCAGCTGATTCAATCCATTTGTTTGAGCAGGCATCATGATCATCGCGATTCCGATCATTAAGGTAATATGAAGGGTGACAATGAATCCAATCGACGTATTCACACTTAGATTCGTAAAGCCAAACATCGTCGCTGCGACAATGACAAGACCTGGAATGACAAGCCATTTTGGACCAAACTTATCAAATAGACCACCCATGATTGGGGATAGCAGTCCGTTGATAATTCCACCTGGCAATAGCATTAAACCTGCTGTAAATGTAGAAAGCGCCAAGGACGTTTGCAGATACAATGGCAAAATCATCATAGCAGACAGCATCACCATCATACACACTAAAATCAGAAGTAACCCAATGACAAACATTGGATATTTAAACGGGCTTAAGTTCAACATTGGTTCTTTCATGTTCAACTGTCTTAAGGAGAACACAAGAATTCCTATGACACCAACTACAATTGCAACGATGACATGCATACTGCTCCAGCCGCCGCCTTCTCCGGCACTGCTAAAGCCATATACAATTCCGCCGAAACCAATGGTTGAAAGCACAATTGATAAGATGTCGATTTTCGGTCTTGTTGGTTCTGTAATATTTTGCATAAAAATAAAACCAAATACGAGTGCAGCCATTAATAAAGGAAGTGAAATCCAGAAAATCCAATGCCACGTCAGCGATTTCAGAATAAGACCAGAGACGGTCGGGCCGACAGCTGGTGCAAACATGATCACAAGACCAATAATCCCCATCGATCTGCCTCGTTTATGAGGCGGGATGATGACCAAAATCGTATTAAACATCAATGGCAGAAGCAATGCTGTGCCGACTGCCTGCACGACACGCGCTACCATTAAAATACTAAAGACCGGCGCAACCGCCGCAATAAATGTTCCGATGATTGAAAAGACGAGCGATGTAATGAAAAGCTGTCTTGTCGTAAACCATTGAAGAATGAGTCCTGAAATCGGTACGAGAATACCAAGTGTTAATAAATATCCTGTTGTCAGCCACTGAGCAGTCGTCGCTTCAATTCCAAAGTCTAACGTTAAACTTCTCAGCGCCATGTTTAATGCCGTTTCACTGAACAGGCCAATAAATCCAGCTGTGATAAAAGAAATAATAATAGGCAGCGTTCGAATGTCAGAAGCTGCTGCTTTCTGTTTGTTCATATTAAGTTGGCTCCTTTTCTTTTTCAATTTAGATGAACCTTAGGAAGTCAGGGTGGTCAGAAATGAGCCACTTTCATGTCTATTGAAAGACGGATAAAATCTGTTTTTCTGCAGCAAATTGAGCAATTTTTTCGATTGAATAGCCGGATTCATGTATATAAAACATGAGCTCAGGCGTCATTGGAGAGGACATACATAACGTTGTCAGTTCTATATCCTGTATGTTTGCTTCTCCCTTTTCTCTCGCTTCTTCAAGCAAATCACGAATGATTTGTCTAAGCGATTGACTGTAATGACTCTCATACACTTTACTTGTCTGCTCTAAATTCCCAGAGATTGTGAGCATCCGAATCCAGTCTAAATGGTGACCGACGATCAGATGAATTTCTTCGAGAACGTAGCGCAAACGTTCACGAACCGGCTGATCACTTATTTTGCTCAAGTAAAGATGCAAAGCTGGAATCAGCTGTTCAAATCTCTCCCCAAGGATAGAAAGGCACAAATCACTTTTATTGGCGTAGCGGCGGTAAAGAGTACCCTGCCCAACACCAGCTGTTTTCGCAATTTTATGCATACTGACATTTTCTACACCAAATTCTTGAAACAAGGAGAAAGCGATCTCTTCAATTTCCTCCCCAATATCCTTTTCCACCATGTTCACCTTCTTTACCTTCATCCACATGACACTCATCTCTATGTGTTAAATCAAAACACTTTAGGTTTTTCTTAGGACAATTGTCCCGATATTATCTTACGGACAACTGTCCGCAATGTCAATCATTATTTTTTACTTATGATCCTTCTTTCAATTCTATTAAATAATGCACACTGTTTATCATTATTTAGACCGATTTTCCCTTTTGAAAAAATCATGTATGATCAATAAAGAAAGCGCTTCCATAAAAGGAGAGGAGAATGCGAATATGTACCGTATGAAACGAATGTTGATGCTGCTTGTCACTGGATTAGTATTGAGTTTGTCCACATTTACAGCTGGTGCCTCGGCACAAACGGGTGGATCGTTTTATGAACCTTTTAATAACTATAATACGGGGTTGTGGCAAAAAGCCGATGGATACTCGAATGGAAACATGTTTAACTGTACGTGGCGTGCAAATAACGTGTCGATGACCTCATCAGGTGAAATGCGTTTATCGCTCACAAGTCCCGCCTATAACAAGTTTGACTGCGGAGAAAACCGCTCCACACAAACTTACGGCTACGGGCTGTACGAAGTCAACATGAAGCCAGCCAAAAATGTGGGGATCGTCTCTTCTTTCTTCACTTATACGGGACCGACTGATGGCACGCCTTGGGATGAGATTGACATTGAATTTCTAGGAAAAGATACAACAAAGGTACAGTTTAACTACTATACCAATGGTGTAGGAAATCATGAAAAGATCGTCAACCTTGGTTTCGATGCAGCGAACTCTTATCACACGTATGCATTTGACTGGCAGCCAAACTCTATCAAATGGTATGTCGATGGACAATTAAAACATACCGCCACCACTCAAATTCCTCAAACACCAGGGAAAATTATGATGAACCTGTGGAATGGTGCAGGTGTCGATGAATGGCTCGGCTCCTACAACGGTGTTACCCCACTCCACGCACATTATAACTGGGTGCGTTACACAAAAAGATAACTCTATCAAAAAAACCTGTGATTTTTCACAGGTTTTTCTTCGTTTAATTAGAATGAGTTTTCAGTTGATGAGCGAGTTTTTTCTCATGATTGTGGATAATATCTTCATAACTTTCTATTTTGAAATCCAATCGTTTAATGGTCTCTTCGATTTCCTTTTGTTTTTGGACGAGTCTTTCTCGTTCATTGACCAAAATGTTTTTTCGCGAAGATAACGTATGATCATCATCCTCAAAAAATAAGGCTGTATATTCTCTAAGCGCATCAATCGAGAGCCCTGCATTTCTCATACACTTGATAAATTCGATCCATTGAAGATCATCCTCCGTATAATCACGAATCCCATGATCGTCACGTTTGATTTCCCTAATCAAACCAATATTTTCGTAATATCTAAGTGTCGCAGTGGATAAATCGAGCTGTTTTGCTGCTTGTGCTATTTTCATTGTGCCCTCCTTCTTTCTCTTACCTTCCGATCTCCCTTTCCTCATCATCTCCATTTTGAAAAAGAAAGCAAGATGCTTTTGGCTCAATTCTTGATATCAAGAATGTTGTAACAGCCTGGATTTATTATTACAGAAGGTTTTCTGTTGACTTATAGTTCACTTTAAGACGTACAGTATAGAGGAAAGAATCGAATCTTATTTTTGAAAGGATGATCAAGAATGTGTCAGACGCACCAATCAAACGTTTTAAGTGTATCACATGCCAAAGCGAATTTTGAACGGACGACCATTGAACGAAGAGCGCTTCGTCCACATGATATTTTAATTGATATTCAATTTAGCGGGATCTGTCATTCAGATATCCACAGCGCTTTTGATGAATGGGGCGGCGGCATTTTCCCGATGGTTCCAGGTCATGAGATCACTGGAGTCGTGGCAGCTGTAGGGGATGATGTGACGAAGTTTCAGATCGGAGACCGTGTGGGCGTTGGCTGCTTTGTGGATTCCTGCGGCACCTGTGAATATTGTCAAAATGGAGACGAGCAGTATTGCACAAAAGGAGTCGTCCAAACGTATAACAGCCGTGACTATGACGGGGAGCCGACTTATGGCGGCTACAGTCAAAAAATTGTCGTGACTGAACGATTTGTCGTCAGCATTCCTGATCAACTGCCCCTTGATGCCGCAAGCCCTCTTCTCTGTGCTGGCATTACAACTTATTCACCATTAAAGCACTGGAAGGCAGGCCCTGGCAAAAAGGTTGCTATCGTCGGAATGGGCGGACTCGGTCATGTTGCCATTCAATTCGCGAGTGCTCTGGGCGCTGAAGTGACGGTATTGAGCCGCTCTTTGAATAAAAAAGAAGAAGCACTGTCATTTGGCGCAAAAGACTATTTTGCTACAAGTGATCCTGATACGTTTCAGACACTAGCTGGTCAGTACGACCTTATTCTCAATACGGTCTCTGCCAACATTAATGTGGATGCCTATTTATCCTTACTCCGTGTAGATGGAACCTTGGTGAACGTCGGTGCACCGCCTAAGCCGGATCAATTCCACGTCTTTTCATTAATTTCCGGCCGCCGCAGCATAGCTGGTTCACTCGTTGGCGGCATCCAAGAAACACAAGAAATGCTCGATTTCGCAGCTGCTCACAACATCGCACCACAAATTGAAGTCATCAACGCTAATCAAGTTGATGAAGCGTATGAACGGGTGCTGAAAAGTGATGTGCGTTACCGGTTTGTGATTGATATTTCGACATTATGATCGTATTCTATTTTGAAAGACTGGCTCAATGGCTGGTCTTTTTATATTGCAGCTATTTAACATAATTTCCTCACAAACAGCTGTTTACGTTTGAATGACTGGATGACGGATATACAGGGTGGAGTCCGAGCTGTAATTGTGGATATCCTGTTTTTCTTATAGCAAGGAGGATATGTTCAAATTAAAAAAATCATATCAAAAATTCCCACAAAATAACCTCTCTTTTTTAGAACAAAATTTGTTGACAACAAATAAATAAACATGTTATTATTAAAAATTTGATTATTTAATCCCTAAGTGTGGTACCCTTAAAGTAGATACATTATGGAGGTGGATGATATGTTTCAAATTGGTGATAACATTGTTTATCCAATGCACGGAGCAGGTATAATTGAAGCCATAGAAGAAAAAGAATTCTCTGATGAAAAACAACAGTATTATGTGATTAAAATGGCAATCAGTCATATGAAAGTAATGATTCCAACACGGAAAATGTCAGGTTCACGTATTAGACCTGTTACAGATATACTGGCTTTAAAGGATGTAATGCACATTTTCCAGCATGGCAAATCAGATCAATTACTGACATGGAAAGAACGGCATACAATTAACACAAACAAAATAAAAACGGGTAACATCCAAGAAGGTGCTGAAGTTGTGCGTGATCTGATGCGTATGAAGAAAGAGAAAGCACTCAATGCAAGTGAAAAGAAAATGCTAGATGATGCCCATGAATTTTTGCTAAGTGAATTAGAAGTCATCAAAGGGATTACAGAAAAACAAATAAAAAGTTTTTGTTAAGAATCTCTTCCACGCTCACCATTTTTGAATACACGTTCTCTACGAACATTTCCACCCTTCATTTTATTTAAAAAAAGAATTTATTTAGGCAAATTCCGCATATTGTAAATCCAATATGCTATACTGTTGATAAACCTTTGAAGCATGAATTTTTTTACGATTACCTTGTAACACTTCCCTACTTGTACGCTGAGTAGGGTTTTTTATTGAGAAAATGAGTGAAAGCATAAAAAAACAGGCTCTCTACAGAGAACCTGTTTTAAAAGGATGAAGATTAAGCAGTTTTTTGAACGTTAGCAGCTTGAGCTCCACGAGAACCTTGCTCTACGTCAAATGTTACTTTTTGACCTTCGTCTAAAGATTTGAATCCGTCACCTTGGATAGCTGAGAAATGTACGAATACATCGTCGCCTTCTTCACGTTCGATAAATCCAAAACCTTTTTCTGCGTTAAACCATTTTACTGTACCTTGTTCCATGTTTGTTGCCTCCTCGTGCGTATACCACACAATGTATTATACTATCCTTGCCCAAAGTATCCTCAAGACGAAAAGTCTTTCTTCATGCTATCCTTTACGCCGAACAAAAATAATTATTCTTATTGTAGCATGAATCGGAAATAATTGCAATTTTTTTGATGTGTAAGGTCAAAAAAATGAGAATCGCTATTAAAAAAAGTTTTATAAAAGAATTGAGTTCAATATATCTTCTTTTTAATGATAACTATCTAACCCTGTGATAATGAAGATGTCCCTGATACTTGGAGCATTTCTGAGATATGAGAATAGCTAACACGTAGTTATTATAATGAGTGCTTCTTTTATTTGCAGCGTATTAATGGATACGCTCTAAAACTTTTCTTTTCAAAAAACTACACCCACAAACAACAATCAGTTATCAAAGATTTAGTAATCCACAACAGAAAACTCAAAAAGAAAGCTCCTTTCCTCAAATAAGGATAGAACCTTCTAAATTTTTATTTATTCAGTTAAGATTTAACTTCTTTATTTTTATCAATAGAAAAGGTTACTGTAACGCTAAATATGCTAATTAAAGTTCCTGCAATAGCAACAACAATAGTCAAAAAGCCATTAGGAATAAGAAATCCTATTGGAATGAGTCCCAGAAAGGAAAGAACAATAAAACATTGGTATACACCAGATATAACCCTTACAACAAAATTACCAAAAAAAGACATAATCAATGGCGGAATGAATAAAAATATAACTATTCCCATTGATATCATTAAGATACGAGGTTCATCAAATGAAATCACATTATCCCCAGGAGAATTTTTGGCAGCTACTAGCATTGATACAATGGACATAATTAATGTGAGTAAAATCAAAAAAAACCTTTTTATCATTATCATAACTCCTTTTTCGATAAATACTTAAAAAACCATAACCATTTTATGTTATTTAATTGAATTATATGCAGTCAATTTAGCTGAAATAATCTTTATTATTAATTATTCACAAGATATATGGCACACGGATTAAAAGTAGCAATTAGTTATTATTTAGTTTAAGCTAATACAAATTTCTCATTATTTTATATCTTAAGATTACACTAAAACATGTTATCTTCCTTAATACATTTAACATAAATGATCTAAATGTTAATTAAACACTCATAAAGTGTTACAAAAATTTACTTAATCAACCAATTTTTGGGCTGACACAAATCGCCTGTATTTATCATGGGTACGCATTAATTGGTCATGAGTTCCTTTACCAGTAATTACTCCTTGATCTAAGAATATGATCTGATCTGCTTTTTTAATAGTTGCTAATCTGTGAGCTATTATCACTGTGGTTCTTTTTTTCATTAATGCTTCTAGTGAATCTTGTACTTTTCTCTCACTCTCACTATCCAAACTTGCTGTTGCTTCATCTAATAATAGGATATCAGGGTCTTTAATAAAGTTTCTTGCAATATCAATTCGTTGACGTTGACCTCCCGACAACTTTATTCCTTTTTCTCCAATTATTGTATCATACCCTTTATCTAACAAACTAACAAATTCATGGCAATTTGACAGTTTAGAATATTTAATGATTTCATCTTCACTAATTTCTCTTTTAATGCCGTACACTATATTATCTTTTATCGTGCCATTTATCATCGCGTTAGTTTGCATTACATAGCCAATTTTATTTCGCCAATCTGATAAATTAAATTCATTAATGGGTATTCCTCCAAGTGATATGCTCCCATTGCTCAAAGGCAATTCATATAATCGTGTTATTAAATTGAAAATAGTACTTTTACCAGAACCAGACGGACCTACAAAAGCAGTGACCTTTTTATTTGGGATATCAAAAGTTATTTTATTCAAAATCGGTTTATCATCAAACTTGAAACTAACGCTTGAAAATTTCAAATTTCTATTGCAGAAATCAATATTTGAAACATGTCTATTAGATTCCAGTTCTTCTTTATCTTCGCGTAATATTTCACTCAATCTCTGGCTTGCTCCTATCGCTCGCTGGTAGTCTGTAAGTAAGGTTGAAAAATTAGTAAGAGGGCCAGATAATTGTATTACATAGAAAATCATAGCTACTAGAGTACCAGCAGATATTGCCCCCGTTGAAACCCTTATACCACCAAATCCTAGAATAATTCCTATAGTCAGTAAAAGAATAAGGCTAGTTAATGGTTGTATAATTGCAATGATTTTGGCTTCTTTTAACCCTAATTTATATATTTCAAAAAGATTATTATGAGCATTTTTTAATTCTAAACTTTCTGTATTTGATATCTTTACTAGACGTATTTCGGTTAAGACACGACCTAATAATCCACTAAAGCTAGCTGCTTCTGATTGTGCTTCTTTTGAGATTTTTCTTACCATTCCCCCTAAAGGAATAATTATGGCTAAAAATATAGGAACTATAATAAGTGTTATAAGAGTCATTTTCCAATCCATTCCCAATAAGATAATAATAGAGCCTAAAACAGTTATTATAGAAGGGATTATATTCGGTAATTTTTGAGATACAAATGCGTTGATAACATTAGTATCTTCTGTAATACGGCTCATTATTGAACCACTCTCATTATTATCAAAGAAAGGAGTTTTTAATTTTATTATATGCTCCCACAGCATAAAACGAATTGCCATAATCATTTTTTCTCCAATTTTACTGAGCAAATATAAACCAATACCACTCAAGACCGCATTTATTAGAAACATACATAAAAAAAGCGCTATAAATCCTAAATTAAAAGTGTTCTCAGAAAATTTATCTACAACTTTACCAGTAAATAGAGGTATAAACAAACCACTAATACTCCCTACAGATGAAATAGTAATAGCAAATAAAATTAATAATAATGGCAGTTTTATTTTACGCAATAAAAAGAATAAGGGATTTTTAGGTCTCATAATAATATCCTTTCTGCTATAGACTATCAATATTCAAAATACACCACAAAGTATCTATCTTAAATTTCAATCAAAAGAAATAATTAAAATTTAGACTCATATACTTTATTAATGTTCATCACAGGTAGCCCCTATAATTAGTATTTTTTATAAAACCTTGTATTACGAGTAATCATCCTGATGAACCAGAAAATATATTATTTGATAAATGTTATCTAAAGTCCCCAGAAGTGTATATTTCTTTCTAATAGAATATGTATATATATCTAGCGCCTTTAAGATATCGTACTTGTACTATGACTAGAATATTGATCAATATTACATTATTATCACGCAGTTCCTCTAAACAAACTACAATTATAAAAAAATACTTCGATTTAGCTATTCTGAGAACCTCTTTTAATTCATCTCTTTATAAACCCTTTTTTAATGTATACTTAATTCAATTAATACAAAGCAACTCCTGCACTCACCACTGGCGCTTACAGGAAGATTAGCTAAACAAAAGTTATACTAGCTGGAGACATAAGACAGTATATAATGGACGAATATCTGAATTTTGAAACTTTATGGCATTTCTAATTAGCCCTTTTTATATTTACACCAACTGCTTTTTGAATAATATAAAGAAAGAGAGGAGGCTGACCTCTCTTTTGATAAAATATTTTTTCGAAAATTTATTAGTTACCACAGAAATATAAACTTATTGTACTAATCTTATCGCAACCTAAACTTACTGATGACTTACCTTTTAATAGCGTAACCTCTTTATCTAGTGCTTTATGCTGAAGTGATAGTAACTTTTTCATTGTTTCATCTCCCTTAAGTGTAATTAGTTACCGCAAAAATATAAACTTATTGTACTGATCTTATCGCAACCTAAACTTACTGATGACTTACCTTTTAATAGCGTAACCTCTTTATCTAGTGCTTTGTGCTGAAGTGATAGTAGCTTTTTCATTGTTTCATCTCCCTTAAGTGTAATTAGTTACCACAGAAATATAAACTTATTGTGCTGATCTTATCGCAACCTAAACTTACCGATGATCTACCTTTTAATAGCGTAACCTCTTTATCTAGTGCTTTGTGTTGAAGTGATAGTAGCTTTTTCATTGTTTCATCTCCTTTAAGTATAATTAGTTACCACAGAAATATAAACTTATTGTACTGATCTTATCGCAACCTAAACTTACCGATGATCTACCTTTTAATAGCGTAACCTCTTTA
Organism: Bacillus sp. I-2; assembly: GCF_001974945.1. Classification (NCBI taxonomy): domain Bacteria; kingdom Bacillati; phylum Bacillota; class Bacilli; order Caryophanales; family Bacillaceae; genus Bacillus; species Bacillus sp. I-2. Next base: position 322,921 of record NZ_LZRW01000043.1, on the reverse strand, counting down.
TCTAGTGCTTTGTGCTGAAGTGATAGTAGCTTTTTCATTGTTTTTTCACCTCCTTTAAGAGTAACTTAATTGCTTTTTCATTGTTTCATCTCCTTTAAGTATAATTAGTTACCACAGAAATATAAACTTATTGTACTGATCTTATCGCAACCTAAACTTACCGATGATCTACCTTTTAATAGCGTAACCTCTTTATCTAGTGCTTTGTGCTGAAGTGATAGTAGCTTTTTCATTGTTTTTTCACCTCCTTTAAGAGTAACTTAATTAGCGCAGAGAAATAGACTCACTGTACTGATCTTACCGCAGCCTAAACTTACTGATGATCTGCCTGCTAATAGAGTAACCTCTTTATCTAGTGCTTTGTGCTGAAGTGATAATAATTTTTTCATTTATTTCACCTCCTTTATTGGATTTCTCTACTTCAAAGAGATTTAATTTATTATCTTTAGGCAACGGCAACCAACTATTCCATTTGTCATTATCTATATCTGAAAGTGCGAGAAGTAAACCACTATTCCCAGTTTGTAAGTCTAAAGATAAACGATAGCCATACTCTCCTGGGCTTAATATCCCCTCGCCTCTCTTATAAAGGAGATAATTACCAAGTGCTCTAATACTGTATTCTAACGAGCCTGACTTTAACTCCTCACATTTCATTGCGTTAGCAAGAATAATCATTCCTCCCACACCTCGAAAGATGCCGCTAGCAAATGTGCTGTATAAGTCTGTAACATTTGCTAGTTTTTTGAACAATTCCGTATTAGTTTCTGTCATAAAATTAGGAAGATTCTTGTTGAACTCTAGCATAATTAATGCGATACCAGCTGCACCTTCTCCAAGATACGGTATTAACCTTTTATAGCCCAATGAGTGTTCTTTTATTTGTGCTAATTCTAATTTAGAATCAATTTCAATGTTTTGGCTTATTTCTTTACTGAAAATTTCGCCAGCCAGTTTTATTACGCTTCTATTGTCTGTCACCTTTCCTAATATTAGAAGATACAAGCTGACTCCAGACCAGCCATTTAACAAGCCATACGGCATTGCATAAGGATCCCTTACTGTAATGGAACAGCCTTCTTTATAGGCATCTATTATTCTGTTTCCTATTTTTATTGAGCGATCTAGAAAATCTTTTTTCTGTGTAATGTTATAAAAAGCTAGGTAGTTCAATCCAATTCCAGCCAATCCAGAAAACAGTGTTAAATCTAAATCTTCTTTATCTGGTAAGGGTATTGTATTTAATATTTTAATTGCTTCTTCTTTATAACCAATATCGTATAATACAGTTGTAATACCAGAGATACCGTTAAATAAACCTAATGGGAAATTCTTATATTCTTCAGTGTCTACTTTTAACATTGCCTCTAATACATGATCAACCCATTGATAAACTGATTCGGATAGAGACCCTGTCCTATCTAAAGCCATTATTCCACCAAATCCTCCATTAGCAATTGATAGGCTCCCCATTTTTTCAATGAATTGCCTAATGTCTCCGGATATTAAACTTTTAGACTCAGGTTTTAAATTACTTATAATTCCATTCCTTAAACCTTCTGTTATCTCTTTAATATTCTTATAGTTTATTTCCATTGGAGGAATTGTTAAATTAGAAGCTTCCCTTAATTTTTTGATGGTTGGCAATGTCTTCTCTTGGATCTCTTTAATTTTGTTTAAAACTGCATCACCAAAATTCTCTCCAATCCATTCATCCTGGCTTTTTTCAATATCAATTGACAAATCAGATAAATTTTCTATTGGTAAAAATAAAAATCGGCAAATTCTAAGTAATGCAAACCAATCTGCTTGTTCAAAGGTTTCTGCTTGATCCGTAACATAACCCGGAGTCATTAAAGCGGGGGTGTATTTACTGTCAGGAGTTACGGCAGTTTCTAGGTCTATTAATTTTATTGAGAAATCTTCTAATATCAATACATTGTTTGGCTGTAAATCTCCGAGTGCAATATTACTCTTATGAAGGTCTTTTAAAGCATCCATCAACTGATCTATCACATTCAACATGCGTTCCATATAGATATTTTTATCTTCTTTGTATGAAAATGGAAAATTTTGAGATACATATTCCATAAGAGAAATCCCTGAAACATGTTCTTCAATTAAATAGTTATTTTCCCAAATTTCAAAGTAATCATGAAAATCAACTATGTAAGGCTTCTCACTTAATTGTTTTATTGTTTCAGCCTCTTTATAAATTCGTTTAAAACCATCTAGTTTCAACCGATCCAAACCCGAACCAAGCCTTCCTTCCTTCATTACAAACGTTTTCCCGTTTTTTTCAACCTTATATACTCCTCCACCATTACTGAAATGCAGTGCAGAAATAACATTATATGAATCAAACTTTGAAGTGTCTTCTTTATCAAGTTCTGCGTCAACTTTTTTAGTCATCATTTGTATTTCAATAGGTTCTTCAATAAAATCCGGAACTTCATAATATGGAGCACGAACATCTGGAATAAATGCGCCATCAGGTCGTTGAATTGCCGGAACATTTTGTCCATCTTTATTTACAGTCATAGATACAAACGCTCCATATCGGAAAAAGACATTTGAATATTTCCAGCGCTTATCATTTAATATATAGGGGCCTTTTTTTAAGGCTTTTGTCAAATTATCTAAATCTGAGAGTAACGTTAGAAAAATCTTTTTGTCATAAGGATAAATTGTAATAAATTTACCAGAAGATGCTCTATCTCCATTTTTGGAATTCTTGAATAATAATTGCCTCTCATTAGGAACAAATTTAAAGGATACTTTATTTCTTATGAGATATGGAATGACAATATCTAAAGTCTTTTGTGCCTCATCAATATCAGTTGTAATATGTATTTTCCAACCTTGTTTTGGCATTTTTTCCTTTGTATAAATACAATACCTCCAATTAATATCCATGTTTTGTTTCCACTCTTCTGTATTTAAGGTAGGTATACTATAATTGTTTAATAATTTATTCGGTGTTACCAGTTCATAAAATAATTTACCTGGACTCAAAAACTCAATATATCTTAAATCCATTAAAATCCCTCACTTTAGGCTAGAATAATTTTCTGCTCACTTGTCAATAACGTATTAAGTATTCTTTCTGTATCTTTAGTCCAAACAGATGCCCAAACCATATTTTTAAAACTATTAATTCTTGCAGATGTAACACCAAACTGGAATTTTTCATTATTACTTTCAAAAAACCAAGGACCGCCAGATATTCCATGTTTAAGTTTAGAGCGCATTCCAACAAGCTTTTCTTCTGTAAAAAGTGTTAAATCTAAATCACCTTTAGAATATTTCTTCTGAGTTTTAAAAAGTGAGATGGGGTAACCAGCTAACGAAACCACCTTATTATGCGCTTCTATATCCTTACTAAAATCAAACTTAGGGATAAAAGCAACATTCTTCATTTCTTTAGTCAATTTAACTCTTCCAAAGGCATAATCATAAGTTAACCTATGAGTACTAATCCATTTTTCGGGTATTACTATATTTTGCACTTCATAAGACTCTTTTTTTCCTTGATTCTCTACTTCTATTGATATGTTATTAGCTAATTCATTACTCCCCAGGTCGTATAGGCAATGTGCTGCAGTAGCAATAAAGTATTCGCCTTTGTATATGATAATAGATGCGCTAGCCAATGATTTCGCCTGTGATTCACCTAATTTATAACTAAGTTTACATATATTATCCATGACTTATTACCTTTCTATAACTTTTTATACAATTTAAGTTATTTATATTGTAATACTCTATGGGAAATATTACAATAGTTAAAAGTGAATTTTCACTTTTTTTATAAAATCATAATCTAAAGGGAGGTGTTATAAATGTCTGATAAAATTTTATCATTACAAAAATTATCTACAAAAAAAAGTGACAACCCTGACAAAAAATCGGTTCTCAGCATTTTTATTTGTGAGGGTGGTAAAGGTAGCTCAGTAAGTCTATACGCTTGTACTTCTATAGTTGGTTCTTAATATAGGTTTATATTTTGTTTATTTCTTATAATATTTCAAATAAATAGGAGGTTAAACACTATGAGAAAAATTCTTTCACTACAGAAGCTTTATGAAACAGATATACCTAAGAGTAATAAAAACCAATCCAATGTAAGTATTGGATGTTTAGGCAGAAGTAACATAAGTTTGTTTATTTGTTAATTTATGGTTAGTAATATATCATCTTGCTGTCCTTAAAATTTTTTAAGGACAGCTTCTTTATAGCCCTTTCTATTTAGGATACAAATTAAATAGTTGTTTAGTGGAGTTTTAAAACATAATAATGATCTATCCAATGAATAGATGGAGCTATTTGTGATCGCTTTCTTAATAAAAAAGAGCACAAAAAAACCAAAGGTCTACAACCTTTGGTTTCTTAGATGCGGCCGAGAGGACTTGAACCTCCACGGGTTATTCACCCACTAGGCCCTCAACCTAGCGCGTCTGCCATTCCGCCACGACCGCGTGTATGATGTGCTCATATATTCATAAGTGCACTGTTTGAAAAAACAATGCGGGTGAAGGGACTTGAACCCCCACGTCATAAAGACACTAGATCCTAAGTCTAGCGCGTCTGCCAATTCCGCCACACCCGCGTGACAATGGTGAGCCATGAAGGACTCGAACCTTCGACCCTCTGATTAAAAGTCAGATGCTCTACCAACTGAGCTAATGGCTCATCTGCTATGCAGAAAAACATATGAAAAATGGCTGGGCTAGCTGGATTCGAACCAACGCATGACGGAGTCAAAGTCCGTTGCCTTACCGCTTGGCTATAGCCCAACGAATCAAAAAACAAAACATGACATGACCCGTACGGGATTCGAACCCGTGTTACCGCCGTGAAAGGGCGGTGTCTTAACCGCTTGACCAACGGGCCATACAATAATGGCGGAGAAGGAGGGATTTGAACCCTCGCGCCGCTCGCGCGACCTACACCCTTAGCAGGGGCGCCTCTTCAGCCACTTGAGTACTTCTCCATTATGGCTCCGCAGGTAGGACTCGAACCTACGACCGATCGGTTAACAGCCGATAGCTCTACCACTGAGCTACTGCGGAATAATAAGACATGTTTCATTATATCTATGCCAGAAAAATGTGTCAAGAATTTTTAAGTGTTTCATTCCTGTCTCATTAGCGACGGCTTTTATAATTTAACATATACTAATATAACAGTCAAGCCTTTCTTCCTTGTTTTCTGTTTAGACATGACAGAAAGACCCTGACCTCTAACTGAAAGACCAAGGTCTCCTTGCTGCTGCGCTCCCTATGGGTTCATGACAGCTTATACTTTCGCATCCACTTATAAAAGGTGCTTCTTGGCACCTCTGCCAGCCTCGCTGCTTCTGTCACATGACCTTTCGTTTTATGCAGTGCTTCTATCACTGTTTGCTTTTGAATGCGTTCCCTAAACGTGAGTTCTTTTGGATTCTCGGTATACTCTGGTAGATGCAGCTTCTGCTTTTTCTGATCCATCGTCTCTAATACCTCCGCATATTGCGATTCACCAATCCATCCTCCTTTAGGAAACAGTACCCTTATATGTTCAAACAGATTAAAAAGCTCTCGTATGTTTCCTGGCCAATGGTACGCTTCCAGCTTACGAAAAAAAGATTCAGGAAATGCTGCATTCCATTGGTGTTTCTTTTGGTAGTAACGATATAAATCAACAATGTCTTCTTTTCTTTCTCTAAGCGGCGGGATGTTGATTGGATAGACATGAAGACGGTAATACAAATCTTCACGTATTTTTCCTTCCTTCAGCAGTTCGTTCATATTTCGGTGTGTCGCTGTAATGATTCTAATATCCAAAGGGATTTCGTGTGTCCCGCCGAGCGGTACGACTTTCCTTTCTTCAATGACCCTAAGAAGTGCCACTTGCATCGCATAAGGGATTTCGCCTATTTCGTCTAAAAAGAGTGTTCCTTTTTGCGCCTGTTCAAATTTCCCCTGTGCTCCATGACGCTTTGCCCCTGTAAAAGCTCCTTCAGCATAACCAAATAGTTCGCTTTCTAACAGGCTTTCGGGTATGGCTCCACAATTAACGGCAATAAACGGTCCTTTATGTCTTTCACTAGCTAAGTGAATCGCTCGAGCGGCCAGTTCTTTCCCTGTACCTGTTTCTCCCCAAATATATACATTTGCATCTGTTTGTGCCGCTCGTTTCAATTCGCTGAGCGTCTGCTGAAATGCCGTACTTGTTCCAGATTCCCCGGGAAATTGAGCAAAAGAAACGGTTATATTACTCTTCGCTGCTTCTTCAAGAGAAAAAGACATCCCAAGCAGCTTTCCGTCTTGTTCTGACTGAATAATCTGCTTGTCCCGTGTAACAAATGTATCGTCCATGAGCAGATCAACATCCATTCCGTACCAGTCTGAAAATCGGTCTCTAATCGGCTTACTTGCCAAAACAATCTGCTTTTTCTCATTACAGACAACATACAGCTCGTCCACTTCTACCTGCTGGAGACAATGACTGATCAGCTCCATCTCTTTCCTTTTTTGCTGGACCTGAATTTCTCTCTCTATGGCATATGCAACTGTTGAAGCCATTCCAAGCATAAAAGGATGCCTTTGATCCGCCATACAGGAGATATCAATGACTCCTATGATCGTGCCGTCTGCATCACGAATAGGGGCCGCTGAACAACTCCAATGGTGGGAAGCGACTGAAAAATGCTCAGTTCCGTTAATCGCTACAGCTTCCCCAATGACTAGTGCCGTTCCAATAGCGTTCGTCCCCACATCGGCTTCGGTCCAGCGCGCACCCTCCATAAAGTTTATTTTTTTCGCTTCTACCAGCGTCCTTTGGCTTCCTGTCAGACTTAGCACATATCCATCTGCATCAATGAGTAATGCCAGCATGTCAGATTCTTTTAATTGCTGACTGATTTTATTTAAGTAAGGAAGAGCGGCATTTAGAAATAGTGAGTACTTCTTTTTTTGAATACTGAATAATTCCTTTTCTAACAACGACTGTCCTTTATCTAAATACGGGTTCACATTTGCTTGTTTACATCTGTGCCATGACTCCATCACTCTCTTATCCAGACGAGATCTATCAAGCAAACCTTCACGAACAAAACGTTTCCAAGTATTTAAATAGCAAGGCGTCGGATTCATTCCATCCTCTCCTCTGGGGGCTTTTTATCCATTATAGATAATTATAAAAACGCTTTCAATTATTGGCTGACCCAGGGAGTCATTTGGATAGAAAGTTTCTCTATCAGCAATGCACCGCTCGTCCATTTGTTTGCAGCAAGGCTTCGTGTATCGCCTCAGAGAGTGTCGGATGTGCCGCAATAAACTGCTCTAATGTATCAGCTGTCAACTCTGTATGCATCATTACCGCCGCTTGTCCAATCAGTTCTGTTGCATTCGGTCCGATGATGGATACACCTAAAATTTCTTGATATTGCGGTTCGACAATGACCTTTACTTGACCAGCTGGCTGATTTAAAATTAATGCTTTTCCATTTGCAGAAAATGCGAATTTCCCTATTCGAATCTCCCCATATTGTTTTCTAGCATTCTCTTCATTTAAACCGACACTAGCGATTTCTGGAGACGTGTAGATGCACCTTGGAATCACTTGTTCATTGACCTTTACATCTTCACCTGATGCATGTGATGCCGCAATCGTTCCTTCATGAAAAGCAACATGAGCAAGCTGAACGCCGCCTGTCACATCACCGCACGCATAGATATGCGGGAGATTGGTTTGCATATGCTCATTCACACAGATGCCGTTCCTGTCAAATTCAATGCCGATCTGCTCAAGATTCAGCTCTCCCAGCCTCGGTTTTCTGCCAATGGCGACTAAACAATGATCGGACTTGATTTCACAGCGCTCCCCATGATCCTTCTCAACCACCACTTTTTTTGAGATTGCATCAAGCTGTTTGACTGCTGCTGATGTCAAAATTTCCACACCTGCTTTTTGAAGCTGATCTTGAAGACAGTTAGCTGTATCGTGATCTTCTTCAGGTAAAATGTGTGCTGCCTGTTCCACCATGACAACCTTTGATCCCATTCGGCTAAAGATGCTTGCAAACTCACAGCCGATCACCCCTCCACCAATGATACAAAGCGAATCTGGTATTGAAGGGAGCGTCATCGCATCCTTACTATCAATGATCCACTCTCTATCAAATGGGGCGAAAGGTAAAGCAGCAGGTTTTGATCCTGAAGCAATAATGATTTGTTTTGCCTGAATGATTTCAGATTTCCCTTCACTTTCTATCAATAGCTCATGTGCTGAAAGAAATGATGCCTTCCCATTTAACACGCTGATTTTGTTTTTATTCATCAAATAACGAACGCCATCAGTCAGCTGCTTGACGACTGACCGCTTCCGCCTTTGAACGGCATCCCAATGAATGACAGGCTCCTTCCCTGGAAGCTCAATTCCAAAATGTCCAGCTGATTTCACATGCTCGTACATATCAGCGCTTTGCAAAAGTGCTTTCGTTGGAATACAGCCTTCATTCAGGCAGGTACCTCCTAACAGGCCTTGGTCGATTAGTACAACCTCTCTTTCAAAACGGGCGGCTGTTATTGCCGCCACATATCCTGCTGGCCCGCCTCCTATAATGACAAGCGTCATTCATTTCACCTTCTTCCTATAAAAGAATGGATACTGGATTTTCTAAATACATTTTAACAGTTGATAAAAATTCGGATGCCGGAGCCCCGTCCAGCACGCGATGGTCAAATGTCAGACTGAGTGGCAGGATCGTCCCTTTACATAATTCATTCCCATGATATACAGGCATGTGATCCGCTTTGCCAACGCCAAGAATACCTGCTTCCGGCGGATTCAAAATCGGTGTAAAATGTTCTACACCATAGGCGCCTAGGTTAGTGATTGTAAAGGTAGAGCCTTCAATTTCATCGTGGAGAAGTTTGCCTTCACGTGCTTTTTTGCCATACGATTTGATGCTCTTCGCCAGCTCAATAAGTGAAAGTTTTTCCGCGTGCCGAATAACAGGCACTGCCAGACCGTGATCTAAAGCAGCAGCGATTCCAAGATGTACATGCTCAAAATTTTCGACTCTATCATTCTGATATTGACTGTTCATTGCAGGATGCTCTAGCAGGGAAAGAACCACTGCTTTGGCTACAAAATCGGTCATAGTTAATTTTATATCGTGTCGTCCTGCGGCTGTTTCGTTCAACTCAGACTGTAATGCTGTCAGCTTTGTCACATCCGCTTTCATCGTTATTGTTAATTGTGCACTTGTTTGCAGGCTCTCCATCATTCGCGAGGCAATGGTTTTCCGCATCATGCTGACTGGCTGAGGCTTTGTTGGTTCATTGTGTTGTTTTTCTTTTTCATCAGGAAGTGCCCGAAGCACATCCGCTTTCGTGATTCTCCCATCTGGACCTGTTCCCACTAAAGTATGAATGTCCAGATTAGCGCTTTGAGCAATCTTACGTGCCACAGGGGAGATTTTCTTTCTCTCTTTCTTTTGTTTTGGCGGCAGGTCTTTTACTTTCTTTTCCTCGACCTGTTCATTTCCTTCACCGATATAGCAGATGACCGTGCCAGGCGGTACACCTTCTCCCTCAGGCACTTTTATATCCAATATGGTTCCTTCTGCAGGTGATTCGATCTCCATTTCAATTTTTTCAGAGTTGATGCTTGCAATGCTTTCCCCTTTATTTACGGTTTCTCCGACCTCTTTATTCCAGACAGATACCGTTCCTTCTTTCATTGACATGCCCAATTTTGGCATCACAACCTCGACAGCCATCTCCCTCTCTCCTTTCTTTAGTTCAAGATCTTGTCATGACTCTTTCCAACCATCTCTAATACGGTGTTCACAACCTTTTCAGGTGTCGGCAAATAGATATCTTCAAGCGGTGGTGAAAACGGAACCGGTGTATGAGGAGCCGTCACTTTTTTGATTGGAGCGTCAAGTAAATCGAACCCTTTATCCGCAACCAGAGAAGAAATATCTGCGGCAATTCCGCACCTTGGATTTGCTTCATCTACAATGACAAGCCGATTTGTTTTTTCTACTGAAGTTAGAATGGCCTCTTCATCGAGCGGTGACAAGCTTCTTGGATCAATCACCTCTGCTTCAATTCCTTGGGCAGCTAATTGCTCGGCCGCTTCGAGTGCTGTATGAACTTGTTTACCTACTGCAAAAATGGTCACATCTGAGCCTTCTCTTTTCACATCTGCTTTGCCAAGCGGCAGCGTGTAGTATCGCTCTGGAACATCTCCTGTGATATTGTAAAGCGTTTTGTCTTCAAAAAAGATGACAGGGTCCTGATCCTCGATGGCTGCCAGCAGCAATCCTTTGGCATCGTATGGTGAAGAAGGCACCACTACTTTCAATCCAGGGATGCTTGTAAATAGCGCATACAAGCTTTGCGAATGCTGAGCAGCTGCTCTAAAACCCGCCCCATGTGTCGTTCTGATCGTGATCGGTACCTCTGCTTTTCCGCCAAACATATATCGGAATTTTGCTCCTTGATTCAGCACTTGATCCAGACAGGTGCCGATAAAATCATTAAACATGAGTTCTGCAATTGGTCTTAGCCCTGTGGAAGCTGCTGCCATGGCCGCACCTACATAGCCAGCTTCACTAATCGGTGTGTCAAGAACTCGCTCACGCCCAAACTCCTGAACGATTCCTTTCGTTACACCAAGCACACCGCCCCATGCTTCATCATCCTGTAAGTGATCGACATGAGCGCCTCCAGCAACATCTTCCCCCATTAAAATGACATCCTCGTCTCTTCTCATGGCAAGTTTAATCGCTTCATTTAATGCACTAGACATGCTGATTTCTCTTGTCATTTTCCTCTCCCCCTTTGATTTATTGATACGAAACATACACGTCGGTCAATAATTCGGCCTGATCTGGATATTCACTTTCTTCACTGAATGTAACGGCTTCATCTATCGCTTCTGCTACAGCCGCTTCAATATTTGATAGCTCCCCATTCGTCAGCAGCTGCTGCTTGATCAATTCATTTTTAAAAAGAGCGATCGCATCTCTCTCTTCTTGATGTTCTGTTTTTTCTTGATTTGTTTTGTAACGCTGGGCGTCTCCTTCGAAATGGCCATAATTCCGATATGTCATGCATTCAATTAATGTCGGACCTTCTCCATTTTTTGCTCGTTCAATTGCTTGTTCTGCGGCTTGATAAACGGCCATCACATCTTTTCCATCTACTTGAATCCCAGGAATGTCATAACCGGCCGCTCGATCTACGATTGATTTGCAGCTTGAAGCATAGGAAAATGGTGTCGCTTCCCCGTACCCATTGTTTTCTGCGATGAAAATAACGGGCAGTTTCCAGATGGCCGCGAGATTGATTCCTTCGTGGAAAGTCCCTTGATTGTTTGCACCATCCCCAAAAAAGCAAGCGCTTACATTTTCTGTCTTTTTATATTTAGCTGTGAGGGCTGCCCCGCACGCAAGAGGAAAGCCCCCTCCAACAATTCCGTTAGCACCGAGCATTCCTTTATCAAAATCTGCAATGTGCATGGATCCGCCTTTGCCTTTACAGAGACCTGTTGCTTTCCCATAGATTTCTGCCATCATTCCTTTTAGATCACAGCCCTTCGCTATACAGTGGCCGTGGCCCCGGTGTGTACTTGTAATACTGTCTTTTTCATTCAGATGAGCACAGACTCCTACGGCAACAGCTTCTTCGCCAGCATAAAGATGGACAAACCCCGGCAAAATTCCTTTTGTAAAAAGGGTGTGCACCCGGTCTTCAAATTGGCGGATTTCCTGCATTTTTTGATACATCCATACGGCTTTTTCTTTAGTCAATGCCATTTCCATTTGATAAAACCTCCTATCTTTTTTGCTTGCACTTCTATACAAGCAAAAATCGTGCCAACATGACGACGCATGAACACTTAGGTTTTGAACGAATCATACCGATGAAAAAAGAGACAAAATGAGACATGCGTCTCTTTTTGTCTCAATATGTCCACACATCTATAGAAACAAAAAAAGCATCCCCATAGAGGAATGCTTGTCACAATGAATCGGTTGTTCGCAGCCACTTTAATTTCCCTTTGCAGACGCCGCATACATAACGAGAGGTATCAAACCGTCTTTTCCTTATAAAAGACCGGCCGCATCCTGTGCAAATATATTCATGGCGTTTCTCCGCACGGCGCTTATTTTGTACGGTTTTTAGCGGTGTACAAAAACGCGGGGCTCCTACTTGTTTTAATAACGCTTTAAAATCACGGTCACGATGCTGATAGCCCTTTCCCTCAAGGTGCAGATGATAATGGCACAGCTCATGCTTGATGATTCCGATTAATTCTTCTCGTCCATGCTCCTCTAGGTATCGGCGGTTCAGTTCGATGTTGTGTGTACCAAGTAAATATCGTCCGCCTGTCGTTTTTAGACGGTCATTAAAAACAGCCTGATGGCGGAATGCCTTGCCAAAGAACTGCTGGGAAATGTGCTCTGTTAACTGCTGTAACTCTCTCTCGTTCAATCAAGATCGTTCCTTTCTATAAAAACCTCGAACGGGACAATTTCCCCTATGCATACATTGAAGGTACATCCACTGTTTCGATCAAAGGAGGAATGGGCGATGCCCAACTGGCTGAAAAATCAGATGCAGAAGGCATTTTATGAGAAAAATCATTATCAAATCAAATTGCTGAATCAATGCTGGTACTTTTATAGAAAAAAACATTCAGTCACATCAAGGCACACCCCATCCTAAGGTGCGCCTCGTTTTTTTGTTACTCTGGTTTCAGCATGGAGAGGGCAACGCGGCCTTTTGCCTGGTCAACGGAGTCCACCCATACGGTCACAATGTCACCAACTGATACAACGTCAAGCGGATGCTTCACAAAACGATTGCTTAGCTTGGAAATATGCACAAGCCCATCCTGCTTTACACCAATATCAACGAATGCACCGAAGTCTACAACGTTTCTCACCGTTCCTTGCAGCTCCATTCCTTGCTTCAAGTCTTCCAATTTCAACACATCTGTTTTGAGCAGCGGTTTTGGCACTTCATCCCGTGGATCACGCTCAGGTCTTGTCAGCTGATCAATGATATCTTGAAGTGTAATTGTCCCAATGTCCAGCTGCTGGGCTGCTTCGTCCAGTTTCACTTCAGCAATTTTCTCTTTTAACTGCTCTGTGCCAAGATCGTCTGGCGTCATGTTGATCATGCGTAAAAACTGTTTTGTTTCTTTATAGCTCTCAGGGTGAATACCTGTACGATCAAGCGGGTCTTGTCCATCTGTAATGCGAAGGAAACCGATACACTGCTCATATGTCTTAGCACCGAGCCTTGGGATATCCTTCAATTCTTTTCTGCTTGTGAATCTCCCAATCTCTTCGCGGCGCTTGATGATATTCCCTGCGACGGCTTTTGAAAGGCCTGATACATATTGCAGCAGCGCCTGTGAGGCGGTATTGACGTTTACACCAACTTGGTTGACGACTGTTTCTACCACAAAGGTTAACGAGCTGTTTAATTGCTTCTGGCTGACATCATGCTGGTATTGGCCCACACCGACAGACTTCGGATCAATTTTCACGAGCTCTGCTAAAGGATCTTGTAATCTTCTAGCGATTGAGATGGCGCTTCGCTCTTCGACTTGCAGATCTGGAAACTCTTCTCGTGCCAGCGCTGATGCGGAGTAAACACTTGCTCCAGCTTCATTCACGATCAAATAAGACACCGGCTGATCCAGCTCTTGAATCAAGTCTGCAATGAATTGTTCTGTCTCTCTTGAGGCTGTTCCGTTTCCAATCGCAATGACTTCGATGTTTGATGATTGAATGATCTCTTTGACTTTTTGTTTCGCTTCCGCTTTTTTCTGCACGGGCGGATGCGGGTAAATGACGCCAATATGATGGACTTTGCCTGTATCATCCACGACAGCTAATTTACAGCCTGTCCGAAATGCGGGGTCGACTCCAAGTACACGTTTCCCTTTCATCGGCGGCTGAAGCAGCAGTTTTCTTAAGTTTTCAGCAAAAATATGAATCGCTTGTTCCTCTGCTTTTTCTGTCAGCTCTTTTCGTATTTCTCGCTCGATGGAAGGCTGAATGAGGCGTTTATACGCATCATCGATTGCCGCTTCAATAAACGGTCTCGCCGTCGTCTGTTTGCCTTTTAGAACTTGTTTGTCGAGATAGAAGCGAATATTTTCAGCTGGTGGTTCGATGGCTGCCTTTAAAATGCCCTCTTTCTCCCCGCGGTTGACCGCTAGTACACGGTGCGGAACAATCTTTTTGATTGGCTCTTGATAATCGTAATACATTTCATAGACGTTTTTCTCATCGCTTTCGACGTCTTTTCCTGATGTGACCAGACTGCCCTTTTGGTACGTTTCACTGCGAATCCATTTTCGCATATCAGGATCATCTGCGAGCTGTTCAGCAATGATGTGCTGCGCACCCTCAAGTGCCTCTTCTACATTTGTCACTTCTTTTTCTTCGCTAATAAAAGCAGCTGCTTTCTTCTCGATCTGATCGCTTGGCAGCGTGAGTAAATATTCTGCCAGCGGCTCCAGCCCTTTTGCTTTGGCTACATTCGCCTTTGTTTTGCGCTTTTGTTTGAATGGCCGGTATAAATCTTCGACCTCTTGCAGTTTATGCGCTTGTTCAATTTTCTGTTTTAATTCATCAGTCAGTTTGTCTTGTTCAGCAATTAAGCGAATGACTTCTTCTTTTCGGTTCGTGACATTTTGGATATATGTATAGCGCTCTGAAATGGTTTGAATTTGCACCTCATCCAGTGAGCCTGTCTGCTCTTTCCGATAACGGGCAATAAACGGGACGGTGTTGCCATCCTCTAAAAGCTTGATCACACTTTCAATTTGTTTTGTTGAAAGCTTTAATTCTGTCGCAATTTGTTTCAATAAAAAGTCAGATGTCTTCATACTTTGCATCCTCTCACTGTGTCTTCTCTTTTAGTGTATCAAAAAAACCGGCAAAACAGAAAAAAGGTCAGCTATTTTACGTGAGCTGACCAAGTACATAGGTGAGATCGTCCTTTTTGTCTTGTGTGTATGTTTCAAGCTGTTTGGCGATGTCTTCAACTGAATGTCCATGCTTTAAACACATGCGCATGTTTGGCACATTCAGTCCGTCTGAATACATAATGAATATCGATCCTTTTTCGTAGGGATAGGAGTATGTTTTATATTTTCTAGGTTTTCCTGATAAGTATCCTGATGTCGGGAATGGATAAATATAATCGCCAGAAGGTGCATTCAAGATAAACCGAATATTACCAACCGAACAATAGGTAAATTGCTGCTGGGAAAAATTCACCTTTAATATGGCCACAGTGGCCCCGCGTTTATTTTTCATGGCCTGATTGCATCTGTCGATGAGGGTCGCCACATCCTCATGTCCATATTCTTCGACAATTTCGCTGACTAAAGAAGATGATTCATTGGCGTACTGGCCGCTGCCTAATCCGTCTGCTACAGCACAAATTAGTTCTTCATCATCTGCTTTAATAAAAAAACTGTCCCCGCAGCATGACTTCCCTTCTTTATTCGATTGATAGATAATGGCTTTTACATGCTCATGCTGTTCAATCTGTTTCATTACCCTAGCTCCATAGACGCATCTTCTGATAATGCATCTCGCAGTTTTTTCACTGCCTTCCGCTGCAGTCTTGATACATGCATTTGGGATATACCAAGTAAATCGCCTGTCTCTTTCTGACTCTTATTTTGCAAGTAAGTCAGATTGATAATCTCTTTTTCTCTATCCGACAGCACATGAAGCACACTCTCAAGCATCAATTTTTGGTTCACACGTTCGTAGCCCTCTTCCTGTGAGCCCACAACGTCTAAAATCGTCACAGTACTTCCTTCAGAATCGGCCTCTACGCCTTGGTCAACAGACAGTGCTTGATAGCTTTTGCCCATCTCCATGGTTTCAAGTACTTCTTCTTCTGTTACATCTAGGTATTCTGCAATTTCTTGGACTTTAGGTGACTTCTGTGTCTCTGTTGTCAAATGATCGACTGCCATTTTAATTCTTGGTCCAAGCTCTTTGATCCGCCTTGGTACATGAACACTCCATGTCTTATCTCGTAAAAAGCGTTTGATTTCCCCGATGATGGTTGGAATGGCAAAGGCTTCAAATGATTTACCGACGAGCGGGTCGTATCGTTTAATGGCGCCAAGTAAACCTATCATTCCAACTTGTCTAAGGTCCTCATGAAAGCTTTTTCCTTTAGAATATTTTTTCGCCAGCATATCAACCAAGTTTGTATAGCATTCGACCAGCGTGAGCTGTGCCTGCTCGTCTTGATTGGTTTGATAGCTTTGGATGAGGCGGTCTACTTCATCTTTAGTTAGTTTCATAGTTTTGGATGGTTGTGTCATGGTCAACTCGCTCCCTGTTTAAAAACTTTGTCATCGCCACGGTAACTCCGGAGTTTGCTTGCACCTCGACTTCATCCATCAATGTTTGCATTAAGTATAAACCAAGACCTCCTTCTGCCAATTGATCCACCGTATGAGCAGATGTGTACGGTCCGAGGTCTTCCTGTTTTTGCTTAAAGTCAAAGCTACCGCCTTTGTCAGCGACAATGATTTCTAGACGATCCTCGTAGACAAGAAAGCGAACAGCCACCTCTCCATCTTCGCCGTCTTCACCTTTGTAGGCATGCTGAACTGCATTTGTACAGGCCTCACTGACGGCAATTTTTAAGTCCTCAATCTCTTCATAGGCATAGCCCATCCGGCTCGCTACTCCTGAAAGAGTTAAACGAATGATGCCTACATATTCTGGTTTTGCCGGTATTTTCATCTCGATTAGATCTACTGATTCGTTCATTGTACCCCACCCTCTGACTTTGCAGAAATGTCAATGATGTCCTTTAATCCAGTGATTTCAAACAACCTTACAAGCCGTTCTGACAAGTTCTCAAGCTTTAATGTTCCACCTGCTTTTTGAGCCGCTTTAAACAGCCCAACGAATACACCTAAACCTGTACTATCCATATACGTAACATCCTTTAGACAGATTTCAAGATGCTCTCCCGCCTCAGCTTTAGGCATGAGCGTTTCTCTTAGCTCAGGAGCGGAGTACACATCAATTTCTCCGCTGACACTGATTTTCGTTTTTTGATCTATTTGATGCTCTTTTACAGACATATTCATTATGCATTCACCTCGAAATTCTTGTTTCCTAAAGTTTTATATACCCGCATGTTCACTTTCTAAACCTTTCTTTTGAGAACAAGTAAAGTAAAGTCATCGTGCAGCTGAAAATCCTGCAGTTTGAGTAAGCTGGCGTAGATGGCATCCACCATTTCTTGAGCTGAATAGGATAGGTGCTCTGATATGAGTGTTTTGATGTCCTCCCGCTCTAAGAAACCATCCTCTGACTTGGATTCTGTGACCCCATCAGAGAATAAGATCACCATGTCTCCTGCGTCCAAATGCTTCTCGTACTGTCTGTAGTCAAAGTCTGGTGCGATCCCAAGGACAAGCCCTTTTGCATCTAAATCGTAAAATGTGTTCTCTTTTTTGCAATAGAAAAAGCCCGGCTCATGACCAGCCGATGCGTATTTAAACTCATGCGTTTCTTTATTATAGCTGCCATAGAACATTGTGATAAACATACTTGGGTCTACGTTTTGCTCGACTACACGATTCAGGGTTTTCAGCACCTTTGTTGGGCCGCTCCCTGACTCTGGCAAGGAATCCATCGCATATTTAATCATCGACATACAGAGCGCAGCCGGAATTCCCTTTCCAATGACATCTGCGATCGCGATATTGATTGTATCGTGATCCGTCACAAAGTGGTAATAATCTCCACTCATCTGTTTTGCCGGTACACTAATCGCACCAATATCAAAGGTATCTCCTTCTGGAATTTTCGTTTCCAGAAGGGTTTGCTGAACATTTGCAGCAATTTCGATTTCAGATTTTATTTCTTGCTGGATGCCTCTGAGTGTTAAATGTTCTTGGTAGGCAAGTCCGTACCCAATCATGACTTCAATTAAGAAGTCTAGTGAATGAAAAACATCTTCCGGCAAATCAGGGTAAAGCTCCTGAATCACTTTTCGGTGAACACTCACTATTTCTTCAGGAGGTATTTGATGCTCAATGGTTTTACGGCTAAATTTTTGAGCTTGATAAAGCGATGTTTCAGTTAAATCACTGATATAACGACTGAGCAGCTGATGGTACCGCTGCTCCATTACCTCCTTAAAATCCATGGTTTCCCTCCTAGCGAAGCCACTTAACAGCTTGTATCTCCGTTCCTTGTTCTGGTGCAGAATCTAATTTAAATTCATCCATCAGTCGTCTGACGCCCGGAAGACCTGCTCCGAGTCCACCTGATGTTGAAAATCCGTCTTCCATTACTTTACGTATATCCATGATACCTGGCCCCTCATCGGCTGCGATGACTTTGAGTCCACGCTTTCCGCGCTCCATCACTTCATCTATACAAATCTGACCTTTACCAGCGTATAAATAAATGTTTCGAGCTAATTCTGAAATGGCCGTCGTAATTCTTGCTTGGTCAACTGTTCCAAATCCAAGTTCTTTTGCAACATTGCGCCCCAGTTGTCTTGCTGCGACTATGTCCCATTCCGTCAATATTCTTACACAGGATTGGTCTTTCATATCTATTCCCCCAATTCCCGCTTCAGTGTCTCAAGCCCTTGTTCAAGATCTAGTGCTGTCTGAATTTCTTCAAGCGATATTCCAAGTTCAATCAGCGTCACAGCGACTGCCGGCTGTATTCCTGTTAATAC
Organism: Bacillus sp. I-2; assembly: GCF_001974945.1. NCBI lineage: Bacteria > Bacillati > Bacillota > Bacilli > Caryophanales > Bacillaceae > Bacillus > Bacillus sp. I-2. Next base: position 304,160 of record NZ_LZRW01000043.1, on the reverse strand, counting down.
AACTTTTGCTCCCATGAGCTTGGACATCGTGATCACATCACCTAATACCTTTGCAATAAAGGAATCAATCATGTCAACGGATGTAAGGTCAATGACAACACCGTTTGCTCCTGTTTCATGAATTTTATTCAGCAAGTCTTCTTGAAAGTGGAGAGCTGTTTGATCATCAAGCTCCCACTGTATCGAAATCAGAAGACAGTTATATAGTTTTAAGATTGGAATCTTCGGGTGATTTCTCACTGGGTTATCCCTCCAATGAAACAATTTTTCGATTTGTCATTTCCAAAGCAGTTTGAATTCCTTTTTGAAGGGTATTCTTTGTTGTAACTTGAGATAAATCAATTCCAAGGTTCACAATGGTTTGGGCTATTTCTGGACGAATACCGACAAGCAAGCACTTCGCACCTACTAATCTCACAGCCTCTGATGCTTGAATGATATGATGGGCCACCATTGTGTCAACGACAGGTACACCCGTAATATCAATTAAGACGACTTGTGAGCGATGTTTGACGACACCGTTGAGCAGATTCTCCATAATTTTTTTGGCACGTTCTGTGTCGATTGTTCCAACAAGCGGCATGACGGTAATGTGCTCAAATACTGGGATCAGCGGGGCAGAAAGTTCCTGCAGCGCGATTTTTTGAAGGTTGACTGTTTTCTCCCATGAGATGGAATACTGGTTTAAGATCTCGTTATGAATAGGTGTGATGAATCGATCAATTTGCCAGATGAGGTCATGACTTTCTTCTGTTGTATTTTTGTCATCGTTCATTTTTTGATATAAATGAGTACGGATTTCTGTTAGACCATTTGCCAGTAACTTAAGTGATATACCCATTTGAACAATTTTTAAAGCAAAAGTTTGGACTTTTTCTTCAAAATCTTCAGCATACCCTTCTGAAAGAGATGTAATGATTAATTGAACATATTCCGAACAGATGGTTTCATACATATTGTCGTTCAGCATCATGTCCGTTTCCTTTTCTCCGAGTCGTCTAAAAATGTCCGTCCACTCTTTTTGTAATTCCTCTCGATGCTCTCTTGCAAAAGCTAACACGATATGATTCGACATGTTTTACCCCCTACGTACATAAACAGCACTTCTTTTTAGTCTTTCTTCATTATAACGTTAATAAAAATTGAACACAAAAAAAAGTTGCTCCCAAGAGAGCAACCAAATTTCACCATATTAAAAATCAATAAGAGCCAAACTCACTTGTAAGGCTTCATCAACCTTCTCCATCATCTCATCATCAAGATGTGTGATTTTATCTGTCAATCTTTGTTTATCGATTGTACGAATCTGCTCCAAGAGAATGACAGAATCTCGTTCAAAGCCGTAGCGCTTTGCATCAATTTCGACGTGAGTCGGTAATTTCGCTTTTTGTATTTGGGCTGTTATGGCTGCAACGATAGCAGTCGGGCTGAAGCGATTTCCAATGTCATTTTGAATCACCAATACTGGGCGAACCCCGCCCTGCTCGGAGCCAACAACAGGAGATAAATCAGCAAAGTAAACATCACCGCGTTTAACAATCAAATGTTTAACCCCCGCTGACTAATCGCTCAACTGTATTCTCAGCCTCAAATTCTGCGTATTGTGCCTCTGAAGAGATATTCAGATTAATTTTCGCCATCTCCATGTAGCCGCGTCTCATCGATTCACGATTTTGTCGAATATTACGTTCACGAATATACGTTTTTGTCGCTCGGTAGATCAATTCATTTCTTGTTACCTTATCCTGCTCTGCTACTCGTTCGATTTCAGACATCAAAGCCTCCGGTAGTCGAATCTTCATTTCGTTTGTTGCGCTGGATTCAGACAAAAAACATACACCTCCACAAAACTTACGGATACCGTTTCGATCCATTCCAAGACTAATCATACCATTATTCAATGCGCAAGCAAAGCTGTTTTTTCATGATTTCTTATTAGAACATGAAGCGGCTGTTCACCCGTAAATCAAAGATGATAATGGAGTTCCTCTTTCACATTATACGCTTTTTTCCGAAAATCATACGGTATTTCCAAAATCTCTAAAAAAGGGAGAATGTTTACCCCTTTTTTGTCGAATAAAAAGGAACGATGTCAGTTTGACGATCGTTCCTGTGAAAGCTGCTTAGAAAAAGCTTGACCCGCCTTGAAGCAGCGGATTCCGCACATGCACCCTTTTGCCGTCCTCTATATATACTCTTGGGACGCGGTGGCCAATGGAGCAAGTGACTTCATAGTTAATGGTTTCAAGCCTATTTGCAATTTCATCGACTGATACCATTTCTTCACCTTGTCCACCAATCAAAACGACTGGCTCCCCTGCCGGAAGATTCTCTTTCAGTTCAACCATGAATTGATCCATACATACCCTTCCGGCAATCTTCCGGCGCTTTCCGCCAACAAGTACTTCCGTGCCTGCCAGCTTCCGAATCCACCCGTCTGCATAGCCGACTGGTACCGTACCGATCCATGTATCTTGATTAGCTGTATACGTCGCCCCATAGCTGACACTCTCACCCTTTTGAATAAGCTTCACATGGGCAAGCTTTGTATGAAGAGACATGGCTTCTTTCAGCTTGAAAGGAAGTTCATCTTTGATTTCCTCTGATGGTGACAGCCCGTACATACTGATGCCGAAGCGAACCATATTAAACAACACTTCTTTAAACCTTAAACCCGCTGCACTATTGGCACAATGAACGAGCAGCTTCTCCGTATGAAGCGGCTGAAGCAGGGTTTGAAAGGTGTCGACCTGCCGATCAAAATAGTTCTCATCCTTTTCATCCGCGGTCGCAAAGTGAGTAAATACACCTTCCAGCTGTAAATAAGCATGCTCGCTGACAAGCTTCTTTACTTCGCTGACTTGCTCCAACGTTTTCACACCTAAACGGTTCATTCCGCTGTCTATTTTCAAATGAAAACGAATGGGTTGTCCCATCTGCCCTTTCACCATAGCGTCGACTTCCCTCAGCCACTCTATGGAGTAAGCGGTCATGATCACATTGTATCGAACAGCGGTTTTGACATACTCCGGCGGTACTGCGCCGAGTACAAGAATCGGTGCTTTAATGCCTTGATTTCTTAAAGAAATGGCCTCATCTAAAAAGGCGACAGCTAACAAGTCTGCTCCTGCTTTGAGGGCAGCTCTTGCCACTTCTATATCTCCATGTCCATATGCATTGGCTTTCACAACGGCCATCAATTGAACATTTTGACCGATATGATCTTTCATATGTGAAACATTGTGCTTGATTGCTGTTAAATTAATTTCTGCCCATGTGTCTCTATAAAAGGCATTTGTGTCCATCAGTCACACTTCCCTATTGAATGATTCAATCCCTTCATATGATACTAAAAATCAAGAATAATGTGAAACAAATCAAAGAAAATCAGCCCTTGCACAGGGCTGATGCTTCATTTATTAAGGCTTTCCGCCTGAGAACTTCATTTATTTAGCTGACTGGCCTTCTACACTCTTTGCGACCATCAAAAGCTCTTCTTTCGATAGATCACTTGAGGAAATTAAGTAGTCAACTCCGTCAGATGTCCATGAGAGGGATTGATCTGTCAGAACCCCTACTGTCATACCAAGATCGACCGGCTCGCCGTTCATCGTGACAGGCGTAGACGCTTCAGCTACTCGCGCTTTTTCCTGAATGAGTGTGAAGGATTTCTTGCCGCCGTACGTAATCACATAACGCTTCCCAGCATCTGTCGTCATTTCTTTCTCTTCCATCTTCTTCACGCCTTCTGGCATATCAACTGGTGTTTTCACCGCAAAGCTGTCAGATGGGTCTGCACTTGTGGCAACATCCATTTGAGAGAGTGTCATGTTTTTCTTCTCATCAAATGCATCTTTGTCAAAGGATTTATTGAATTCAAAGTGAGAGAATTCCACTTTCACCATTGGCTTTTTGTCGCTATCCAGCACTTTCACACTGGCAGGCGCCATTGTTTTCTTATGAAAGGTAATCTCTTGGGTAGGCAGCATTTGGTTGTGCTGATAATTGGTCTTCGTTTCGAACACATACTTTGACTCTTTCGCTTTGAACTGAGCTGCGCTGTCATTTTTAATATCCTTCACAAGTGATTCGAATAAATAGACCTGACTGCTATTATTCGGCCAATCACTATGGAAACGGAAGCTCTTGTTCAATGAAGGTGTCAGCACAAACACACCATTGCCATTTCTTAAAATGACTTGACTCTGATCCTTTTTCGGATTTTCTAAATAGACACGGTAAAGCTCCGGCTTTTTGTACCAAATTTCTACATGGTACTCCTGCGGGTCATTTCCTGTCTCAATGGTCATTTTTGCTTTGGCTTTGTATGATGTCATTTCCTCTGCCTTTTTGTTTAAATCTCCAACGATATCTTGCTGAGATTTTTGACCGCATGCGGAGAGAATCAGTACAAAAAGGATTCCCGTTACAAGCAAAACAAAGCTTTTTCTCACCCTTTTCAACCCCTTCGTTAATTGTGTTAAAAGGAAGAAACCGCTTGTTTGACTTTAACAGTACGCCTCAAGAGTTAACTGCGTACCGCGAACCATCAAAGCCTGTTAGCAACTCGCCCTTCCTTATCGCACTACCCAATATATGAAGGGGGGACAAACAATATGCAGACTAGCTTGACAACCTTTCAATTAAAACTTGTGCAGCAGCATATTCCTTTGTATGGGTAATGGACACATGAACCTGATCTCCCTCTGCTTTCTTGCTTTTGATGAAGGGTTTTCCCTTATCGTCTTTTTGAATGTCTATGTCATGAAAGCTTAAATGCTGACCGATTCCTGTTCCGTATGCTTTAGCGAAAGCTTCCTTTGCCGCAAAGCGCCCTGCCAAAAATTCCAGCTGTCTTTTTTCATTAAGTGTACGAAAGACGCCCTGTTCACTTAAAGTCAAAATGCGTTCCGGTAAACGAGGCTGTCTGCTGAGTACTCGCGAAAGACGGTCGATCTCTACAATATCAATGCCTATTCCTTTAATCATGAGGTACCTCCTATGATACTCGTACTAATTTAAGTGTTCGCTTCATAAACGTGTTACTATAAACTTACCATTATCTAGTCAAAAGGGGTTTGTTATGTTTATTCGAACGGAGAGCTTTCAACAATTTATTAGATCGTATCCAATCGTAACAGCGATCCTTGTTTTACAAATTGGCCTGTGGCTTATATTTGCGGTTCCTATCCCTATTATACAGCTTGGACAGGATCATCTCGTCGGTTTCAATTATGGTGTAGCGGCTGGAGAATGGTGGCGGCTCGTCACACCTATTTTTCTTCACGGAAGTCTCACGCATATTTTATTTAATTCCATGTCTCTTTTCTTATTCGCCCCAGCGCTTGAACATTTGCTTGGGAAGGTTCGATTTCTGATCATTTATCTTGGTGCAGGATTCATTGGCAATCTCGGAACCTATTGGGTGGAGCCTTTAGAGTATGTACACGTTGGCGCTTCTGGTGCGATCTTCGGTTTGTTTGGGGTTTATCTATACCTTGTCCTGTTTAAACCGCACATGATGGACCGCGGAAATTCACAAGTGATTTTAACGATTCTTGCTGTTTCTGTCATCATGACGTTCGTCAATTCGAACATCAATATCATGGCTCACTTATTTGGATTGATCGGCGGTATGATTCTAGCACCGATTACGCTGCTTTTCCATTCGAAAAAAAGACGCTATTGATCTCATAAAAAATGTCGATCACTCCTCAAGCAGGAGCTGATCGACATTTTTCGTTTAAGACGATTGATTTTTTTCATACGAATACCAATCAAATACACGTGCCGCATCTTCTTCCTCAAGGTGATGCACACCAAAGGAATCAAGCAGCGCAGAGGATTTCACAAAGGTGTGAATACTTGCGACCCGGCCTTTCTTTTGGAAAAAAGATTGCGTCATCGTATAGTTTTGCATTCGTTTTCTCAAGACAATGCCAGTGGTCTTGCCAATGCCTCTTGATGTCATTTGAATCAATGAATCTTTGATTGTATATCCTGATTGTTTATAAGCTAAATAGCCAAAGAATAGAGCTAGTGGTAACGGAATGAGTCCCAAATATCCCCATGGCGGAAAGCGTACCGACAGGATGACACCTACAAGTAACGGCACAAAACCATATGAGATCAGGTAGCGTTTGAGTGAACGTTTTGGCACTTTTTTCAGCTCTGTTTCTGGTGCTACATGATAATGATCGGTGAATTGTGACAGCAATTCATTTATTTTTTTCTTGCGAATGAGCGGAAATAAGACGGAAGAGGTTTCTTTCTCTGTCATTGAACCTCCTGCACTAACAAGCATCACGGTCGCAAAGCCAAAAGGCTCACGGATCATATTCTCTTTGATTTTCACTGCTTGAATTCTCGCAAGTGGAATGGTCATTTGATGTCTCTCGATGAGCCCTCTTGTAATGATGATGTCATTCCCTTTTCGTTTTGCAGCAAAATTTGCATACTGAAGTGCTGTTACCCCAACACTCAGGATCCAAGCGATCAATACGGCAAGAAATATTAAAATCGCATAGATTTCAATGCTCGCATGACTTAAAAAAGAGAACTGCTTGATGAACCCGTCCAAAGGGAGAATTTCATCTATTTGCGTGTAGATGGCGAGACACCCGGAGATAATGACACCAATACCGCTTGAAGTGGTCGCAGCCAAAAGCAATTCTGGCACACCCATACGATAGGAGACATTGATTTCTTCCTGCATAGGTTTTTGCGCAGTCAAATGGCCAGGCAGATCACCTGCTTCATCCGTCATTTCTTCTTCCTGCAAGCTTTTCTTCCGGTTGAAAATCGACTGCTTTAATTGTTCCGCTTCTGCTTTTGTAATCGCGGTCAGGCTCACTTCTGGACCATCCGTTCCGCCTGCCGTTTCGATTTGAACCCGCACTAAACCGAAAATCCGCTGAAAAATGCCTTCACTTGTATTAACCGTTTGAATTCGTTCTAACGAGATATATTTTTTCTTTTTCGTAATCACACCCGATTCCACACGAAATTCATCGTCTTCCATCCGGTAAGTGAATCGTCTCCATTCTAAAATGGTAAAAACGGCTTTCCACAAAAGAAGCACACCAAGAATGATAAATGCATAAAAGCGAATGCTCGAATTCGAGTTCACAAAAATCAACACGAAAAAAGGGATAATGAAGTTTTTGATCATGGATACAGCATCTGCTATAAAATCAATGAACATCGAAATGGGATGTACACGTTTTGGTTCAGACATCATCTTCCGTCACCCTTGCTAAACGAGATATGTAATCACGAAGCTCATCTGCCTCTTCTAATTCTAGCGCTGGTATATCATGAACTGTGGCAGCAGTCGAAATTTGAACAGATGCCAAACGGTAGCGCCTTAAAAGCGGCCCTTGAGATGTATCAACATGCTGAACACGAACCATTGGCACAATGACACGTGTGACGCGAATGAGTCCATGCTGTATTTCAATTTCATTTTCGAATACTTCGTAGCGCCAGATGTGGTGGCGGATTTTTGGTATGAGCCAAATGCCAAAAATGACCTGTAAGACCCATAAACCAGAAAGGATCGCTCCAATCCAATATGGCCATTGAAAATAGTAGCTAGCAACAAATACCCCAATGATGATGAGTAAGAAAATCAATGAGATAATTCCATTTTGAAGACGCCATACCTTTAAACCATTTAAACTAATTTGACGTTGCGGCTGTTTTCTCACATTCTTCCCCCATTCTCTTACTTTTCTATCAATATATTACGTAACAAAGCCTAAAAAGTTTCAATTTCAGCCTGTTAAAAAAAGCGAACCCTGCAAAGGATTCGCTCTTGTATGTTAGTTGTTATAAGATTTCTTTTGACGACGATCGTTAGAAGAACGATTGCGGTCATTTGAAGAACGCTTTTTATCACCATAAGATGAACGGCTGTTCTTACCTTTTCCACGGTAGCCTCCGCCACCGCCGCCGTCTCTGCGTTTAGAAGAGCTGCGGTTGTTACGATGACGTTTAGAAATCATCGGTGCTTCATCTGTTAAACGAACAGGCGTTGCATCCGGCTCTTTTGTCATCATTTTGATCGCAGCTGCAACCACTGTTACAGAATCATGATCTTCCAACAATTCAGCAGCAGCTGTCATGTAGAAGTTCAAGTTGTTTTCACTGATGATTGTGCGTAGACGGTCAACTGTTACTTGCTGTTGTCCTTCAATCGCCTCATCTAGTGTAGGTTCTTTCATACGATCCATTTTACGTTTAGTCGTTTGCTCAATCGCACGAAGCATATCTTTTTCACGTGGTGTGATGAATGTCATCGCCATACCTGTACGTCCAGCACGTCCTGTACGTCCAATACGGTGCACGTAGCTTTCTGGATCTTGCGGTACGTCAAAGTTATACACGTGTGTTACGCCTGAGATATCAAGTCCACGTGCTGCAACGTCTGTTGCGACAAGCACATCGATTGAACCCTCTTTGAATTTACGAAGTGCAACCATACGTTTTGCTTGAGTCAGGTCACCATGAATTCCTTCAGCTGTATAACCTCTAAGGTTAAGTGCTTCAGTCAATTCGTCAACACGGCGTTTCGTACGGCCGAAGACAATTGAAAGCTCAGGTGATTGAATGTCAAGAAGACGAGTCAATGTATCAAACTTTTTACGTTCGTGAATATCCAAATAGAACTGTTGGATGTTAGATACAGTCATTTCTTTCGCTTTTACTTTTACGTGTTCTGGGTTTGTCATGAAACGCTCTGCAATGCGCTTAATTGGTGCAGGCATTGTCGCAGAGAATAAAAGTGTTTGGTGTTCACTTGGTACATTTGAAAGGATCGCTTCAATGTCTTCGATGAAACCCATGTTTAGCATTTCGTCTGCTTCATCTAGCACAACTGTTTCAACGTTTTGAAGACGCATTGTACGACGGTTAATGTGATCGAGTAAACGTCCTGGAGTCCCTACGATGATATGAGGATTTTTCTTGAGCGAACGGATTTGACGGCCGATATCTTGTCCACCGTAAATAGGAAGTACGCGTGCACGCTTGTCTTGGCCGATTTTATATAGCTCTTCAGATACTTGAATCGCTAATTCTCTTGTTGGCGCAATAATAATCGCTTGGATATTTGGAGACGCTGGGTCGATTTTTTCAACCAGAGGAATACCAAATGCTGCAGTTTTTCCTGTTCCTGTTTGTGCTTGTCCGATGACATCTTTATTTTGAAGACCGAGAGGAATCGTTTCTGCTTGAATCGGTGTTGCTTCTTCAAATCCCATGCGGTTAATAGCCTTCATGAGACTTTCGCTTAATTGAAAATCTTGAAACGTTATAGTCAATTTATTCAAACTCCTTCTAATTGCTGTTTCAGTAATCTCGTGAATGATCATTAAAAACTGCCCTTTTCTGAAAGGACAGGTCCATTATATACAAAGCCCGAATTACCCTACCTTATATCTTACCATTACACTATTTGTTTTTCAACAAGACAGAAATGGATATATCTACTGTTCTACAATGACAGATTCACCTTCACTTTGATCTCCGTCCATCCATTTCCACTTTTCAAACAGTTGAATTTTTCCGTTATCCAGCTGCTTTGGAGTGGAATTGCAAGTCCCGCTTCTCATACTGCCGTCCTTGCTTACATGGTGGTATCTAAAATGAAGTGTTCCATCCTCATTCACAGTTCCTACAAGTACGCCTGATATAATACTGCCGCCTTGATATGTGCCCGTTAATATATTCCCGTCCTGACGATATTGAAATATGGTTCCTGCTGATACTTCTCCGTTACTCGAATTAGACTGCGGGATAAAGGTTTTTCCGTCATATTGAAACAACCGAATCAACCACCTTTTCTTTCCTATTGTACCATATGCCTGTCACTCATTCGACAAAAATGATGCAAATTTTAACAAGTGGGATTCAATTTATATTAGTTTAGCCACATTTTAGCTTTTCTATATATTAAATTGCTTTTTTTAGAAAATGTTCTACTTTCTCAAACAATTGCTGGGCACATGGCTCATGACAAACATGATGTTTACAATCGGGCAAATAAAACATTTCTTTCTGGCGAGACGGGACTTTATGATAAATAAATTCTGCACTTGAAGCGGGCACAATTCCGTCGCTTTCACCTTGAACAATTAACACAGGCAGATGAAGCTTCTCAAGCGAATTCTTCGTTTGCTTTACCAGCTTCATAAATTCTATCGCAGCTGACAGCGGCGTGCTTGTGAGCTTATGACGATATCGATCATACAAAGGGTTTGTATCAATTAACCCAGACAGGGACTCCTTTACCATCTGCCTTGTGTCTTGCATCATTTGTTTTGGGTTCACATATTTAGCCGCAGCACTTAATAGGACGAGACGGGCAACTGGGTACTTCGCTGCTAAGTAAGAAGCAATCATTCCGCCCATAGAAAAGCCGATCAAATACACGGTGTCACAAGTTCGATAAAGGGATAGAAGTTCGAGTTCAGCTGTCGCTATCCATTCTTGATAAAGAATGCCTTTTAACTGAAGCTCATCCCCATGCCCCGGAAGCGTGACAGACTGCACTTCCCAATCTGCCGTCTGTTTTAAATATTGCGCCAGCGGTTCTACTTCATAAGGGGCACCCGTAAAACCGTGGATACATAAACAGCCAATCATTCTGTCACCTTCTCACTTTTATAGTGCAGTAATGACTTCTTCCAATTTCATACCGCGTGAGGCTTTGACAAGCACAACATCGTCAGGCCCTGCCACTTCAGCTAGTTTTTTCTTCAGGTCCTCTTTGTCCATAAAGGAGAATACGTGCTCAGCCCCGAATGATTTTTTCGCTCCTTCAGCAATGAATGCACCTAGACGGCCATACGTCATGACATGATCAATAAATTCCGGCTTGATGTAACGGCCAAGTTCATAATGATACATTTCTTCTTCACTGCCCATTTCGAGCATATCTCCAAGTACAAGAATACGATTGGCGAATCCGTCCATATCCCCTACAAGATCAATAGCTGCTTTCATAGAAGTAGGACTTGCATTATACGCATCATTAATGACAGTGATTCCTTTGTCTGTTTTAAACAGCTCAAGACGCATCCCCGTCAATTTCGTTTGCATCAGTCCCTGGGCAATTTGTCTTTCATTCAGCCCAAAATGCTGGCCTATAGCAATAGCAGCAAGTGCATTCTTCACATTATGTTTCCCTAATACAGGAATGAGAAAACCTTGGGCATACCCTTCGACCTGAAATTCTGTTCCTTCTGCAAGCTGGTTGATGTGCGTTACCTTGATATCACAGTCCTCTGCTTCTCCAAAGGTTTTTACACGCTGAGAGAGTGAACTTGCTCTTTCGCGAAGCAAAGGCTCATCACCTAAGTAATAAAAGATGCCGTCTTCTTTTAAGCCTTTTACGATCTCACATTTTGCATCAGCAATGGCTTCTCTTGATCCTAAATCTTGCATATGAGATTCCCCGATATTTGTGATGACTGCTGCATCCGGCTCAGCGAGGTCTGATAAAAATTCGATTTCGCCTTTTGCACTCATGCCCATCTCCAAAACCGCAATATCGGTTCCTTCTGGCATTGCAAGAATGGTGAGCGGAAGACCGATATGATTATTAAAGTTACCGTCTGTTTTATGAACTTGATACGCTGTTTGCAAGACGGAATGAATCATGTCTTTCGTTGTGGTTTTCCCATTACTTCCTGTAATACCGACAACACGAGGGTTTTCTTCTTTTAAGTATGATTTCGCCAGCTGTTGAAGCGCAGCTAGTGTATCCTCTACAAGAATTACTGGAACGCCTTCTGGCGGATTGGCTTCTTTTTGATTCCAAAGAACAGCTGAGGCTCCTAGCTCCACTGCTTTTGAAGCAAATGTATGACCGTTAAAATGTTCTCCGATAAGCGGGATAAACAGGGCGCCGTTTGATACTTTTCGTGTATCTGTTGTCACTCCGTGAATCTGCTCTTCGCCAAAAGCTTGATTAGATAGGGTCCCACCAGCCATTTGGGCGATTTGTTTCACTGTACGTTTGATCATGATTTTTCGCCTCTCTTTCTCATTTCACGTTTGAAGGAAAAGAGACACTACCTAAGGATAGTGTCTGCTTGCTGCTCACATTAAAAAGTTGTTTTAATGGTTTGTTTTTCTTGATGGCGTTCAATTGCAAGTGACACCAGCTTTTCAATTAACTCTGGATACTCTACACCAGTGTGTTTCCAAAGTAATGGGAACATACTAAATGGTGTGAATCCAGGCATTGTATTCACTTCATTGATCAACACTTCACCTTTTTCTGTAAGGAAGAAGTCTGCACGTACGAGACCAGATCCATCGAGGGCTTTAAATGCCTTAATCGCCATGTCATGAATCGTCTTATATTCATCCTCTGACACACTCGCCGGAATGATCAAATCTGTATCGCCATCTTCATATTTTGCTTTGTAATCATAAAAATCTGTTTTAGGCGCAATTTCACCAACGACAGAGCATTTCGGCTCATCATTGCCTAATACACCAATCTCGATTTCTCTGCCAACGACGCCTTCTTCTACGACCACACGACGATCATATTGGAAAGCGAGGTCAAATGCAGTCTGCAGTTCTTCTTTGCTGCGGCATTTGCTAATTCCAACACTTGATCCCATATTGGCAGGTTTCACAAAGCATGGATAGCCCAGTACTTTTTCCACCTGTTCTAAGCTGTCTGGTGTCGCTTTCTCGTAGTCTTTTTTATTGAAAGAAAGGTGCTTTGCTTGTGCAAGTCCTGCTTGTGCAAAAACATCTTTCATCATGACTTTATCCATACCCGCGGCAGACGCGAGAACACCGTTGCCGACATACGGGATATTTAACAGCTCAAGTAATCCTTGCATTGTGCCATCTTCTCCATTTGGTCCGTGCAGCAACGGGAAGACAACATCAATTTTCTCATCAGCCGATGCAGGCTGTGGAAACATGCTTTCATTTAAAGAAGTTGGTAAAAACGTCTTTGCGTTCTGTTCAAATTGAAGCATTTTGACGTTTGATACTGGTTCAGTGAGTTTTTCTCCTCTTAACCATTCACCCTCTTCTGTAATATAAATTGGATGTATATCGAACTTCTCAGTGTTAAGTGCTTTTGTAACTGCAAGGGCTGTTTGCAGTGATACATTATGTTCGGCTGACTTTCCGCCGTAAATCAATCCTAAACTTATTTTCAATGGATACTCCCCCCACTAAAATTCATCTTTACTATCTTATCACTTTCAAGCAAAAATGCTCTAATTAATTTTTGTTGTTACGTAATTGAAATGATTTGTAAAGGTTGTAAGCGCCTCCCGAGCATTTGTATGTCATTCGCCTTTATTTTATATTAAAATGACATTGAAAAGGAGTTGTGACAAATTGAAAAAAATCACAAGTACTGAACAATTCAATGAAATGATTCAATCAGACAAAGAAATCATCGTTAAATTCTTTGCAACATGGTGTCCTGACTGCACAAGAATGGACATGTTCATTCCAGACATCCTAGAAGCTTATGCTCACCATGAATGGTTTGAAATAAATAAAGATGATTTCCCAGAATTAGCTGAAACGTATCAGGTAATGGGCATTCCAAGCCTGTTAATTTTCAAAAATGGTGAAAAAACAGGTCATTTACACAGTGCAAACGCAAAATCGCCTGAAGAAGTGACAGAATTTCTTCAAGAGCACGTTTCTTAATTGATGAAACGAAGGACATCAGCAAACTCTTGCTGATGTCTTTTTTCTTTTTAAATCTCTTCATAAGACGAGCTGCACAGCCAAAACGTTTCAAATTGATGTTTTACTTACGACAAGTCATGACAAAATTATTTCCTGGGAAAGAATGCAGCGTCGAACGAGCTTGGAATATGTCGGTTACGTGAATTTTCTGAATTGAATCTTTACTTCTGACATTTGTCTTTGTATAATGGAATTGCTAATTGAAAATGATTATCAATTTCATCTATGTGAAATCCTATAGACGTCCATTCTTATTAAGGAGCGATGAGTCACATGTCTAAGAAGAAAATTAAAACCTACCAGCAATTGATTGAAGAGAACAAAAAGGCCATCATGCGCGATCCTCAAATGATGGAAAGTATTTACGAAACCATCGACAAAAAACACCAGAAGCAGCTTGCAGCTGCTGGGCGTGAATCATAACTATTAGAGGAGCAGTCATCACTGACTGCTCTTTTGTCTGCTTCAACAAAATAAAAAAGCCGATAAAATCTGTTATTCGATTTTATCGGCTTTTGTTTTAATGTGATTTCGCTACACGGTCCTGCTTCATTCCTAAATAAATGAGCATATATGTGAGATAACCCATTGTCATCGTTAACCCACCGAAGAAAAATTGAGAAAAGACTGGTTCCTCAAATGTCGTGACGGCAGCAAGAACGATCCAGCTCGCATATAAATAGACCATGAACCATTTCATGTTTCTTTTAAGTGTATACAGAAAGAAAAGACCCGCTAACGAAAAGATCCCCAGCGCTAGTCTGAAATAAACAAGGTGATCAAACTGGAAGGCAAAAGACACAAACGAAAACGACAGCAGCAACAAAATTGGTAAAGCCGTAATGAAATTTTTCACGATAGTGCCACCTCCATGACTCCTTCTTATTATAAGACAAAATCAGCCGGTTATCGTGAAATACAGACTCGTTTTCACAAAGATGTCACGAATTTTTCTTGTTATTTGACACAATTTTTACACATTTACATCACGTTTCCAAAAAAGAATCCAAGCCAATCCAATAAAGAAAACAAAATGCGCCCCTACTATAAATAGAGAAAACAAAATGCTCATCCCATGAAAAGGAGGCGGTCCTTGAAAGCTATACTGAGTAAAGTCCGTATTCGCGAAAAGGAGGATTTTCCCCCACTGATTTTCTAAGAGAGACATGATGGGTACAAGTGATTTCGCCGCATATAAAACAAAAAACGAGGTCACAAGGGCAACAAGACTGTTTCTAAACAAACTGGAACACATAAAAGCAAAGCTTGCCATCATGATCACTTCCACCCACTGAGATCCAATGACGGCAAACGTATGCTGAAATAATTGCCCCGTTCTTTCATCAAAATCAGTACCGAAGAAAATAAGACCAAATAGAAAAGCCAAAACATAATAAAAAACAAACAAATAAATGACTGTCAGCACAAGTATGATGTATTTTGACAGAAAAATGTGCAGTCTTGTTTTTGGCCGGATCAATAAAAACTTGATCGTCCTTTTCTGAAACTCTGTTGAAATCAATGTCGCGCCAATAACGACAGCAAGTACCTGCAAAATAAACACGACGTTCGTGGAATAAGCAAAATAGTTCGCGACTGTGTCTTGTCCACCAAAGCTTGATATGACTCGTTTCAAGGTTAGAGCCATGGCTAGTTGAAATACAACGATCAATAAAAGAGCAATGAATGTGATCTTTTTCTTCATGATTTTCTTATGCTCATTCTTGATGAGGTTAAGCATCTGTCGTCCCGCCTTCCGTCCATTTCATAAACGCCTCTTCAATTGACTGCTTTTGAGGCATCATTTCAAGTACATCAAATCCCGCCAGCACAAGCTGTTTGTTCAGCTCTGGCACACGTTCTTTGTTCAGTTGAAGCAGTACACGCGCTCCATTTCGTTCATATGTATAGTCGTGTGCGTCAAGCCATGAGACCGCCTTTTCTACTGGCTGAATATTCATCAGCACCTGCTCTTTCCCCTCCATATCCCGGAGATGAGTACTAGCTTTGATCTGTCCCTTTTGAATGATAATCATGCGGTCACATAGCTCCTCTACCTCATGCAATAAATGCGTCGCAAATAACACCGAGGTTCCTTCTTCCTTTACAAGCATTTGTAAGTGCTCCCGGAATTCCTTCATTCCTGCAGGGTCCAGTCCATTTGTCGGTTCGTCTAAAATGAGCAGGTTCGGCCGATGCAAAATAGCTTGTGCAATGCCAAGCCTTTGTTTCATCCCTAGTGAATACGTCTTGACCTTCTGATGAATGGCATCCTCCAGACGAACTCTTTCCACCACTTCCTGAATGCGTTCCTCGGTCACGCCATCGTGCATCGCTGCATACATTTCAAGGTTTTCAAACCCTGTTAAATACGAATAAAATTCTGGGTTTTCTATGATCGCACCAACAGATGACATCGCCTGGAGAAAATTCTCATCTTGTGAATATCCATTGATTATGATGTTGCCATTGTTTTTTTTCATCAAGCCAACGATCAATCGAATCAAAGTTGTTTTCCCAGACCCATTGGGTCCAAGTAATCCAACAATTTCTCCTTGCCCAATGTCTATAGAAATATCCTGTAAGATCATTTTCCGGCCAATTTGTTTATCGACTTTTTCTACTTTTAAAACAGCAGACTGCAAAGTAGTTCCTCCTTCTGATGTAAACCTATGGCGGCATGTATGGCCGCTCATTCTGTTAAAAGTATATCACGCAGGACAAGGGACTCCATGAAAAAAAGGGCTGATCAAATCAGCCCTTCTTTCACATTACATGGATAGATTCGGTGAAGCTGTATCTTTCTCATGTTTTTTCTCGGTTTCTGTCACGATCACCGCACATGCTGCGTCACCTGTAATATTGACAACGGTTCTTGCCATATCTAGTAGGCGGTCGATTCCAAGAATAAGCGCAATGCCTTCGACAGGAAGTCCAACTGAATTCAAGACCATCGCAAGCATGATCAAGCCAACGCCTGGTACACCGGCTGTCCCGATACTGGCTAAAACTGCCGTTAATACAACTGTGAGCATTTGCATCAGCGTTAGCTCCACACCAAACACTTGAGCAATAAAAATGGTTGCAACCCCTTGCATAATCGCTGTCCCATCCATATTGATCGTAGCGCCTAACGGCTGTACGAAACTAGAGATCGGCTCAGGTACTTTCAATTTCTTTTGAGCGGTTTCCATTGATACAGGGAGAACTGCACTACTGCTGGACGTACTAAAGGCTACGACCATGGCAGGTGAAAAGTCTTTAAAGAATGTAAATGGATTCCTTTTTGCAAATATAGCCAACGTTGAGCCGTAAGTGAGAAAGAAATGCACCAATAGCGCTACTAACACCACTGTAAAATAAAGTCCCATGGCTTTAATGGCATCAAGACCTTGACTCCCAATCGCCGTCACAATTAAGCCGAATGTTCCGTATGGAGCAAATTTCATGACCACACCTACAAGGTACATCATGAGTTCATTGCCTTGTTCTAATATTTTGAGTAATCCTTCTGTCTTTTTACCTAGCACTGCAATTCCTAGTCCTAAGAAAACACAGAATACAATAATTTGCAGCATATTTCCTTCGACTAAAGATTGAACTGGATTTGATGGAATGATGTTTAATAAAGTGTCGGTCGTTGATGGTGCTTCTTGAGGTTTGTATTCTGCCCCTTTCGTATCGAATGAACCAAAGGAACCAGGTTTGATCAATAATGCCAAAGACATCGCAATGATAATAGCGAATGTTGTGGTCAGTAGAAAATATAAGATGCTTTTTGCGCCAATTCTGCCAAGCTTTTTTGGATCGCCGAGGCCTGCCACACCAAGTGTAATGGAAAAGAAGACGATCGGTACAACTAGCATTTTGATTAGATTTAAGAAGATTTGACCTAGAGGTGTGAATAGATAAGGGTCTAACGTTTTGAATACATTTGGAGCGAAAATGTTAAGCAAAAGTCCCGTGATTGCACCTACAATAAGGGCAATAATAATTTTTGTAGCCAGCTTCAATAAAATCTCCCCTTCCTCGTCAAAAAGACCCACGAGAGAGTTTTCTCGTGGGCCTGCGTGTCCTTACGTGTACCACTGTCTACTCTCTTCACGCTGATGAGGTTAGCTGACGGGTTAGGACGAAGAGATGTCCTTTTTTCTCAGATAAGAAAAATTCACCCCAAAAACATGGGTCCCCCATTCCTTTAGAAGGATTAAGCGTGTGGTAATATGATATTTTCATACCATTTATACCTTATTTTTAGAAAATTGTAAACAGGTTCATATGAACTTTTTAATTACTTTCTTCCCTATTTGTAACTTCAAGAATATCTAAAATAAAGACAAAGATTGGGATACCGATGATAAGTCCCCAAATGCCAATATAGTGTTCAGAGAAAATCAGCACAATAAACGTGAAGAAAATAGGGAGTTCTGTTTTAGCTGACATGAGCTTCGGATTCAAGAAGTATGCTTCAATAGCATGGATAATCACAATCACCAGCACAATATACAGGACATACATTCCGCCTCCGAGTGTATACGCAATGATGCTGAGTGGAATAAGAGAGATAACCACACCCGCTACTGGGATTAAGCCTAGCAAAAAGACCATGACCGCTAATCCAAATAACTGCGGAAAACCCATAATGCCTAACGCAATGGTCGTTAGCACACAATTAACGGTTGCAATAATAAACTGAGCTTCAAGTACTTTTCCAAACGTTCGGGAAAATTTACGTCCAAAGAAGGCAATTTCATGATAGAACACGGAGATTTTACTCGTTTTGAACTTGTTCATGAATTGAATGAGGCGTTCTTTTTCGAACAGGAAGAACATGCTTAATATTAAGGACATAATGACCTGGATACTGAACGTGCTGAAATCGGTTATGTATGTATAGAGGAAATTAAACCCTTTCTCAAAGAAAGCTGATATTTTAAAATCTCCGAATACGTTCGTGATGACGTCAAAGAAGGGTAAATCTTGTGGGTGATCTGCAATTTTCTTTCCTAAACGGAATAGCTGCTCTACCTGTTTGGCGATGATTGGTACAAAAACGAATCCGCCAAATGTCAATCCACCAGCCAGAAGAATATACAAAATGGTAATGACCGATTTCTGTCCTATTTTCAGGAAGCGATTTAAAAAGCCTCTAATGACCTCTTCCAACCGATTCATCAAAAAGGTGAAAATGAAGGTCAAAAGGATTAAATTCATCATTCCTCTTAATAGATATAATGCTGTGGCTAATACTACAAATACTGAAAACCGCTTAACACCGGGTTTTTCGAACAATTTTAAAAATGCCGTCATTACGTTACACACCTGCCAGGACTAAAGTCTATTTTTCATCGTATCTGATATACATTATATCGGATCTTTCTGTAAATTATATAATAAAAGGTCAAAGAGGTCTTACGATTTGTATTAATTTTATTGGTTTTTCTTTTTTACACAAAAAAACCGAACCCATGTAGAACATAAGGTTTCGGTTTTTGGTTGTTTTTATACTAAACAGCCTGCTTCATATTCCGCATTTCCTGAAGTGCTGTTTTGCTCTTCGCTTCGTCAAATTCACCTTCACTCTTCGCGACAACAATTGTTGCAATTCCATTTCCAATGAGGTTTGTAATCGCTCTTCCTTCACTCATGAAGCGGTCAACCCCAAGCAGCAGTGCTAGACCCTCTAACGGAATGACCTGTAGTGCCGCAAGAGTAGATGCAAGCACGATAAATCCGCTTCCTGTCACCCCAGCTGCTCCCTTTGATGTAAGCATCAGAACAAGGATAATAGTGATCTGCTGACCAATCGACAGGTCTACACCAAACACTTGCGCCAAGAAGACGACGGCCATTGATAAATAGATTGAAGTTCCGTCTAGGTTAAAGGAATAACCTGTTGGAATGACAAGACCAACAACAGACTTAGAGCACCCGTAGCGTTCCATTTTATCCATCATTCTTGGCAGCACGGATTCTGAAGAGCTTGTGCCAAGAACAATCAAAATTTCATCCTTGATAAACCTTAAATAACCTAGCAGGCTGAAGCCATACATTTTACAAATGATGTTCAGCACAACGAAGATGAACAGGAACATCGTCATATAAACGGAGAGCATCAGACTCGCTAGCGGTTTAATTGATGCTAAACCAAAGTGTCCGATCGTATAAGCCATTGCCCCAAACGCACCGAGCGGCGCAGCACGCATGATATATCCAATGATTTTAAAGAAAACAAGTGACAGCTTATCAAGCCATTCGATGATGCCTTTCCCCTTCTCGCCAAGAGCAGCGAGCGCAACACCGAATAAAATAGAGAAGAATAAGACCTGTAAAATATCACCCTTTGCGAAAGCATCAACCATGTTAGATGGCACGATGTGTGTAACAAATTCCATCCAGTCGATACCCTGTCCGCCATTTTGGGTATATTGTGAGACATCCCCTTTTTCAAGCTTGCTATAGTCAAGACCTGCACCCGGCTTCATGATATTCACAACAAAAAGACCGATGACCAGAGCAAGTGTCGTGACGACTTCAAAATAAATAAATGCTTTTCCCCCAACTTTTCCAACCTTTTTCATATCACCCATCTTGGCAATACCAAGAACAATGGTTAAGAAAATAATTGGTGCAATGACCATTTTAACGGCATTGATAAAGGTATCACCAAGCGGCTTCATTTCTTTTCCGACGTTTGGCCAAACCATCCCGACAATGATCCCGATGATGACAGCTGCAATCACCTGAAATGTCAGGTTCTTCAAAAGCCTTTTCATAAAAAATCAACTCCCTCACCCTTTGATGTAAACGCTTAACTATTATCTGTAGATAAATGATAGCGATTTCACCAAAGACTGTGAAGCTTATGGACATATCGTACATTTTGGTCTTTTTGGTCTCTTAGTCAGAATGTACGATATATTTATTCACAGGCCTTCCAATCCCCCCATATTGCATATCTAATTTCAGCTCGCCTTCTTTGACGAGGAAGTCTAAATACCGGCGTGCCGTGACGCGGGCAATGCCAAGTGAATTGGCGACTTCTTCTGCAGACTGCGCGCCTTCCTGCAAGCCCATATACGCTTTAATTTCGTTCATCGTATGCACATTCAGCCCTTTAGGAAGCCAAGTATCTTCCTGCTTAACAGCAGGCTTTCGTATGATATCATCGAGCATCTCCTGAGAAAATTCTGCTGCAGTTTGGATTTTTGATTTAAACGCCTTATAGCTTTCAAGTGATTCTTTCATTCGTTCAAATTTGAATGGTTTAATAATATAATCCCGCGCACCATTTTGAAGCATGATGCCGATGGTCTCTTTGTCCTTCGCTGCTGAAATGACAATCACATCCACTTTCATCTTCTGTTTTCTGATGTCTTGCAGCGTTTTGACGCCATCCTTTTTTGGCATATATACATCAAGTACCACGAGGTCTGGACGAATTTCTTTGATCAGCTGGATGCCCTGCTCCCCATTCCCAGCGATAGCTGCAACTTGAAAGCCAGGAACACTCATAATGAACTCTTTATTCACTTCTTGCACCATCGGGTCATCTTCAATTAACAGCACCTTAATCTGATTCATCTGTCTCTCTCCTCTATGGTCATTGGGAATTCGATTGAGAAGGTGGTACCAATGCCGATGCTTGATGTGACCTCTACATTTCCCATCCCTTTGTCGATAATCGTTTTTACAATATACAAGCCATAGCCTGTTCCACCCTCTTTGCCGTGTGTGAAGCCTTTATCGAAAATAGAAGGAATCAGTTCCTCTTCGATGCCGGAGCCATTGTCTTCAATTAAAATCGCAAGAACATCCTCCGTTTGATCGATACTAATGGAAATGACTTTTGTGTCTCTTTCTACAGTATCATACGAGGCAAAGGCGTTCTCAATGAGATTTCCAAGCAGCTTCGTCATATCATGCTGATCAAGCCGTTCTGGGAAATCACGGAGACAGCTATGTTCATCTACTTCGACCTTGATGCCAAGCTCCTTGCCCCTTCTGATTTTGCTCATCAATAACCCTGCGACAGCATCATGCTCTATGACGCGATGAAGAAAGTCCGTCACATGTTCCTGCTCCTCTGTCGTTTGAAAGGCTAGATCGAGCGCCTGATCGGCTTTACCAAGCTGAATCAGCCCGGCAATCGTATGAAGCTTATTCATATGTTCATGGTTTTGCACCCGCAAACCGTCCACAAAGTTCTTAACCCCTGTGAGCTCCTCCGCCAATTTTGCCGCTTCTGTCCGGTCCTGAAAAATGGCGACCGCTCCGATGATCTTCTTTTTCATGACAATTGGAATCCGGCTGCTCATGATCCGCTTTCCGCTCATATGAATTTCTTCATTGTAGACGGGTTCTGCGCGATCAATAATCTCAGGAAGTCTTGTATCAGACAGCACACCCCAAATATTCCGGCCCACGACATCACCTGTTACGCCAAAAATCTGCTTCGCCTTTTCATTAAAAATGGTGATCATGTGCTGATTATCAATGGCGATGACCCCTTCATTAATAGAGTGAAAGGTTGCAGTGCGTTCCTCTAGCATTCTGACAATCTCATGCGGCTCCAGCTTAAACATTTGCTGTTTAATATGACGGGCGAGCAAAAATGAACCCACAAGCCCAAAGCTGAGCGTCAGCAGGAGAATCATGAGGATATCCTGCTTCATTTCTCCTAATATATCTGCCATACTTGGCAGAGTTCTTCCTACAAGCACAACCCCTGTTTGATTAAATTGATCATCCTTGACTGGATAAAAAGCTCTGATGGCTGTTCCAAGCTCTCCCTCTGCTTCTGAGAAATAAATATGCTCTGCAAAAGCCGGCTCTTCATCAGTTCCTTCTGAGCGCTGGCCAATCCTCGTTTTCACTGGATGCGTTAATCTCACATGATCCATATCCATCACGACAATATAGTCAGCATCTTGAATAATCCGAATCTCTTCGATTGCATGCTGTAACTGATCACGATCCTTTGTCTGATCAGCTAACGCCTGCTTCACCTCATTCATCTCAGCCACGGTTCTCGCCGTGTTCATGAGTCTTTTTCGAAGCTCCCGTTCCTCTGTTTGCTGAATTCCCCCAACAAGAACAATTCCTCCGATTAAAAGGGCGAAAATGACAACGAAATATGTGAGGATGGTAAGCTTCCATCTAATAGATAATTGTTGTAATTTCAATCGATTTCTCATCATTTTTTCACCTGTATCTTTACGAATTCTTCCTCTGTCAAGTATGCTTGACATAAGGGGGATCTGACGCATGAAGAATTTACTCGCTTATACACTATTGCTCATGATCGGTTTTGTAACCGCTTTATACTTTGGTTTTTATCATATGATGCCAAAATCAGCGACAACCTTTGATGATGAACAGACAGGGCTGAAGGACCAGCTTGTGTTCAAATTCAGCCATGTCGTGGCAGACAATACACCTAAAGGACTTGCCGCAAAGAAATTTGCTGAGCTCGTGCACGAAAAATCCGATGGAAAGATCAGCATTCAAATTTTCTCCAACGGAAGCCTTTATTCTGATATTGAAGAGATTAATGCACTCAAAGAGAATCAAGTTCAATTTATCGCTCCGTCTACCTCGAAGCTCGGCATGCTGTCCCCTGAGTGGCTGGCACTTGATCTTCCCTTTGCTTTTTCAAATTACAATGCGGTTCAAGAAGGCCTGCACGGTGCAATTGGACAACGGTTGTTTGGCACGCTGCAAAAAGATGGATTAAAGGGAATGGCTTATTGGACAAATGGCTTTAAGCAAATTACCTCTAATAAAGGGCCCATCAAACAGCCAGCTGATTTAAAAAACCAGTCTCTCCGCATTATGCAAAGCGACATGATTGAAAAACAATTCAAACTCCTTGGCGCAAAGCCCTATCAGGAATCATTTAATTCAACGTTTCAGCTATTAGAAACCAAAAAAGTAGACGGCGAAGAAAATACCATTTCAAATATTTATTCAAAAAAATTCTATCATATACAAGACTATATGACGATCAGCAATCACGGGTATTTAGGCTATGTGGTCTTAACAGATCAATCCTTCTTTGACCGCCAGACACCCGAAACGAAACGAATTTTACTTGAAGCCATGGAAGAAACAACGGCTTGGAATGAAAAGCATGCAGAACAGATGAACAAAGATCAGCTGGAGGACATTAAACGTGAATCGCCGATTGCCATTCATGAATTGACGCCAGCTGAAAGACAAAAATGGATGAAAGCCCTTGATCCTTTGTATGATGAAGCCGAAAAAACGATCGGCTCCACCCTCATCAAACAGATTCGCGAACTGCGTGCACGTTATGAACACTCACCTATTCATGCTTTTCAGGAAGAGGATGAGAGCAAATAAAAAATCCCTTTGATATGGGATTTTTTTATGCGCCGGACTCACTCTGTTCTTGCTGCGTGAGCTCTTCTAATCTTGTTAAAATTCTTCGCTTTCGGTATTGCATCATGCCTGTTTCGGCAATTCCTTTTAATTGTGAGCGGTTCGAAACGGCACCAAACAAAATCCCAGCGATGGGCACAAGCTGAAATAGTTTCTTCCAGCCGAACGAATCCCGGTAATTATAGACGACCTCACGCCACCCTTGGATTTGGGAAATCATGTTTTCATGTTTCCCTTCGGATGCATGATAGCTTTTCAGCTCTTTTAGAATCGATTTCTTTCCAACGACATCCGCAGAGTTCAGCTGCAAGCATTTAATGATGAAGACCCGCTCCTCTTTGTTTTTAGGATCATAGCCATAGGTGACGGCAATATCCTGTAATGTTTTCAGAGAGAGACCCAGGACCGCAGGAATATCAGCGGCTAGCGTAAACATTCCGCCGACACCAGTTGTCGCCCCTTGCACCGTCGCAAGATTCGTTCTGTTTTTCCCCATATGTTCACTAATGGCATCCATCATTTCGATCGGGGCCTTTCCAATATCCTCTATGCGCTGAATGGATTCGCCCTCACACTTCTTTTGAAATTGATGAATGATGCCTTTTTCCGACGTCAAATAGGCACCGCCAGATTGAATGTAATGACCCATTTCGTCTAGCAGCACACCGATTTTTTTCTGAATAAAAGCAGGCGTCAGCTTGTCCAGCATTTGAAATGGAAGGCGGCTGAGCTTCTCCCAAAACCATACCTTTTGCTGGTCTTTCTCCCACTTTTCAATCTCCTTTAATTGTGCTTTTAGCCATTCTCTTTCCTCCATGTCATATGCCTCCTTAGATGCCGCTGAAGTATTTGTCTGTTATTATACACAATCCTTGTCCATCATACGTATAGAACATTGAAGCGGTTCCGAAAGGTTTTAATCTTTTTCAAAACGGTTATTGCTTAATAAACAAACAAAAGAGGAGTGATCAACATGTTAGGATTTCTAATTTCATTAGTTGTGGCGATTGTCATCGGTCTCATTGGGAGTGCACTCGCTGGAGGCAGTGTACCAGGAGGATGGATCGGCTCAATGATTGCCGGGTTTGTAGGCGCTTGGATTGGTCATGGATTACTTGGAACGTGGGGTCCTAGTCTGGCAGGCTTTGCGATCATTCCAGCGATCTTAGGAGCAGCCATCTTTGTCATTATTTTAAGCCTGATCTTCCGCAGCGTGGGATCAAGGGTATCTTAAAAAAACAAATAACAGAGGAAGCAGTAGGGACACCGTCTAAGGGGCGGTGTTTTTTATGTTGCGCGTTGACAAGGTATCTATTTTTTTCACTTACATATGATAAACAAACCTATTAGTTCAGATAGTTGACTTTTCATGAGGATGGGCATATGATGATTAAAAATTGCATGAAGGAAACTTTTTGTGCCCAAGCAAAACTTTGTAGAATCTAGGTGATGACATATGACAAACAAATACATCGAGGCACAGGCACACATGTCAGCGGCAGCTGAGCGTGCACTTGAAGGTAAGGTCAAAGGATTTAGAAGGCTTCTTCCTTTTCTAGGCCCTGCTTTTATCGCTGCCATTGCATATATTGATCCAGGGAATTTTGCCACCAACATTGCAGCTGGCTCTAAATATGGATATCTTCTCTTATGGGTCATTCTTATATCAAATCTTATGGCGTTGCTCATCCAATCCTTATCCGCAAAGCTTGGAATAGCGACAGGGAAAAACTTACCTGAAATCACACGTGAAGAGTTTTCGAAACCCGTCTCTATCGGTTTATGGATTCAGGGCGAACTCGTTATTATTGCCACAGATTTAGCTGAGTTTATTGGAGCGGCACTTGGTTTATACTTGCTCTTTCGGATTCCTTTGCTTGAAGCATCTATTATTGCAGCCATCGGATCATTTGCGATTTTAGAATTGCAAAGACGGGGATATCGCGCATTAGAAGCCGGCATCACCGGCATGCTGTTCGTTGTCGTGATCGCTTTCGCTGTGCAAACCTTTGTCGCCAAGCCTGATATGGCAAGTGTCGCAGGCGGGCTTTTCATTCCAAAATTTGATGGCGCAGATAGTGTACTGCTCGCAGCTGGAATTTTAGGTGCCACTGTAATGCCGCACGCGATCTATTTACATTCAGCATTAACCCAAAGAAGAGTCGTCGGCAGAACGGAAAAGGAGAAAAAACAGATTTTCCGCTTTGAGTTTTTAGATATCCTCATTGCGATGCTAGTTGCTGGAGCCATCAATGCCAGTATGTTGATTGTGGCAGCCGCTCTATTTTATAAAAATGGTCTCTTTGTTGAAGATCTGGATGTTGCGTTCCAGCATTTTAGCACACTCGCAGGTCCTGTATCAGCTATCTTATTTGGTGTAGGCCTGCTTGTAGCCGGACTATCAAGCTCTTCTGTCGGTACATTGTCAGGCGATATCATTATGCAGGGTTTTATTCAATACCGCATTCCACTGTATGTCCGCCGGCTGATTACCATGATTCCCCCTATTGTGATCATTGCATCTGGGGTGAATCCGACATCCGCACTTGTGATGAGTCAGGTGGTCTTATCCTTTGGTATTGCCTTTGCTTTAATTCCGCTCATTTTATTTACAAGTAAAAAACGAATTATGGGCGAATTAACGAATGCCCGGTGGGTAACAGGAATATCTTGGGTGATAGCAGCTCTCGTTGTCGCACTCAATCTCTTTTTAATTGTGGATACGTTTATGTAAAAGACAGTAGTGATGCTGTCTTTTTCTTTTCATATGGTTATGGTAAAATTCCCCTGAGAGGATGTGGGCACATGTTTTTTTATCAGGATCAAGAGATAGCCATGCGGCTGCTTGAGCCAAGAGACGCACGAAGTCTATATTTGCTCATCCAGCGGTCAAGAGAGCATTTACGTGAATGGATGCTTTGGGTGGATTCAACGAAAACAGAGGAAGACAGCATGGCGTTCATTCAAGGCGCAATGCAGCAAGCCTTGCAGAACAACGGTTTTCAAGCGGGCATCTGGTCACATGGAGAGCTTGTCGGGATCATCGGCACCCACCAAATTCATTGGATCGACAGGACTGTTTCAATTGGCTATTGGCTCGGAGAAGGCTATCAAGGAAAAGGCATCATGACAAAAGCGTGCAAAGCAGTCATTCGTTATTTATTTGAAGAATGTGGACTGCACCGCATTGAAATTAGGGCTGCTGTCGATAACCTGAAGAGCAGACGCATCGCAGAGCGATTATCCTTTTCGCTTGAAGGCATTTTGAGACAATGTGAATGGCTGGGCGACCGCTTTACGGATCATTGTGTATACGCCCTTTTGCAGCCTGAATATATGAAAGAAAAAACGCATTCTATGAATCAGCCCACGTAATTGTGTCGATTGCATGAATTATTTTACAAAGTGAAGCTTTGTAGTATCGATTGCGATCAGCATCTGATAAAATAGAAGGAAAAATCGAGGTATGAAGTATGTCTCTCATTATTTTATTTTACTTATGGATTGTCCCTTTATTATTTGGCATTTTCTTCTCATTCTTAACAAAGAAAGCCACCTACAAACGCCGCTTTGTCCCATCATATAGCATGGCAGGACTCAGCATCGTTTTTCTCATTTTGGCACTTGTCTTTTCAGCCAGCCATTTTCTATTCATTTGCGGTATGTTCCTATTTGCCACAACCCTTGTCGGCACAGGCATTCCTTTATTTTTAGCCTTTACAAAAACACCATCATAAACAAAAACCACCTTTTCGCAATGGAAAGGTGGTTTCTTTTTTATTGATTTGGCATTCTGTAAGTCACAGTGGCATCTTGATTGGCTTCAATCGTTTTCACAATGTCTTGAAGGACCTCTGCTGCACGATCATTTGAGTCATACTTACCGAGAGTCTTGACCCAAGTATCGCTTCCTGCGATCATCCCTTCAATCTTTTTGCCGGCTACTGTGATTTCGTGGACATGAACGAAACTTTGCTGGTTTTGTGTGAAAATCCATAGCATGGTTTTAGCTCCTTTTTTGTGGTGATTGGATTAGTTTAACATGTAATTTCCAATTATGAGTGGGTGATTGAGTTTGCAAGTGCATTTTCAGTTTAAAAAACCTTGATATTTCGTAAAAAAATCAAGGTTAACATAGTATCGTAATCTTTTAGTTTTTATGTCATCATTTAGACGTTAAAATTACATAGGTTCTTTTACTGGCAAAGCTCCATTCATTATTCTTTTATTAATTGTTCACTTTCACTCATCAGATATAGCATCGTCGTAATCCTGTAATTCTTCCATTATTTCTTTTAATCGCTCAATACTATTGATCAATTCATCGTAAGAAATTTCTTGATAATTAAATATTCCTTCACCATATTCATCACTATCAAAGATTTTCACATCCGCTCCCAAATTCAGTAAAGCATCAACTAATTCCTTTAAACTTTCCATACTATCAATATCATTTGCATCCGTTTCGGAAAAAAAGTCCTTGTTTTCAATCCCACTTTTTATATCTGTAATTCCTAAACCGGTGTACTTTCTTAAAGGTAATACATATTTATTAATTGGACCTTTTGAGCTTATCTTAATAGCTATCTTACTCATATTTTTCCTCCCTATTAAAATTCCTCTAAATAATCTGGATTAACAGGTCTACCAGGTGCATTTTTGCTATAACTTCCTCCATGCCAACCCTTTAAATGTTCTCTTCCAGTCACAGGATAAATTAATTCTCCTCTATTACTGATATGTGGATAATTCATAGCATTGTAAGTATGGTGTCCGATAATGGATTTCCCATTATATTGTGGTTTTTTGCTTTTTAAAATCTCTTGTTTTTGTTCATTAGTCCAATTCCTTGTTGTAGATTCTCCATCTAAAATTCTTTTCTTTTCTTGTTTCCAGAATTCAGTAACCCCTGCAGCCCTTCTTTTGGAGAATCTTTTATCCCATTGATATCGTTTATACTCTTCCTTTGTAACAGTACGATTTTCAATCTTTTCCTTTATTTTCTTCTGCTGATTCCGACTTAACGATTTGTAAGGTGTAACTTTTGTAGTTAAATCTAATTCTACTTTCTGTACCCTCTGAGCAATAATTTCTTCACCTACTGCTACTTTTTTATTACTCAAAGTTTTTTCTGTACTCTTAATCCCCATCTTCCCATGAAACCCTTTAGCCCCAAACGGCAAAAGCATCCCCAGAGCCGCGTTCATACTCGCTTCCTGCTGTTCTTTTGAGATCTTGTTTCCAAACATATCTCGGCCTGTGATCGCTTCGCTGAAGCCGTTGGTGGCGGTGAGTCCATATAAACCTTTTTGCGATGTTTTCAGGGCGTCAAAGGATTTTTGTGATGTCTTGTAAATGTCGACTGCCCTGACTGCGGCTGATGTGGCTTGGGTCGTTTTATAGACTGCTTTCCCGCCTTTGAAAATGCGTCCTGCCCAGCCGACGATAGGGATGTAGCCGGCTGCAGCCATTCCTCCTGCAGCGACTCGCTGGCCTGCGGTGAGTTCCTCCCCTGTGATTGGATCGACGCCTGTTGCGGCACGTTTTGCATCGTTCACACCTGTTAGTTCATTGACAATATTTCCGCCATAATCTAGGGCTTTTTCATACCAAGGACGGTTGGCGAGGGCTTCTTGTTCTTTTGCGATCTCACGGGCTTCTTCTTGTTCTTTTTTGATTTTCAGATATTCAGAAGTTTGCTTCTCAATATCGCTCTTTGCCTTGTAGATGTCGCTATTTTGATACGCTTTCTTATCAAAATTCATAGGCGAAATCGCTTTTCCGTCATTTGTCGCATTGATCATTTCAGCATACAATGCCATTGTAGCTTGCTGTTCCGTCTCTGACAAAGCATATTCATCTTTTAAATTTTGATCAAGCTCTCTTAGTTCTTTGACCGTCTTTTTTCGTTCATCTTCCGCATCCTCTATTTTTTCATCAAAGGTTTGACTATCAAATACCTCTAGAGAAATGAGGTCATCAATGTCTTGAAAAATCGTTTTGAGTGCCTTTTTTTGATCCTTCACAATGCTTTTGGCATTCTTGATGCCCATATGTACTGCGTTATCTAAAAAATGTTCTTCTACAAAGGTATCGCCGCCAAAGCTCGTATCATCCAGTGTCCCAGAAACACCTTCATGAAAGGCTTTTTGTTTATCAATGAAGCTAATAAACATGTCTACATTTCCAGCAAGCTCTTTATAGAAACTTTTAATATTATCTGCACCTTTCCCAGTGAAATCATCACCGAGATTGGCCACACCTTGTATTGCCTTTTTTAAATCTACCATTTGTTCGCGGAGTTCCTGGTAGTGTTTTGCCCTTGTGTCCATGGCACTTGTTAGTGCTTTTGCATCAAGTATCTTGCCCAGAAGAAGTCACTCCCTCCATTATTGATCATAAAGTCTATTTTACCTTTCTCAGCGAATTGGAAAAATAGGCTTTAAGTTACAAAAATAATTTCCATATATTTTTAGAGGAAATAAAACAAGTGATAATTGAAAGATTTTTTCTTTCATCACAAAAAAGTCAGTCCTCTTTTGAGAGGACCGACTACATTTTGTTTAGAAAAAGCGTTTTAAACTTTTCTTGAGTGGAGGGATATCCAGCTCGCCTTTTTCGAAGAATTTTTTCAGTAAGTACTTACTAAAACCGGCTGCTTGTGTGTACGTAATTTTCCCAGGTAACGGCGGTTCATTGGTGACAGCAACATCAATAATGACGGGTTTATCAGATTGAAGGGCTTCACTAAAAGCTGGAGCTAGTTCTTCATGTGATGACACGGAGATTCCTTTGCCGCCGCATGCTTCTGCGAACTTAGCAAAATCAATATCTTCCAGCTCTATACCATAATTGATGTTTCCTTTTACCTGTTGTTCATATTCGATCATTCCAAGGTTGTTGTTGTTTAAGATCACAACAACGATCGGCAGTTTATATTTTACCGCTGTCACAAAGTCTTGCATGACCATTGTGAAGCCACCATCGCCGCAGACAGCAACCGCTTGACGATTCGGTTCATTTAACTTAGCAGAGATCGCTCCAGGCAAACCACAGCCCATTGTGGCAAGCCAGCTGGAGATGATGAAATCCTGCTGTTTCATTTCGAAATGTCGTGCCATCCATACGGTTACATTCCCTACATCAACAGAAAGAATGGCGTCGTCTTCAACTGCTTCTTCTAGTCTAGCAATGACTTGCTGCGGTTTAAGCGGTGATGTGGCAACGGATTTTTCCTTATCCATTTCTTCTCGCCATTTCATCATATGCTCTGTACAAGCTTCAAGGAAACCACGCTGCTCTTTATATTCAATGTAGGAGGTCAGTTCCTGCAAACCACTCTTGCTGTCACTCACGATTCCTACGTCTACTGGATATCTTTTACCGATTTGATCTGGTTTAATATCCAGTTGAATGGCAGGTGTGTCCTCTGGTAAGTAGTCTCTATACGGAAAGGAAGTTCCAAGCATAATTAAGAGATCACACTCTTCCATCGCTTCATAAGCTGGCTTCGTTCCAATTTGACCTAGGTTTCCTAAAAAGTATGGATGCCTGTCTGGTACAACCCCTTTTGCAGGAAGTGTGATGACAATAGGTGCAGCAGCCTTTTCTGCAAATGAAAGAAGCTCTTCTTTTGCATTTCGTAATCCTTTACCTGCTAAGATGACTGGCTTCTTCGCATTGTTAATTAGCTGTGCTGCCTTTAGCAGTTGATCTTTCTTTGGCCGTACCTCTCCCTCAACATAAAGAGGAGATGTATAAACAGGCTTACGCTTAATTTTTTGAGAAAATAAGTCATCTGATACGGTGAGAACAGCCACCCCTTTATGGGTATAAGCTGCTTTAATGGCTTGATTCAATAAATCAGGCAGAGCTTCTGCTGTTTGTACCTGCTGATTAAAGACAGCGACGTCGTCAAACATCCGCTCTAATTTGATTTCTTGAAATGTGTCTCTTCCTACTTCATTCGAGGCAACCTGCCCTGCAATTGCTAAAACGGGTGCGCCATCTGCTTTTGCATCGTATAGTCCATTTAATAAGTGGACAGCACCCGGTCCAGCGATGGATAAGCAGACACCGAGCTTACCTGTTAGTTTGGCATCAGCCGCCGCTGAGAGTGCCGCCACTTCTTCATGTCTCGTTTGTATAAATTGTATTTGGCTTGATTCATGCCTAAGCTCTTCAATCAATTCGTTTATGCTGTCGCCGGGCATTCCATAAATATGTTTTACGCCCCACTCTTCCAGTAGCGCTGTTACTTCTTTTCCTGCGGTTCTTTGCGGCATGTGAGAAAACTCCTTTTTTCTTACTCCATACCACCGCACCCTTTTGATCAAACGTTTCAACTTGCTGCTACTTTTTAAAATGATATGGAAGGGTGGCGACCACAATATCCCGTTTCCATAATAGACGGAACCTTAATAAAAAGGCAGATTGGTTATGCAAGATCGTATGCCATCTTTTTTTCGGGATAAATTGAGGCACAAGCACCATCACTTTATATTGATGCGCATTTGCTTTTGCCTCAACCGTTTCAAGAAATTTATCAAGCGGATGAATAAGACTTCGATAAGACGAATGCAATATCACAAGCCGCACACCGCTGTTCAGTTTTTCCCAATCCGCTTCAATTTTCTTATCTTTTTCTTTATCAAAAGATACATGAACTGCTATGACTTGCTCTGATAAGGATTTTGCATATTGAACAGATTGCTCGACGACACGTGTTACTCCTGCTATTGGCACGATGACCACATTTCCTTTTATCTCAACAGGCTCTGTTTCATTCATTAAACGCAATTGTTCTCCAACAGACAGATAATGCTTTTTAATGGAATGAAAGATCAATAGCACAATTGGCATGAAAACAAATACTGGCCATACAAGATGGAACTTGGTCAAAATGAGAATCATGAGAACGGTGAAAGAAATCAGTGCTCCGACTATATTGATAGGCATTTTCGTTTTCCAGCCCTGCGGTTTTTCACGAATCCACTTTACACACATACCGGTCTGTGACAACGTAAATGGAATAAATACACCGACAGCATATAGCGGAATGAGGTGTTCCGTTTTCCCATCAAACAACCAAATGAGCAGCATAGAAGCTACACCTAAAAAGATAATGCCATTAGAGTAACCGAGTCGATCCCCTCTTACAGTAAACATGCGCGGCATATATTTATCCTTTGCTAAGTTGACCGCCAATAAAGGAAAGGCGGAAAAACCGGTGTTTGCCGCTAATATCAAGATTAAAGCTGTGACAGCCTGAATGACATAATAGAAAAATGTACGTCCAAATGTATCTGATGCAATTTGTGATACAACCGTTTCTTCTGGCTTTGGTGAGATGCCAAAACCAAACGCAAGCAATGTTACACCCACAAATAAAACAGCTAGTAATCCACCCATCATCAATAATGTTCTCGCTGCATTTTGTGCAGCTGGTTTTTTAAAAGATGGAATGGTATTTGAAATGGCTTCTACCCCAGTCAGTGCTGAACAGCCAGACGAAAATGCTTTTAATAAAAGAAATAATGTAATGCCAGGTACATGTGTGCCGATCGCTGTATGCTCAGGTGCTGGCGGGATGCCTCCTGTTAATAATTTAAAGCCTCCGACTCCAATTAGTATAAGGAGTGATAATACAAACAAGTATACGGGATAAGCCAAAATAGATGCTGATTCTGTCAATCCACGAAGGTTAAGCACCATAATCAAGATGACCAATACAATTGAAATCAACACATGATATGGATATAGTGCCGGAAAAGCCGATGTGATGGCATCAGTACCCGCTGATATGCTCACCGCTACAGTCAAAATATAATCTACAAGCAATGATCCGCCAGCGACCAGTCCTGGTTTTTCACCTAAGTTTCTGCTAGAGACAACATAGGCCCCTCCGCCTTCTGGATAAGCATAAATAATTTGGCGGTAAGATAGAATTAAAGCCATTAAAAGAATTAATACACAACCTGCAATCGGGAGTGAGTACCAAAATGCTGCTGCACTAACGACTGAAAGAACAATCAAGATTTGTTCTGTACCGTATGCAACGGATGACAATGCGTCTGATGACAATAATGCCAATGCTTTGATTTTTGATAGTTTTTGTTCTCCTGCTGCCTGTGATTTTAATGGTTTCCCAATTAAAATACGCTTCATCAAACTGTACATGTGATGCCCGCTCCTTTAGTGTCAAACGTTTTATGTTACAAAAGATGGATCGCCAAAAAGACACAGAGGCAATAGAATGCCCCTGCGTCTATTGTTTAGATCACAGGTTGGTCTTTGCTCTCTTTAACGCTTACGAGGTTAGCTGACGGATTCGGGCGCATGAGACTTTGCCCTACCTAAAAAGGATTCACCCCATGTGGTGTCTTGCACCACTAATGGTTCCCCCGCTCATCGAAATGATTCAGCGATTGGTCTTTTATAAAAGAGATCATACTCCCGTTTGACACCAAAGTAAAGACATTTTTTCATGGTCTTTTGATCGTTTATCAATCAGTCTTATTGCGGTTTTTTCGCAGGAAATAAATAATCAGCCCGACCACAAAAATAATCAGCACAGCGATACATGCAAAGTAAATCCAAGAATTATCGATGCCTTGCTTGTCATCTTTTTGGAGATCATTTGTTGTGCTGCTGACCGTTTGATGATTAGAGAACATGTCTTTGTTTCTGCTCTCGATTGCGACTGTTGCCGTTTCCGTATTGGTTTGCAGGAAATGAAGCACTTCATGTGAAAGATCAGCATCAGCTGCATTCATTCCTGAAAAGACGGTCATTGTCTGTTCTTTATTCCATACAGATGGCTGCGTCCATACAATTCGAGCAGTCGTTTCGTTGATCATGCCAAAGGAGGATACATCATACTGATCCTTTTTCACTGGAATGATGAGATCGCCTGCCTTTTCTTTTAAAAGAGAGAACGTTTGAATGCCCCCGATGAAAATGAGAGAGTGATCTTTCAATTGATCATTTGTCACATTTGAAGCTTTGATCAAATGATATTGGGCAGCTTCCGGCTGACTAAAAGATTCTGTCAGCATCGCCATTTGATTGATCGTTTCTTGCTTGATTTGATCTGGCATGATGATCAATGTTTTTCCTTGCTGCGTTTTTGATGTGAAAGGAAGCGGCCATGCGGCTAAATCCGGTGTATCACTAGTCGTACCTTCTGGTATTTGAAGAGAGCTGTTCTTATCAATGTAAATCCAGCCTTCTTCATCCGTATGTCTGCAGGATTCCATGTTTTTAAAGCCTGTAGTAACAAATTGCAAATCAATATATTCGTTCTTTTGGAGTACTTGTGAATCTACTGGAATTGACACATGATAGAATCCATTCTCATCTTTGTTTCCTAGTTTTGTTAACGGTACATCGTGCGGCTCGTTATTCATCATGACTGTTAAGCGTTCCGACTTGTTCGCTGTATCAGATTTTTTAAATGATAGATTTAGCTTTGCACCTGATTTTTGATTAGCGATCAATGCCTTCGGATAATAGTAATGTTCAGACGACGTCTTTTTGGTTCCAACTGTGACATCCTCTCCACCGAAATCTTTTAAACGAATTTGATGAGATGGTTTTGATGCTTTAGCCGTAACCTTTTGAAGCAGTAAATCGCTACCAGTGAGCTGACCAGTCAGTTCTGGTTGAGTCAGGACATTGATTTTTTCAGCAATAGTTTTTGGCTGTTCAGCAGTGACAAATAAAATAGGCTGTTCTTTTTTCTTTCCTGTCAAGGTTCTCACCGCTAATGTGAGCTGATTGCTTGCTGTTTTCATTTTTGCAGCTTGCTCGATCGATTTCACTCGTCCATCCCAGTTTCCTTTTGCTCCCACAGCAATGGTTGGATGCGCGATTTGCTTGATGTCCTTTTCTTGGACAATTTTGAGGGCTGCTTGGCGGTCTTTGTTTTTCAACGTACGGTATACTTTCATAGCCGCTTCTAATTCAGCTGCTTCCGGTGAATTTGGAATCACAATATCTGTTTGTTCTTTCTGATCACCAGTTTGAATGAAAGGTGAAGGGAAGCTGTCTAACGTCACGTCTTTCGTTTGAGTTCCTTTGAAAGCCAGCTCACTTTCAGGATATACTTTCAGCCAGTTGGCAGGTGTCTCTTGGTTGATACACACACCTTCTTTTAACACGCCATAAAATGCGAGCTGAATTTGATGAGAACCTTTTTTCAATTGCGATTTGCTCAATTTGATTTGAATCGACTTCTTTTGGTTTTTCCCTGTTACAGGAATGGTCTTTTCAATTTCTCCATCAATCATGACTGTGAACGATGATGGCGAAATGAGTAATGGTGATGCCTCTATATTCAATGTAAGGATGCTAGACTCTACTTTTTCTTTCTCTATTTGATAGGAAAATTCAGTGCGGTCTTCTTGTCCATACAAGGTCACTACATCTTCTGATAATGCTTGCGTTTCTATTTGACTTCCTTTTGACGAGCGAATCCAGTCATCTTTCACTTGTACTCGATTTGATTGCGCCATTGCTTGACCCGCCATGAAAAAAGGCTGAATGGCATGGGATATCATCAATATAAAAATCATCCATTTTACCGATTTCAATTTGTCACCCGCTTTTCTTTTGTTGTTGATCGTATCGCTCAGTTTTGTACCATTTTACTTCTTGTTTGAATAGACGGCTCTTTGCCTCTACACATAAGGAGTACACGACTAGCGCAATCCATACTTGAGAATAAGTGAAGTACATGAGCGCCACAATGAGTATATTTTGTTTGGTGAGCTCTGTTTTCTCAATACTTAGTGTAATCATCACTTCTGTTAGAAAGAGGAAGAAGGCCAATCCCCACAGGATCAGTGCAACAGCTCCTACAGATAAGTGAAGGTCAACAAATAGGTTCACGATAAAGATCCCATTTGAGAGCAGGACACCGAAGAAAAATAAGAAATACGTAAAGAAGAAATAAAACAAATCAAAAATCATTCGTTTTCGTTTCAGCTTCATAAACTGTTTTAAAAATTTGAGTACAACATATTGATTACCTCGTGCCCAGCGCGTTCTTTGCCGCCACCAGACCTGCCACGTCTCAGGCTCTTGTTCCCATGTAATCGCAGCCGGGAAGAATCGAATGACATAGCCAAGGTTATAGACACGAATCGTTAATTCGGTGTCCTCAGCCAACGCATGAACATCCCAGCCGCCAAGCTCTTCTAAAATGTGCCGGCGGATGGCGAAGTTGGTGCCCGGTATTGTCGCAATACCAAACCACTTCCATCTTCCGCCCTGCGCCATCCATTGGAAGCAGATGGTCTCAATATTAATAAATTTGGTTAGTAGATTTTTGGCTGCATTGATAACCCTGAATTTCCCGACAACAGCGCCTGCCTTCGGGTCATTCAATAAACCAAGAACCAAATGATAGACGGCCTTTTGTTCAGGCATGTTATCTGCATCGTATACGCAGATAACTTCTCCTGTTGAAGCCTTTAAGCCTTCATTCAGTGCAGTGGATTTTCCCTTTCCTGCAAATGGCGGCTTCGTTTCAATCATATGGACATGATCATATTGCTCACAGAAAGACTGCACGATGTCCCCTGTGCCATCAGAGGAATTGTCATTAATCACAATGATTTCAAGGAGATGTTTAGGATAGGATAGCTGGACCATTGCTTTTAGCGTTTGCCGAATGACAACTTCTTCATTATGAGCAGGAATTAGAATGCTGACGGTCGGCAGTTCTTTCCCTTGTTTCGTCCATTCAGGCAGCACTTTTTCGTAGGTCAGGTAGTGCTGAAAGCCGCCCTGCATGAGAAACATATGGTATAGGAGCATGATCCAAATCAATATTAATGAAAGATAAAATAAGACATCAGCCACCTAATTTTCTCTCCTTAAAAATTCGTTTTTTCATTGTCAGCCTTAAATACAATGTGTAAAAAGCAAATGCCGCAATAAACAGCATCACCACGACTGTGAGAATTCGCAGCATATTTTCCATGCCGCTTCGTTTAACTGTTTTGGTTTCTGCTCTATTGGATTGTTCTACTTGAATATGTCCATTCCCTGATGTTTTGATTTGTACATGTGGTGTTTGGACTGTTTGTTTTGTTTTCTTTAAATCCAGCCATTCACTAGAAGGAATTGCATCCATCAGCGTCATCAGATTCTGCAATCCAGTTATTCCCGATTC
Source organism: Bacillus sp. I-2 (assembly GCF_001974945.1). NCBI lineage: Bacteria > Bacillati > Bacillota > Bacilli > Caryophanales > Bacillaceae > Bacillus > Bacillus sp. I-2. The sequence goes on along the minus strand of NZ_LZRW01000043.1, from coordinate 265,837 downwards.
CACATCATAGGACAGCCCGATTGCGGCTGATTGAAGATGCTGGATGGATTGAATCTTTTGTTCTGTTAAAATATTTGAACCTTCTTGGTCAGACGCTGGCTCTACTGATTGCTGAGGATATAAGGTCATGCCATGAAGCATGGCGGGCTTCGTCACGAACGGCGGAGCACCGGCTGTTTTCCAAGTATGGTCCGACAGCTGTACCTGTCCAAACAGACTGGACACATGCCTTGATATCACTTCATAGCCTTGTTGAGATATGGCATCATGCGGCACCTCGAATGCCAGTGGATAGAGACCTTGCTGCGCAAGAAACTCAATGCCTTTTGTCAGTTTTTCTTCTGTATAGATGGTTTCTTGCTGCTGATTCGATCTCGTATAAGCATGGAAGTCTTTTTCATTCGAAAAATGGCTTTCACTTAGCTTCTTCTCGATTTTTTTTGGGTCATTTGACGTAATGGACTGATCATTCTTTGCATCCCAGAACTCAAAGTCCTGACCAGAATCCTCTGTTCGATACGTACGGCTAAATCCATGAAGAATAATGCTGGCTCCATTACTTTGCAATTGTTTTAACACTTTTACGAGCTTCGGGCGGTCACTCAGTGTCACTTCATCGCCTGTTGTTCGATCCACCCAAACAGGGGTTACCGCTATCAGAAACGGGATATGCCGAGTGGATACATATTGTCCAAGCTCAAGCAGCTTCTTTTCGTCAGTGACAGGACTGATGTTCCCAAGCCTTAAGTACTTTGTGGTCAGCTGATTAGAAGAAGGCAGGTGTTTTTCTAGCACTTCTGCAAGAAGCTCGCTGTGCTGCACGACATTTAAGAGTCCAATATAGGCCGCACCTTCCTTTGTTTGAATCACAAATGGAAGATCAGCTTCATGCTTCTTCAATAGAAATTTCCTTTGCAAGTCTGCCCCTTGAACCGTTAACGCAATGATCCTTTTCTCTAGCTGACGGTATGCTTTATCATCTGTATATTTGATTTGACTCGTGTGTTCTTGTTTATGAAAAGTAAGCTTGGAAAATGGGCGCAGCTGGTCCGCATTGTATCCAATGGCTATGATCTTCTGTGCTTCGTTCATTACACGAATGGTCTGTTTTGGTAAGGTTCTCTTTATTTCCCCTAGATAGATGACTTGCTGAAATTCACTAATCTTCTTTTCAGCCAAATGTTCATCAGATACAATCGTCGTCTGTTGGGAAAAATGTCCGGCGAGTAGATCCAGCATATGCACTGCTGGAGTCACTTCTCCTGATTCTGTCGAATAAACGATCAGGGTATCTGGCTTGGCAAGAGCGTCGGCTGAAGCCATATATTGAAACGAAAGAATCAAAAAAAGAGCAATCATCAAACAGCATTTCATTAAAGAATTAAAGTTCATTCATCATCATCTCTTTTTCTAGTTCTTCTAAAAATTGTTCTGGCGTGCGATACTCCGAACTGCTTGTTAAATGACAGACATGAAATGTCAAGGTGACTTCACGACCGTTTAACAGCACATGCTTTTTCAATTTATCCTTTAGCTTCTCAAGGACGACAGAGACATTTTCTTCGGGTGTGTGAGTAAGCAGCAGGCCTATTCGTTCTTCAGATAATCGAAATTTCTTATCGGTTTCTCTGACACTTTCGCGAATCTTGTTACTTAATTGCTGAAATAGGTGCTGCATTTCTTTTTCTCCATATAACGATTTGAATTCTGCTGCATAATGGATGTGAAGAAGGATAAAAACGAATGGCTGTTTGTAACGTTCTGCCCGTTTCATTTCCTCAGACAATTCCAGCCTCATCCGTTCTGCATTGTCAAATCCAGTGGTCGAGTCAATCGCCACAAATTGTTTCATCGCCTGCTTTTGTTGTTCAATGGTTTGCCGCATCGTCTTGATCCGCTCATGCAAGCTTCCTGCTGAAATCGCGAAAAAGAGGAGGGCTGCGCCCCAAATCACCACATCTTGCAATGTTTGATTGGAAAATAAAGGGTTTGTGTGGCCAAGCTCTGTAAAGAACATAGCGCTTCCTATAAAGAACAGCATCAGCAAGGTAAAAATTAATGCTGGTAAGATGCCAAATAAAATCCCGCATCCTAACACGACAAAAGTCAGTGTAATCATCAAAAAGCTCTCTGCATCATGTACGCCAAGGTAGCCCATAAACAAAATAAGACCTGCAAACGTGAGGAGCAGAGAATAGTATAAACGATACGTATTACTGAATAACCGATTCATTAAAAAGCTCCCTTTCTGCAATGAGAGGCAATAAATTGTCAAATGAGTGTGTGTCTTTTTCGTTCATGTACCCTCCATAATAATCCTTGAGAGGATCTTGAATTTGTAATTCTTTCATGCGGTCATACACCTCTTTTGCGAATTCCGGTTCGTTTCGTTTAAGAGCATACAAGATGACCAGTGCATATACAGAAGGCGATTCATACGTCACTGCTGGCTGCAATGTGCTCAGTTTATATCTACCGTACAGCTTTCCTTCTTTTTTAAAAGTCGTTTTAAGCCATTTCATGATCGCGGACGTACTCACCTTTGCACGATCGGCATGTAGAGCCGTATAGAGTTGATCAATCATATTGATTTCTCGATCAAATGAATAGGCTTTTTTCTTTATGTCATAGGATTTAGGAAAGAATCCTTTTTTTCTCGGTGCTTGTTTTAGAATGGTCAATTGGTTACTCGTCATTTGTTTCGTGAATATTTTGAGGGATTCCAATTCTTTGATTGCTTTTGGGTCTAAATATGAGAGTGTGATTGTGTGTGAAGTTCGATTTGTTGATGCATCATAATAATCGGACAAGATGCCTCTATACATATTTTTGTCTTTTAACGCTTGTGCGATTTCTTTTGCTGTGGTTTGATACGCTGCATTCTTCCATAAACGATCTGCCTTTTGAAGTGCCGCCACTACCCGTAAATCATCAACCAAGGCATTGGCCTTACTTTTTTGATCAGATTCGATTTGCCAGCTGAGAAGATGATGATCTAGTAAAAATTCATCTTGCAGGACACCAAATTGTTGGTCAAACGAATTTTGGTCTTTTTTCCGAACAAGATAATCCATCCAAAGCCCAAGCGATTCAGATAAGTAGATGTGCTGCTCTGCAAATGAAGTGCGAATCATGCCTTGATCTGTCATGAGGTGATGAGTAATAAAATATTCTCCAGGCAATACAGGCTGTGGTGATACTGGATAAGCTGATTCCTTCTGCTGCTTCCAGGTACATCCGCCTAGTAGAATAACAATGAGTAAAACAATACCTATGCGATGTATGGGTGTATCCATTCGTGTCCCCTTTCAATTCCCGTTCTCTTAGCATTCCAACGATTTATTATAGATTGTTTCTGTTTAAATTTAAATAAATATTTTATACCAAGTTACGAGTCTTTTCGCATAGACATTCCCATTTTCAGAAAAACAATATGTCGATATGCTTGATTACATTGGAAAACCCATGCGTTTCCGCATGGGTTTTTATACTACTATTGATCTAATTTTAATTTCTTTAATTGCTCAGCCAGTGCGTTATTGATTGGTTCTTCCACTTTCTTTTGTTTCTTCATATATTTAGACACATCGTGCTTACTGGCTTTCTTTTGATTGGATTGTGATTTGCGTTTTTCGAAAACAGACAGTTTTTCTCTATGTCCGCACACACAAGCAAAGATTTTGCCATCGCCTTCTCCGCGCAACTCGAGCTTTTTATGACAGTTCGGGCAGCGTGCGTTTGTTTTCTTCGCCACATTTTTACGGTGGCCGCATTCTCGGTCTTGGCACACGAGCATTGTGCCATGTTTTCCGTTCACTTTCAGCATCAGTTTTCCGCAGTCCGGACAATGGGTGCCAGTGACATTGTCATGCTTAAAGGTTTGGTTCGTCTGTTTGATTTCAGATACGGCTTGTTTTGCATAGGACTTCATTTCACTCATGAATTGAGAAGCCTTCAGCTGTCCTTTTGCGATTTTAGAAAGCTTTTGTTCCCATTCCGCTGTTAACGCAGGAGACTTTAAGTCTTCAGGCACTAAGGAGAGCAGCTGCTTCCCTTTCGATGTGATGAAAATATCTTTGCCCTTTTTCTCAATTAAGAAGCTGTTAAACAGTTTTTCAATGATATCGGCTCTTGTGGCCACTGTCCCTAGTCCGCCTGTTTCACCAAGGGTTTTCACTAAATCCTTTTCCTGATTCTGCATAAATGCCGCTGGGTTCTCCATAGCAGATAGCAGGGTTGCTTCATTAAAACGAGCAGGAGGTTTCGTTTCTCCTTTTGTTTCTTTCAGCTGGCGCACTTCAAGTGATTGCCCTTCGGAAAGTACAGGCAGATGCTGATCTGCTTCGGCTGATTCCTCGTCTTCATAGGATTCATCGTACACGGCTTTCCAGCCTGCTGATTGCACGGTTTTTCCTTTTGCTGTGAATGTTTCACTGCCTATTTTGGCGATCACCGTTGTTTCCTCGTATTCAAAAGGATTCATAAGTACAGCAAGGAATCGTTTGGCAATCAGATCATATAATTTACGCTCTTTATCACTTAATGCACCAGGATACAGCTCTTCCTCGGTTGGAATGATCGCATGGTGATCTGACACTTTTGCATCGTTGACGAAACCTTTGTGCGCTTTCACGCCTGATTGTAAAATGCGGTTCACATGCTGAGCGTACGGTCTGACATTCATTCCTTTTAATCGATCTTTTAATGTAGGAACGATATCCGCTGAAATAAATCGTGAATCTGTCCGCGGATATGTCACAAGCTTATGCTGCTCATACAACCGCTGAAGCGTAGATAATGTTTCTTTTGCTGAGAATCCGTAGCGTTTATGCGCATCACGCTGCAATTCAGTCAGGTCGTACAGCCCTGGAGCAAAAGCTTTTTTCGCTGTTTTTTTCAATGCATCGATCACTGCTGGTTTTCCTTTGCAGCCTGCCAAACGCTCTTTTATAACATTCTCTTGGAATGTGCGGTTTTGCTTTGTTTTGGCATCCTGCCACGTCAAGGTAAGTCCATCTACTTGTGCAGTCATTCCATAAAACGGCTTCGGCTGGAACTGCTGAATGTCTTCTTCTCGTTTGGCGATCATGGCAATCGTTGGTGTTTGTACCCGTCCGCAGGAAAGCTGCGCATTGAACTTGGTCGTCAGCGCCCTTGTTGCGTTGATCCCTACAATCCAGTCTGCCTCAGCACGTGCAACCGCTGAGCGATACAGGTTATCATATTCTCTGCCGTCTTTTAGTCGTTTGAAGCCTTCTTGAATGGCTTTGTCCGTAACAGATGAGATCCATAGTCGTTTTAGCGGCTTTTTCACATGCGCTTTTTCAAGAATCCATCTTGCGACAAGCTCCCCTTCACGTCCAGCATCTGTTGCGATGACAATGTCTTTTACATCTTTTCTTGCAAGCTGTGCTTTTACTGCTTGAAATTGTTTGCCTGTCTTTTTCATGACGACAAGCTTGAGCGGCTCTGGAATGATCGGCAAATCCTCTAAACGCCAGGATTGAAATTCTTTTCCGTAGCCTTCTGGATCAGCCAGTGTGACTAAATGGCCAAGGGCCCACGTTACAATGTATTGATCTCCTTCTAAAAAACCATTTCCTTTTTTATGACACTTCAGTACACGTGCTAAGTCACGTCCTACTGAAGGTTTCTCTGCTAATACAACTGTTTTTGACACTAGATTTCACATCTCTTTCTTCTATCCATCCTTTTATTATAGCAGACGTGGAGATGTGGTTCTAATGACGGATTATTTCTTCAAGCGCGTGATGATTTCGTTTGTGATTTCTTGTGTTTGATAAGCCCCGCCGATGTCTGCCGTTAAAAAGCCGTCTGCTGTGACTGACTCGATGATTTCGAGCAGGTGTGTACCCAGTTCTTCCTCACCGAAATGATCAAGCATGAGTTTAGCGGTCCAAATTTGACCGATTGGGTTGGCGATTCCTTTTCCTGCAATGTCTGGGGCTGATCCGTGTACAGGCTCAAACATGGATGGATATTTGCCATTCACATTGATGTTGGCGGCAGGCGCCACGCCAATACTTCCCATAATTGCAGCCCCAAGATCAGTTAAAATATCGCCAAATAAATTGCTGGCAACAATCACATCAAATTTCTCTGGTCTTGTCACAAAGAAGGCTGAGAGCGCATCAATGTGCTGCGAGTCTGCTGTCACCTCTGGATAATCCTTTGCTACGTCTTGAAACACTTCATCCCAAAATGGCATTGTATGAACGATTCCATTCGATTTGGTTGCACTTGTCACATGCTTTCGTCTTTTTTCTGCTAATTGAAAAGCAAAGCGCATGGCTCGCTCTGTCCCTTTTCTTGAGAAAACAGCATTTTGAATGGCAAGCTGATCTTCCCCTTGATAGATGCGGCCTCCGATTTCACTATATTCACCTTCACCGTTTTCTCTTACAACAAGAAGATCGAAATCCTTTGGCCGAGCAAGCGGGGAGCGAATACCGCTCAGCTGTTTTGCAGGTCTAACGTTAATCACCTGCTCAAATTCACGTCTAATTTTAATCAGCAATCCCCAAAGCGATACATGATCCGGCACTAAATTGGCATCTCCGACTGCCCCTAAGAAAATGCTGTCAAAGGCTTTCAGTTGTTCCAATCCATCCTTTGGCATCATTTCGCCATGCTCTAAATAATATTCACAGCTCCACGGAAAATCCTGAAAGGTGAAAGACAGACCGCCATGCACATCTGATATCGCTTTCAAAACTCGGATGGCTTCAGGTACAACTTCCTTTCCAACCCCGTCTCCTGGTATTGCTGCAATTGAAACATGCTTCATTGATTTTTCCCCCTTCGTTATCGGTCGACCGTCGACCATTTAATTCGAGTTTACTAGAGAGTGTCTGTTCTTACAATGGACAAAAGACGCTTTTTTGATCAAAGCGCCTTTTTATCCTGCATCAGCACACGGGGCTTCTGTTTCTTTCTTCCCGTACTTTTTTTATCTGAAAGCAGCAAACCTCCTAAGGTCAGTGCCGTTCCAAGCGCAGACATAAAGGTCAATCTCTCATGAAGAACGATCATTGAAATAACCATCGTAATAAGGGGCACTCCATAAATATACACACTCGATTTCACCACACCGAGCGTTTTCACGGAAAAACTCCATGTCAGAAAACAAATGGCAGATGCGAAAAAGCCTAGAAACAGCAAGTGGAAGGCAAACGATGGATTCGTCAATCGTTCCCAGTCTAAACGAATTTTAAAATGCCAGATCAGTGGAATCATCCATAGCAGTCCGTAAAAGAAAACACGCCTTGTTACCTGAATGATATGGTAGCCATATTGGTTGATCATCTTCGATAAAATGGAATAGAATGCCCAAACGATGGTGGCCGTTAATGCTAACGCATCACCGAGTGGATTCAATTGAAACGTGGTCATTCCATTCATGCTAATCAGCACGATTCCCGTCATCGCGATGAAAAAGCCTATGAAAAACCGGCTGTGCAGCGGCTCATCTTTTAATAAAAAATAAGCCAATAAAAAAGAGAAGAATGGGACAACGGAGCTGATGACACCTGCATTCGAAGCGAACGTATAAGTAAGTGCGACATTTTCTAAAAAGTAATATAAGACCACACCGCATAAACCTGCCAGCGCAAACATCCCTTCATGCTTTTTACTTCGCACCTTCATGGTGACTGGATAGATGATCATCAGAGCCAAGTACCCTATAAAAAAACGGAAAAATAAAATCTCTGTTGGAGAAAAAGCCGTTAATAATATTTTGGTAGAGATAAAGGTAGATCCCCATAAAAAAATGGTGAACATGGCCGCCAAATGACCAAGCAGCTGTTTATTTTTCATCAGCAGTTACCTGCTTTACAAAAATTTGCTGATACTGCCCTGGCGTGAGTCCAATAAATTCTGAAAAGAAATGACTCAAATGACTTTGATCAGAAAATCCAGCGGAGGCAGCCGCATCTACAGGCTTCACTCACTGGGCGAGAAGCTCCTTCGCATAGTTCACCCTGACTGTCTGTAAATAACGGTACGGCGTGATGCCTCTGAACTTTGTAAAAGCACGCAGCAATGAATATTTGTTCATAGACACAAGCTCACCTAAGTCATCTAACGAGATATTTTCCGTGAGGTGTGTTTCGATATATTGCTGTACGTCTTGGACTTTTTGTTCGTTGGCATGTGCGGCTGATACTTTTCCCCCTAGGGTATCAGCATAGGCTTCAATCAATTGTTTCATAAAGAAATAGAAGGTTTCCTGTTTATTCAAAGCAGGCGCTTCTTCTGTGATCATTTGATGTAAATCATATAACGGCTTTGTTCGTTCACTTTGTGAAAACACAGGGGCTTTAAAATGCGGCTTGTGCTGAAAGATTTTTTCCAGCACCTCTGCTTCAATATTTAAACAGCGATAATCGAGTGTCCTGTGATCAATTTGTTCACATGCGTGATTATCATACGGATTGAAAAGAAGGATATCACCCTTTTCAATGATGTATTCTTGATTTTGGCAGATCAAACGTCTTTGACCGTCTTCAATAAATCCAATCACATAATATGTATGAAAATGATTCGGGAACTTTTGCATGATGCCATGAAAGCGATACGCCTCTATTTGTAAGTCCTGATCAAAATGTACAGTTCGTTCCTCTTGTGTGTTCATGTCGATCCCTCTTTTCACTGAACTGATCATTAGTGTAGCACACCCTTTTTCTCTTGGATTGTACGATATTGACTTTTCGATGCAGGCTTGCCTAGAGGGAAGAACTTGGATAACATGAGACAAAAGATGATGTATAAAAGAGGGAACGATGGTATGAATTCATTCGAGTTGGAAAAACCAGCACCGTATCACATGCAATTTTATGAACAGCTGAAGCAAATGATATTTGATGGCCAGTTTCAGCCAGGAGAGCGCATCAATGAAACACAGCTTGCCAAGCAATTTGGCGTAAGCCGATCACCGGTAAGAGAGGCGATGAGGCTGTTAGAAAAAGACGAGCTTTTAATCGCGGATCATCGCTCAGGCTATTCCGTCTATACATTAACAGAAAAAGATGTCGAGGAGCTTTATCAAATTCGGGCGGCCTTAGAAACACTTGCTGTTGAGCTTGCCTGTAAGGAAGCCTCGCAAAGAGAAATGGATGAAATTGAGCAGGTTCTCACGCAGGCGGACGAAGCGATCAAGCAGCAGCTGCCATCTAAAGAGATCGTCCAGTTACATGAAGCCTTTCACCAAAAAATCATTTTGGCGAGTCACAATGACCGCTTATCCAAACAATTAAATCACGTGAATGCACTCATTCACTATTGCCGCATCTTCCATTTTAGCGGCGGGGCTCGTGCTGAAACCATTCAAAGAGAGCATACAGCCATCTATTCTGAAATAAAAGAGCGCCGCTCCAGAGAAGCGGTTCAAGCAATGACAGAGCATTTATTACATGATGCTATGCACTTAAAGCAAGTACTCTCTAAAACAAACAAAGAGTAAAGGACTTTTCCCATTTTTTAAGCATTCCATGAACATATTTTGAATTTTTCGTAGATTTCAGCATGTCCAGACGATCTTTCGTTTATATTAGAAGATGAGAAACTAGCTTTTATACAGGAGGATTTGTATATGCATACAAGTGTTAGCCGTCTTCGACAGGCGGGTTTTATTGAGGGTATGTCTCTTTTAACCCTTCTTTTAATTGCCATGCCTCTAAAATATTTTGCGGATATTCCGATGGCAGTCACTATTGTAGGCTCTCTTCATGGCGCATTGTTTGTCATCTATATGCTCATTTTGGCATATGTGACTTTTAAAGTTCGCTGGCATTTGAAATGGTCCATCGCTGGTTTTTTTGCGGCTTTCATTCCTTTCGGTAACTTCGCCTACGATAAGGTGCTCCGCCAATATGATACAAAAGCTTAATCAAAAAGGGCTAAAACGACATTCGTTTTAGCCCTTAGTCTTCACGCTGAAGCGTCCTGATAAAGGAACGCTTTTTTATATTGATGCATATTTCACAATGGCTGCTCGACGCGTCATGTCGTGATACGCCACCCATAATTCATCACCAGGCAAGACGCTAGTGATTGGATCGATTGGCTGTTTCACTTCATACATCATGCCATTTCTCTCAACCTGAATGATCGCTAACGGCAGATTGCCGATGACGCCCGCAAATTCAACATTGGTCACTTTTGCACTTCCTTGTTTCTCTTGCATGAGACCCATTTCTCTATCCAGCTCTTCTTTCTTTGTCTGGATCGTGATTTGAGTGCCCGCTGCGACCTGCATATGATCAGGGATAAACTGGCTAACCGTTTTTGTGATGGACTCATCTCCGTTTGAAACCGTCACATCAAGCTGAATAGGCTTTTGTTCATGGATGGCCATTGGATATTGCTTCACACGCTGGATCGTTCCTGTTAACGTCACATCTTTACCCGATCGATTCCGCACTTCATGGCCATAGGCTGCCATTTTGAGCTGGCCGTTGATGTCGACGAGATTGGCTTTTTCTCCTGTTGTAAATTCAAAACCAGCGGCTTGAATCATTGGAATGATATACGTTTTCTGATCCAATTCAAATGTGAGTGATAAGACAGTGCCTCGTCCTACGGTTCCATATGATTCTATATTTCTTAAAACAGCGCCTTTGATGAACTTTGGCTGACTTGGCTGCGAGAAGTCACCTTCTTTTAAGAGCATTGCCTTTTTCTTCTTCGGATCATAGTGAATGACAATACGCTGTCCCGGCTGCGGTATCTGGGTGTAGGATACAACCGTTTTAACCGTCTTTTCTATGCGCTGCCCTTCATATTCAAATTGAAGCCGCATGCTGACAACTGGCTGTTCGTTAATGTAGGTGCCCGTTTCTTTAACAGACACAATATTGGCTTCTAATATGACACTGTCCTTTATCTTGTTTCTCCTCACCAGTCTCAAAATCGGCGGGAGGAAGATCGCTAGCACAAATAATAATAGCGGGATCAAGATCCATATCGCCCAGTTAAGAATGAGCGGTCCGCCCTTCATTACATATTGCGTAAAGGTATCAACAGACGTTTGGTGGGCTGGACTGGCGTTTTCAATTGAGATGACCTTTTGCAAAGGAAATTCCTTTAGCTCTTTGCTTTTCGTCTCAAATGCACCCGTTAATTGATTGTCAAATGAATAATAGAGCCAGTCGCTCTTCACATTTTTATTGAAAGAGAGCCCTTCTTTTTGTAAAGATTCATATGAAAACGACTGCAAAAGCTTGCTGGCAGACGTCGCCTTATTCGTGCGATGATTATAAATATAACCAGTCAGTTTGCCTTTTGCTTCGTCCTTTGCTGTCGAGCCTGCCAGAAGAACTTCTTCTTCATTAAGCTGGTACACATTCGTTTGGTAAATTGGCTTTGGTGTTGGAACGACTTCTTCAAGCCTTCCCTCTGCATTCACTTTCCTTGCCCTTTTTGGATATTCCGATTCCACGGCGACAGCAAAGTTTTGTGATGATCCAATCGTTTTTTGCAGCCGCTGCTCAACTGTATCTTCTACAAGGCTAAACGGTTCAGCGTTTTTGGAGACATAAACCCCAAGCTGATGCTTCTCGTTTGAGATTCCGCTGACATACGCCTTCTGATCATTTTTCAAAGTTACTTCAAATATAGGAATTGGCGTCTGCCCTCTAAAAGAATTCATGACGACATCGATGGAAACGGGTCTTGCTGGCAGCTTTAGGTCGTTCAGATTGTGCACATGAAACTGACCATTCTTCAACTCACCGATGACCGCAGCAGCGCCTTCCATTTCTCCTGTAAATACGAGCCGTCCATTCCATTGGTATGTATTCGTTTTTAAAAATGAGGGAATCTGCAGGTTATTTTGAACGAGCTCTTTCTTTTTTCCGCTTGGTGTTAGTTTCTCGATCAACAGCTTTCCGTCTTTATTTTTTAAAGCCAGTAAGAGATTGTTTCCTTGAATGGATGGCAGCATTTCATGAAACGTATCACTTTCTGTGGTCCATTCACTGATTCTTTTTCCTGATTGAGGATCATACATTGCAAAATGGAGCTGCTGGTCTTTTGATACAGCACTCACCACTCGTTTTCCTTCATCAAAAGTAAACATTCCTTTGACGTCATACTCTGTTACTTTCCCATCTGATAAATCATCTTGGTAATGGTTCCACACCAAGACACTGAGAATGATTGCTGGAATAAAGAAGACAATATATCTGAGGAAGATGACTGGTACTCTTTTCACTTGATCGCTTCCTTTCATGAGGTTCCTTTCACTTATACGTCAGTACAGCGAAAATGTTTCATGCTAGAAGAATACCATCAAAGCCTCTAAAATCCATATTTTACAAACTTTGTTGTTTACGATAAAATCCAATCAGATTCAAAAAAGGAGTTATCTCATTGGATAAGCTATCATCAATCATTCTAGCAGCTTGGCTGCGTGTCCCTCGCTGGTTCAAGCAATGGGTACTCGTATCCATTTCCATTTTCTTTTTTTATATGTGTTTTGTAAAGGGGCTGCTGACTAGCTGGCACACCTTGCCGCCTGTCACTTTGCTCTCATGTGTGATTGGTTCCTTCATCATTTGGCTGATGTGGCTTAAGGGTCAAAAAAAGAAGTGAAAAGAGGACAATGATGAAAAAATTGATTCTATATTTTGCGATCTCTTTTGTGCTGCAATTCGTTTGGTTTGGTCTTGTGCACCCAAATAGAGGCGTGACAATGCTGGACATGTTCATGTTTTCTATTTTGTTTGCGGTCATGTTCTTTTTTATTGAGCGGATTTGGCAGTATCAGAAGAAAGGACGAAGTAAATGATCATGAAGCTCGCTTTATTCACTCTGATTATTTGTGCATTTATCGGTCTGCTGTTAATGTCAAACCCTTTTGGGGCGGACGCTATGCGATTGGTTTGTATCTTCATCTTCCCTTTTCTTGGGCTTATTGGTTTCGGGTTCCTATTGTTTGCCCTAATGAAAAAGGCTGCCAAATAGATGGCAGCCTGTTCCTTACTCTTTTCATGCAAATAAATAATCAATGTTTAATCTCCGTTACGGAGTGTATGAATTAAGATTCGATCATATCAGTGTGTCATATGTGTTCCGAGTGAACCTACGTTTGAAAGTAAACGCCATGGAAGTTCTGGATAACAAGACAACGAAAGCCCTACCTCTCATTCGTCCTTACGGCTCCGAAGCCGTGCCAGTGTGAATTGTAAATCAAAACGTCTTTTTTCCATTCTTCCGCTTTTATAGGGGGGCGGGTGCAGAAGGAAAAGAATAAGTTTGTTCGCTTTGACAGCGTCTCGTTCTTATCAAGTAGAAGCTCTATTGCTTCTCATTATGTCATAGAAAAAAGAAAGTTTACTTTCTTTATTTATTTGCTTATTTCAACACTAATATAAAACTATAACACATTCCCCCTGCTTACGCAAGTGTTAAAGTGATAATTCTGCTGGAGTACGGCTTCCTTCATTCATATAACGAATGGAGGTTGGCTCAATCTTCAGAATCACTAGATTCGGATCCTCTTTTCCTTTAAACCATTTCTCCATCTCATCAGACCAAAGACGGTCAATCAGTTCCGGATCGTCGGTTAATGTTGCGGTGCCTGCAATCTCTGCATACGTATCACCGAATCCTTCGCCTGAATATCCAATGAGAATATGAACTTTCGGATTTTTTTCAATTTCTTCTGCTTTATGTGTTTCTTTACTCGTTGGTGTATATAACGTCAAACCTTCATGAAAAAAAGTCATATAGCGGGTATGCGGCTTATCCTGTTCAACAGTCGCTAGTGTTCCCACCTTTTGTTCATCTAACAGGTTTAATACCTTTTGTTTTAATTCTTCTTGAGACATATCGTTTCACTCCTTCAAAATTTCATCCGTATGCTTAGGTTTCCACGACAGCCCATTCATTAAACAAAGAAATGTGTTTTTCATAAAAAGAGACCTTCTGGCTGATGCTATAGAAAACAGGTTCAATGAAGGGAGAAATTGAACATGCATCATGAAACGATGTTCCATTTGAGTTCACTTGTCATTGCGGCAGTTGTTGTAGGCATTATCGTATGGTCTGTCATATCTGTGCAGAAGAATCGCAAGAAATACTAAAAACACCGCCCAATCAAAGCTGGGCGGTGCCGCGGTAGATCATGTATTCATAAAGGAACCGCCATTGACATGAAGTGTTTGTCCTGTCATATAAGACGATTCGTCAGAAGCCAGCAGGACAAAGCAGCCGACATGCTCAACAGGCTGTCCTGGTCTTCCCATCGGAGTTTCTGCTCCGAAGCTTTCCACACTGTCTTCATCAAATGTAGATGGAATGAGCGGCGTCCAAATTGGACCTGGCGCTACACCGTTCACCCGAATCCCATCTTTCACAAGCGATTGTGCCATAGAACGCGTAAAGCCGTTAATGGCTCCTTTTGTCGCCGTATAATCAATCAGCACTGGGTTACCCAGATATGGGTTAATGGATGTTGTATTAATGATGGAGCTTCCCGGTTTTAAATAATCCAGAGCCTTTTTCGTAAAATAGAAATAGGAATAGAAGTTGGTTCTAAAGGTTTGATGAAGCTGTTCACTCGAAATATCTTGAATACGTTCTTGCGGATGCTGTTCAGCCGCATTATTTACTAAAATGTCTAATTGACCAAAGGCTTCAACTGTTTTTTCTACTGCTTTCTCACAAAAGGCTTCGTCACCGACATCTCCTGCAATCGTTAAGCATTTGACGCCTTCCTGTTCTACACATTTTTGCGTATCCTCTGCATCCTCATGTTCATTTAAATATACAATGGCGACATGTGCACCTTCCTTTGCATAGGCAACAGATACTGCCCGTCCAATTCCACTATCTCCGCCTGTAATCAGGGCCACTTTTCCTTTTAGCTTGCCAGAACCTTGATATGATTCATCCTCAAAGATCGGTGCTGGATTCATTTCTCTTTCACTGCCTGGCTGCTGATCCTGCGTTTGGCGCGGAATGCCATTTGTTAAATATTTACGTAAATCCATGTGTAAGCTCCTCCTTGATTTGTTGATGTATCCTTTCATTACCACCTCATTTTTTCACTCAAACATCATGAAGCTGTACTGATGTGTTCCCGAAAATCAGCATGTTTGAAGAGGAGGAAAATCGGTTACATGATCATCAAAAAGGAGCGTTCTCACATGCTGTCTACTATTTCGAAAACCTTTAGCAGACCAAAAGGCTGGCTCGGAAGTATTGCTGGGCTCATTATGGCAAATGAAAATAAAGCATTGAATCAGTGGGCCATCCGCCACTTAGATTTGACAGATGGTGAAAACATTCTGGAAATTGGCTATGGACCCGGCTACAGTATCAAACATATGCTCAAGCATTATCAAGATCTTCACATTGATGGGCTTGATGCTTCTTCCACCATGCAAGAGCAAGCACAGTCCCGCGTCAGCAAACGGGCAAAAGACAAACAGGTTCGTCTGTATGTCGGCAAAATCGAGAAAACACGTCTTCCCGGAGAGCAGTATGACAAAGTGCTGTCTGTTAACAATTTTACGATTTGGGATGATCCAAAAACGGGCTTACTCAATCTTTATCACACCTTGAAACCAGGCGGAACACTCGTTATTGTGATGCAACCAAGAGAAAAAGGAGCTGATACCAATCGGACAAAAGAGATGGGTGAAAACATATTAAATGACTTGCAGTTTGCAGGGTTTGACGAATTTTCTATTGAGTATGAAGAAATTCGCCCCACCCTTGCTGTCTGTGTCACAGCAAAAAAGCCGAGAAGCGACTAAGCTCTCGGCCTTTTTCTTACCACTTTGCCTCTTTGACAAATTGATAGAAAAGCTGATGTAATTTCTGTTCAATGTCTTCCTTTGTTCCTTGTCCATAAAGCGCCATGCTTTCTTCACTTTCAATGATGGATGAACTGATCAGGCTAAACATTTCTGATCCTTCCTTGCCCAGCTTTTGCGGTGCAAGCATCATGAGCATTCGTGACATCTGCTGCTGCCCGCCATCCATGCTTTTAACCTCGTATGCCTGATCAAGATCGTAAATATGAAAGATTGGTTCCTTGATGAATGTATGTTTTAAATGATAAAGAGCAAATTTAGTGCCAGGTATGCCTAAGCCGCCTTGCTGTTCACGTTCCAAAAGGCCGCCCGCTACATCATCCGCATGTATGATAAACCCTTCCTCTTCAAGCTGACGAAGCAGTTGCCTGATGGTGTCATCATGCTGCGGCATCGTCTTTCTTTTTTCGATGGTAAAATGGGACAAGATGCTGCGAATCACAAACATATAATTCGTCACCTGCTCTGCAACCGCCATCATATCAACAGTTTCTTGCACCAATTCTTTAGGAGATTCTTTTGTTCTTTTTTTCTCGATGATATAAGGAATCTTCCGTTTAATATGAGCCTTCACACGCATGGCATCATCCTCGTTTAAAAGGGGGCTGACCATAATGTAATCGATATGCTCATATGGAATCGGAACGGTCGAGACAATCATGTCATAGCTCGATGCATCGATTTCCTTTAGCTCCATCAAGGAGGATAGATCGAATTTGGCGATCTCCGGCAGTTCTTTTTTCAACCGGGAGGCGAGCATTTTAGATGAACCAATCCCGCTTGAGCAAACAACCAGCGCATGAATTTTTGTTTCTTCTTTTTTGATTTCAAGCACTGAGCCAAAGTGAAGCACAAGAAAGGCAATTTCATCCTCTGGAAATTCAATCTCTGGAAAGAAACGCTCGACTCCTTCTTCAATCGCCATAAACAGCAAAAAGTAGTCTTTTTTTATTTGTTGTGTGAGCGGATTATAGATTCTCATCTTTTCCTTTAGACGGTTCATGGCAGGCTCAAGATGAGACACGAGCCCCTCATACAATGAATCATTTTCATTGAGATGATAGCCGGTTTTATTTGAAATAAAATCAATGAGCTTTTTCGTTCTCAGCGCTATATCCAGCTCAATTTCATCAATACGGTATTCTGCCCCAAAGCTGCGATTTGCACTGCGTAGATGGATGGTCATATAACCGACCTCCGCTTCAGGAATTTCCACATTAAACATGCGTTCAAGTGCTCTTGCCATTCGAAGTGATGATTCAAATTCCTTCGTCCGCTTTAATTCCAGCAGCTCTTCCTCTTCCATTCGAATGGTTTCCCCAAGCTGAATACGTTCGATAGCATAGGTTAAGTGAACAACAAGTGCAATATAGGCACTATCAGATAAGGAGAGTGACAGTCGATCTTTCAAATGAAAGAGCAGCCTTTCTACCTTAAGCAGCTGCCCTCTGCTGACAACGCCAAACACCTTTTCCGTCGCTTTCGTTCGATGTTTGATATTCATTTCAATCGTTTCTAAAAATAATTGAATGTCGAGCCGGTCAACAATGAGATTGCCGACAATTTTCCGTTTTGCTTCCTCCGGCCCTTTTAATTCAATGCCGTACCCGCGCTTGCGGATAAGCTGCAAACCGTATGGAGCAATCCACTCCGTCAGTTCATCTAAATCATAGCTGATCGTCGCATTTGTTACCTGCAAGTCAGCTGCGAGTGTGTATAATTTCACCGGTTCCTTCGCTTCAAGTAGCGCACATAGGATTAAGAGTTTTCGTTCATCTGAACTATATTCGATTTGATCCTCATTTGACATATGAGCAAGAAGCCGCTGTTTATCCTCCTGTTCGCCGACTGCCTTCAAACCTTTCCCCGGCTGTTTATCTAATGAAAGATGATAATCTTTTAATATTGGTTTAATGGATTTTAGTTCTCTATGGATCGTTCTAGTACTCACCTGAACAGAATCGGCTATCTCACGAATGGTGACATAACGATTTTGCTGAATGATGTATTTAATGACTTTCTGTTCTCGTGCCGTTATGTACATGAAATGCCTCCTTCTGTATAAATAGGTCTATTGTCACACCTTAATATAAAACGCTTTCAATGAGCGATGCAATCTTAAGTTGATCTGAATTTGGCACAGCGGCTGTGACAAAATATAAACAAGGGATCATCAGACACTTCTCCAAAATGAAGGTCCATAATCCTTTTGATGAAATTGAACCTTTCGTTCTTGAAAAGGCAGTGAACCCCCGGCTTTTAAAGAATAAGTCGGATTGTATACTGGAGAGCCAAAGCAATAATCGATTGTGCCTTCTTCTGGACGGAACATGACGGTTCGCATCGTTCCAAACAGCTCATCATAATTGTGCACAGTCAGACCATCAGGATATTCTGTCTGGAACAGTTTCACAAGAGAATCACTTGATCGTTGCTCTTTTAAAGCTTCCATTAACATATCGTATCTGACAACAGAATGATGTTTGGTCATCCCTTTTGCTGTTTGAGCAGCTACCGGATGATTCGTTGCAGCAATATAACCTCTCTTCGGTTTTCTCACCCTTTTTTGACCATCAATGATTTCAATCACAGCCGCCTTTCCTTTTCGATCGGCAAGCATGATATGAACATTTGAGGCAACGGGCATTTCCTCGATAGAGCGAATGGCTTCCTCGACCGTTGAACAGGATTCCAGAACAGAGCGAATCACATGATACACCTGCAAACCGGCGACTGCTGGAGGCTTTAAACCGGGTTCATTGCCAACCGGCGGACCGCAAGCAGAGAAAGTCACTGCAAGACCATGCTCATTCATTCCATCAGATCTGCCAAACAACAGCAGCGACGAGCCTGTATGATATGCCGAGCCTTTCACATGTGTCGTCACAAGACGCATATCATCAAAAATCGGAGAGAAATCATAGTTACGCAGCATGACCGTTTGTTGGCCTGCCGCCATATTCCCTTGCCTCACACAGTGGGAACAGCCTGGCTGAAGATGAGATGAATAGAAAATGGTCAAATAACGCTCATCTAATTGCATTTCATCACATAACCCAGCAATCTCTTCATCTAATTGAGGAAGAAAGGGACGGATCAGCTGCTTCGTTTCTTTCACAGCCTGTTGTGTTACCGGTTCTGTTCGAATATATTGTGTCTTTAGCAACGGGTTCTCCTTAAGCCAGACAGCCTGCTGTTTTCCTACTTCATAAGCCGTTCCTGTCATCTTTTGAAAAAACGCACTGATTTCCTCCATGCCTGTACACCTCTTTCACCTTCGTTTCTTTTATCATATCGAAACCGTCATATATTGAAAAGGATGAAAAAAACTGCAATCCCACGGATTACAGCTGTTTACAGTATGCTTTAAACAATGCTTCTGCCATCGCTTCATACCCCTTAGGATTCGGGTGAAATTGATCAATCGATAAGTAGGCTCTTTCATGTCCTTCAAACGCCCGGTACACATCCACAACTTCTACATGTGGATTCGCAGCAAGCAAACGAAGCTGTTGATTATATTGCTGAAGCCACCGCCCGGCTATTGGTATTTCTGGAAATGGGTTATATAAATTCATGAAATACACGTAGTAGGGCTGATGCTGTCCTCTTTTAATTTGAGCAATTTCTTGAATCATCTTGCTAAAATTCGCCTGACAATGTATGACTGCTTGCAGCAGTTTCTTTTCATCTTCACCTTCTTCATACTGCTGAACAGCTTGAACAAGGTCATTCCCACAGCCTGTGATGGTGATGATGTCAGCTGCCGCAATCGCACGTCTCACCTCTGACCGTTTGAAGAGCTGTAAAATCTGCTCAGTCGTTAACCCTGATTTTGCAAATACGGACAGCTCGACCGGTGCATGCGTCTTTTTTTCAAGCATCCACCAAAACCGCTGAACAAATCCTCCGCCAAATAAACGTGCCCCCACCCCAACTGTTAAGGAATCTCCAATCGCAACATAGGATCGTCCCACTCTTATCCCTCACTCTCTCCTGCCTTCTCTTATATATACGAATTCGAAGAACAGATGCTTGTAGCAGATGACTTAGGGGCATTCATTTTTTTTTGAGATGCAGCGCCTTTACAAACTCTTTACTTGCGGTATCGAACGATTTTTTGTTCAATAAGAGTAGGCTTTTTGCGCTGAAAACTGCGTGTTTACGCGTTCCAGAAAAATTTACAAACTTTTTATCTTGATTTCGAGACTTTATACCTTGACTTCAAACTACATTGTGATTACAATGAAAATATCAGTTTTCATGTAACTGTGCTTGTTACATCTTTTTCATAGCATTCCAATATGATTAAAGATGCCACATATTCAGTGTACCTTTGGGATACGCTAAAAAAATAACCGAAACAGAAAGGATTGAATGAACATGGCAAAAGTTTTATACATCACTGCACATCCGCATGATGAAACAGTTTCTTACAGTATGGCTACTGCTAAGGCATTTATCGAATCTTATAAGGAAGCAAATCCAAGTGACGAGGTTGTACATATCGATTTGTACAAAGAAAACATCCCTCACATTGATGCAGATGTATTCGCTGGCTGGGGCAAACTTCAATCTGGCGCTGGTTTCGATACACTTTCAGCTGAAGAGCAAGCGAAAGTTGCTCGTCTAAACGAATTAAGTGATCAATTCGTTTCTGCTGACAAATATGTATTTGTTTCACCACTTTGGAACTTCTCATTCCCACCAGTTCTTAAAGCATACATCGACTCTGTTGCTGTAGCTGGTAAAACATTCAAATACACTGAGCAAGGTCCTGTTGGATTATTAACAGACAAAAAAGCTCTTCACATCCAAGCACGTGGCGGATACTACTCTGAAGGTCCTGCTGCTGAACTTGAAGCAGGTCACCGTTACCTTGGTACAATCGCTAACTTCTTCGGAATTCCTTCTTTCGAAGGTCTTATCGTTGAAGGTCACAATGCTGAGCCTGCGAAAGCAGAGCAAATTAAAGCAGATGCAATCGAACGTGCGAAAGCTTTAGGAAAAACTTTCTAATAACTGCACGCAAAAAGCCAATGATCTTTACGGTCATTGGCTTTTTATTTGTTCAGAAAAACCTAATTCTCTCGAAATATCACTGGCGGCTTTTTTCACCTGTTGAATTAAGTAAGGTAAGCGTTCTTTTTGATAGCCTGCTTCAAATCCTGCAATGCTAATACCTGCTGCCACTTCCCCCAGATGATTGAAAATAGGAGCTCCAATCGCAGCTGTATAGTTTTCAAGCTCAGAATAGCTTAGCGTATATCCCCGCGCATTTGATTCTTCCAGCATGTTTCTTAGAACCTCTTTATCTGTGATGGTCCCAATCCCGATCTTCCCCAGCTCTATTGAGTCAATATAGGCAAGTCTCTCGCTCTCTGGCAAAAAGGAGAGAATACTTCTCGCACAGGCACCCGCATATAGGGGAGACCGTCTGCCAACGGCGGTGTAGAGACGAACAGGCTGCGTACCTTCAATCTTTTCCACGTAAATGGCTTCGTCGCCCTCACGAACAATGAGCTGTACAGCTTCTCCTACTTCATCCCGTAAGCTTTCCATAAATGGTCTTGCAATCCTTCGAATATCAAGGCGGTCCGCCACAAGCTGACCGTATTCAAGGAACATTAATCCTAATCGATACACACCTGTTTCTTGCTTTTCTAACAGTCCCATATCGGCTAAAGAGCTCGCCATACGATGGACAGATGTTTTCGGCATACCGGAAAGCTCGATCATTTCATTTAATGTTAATTGATCGTGAGCGATAAACAGCCGCAAAATCTCCATTGATTTCACAACCGTTTTATTTGTGTTTTGCATCTTCTTCACCTTTTCTAAACGAGAATGCTTCCAGCTTGATTCTTGCGGCCAGCTCCCTCAGTTCTGCTTCTTGCTTAAATAACGCCTGCTCTGCATCCCGATGATCTATTTGTTCAAAATACAGCTTTGCCCCAGGCATCGCCTGTGCAATAAGCGGCAAATCAACAGTCGCTACTTCTCCAATACGCGGGTATCCGCCTGTCGTCTGCCGATCTGCCAGCAGAATAATCGGCTGGCCATCGGGTGGAATTTGAATAGATCCAAAGGCGACAGCTTCTGAGATCAATTCCAGCTTTTCTTTTAAATGAACCGGCTCTCCCTTTAGCCGGCAGCCCATGCGATCTGATTGGGGTGTGACCTGATAAGACTGCTCAAAAAACGCGGTTTGAGATGTTTCTTGAAAATGAGAAAGATGCCTGCCTGCCAGCACACGAATCACTGGTGATTTCCGCAGCGGTAAAAAATGATCATGACTCACTGTCCAATCGGGTGCGCCATATCCCGCCTGATTCACTTTATTTTTTAGCCTATCAAACAAATGATCCGCTACGATAGACGGCTCTCCAATGGATAGAACGTCACCTTTTTCAAGCGGTCGTCCTTTCAGTCCACCGATCCCTGCTCTGACATAGGTGCTTTTGCTCTGCATGACTGGTTCCACATCAAATCCACCTGCCACAGCAAGATAAACGCGGCAGCCTCTCTTACAAAGACCAAAGGTGATCGTGCTTCCTGATCGGACAAAGAGCGGCTTCCATAATGGTGCCCGCTCTCCATCAATATCAATCTCAACATCAGCACCAGTGACGGCGATGAGCTGATCCCTCTCAAATGTGAGCACAGGCCCCGGCCCCATCAACGTCACTTCCAGCACGGCTTCATTTTCTTGGTTGCCAGTGAGAATGTTGGCGATTCTAAGTGAGAGCGGGTCCATGCCGCCGCTCGTTAAGACGCCATACTTTTGATAGCCTTGCCGCCCTTTATCTTGAATGGTTGTGTAGATCCCTGGCTTGATGACATGAATACTCAACGTTCTGCCTCCTTCATGCTGAAAAATTCCTTTTCAGACATTTGGACAAATCTGACCTCGTCCCCTGCTTTTAATAAACTCGGAATTTCCTCGTCTGGGCGAAAAAGCGGCAGCGGGGTTTGTCCAATGAGCTGCCAGCCCCCGGGTGTGGAAATTGGATAAACGCCTGTCTGCTTTCCTGCAATACCAACAGAGCCTTTTGGAATGGACATCCTTGGTGTTTCTCTGCGTGGTGCTGCGATCTTTTCAGACAGCCCGCCTAAAAACGGAAACCCTGGGGCAAATCCAACCATATAGACAAGGTACGTACCGGCAGTGTGAATACGCACGACTTCCTCTGGCGTTAAACCATTGATACGGGCAACCTCTTCTAAATCAGGGCCCAGCGCTCCCCCGTAACAGACTGGAATGTCAACGATGCGTCGCTTCACCTGAACTTCATCTTGCCATTTGTCTTCAAGAAGTTGTTCAATATAGCCTTTGACCCATTCATACGGAGACAGGTCATGTGTTTGAAGCTGGGCCGATTGATGAACGGTATAAGGCTCGTAAAAAACAGTCACGTTTGTAAAGGCTTGAACTGCTTCTACATACCCTTCAAATGGGTGCTGTTCAATACATGCAAACAGCTGCTCAACCCGTGCATGAATCTCCTCACGTATGTCAGCTCCAGCTTGGATGACGATCGCTGCATCTCCCAGCGGGTGGTAGGTGATAGAATCTTTTATCGTTGAAAAAGCCACTTGAGGACACCTCTCTTTCTACAGTACACCGAGCTTTTGATCTCTTCGATCTGTGATGAACATATGCCCAGGTGCATGAGTAATCGCAATGTCGGGTTTTGTATGCATGACAATGGCTTGCGGCGTCACACCACATGCCCAAAACACCGGGACCTCTCCTTCTTTGATCACAGATGGTTCTCCAAAGTCAGGCTGATTCACATCGGAAATGCCAATCACCGCTGGGTCCCCTATATGGATCGGACCGCCATGGACTGATGGAAATCGAGATGTCACTTGAACACTTCTTGTGACTTGATGCGCCGGAATGGGTCTCATGCTGACCACCATCGGGCCGTGAAAGACTCCTGCTTTTTCACAAGCTATATTCGTTTGATACATGGGTACGTTATGACCGTCTTCAATATGGCGGACAGGAATGTCATTCAGCATAAGCGCGTGCTCAAACGTAAAACTGCATCCAATGAGAAAGGCAACCATATCACCCTCCCAATAAGCAGTGATATCTGTAACCTCTTCTTCAAGAATCCCTTTTCGGTAAATACGGTACTTAGGAAAGTCCGTACGAATATCCGCTTGAGGCGCCGACCGTCTTGGCACTGGATCACCTGGGTCCAGTACATCAAGCAAGGGACATGCAGCCGGATTCCGCTGACAAAACAAAAGAAAATCAAAGGCAAGTTCCTTTTTGACAATCATTAAATTGGCTTGAGCAAACCCTTCTGCAAAGCCAGCCGTTGGTCCTGTGATCTTTTTTTCGCGAATCAATTCTCTCATCTGTGATGGCTCATATGTTTGATAAGTATTCATCTGGATCAGCTCCATAGTTTAGGGATTTCATTCATGATGGTATAGCCGCCCATCATCGCCATAATGACCACAACAAATGCACCAGTCACTGTCAAAAAGAATGGATGACGATAATCTCCAACAATGTCTTTCTTATACGCCGCAACGAGTAAAGTGCCAAGGGCGAGCGGCAAAATCAATGCATTGATTGCTCCAACTAATATCAAGATGTTCACAGGTCTTCCGATCGTGATAAAACAAAGGGTTGAAAGAGCAATAAAACCAATGATAATGCCACGCTGGTTTTGCTCAATTTTTGGTGAGAAGGTTTTGAAGAAAGAAACAGATGTGTATGCTGCTCCAATGACAGACGTAATCGCCGCAGCCCACATAATAATCCCGAACATTTTATAGCCGATATTTCCTGAAGCTAATTGAAAAACAGAGGCAGGCGGGTTGGATGGATCAATCTGCAAGCCTTTTGAAACAACCCCTAATACGGCAAGAAAGAGTGCTACACGCATGACAGATGTAATTAAAACACCGAAAATAGAGCTTTTCGTCACTTGCGGCAGTGCTTCCTTCCCCTTAATACCTGCATCCAGCAAGCGATGCCCGCCAGCAAAGACGATATAGCCGCCTACCGTTCCGCCCACAAGTGTCACAATGGATAAAATATCAATCGTCTCTGGGACAAATGTTCTCACGGCCGCTTCTCCAACTGGCGGCGCTGTTGAAATCGCCACATACAGCATCAGGCCAATCATGACAAAACCAGCTGCCTGTGTGAAACGATCCATCGCTTTCCCAGCCTCTTTGATCACAAAGATAAGAATGGCAATCACAGCACTGATCCCTGCGCCGATTCGCGGATCGACTCCGAAGATCACCTGGAAACCGAGACCAGCTCCAGCGATATTTCCGATGTTAAAGGCAAGTCCTCCAATGACAATCAAAAAGGCCAGCACATAGCCGAGACCCGGGAGCACCATATTTGCGATATCCTGACCTCGTTTTTCTGACACGGCAATGATGCGCCATACATTTGTTTGTGCAAAAATATCTAATAAAATTGAGATCAAAATGACAAATCCAAAGCTAGCCGCAAGCTGCTGTGTGAAGACGGTTGTTTGTGTTAAAAATCCCGGTCCGATCGCGGACGTCGCCATTAAAAAGGCTGCGCCCATCAGCATAGACCGATTCCCCTTTGGTGCCTTCATTTGTTTGACTTTCTCTGTTTTCATGCTGTTTCCCCCTTTGATGACGATTTTTATTGAAAGGCCTTCAGATGGATGCCGGCTTCTTTTAGCTTTGCTGTAATGATCTTCGCAAATTGAAGCGCATGACTGCCGTCTCCGTGAATGCAAACCGTATCTGCTTTGAGCTCGATATCTTCTCCTTGAACTGTACGAACCCTGCCTTCTCGCACCATACGAACAACCTGCTGGACGGCCCGTTCATCCTCTTTAATGAGTGCATGTGGTTCGCGGCGCGATGTCAGCGTCCCGTCTGTTTGATACGTCCGATCAGAAAAAACTTCATGTGCCACTTGCAGACCTATTCGTTCACCTGCTAACGCAAGTTCACTGCCTGACAGACCAAATAACACAAGGTTTGGGTCCACATCATATACAGCCTGCGCAATCGATTCAGATAATTCATTATTTTTAGCTGCCATGTTGTAGAGGGCGCCGTGTGGTTTGACATGCTGCATCGTGCCGCCCTCGGCCTTGAGAAAGGCTGATAGAGCGCCAATTTGATAGATGACAAGATCATAGGCTTCCTCTGCGGAGATAGCCATTGGACGTCTGCCAAAGCCGGCCAAATCTTGCAAACCTGGATGTGCACCAATTTTAACCCCTTTATCCAGTGCCATTCTAACTGTCTTTCTCATGACCGTTGGATCTCCTGCATGAAAACCGCAAGCAATGTTGGCTGAGGTGACATATTCTAAGATTTGTTCATCTGCACCGATTGTGTATTGACCAAAGCTTTCTCCCAAATCACAGTTGATATCCACTTGATACATAGAATCCCTCCTTATTGTTCCGAAATACGGAATATAAAGTCCGAATATTCGAATTTATATTGATTATACCAACTTTGAATAGACTGCACATGAAATTGGCAGAAAACATAACAATAGAACTAGGAGAAAACAAAAAAAGCGAGAGGCAAAATCCTCTCACTTTTTTTGTAATGATATGCACCTTATTTAGACAGCACCCAATGTTGGATGGCTTTTGCCACGCCGTGTTCTGTATTAGGCGCTGTAATCCAATCAGCGGCCTCTTTCACCACTTCCTGCGCATTTCCCATGGCAATGCCTAATCCGGCTTCTTGAATCATGGCTATATCATTGAGGCTGTCGCCAAGTGACATGACGTTGTCCATCGTACAGCCAATGCGTTCTGCTACTTTTGCAAGAGCTGCCGCTTTGTTAATGCCGGCTGCATTCACTTCGATATTCGTTGGACTTGAGTTTGTGATCTCTAGATGCTTATTTGTTTTCAATGTATTGAGTACTTCCTCACGAACGTCATCATCATGAATATCAAAGCCAAATTTCAGCCATTCATGGTCATGAATTCGTTCAGGGAATTCACCTCTCCACACCTTATCCACAGTCGAAGCCCAGTAATCGGTTTCGTACCTATTTTTTAAATCCCACATCATTTGGACGTGATCAGGATGCAGCAGATCTCGTTCGATCAGCTGGAAGTTTGAATCCCAGATTTCACTTCCGTTTGCTGTCACAAGGTAAGACGATAACTTGAGCGGCTCAACCAGCTCTCGGCATGTCATCAGTGTCCGCCCTGTGCTAATGACCACATGGACCCCTTTTGCTTCAGCCTCTTTAATGGCTTGTTTATTTTCCTCTGGAATGATGTGCTCACTGTTTAACAGCGTGCCATCCATATCAATGGCAATCAATCGGATGTCTTTCTTATGAGCTTGTGTTGACAAATTGAGTACCCCACTTTGTATCGATTTTTGAAACTATCTTTATTTTAATATAAAGATGAAGCTGGCACAAAGGGACGAGTTTGATCCCATAGAAAAAAGACCTTGTGACAGGTCTTTTCACAGGTGCTTAGCGTTCACACGCAATGCCGTCTTTATCGCGGTCAAGCCGCATATTTTTTTGATAAAGTGCTTTTGATACATAAGGCTTGTACTTTGTTTTTCCGCCTTTGTTTTTCGTGTTTTTGCTTTTTGCTACGCCGCCTTTATATACTTTGTTCAGCGCTTTGCAGTTTTTGTAAGACTTGACCGTTTTTGCATCTGCTGTGTGGGTGTCGACTTGTGTAAAGCTTAGTAAAAGACCTAAAGACAAGACAGCCACCATGATTTTTTTCAACATGTAAGATCCCCCTATTTTTTCTAATTTTACATTTTTATCATATGTCACCACTTTTTGTTTTTCAAGACTATCGAGCTAATTATTTTGATTTTTTTGGCATGAAATATATCTTATATCCTATATGGTACAATGAATGGGAAACCTTTCCGTTTTTGACACGTATATGAAGAGAGGAGCTTTTCACATGAAAATGAAATATACCATTCTATATGTAAACGATGTGGAGGCGAGTATTCATTTCTATCAGCATGTACTTGGTTTCCCAATAAAATTGAGGGTTGAATCCTATGTTGAGTTTGACACTGGAGACGTGACGTTATCGATTAATTCACGACAGGATGTCAAAGAAGCACTCGGATTGCCTGTCCCTGAAGCAAATCAAGCGTCTCACACGTTTGAGATTGGCTTTGTTGTGGATGAAGTGGCGCAAACGATTGCATCAATGAAGGAAAAAGGGGTTCCGATCATCAAAGAACCTGCAAAAAAACCATGGGGTCAAACAGTCGCTTATGTGTCTGATCCTGATGGTCATTTCATTGAAATATGTGATGCGGTCTCCTAATTGGCTGTGAAGGGAGTGAACCAGAATGAGAAAAAAACATGCCTTTTTCGCCGGTGTTTGCTCAATGATTGTGATTTGCAGCGCTTCTATCCTATTGCAGCACCTTGAATGGATTGGGTTTGTCAGCGGCGGGATTTCTATTATTGGGGTCGTGATGTCTGGGGTGCTAATGGGTGCTTGGACAAGTGGAGAAGAGACACGAGCAGCCTATCATTCTGAAACAAAAGAACACCGCATGTGGCGTCTTGATACGGCTTTTCTTGTGATGATTTTTGCACTTCCACACATGGCTGCTTCGGTCTTTTATGTTTTGATGTAAACACTTGTTAAAAGGAGTTCGCAATATGGCTGTTTTTATTCTATTCATTGTATTTGGCTTTCCTATTATCTCTGTGCTGATTGGCATTTTGGGCACGCTCTTTTTAAAGAATGTTTGGATGCCTACTTTGATTGTGCTGTTAGCGAGCATGATCTTCATGTTCACTTATATTGACGGGAATGAATCCTTTCTCATTTGGGTCATCGTCTATACCGTCTTTACGTTCCTTGCTGGATGGATTACAAGGCGGCTCAGCGTGTAGACAAACCCTCGCATTCGGTATCAGGTCTGCGTTCCGGTGCTCACAAATGTCAAATTCGCTCCGCGCCGGTACTCGTCCTTCCTAGACTTCAAAGGTTTTCTATCACGCTGAAAAAAAGAAGACAAAGGGCTAAAATAAAGATCATTTTAGCCCTTTGTCAACAATTTGAAAGAACAGTTTCCACTGTTCTTTTTTTGAATCATATATCCGCACACCATAATTCAATTTCAATTTTCAGCTCCGGCCATCCTAAAGCTGATACATAAGCAACCGTCATTGATGGGTAAGCTGTTTTAAAGATCGTATCCCACTGAGGATATAGTTGGTCCCAGTCGATTTCTTCTGTTGCCCATATATTGACCTTGATCACATGTTCTTCATTCAATCCTTCTGATTCAAGGATTTTTTTAATGTTTTCAAACGTATTCGTTACTTGGTCGTTTAAGCTTGATGGGATCTGCCCATCTATATCTGTCCCTACCTGACCCGATGTAACAAATAAACCCGCACCCTTTGGCACCCTTGTGATATGACTGTAATGACCAACAGGTTTCGGCATACTTTCTGGGTTTTTTCTCGTGATTTTTTCCATGTTATGTCCCTCACTCACGTTTATTTTTCTACTAGTTTCTTCGTTTTGTAGACAGACTTCACCAATTTCTATCTACCTTCAAAGAAAACAGCAGTGGAGTATCCATAGCCACAAGGTAAGAACATCAATATCTTCTTTTTCATGACCGGAACACTCCTTTTGATTGCGTGAGCAAGGTTTTGATTAACTTCATCGTACCTGACAAGTGATACATCGTCAAAATGATTTATAGACGATAACGCGCAATGTCCTGATTCAATCGCATGCTAAGCTCATTGAGTCTTTCTGCTGCTTTAGCCACATTAGAAATGGCTGTCACTTGTTCGTCTGTGGATGCAGTGATTTCTTCGATCGCCGCAGCATTTTCTTGAGAAACATGTGCTGCGCCGTGCATGGCTTTTGTGATGAGGTCGTTTTGCTCCAGCAGTGTATTCAGCTCTTTTGCCATCGCGTTTGTTTCAACGATGGTTTGTGAAATCAACGTAGAGATGGCATTGAATTCATGTTCTGTTGCATGCACCGCTTCATCCAGCTCGGCAAAACGATCCATTGTGCTCGACATGATGCCCGCTGTTGCCGTCGTTTCTTCTTTAATGCCTTGAATCATTTGCTGAATTTGGACGGCTGATTGTTTTGTCTGTTCAGCTAAATTCCGCACTTCACTCGCCACAACTGAGAAGCCTTTGCCATGCTCTCCCGCCCGTGCTGCCTCAATACTTGCATTCAGTGCCAGTAAATTCGTCTCATTTGAAATGCTTTCAATCGTATCTGTGATTTGAGAAATATCCTGTACTTTTGTACTTAACTGCTCGATTCCTGCTCTAATGCCTTGAGACGCCTGAATCGATTGTTCATTTGATTGTTTTAATTGCTGTAAGATTTGCTGACCCTGCTGTGATGATTGACTCGATTGGTCAGAAATCCGTTTAATTTGATCACTCTGTTCTTTGACATTCTCAATAGATTGATTAAACTGGGTCATTTGTTGATTGGCTTCTTCAAGATCAGATGCTTGATGAAGTGTTCCAGTCGAAATGTCTCCAATGGCTCGTCCAATTTCTTCACTGCTGGCTGAGGTTTCTTCAGATATCGCCGATAAATCTGTCGCTGATTCAACAAGCTGACTGCTCGTTTCCTGTAAACCGCTCACCAGCGTTCTGAGCTCTCCTGACATATGGTTAAAGCCTTTTGCCAGCTGTCCGATTTCATCCGTTGTTTCCTTTAAGTTCGTGCGTTCAATATTCCCCGCCGCAATTTCCTTTGAAGCAGCAGTGACTTGCTTCAGCAGTCTGACTTTTCCTCGAGCAGCTAAATAAAAGACGCCTAGACTCAGAAGGGCGACACCTGCTGTAATGAGAATAATATAGAGCTTCATCTGCTCTAATTCTTTATAAAATTCGTCCTGGAAGACAGCGATACCTACACTCCAATTCCACGGCGTAAACTGGCTCATATAGGCGAGCTTTTCTTTTTCTTCGCCGGTTGCATCGTCCTTATCCATATAGGTCACATAGTGTGCATCCTCGCCTTTTGCATTGGCGCCAGCGACCATTTTTTGACGATTGGTCGTGTTATCTGGAATGACGCCGATGTCGTTGACCGGATGGACCTGGGTTGAATAGTCAGTGCCATATGCGATCAGATAGCCTTTATTTTTATAGATAAAATCTGATTTTTGAGATTGGTATCCCTTCCCGTTGTCATTTTTGGGTCCACTCAAGTAAAGCCGGGCTTGTTCTTGCGCCTGCTCAAGCGTCAGTTCTTTTTTCTCCACACGGTCATTCAACTGTTCAAGTGTGGCCATTGCTCCGCTGACGATGTGCTTTAAATCTGCTTTCCCTGCATCAATTAATACGTGTTTCGCTAAAAAATAACCCGTTGTTCCAACAAGTCCGCCCGTTAAAATCGTGATCACGATAATGGCAGACATTAATTGAAAAAAGACACTTCTTGACGCAAACGCTTTCTTTTTCATGTACAAATTCCCCCTTACTTTATATATCGTCAAGCAGGAAAAAGTATTAAAAAAGTCATAGAAAAAATCCCTTTCGCACATTGGAAAGGGATTTTCTGATTAATGAGCTGCTTCTTTAAGAATGGCTTGATAAAGATCGTCTGCTGGCGAGAGTCCACATACCTCTTTCAGCACACCTTCAATGCCTTTTTCTTTTCGTAATGCCTGCAGACGAACAGCTTCTTCGTCTTCAGTAAAATCGTAAGCCAAAGCTGCCACGATTCCTTTTACTAAATACTGTGGCTGTCTGATTTTTTTCGCTGGACCGATTAAACGGTCATTTGCTCCAAGCTTTCTAAGCGGGGAACGTGCGACGCGCGTGACTTCATCAGAGATAAAGGCATTTTCAAATCGTTTGATGATTTTTTGGATATACGCATCATGTTCTTCTTTTTGAAAACCATATGTGTCGATTAAATAACTGCCCGTTTCGTGAAGTGCACCTTCTACCACTTGACGAATCTCTGGTGTATCGACAGCTTCTTTAATCGTTTGCACGCCTTTCTCGTACCCGACATAAGCAGCTAGTGCATGTCCTGTGTTGACAGTAAAGAGCTTACGCTCAATATAAGGCGTCAAATCTTGGACAAAGGTCGCTCCATCGATCTGAGGAACGTCTCCAATAAAGCCTGTCTCATCAATGACCCACTCGAAAAATGGCTCGACTGATACTTTCAAAATGTCCTCATGGTGCTGAATGGGGACAATGCGGTCAACCGCAGCGTTTGGAAAACCAACTGTGTGTGACAGCGCTTCTTGTTCATCAGCTGTTAAATGAGAGAAAACGGCTTCCTTTAAATGAGAGCTGCCGCCAATCATATTTTCACACGCCACAATGTTGATGATATGATCAGTCTTTTTCTGTTTTAAACCTTCAGCAATCGATGAAGCAATGATGTTCAAAACAGCTGGTCCAACAGCTGTTGTAATGAGATCAGCTGTTGCAACTGCCTCTGTTAATGCGGCTGGATCTTTTGCGGAATTGATGGCTGACACAGGACCAACCACTTCTTGCTGCTGCCCTGGTGCTGCAAGTTCTACTGTGTATTCTCCTTTTTCATTCAGCTCGTTGATCACCGCTTCATTTACATCGGTAAAAACGAGCTCAAAGCCTGATGCTTTTAACAAAGATCCGATAAATCCTCTGCCAATATTTCCTGCTCCAAAATGAAGTGCCTTCATGTTAGTTCACCTCGTTAAAGATGGCAATCAGTTCATCCTGATCCTTTGCATGAATGATACGCTCTACGTTTTCTTCCTCTGAACAGACAATCGCAATTTGAGAAAGAATATCGAGATGTTCATTGTTTTTACCAGCGATACCAAATACAACTTTGACAATATTCCCCTCGCCATATTCAACGCCATCTGGAATTTGGATAATGGAAATTCCTGAATGAAGAACAGCCGCTTTCGCATCCTCTGTTCCATGAGGAATGGCAATTCCGTTGCCCATAAATGTAGAAGAAATATTTTCTCTTTCAAACATTTTGTCCACATAATCACTCGTGACATAACCGTTTGCCACTAAGACTTCGCCCGCTTTTTTAATGGCTTCTTCTTTAGAGCCGGCTTGTTCGTTTAGAAAAATATTGTCTTTTGAAAGTACTTGTTTCATGAAAGATCACACACCTTTTTTAGAATGGAAAATCAGAAAACAACCAAAACGGGGAGTTCAATTAGGAAAAATTGGACTCAACCCGTTTCATCATGTTATTTTTTCAATTTCTCAATCAGCTCATCGTATTTCGGGCTGTTTAAGAAATTATCAACTGAGATATGAACAGCTCCTGGCAGTTTTGCCTTGGCTCTATCTGTTAAATCTTTATGAGTAAAGACCACATCGGCATCATCTGGGAGGTTGCTGATGGATGTATTTGTTACATCAATATCAAGCTCTGCCTTTTTGACTTTATTCTTTAAGACGGATGCGCCCATCGCACTTGAGCCCATTCCTGCATCACAGGCAAAGATGATTTTGTTCACGTTATCTGGATTGATTTCATCTGGAGATGCTGCTTGCTCGCTTGCTTCAGCACCTTCTTTTTGTGCTGTAAGAGCAGCTGCTGCTGCACTTTTCTTGCCTTTCATGTCTTGCATTTTTTCAGTTGCTGCTGTTAAGTCTTCGTCCACTGCTTTAGACGCTTTCAAAATGACAGAAGCGACAAGGAACGATACGACCGCTGCCACGACAACACCTGCTAGAACGGCAAGGTGGCCGCCTTTTGGTGACATGAGCATCAGAGCGATGATACTTCCTGGTGACGGCACAGCCTTTAAGCCTGCATTTAACAGTGTAAAGGTCAGAACGCCGCTCGCTCCCCCAGCAATAACCGCTAAAATGAGCTTTGGCTTCATTAAGATGTATGGGAAGTAAATCTCATGGATTCCCCCTAAGAATTGAATGACAATCGCACCCGGTGCAGACTGCTTTGCCGTCCCTCTTCCAAAGAACATGTAAGCTAGAAGAACACCGAGACCTGGTCCAGGGTTTGTTTCAAGCAAGAACAGAACGGACTGGCCTGTCTTCGCCGCTTGCTCTACTCCTAATGGACCTAAAATCCCTTGGTTAATTGCATTGTTTAAGAACAATACTTTCGCTGGTTCAATGAAGATACTTGCCAGCGGAAGTAAATGCGCATTGACAATGATATCTACACCTGCCGCAAGGGCTTTATTCAGGCCTAGTACCACTGGACCGATGGCGTAGAAAGCAATGGCGACTAAAATGGCACCTAGTATACCTGCACTAAAATTATTAATCAGCATTTCAAAGCCTGATCTGATTCGGTCTTTAAACAGCTGGTCGATTTTCTTAATGAGATAACCGCCAAGCGGGCCCATGATCATTGCGCCTAGAAACATTGGGATGTCCGAACCGACAATAACCCCTATCGTAGCGGTTGCACCGAGTACCCCGCCTCGATGGTCATATACGAGCTTCCCGCCTGTGTAACCGATTAAGAGCGGCAGCAAGTAGTTGATCATTGGACCAACTAGTGTATTTAATTGTTCATTTGGAAAATAACCACTTGGAATGAACAATGCGGTGATGAGTCCCCAAGCGATAAAAGCTCCAATATTCGGCATGATCATACCGCTTAAATAGCTTCCGAAGCGCTGTACTTTTACGCGAAATCCGCTTTTTTCCTGCATCTATGAAAACTCCTTTCTTCTCTCCCTT
This sequence comes from Bacillus sp. I-2, assembly GCF_001974945.1. Classification (NCBI taxonomy): domain Bacteria; kingdom Bacillati; phylum Bacillota; class Bacilli; order Caryophanales; family Bacillaceae; genus Bacillus; species Bacillus sp. I-2. The sequence continues at coordinate 231,310 of NZ_LZRW01000043.1, read as the reverse complement.
TATTTAGGGCTTTATAGGTCAAAAGATATAAGAACAATATTCAGTGAAGCCCTTATGCCTATCGTAAAACGCTTTCACGTTCTCTTCAATTGAAACTAAATGTCACTTTGTCACATAGTGTGTGACAAAATTGAAAAATGATGTGAAATCACTCTCAGATCCTAATACAAAACGGGTAAAAAGGTTGATCTGCCATTGTTTTGACGCAAAATTCATGGGAATTTCACAACTTTCAAATGCTCTCTTCTTGTTTCCTCTTCTTAAATCGAATAGGCTTATAATTGATCAAACCTATTCAATTAAGAAATGTCTGCGCAGACATGACACAGAAAAAGTGAACCATCTTGCTGTTTGTTTCGTTTACCTTTTAGAGTGGGCGGCACAATAGGAAGAGCGGTTTTTTCTGTGACTCACAGTTTACTGCCGCTTTCTTTCTGATACATGAGACATTTTCATAGGTAGAAAGGCGGTTATTCATCTTGTTTAAAAATAGTAAGTGGCTTCTGCTTCTTATGGTCATGTTCGCTTTTTTCATTCCAAAGGTAGCATTTGCTCACGCATACGTCGTGAGCTCAAACCCAGCGGCAAATGAAGAGCTGGATCAGCAGCCTCCTTCAGTCTCGATCACATTTAGTGAAGGAATTGAGAGCGGATTTCATGCCATTAAGGTGCTAAATGCAAAAGGTGATCGTGTGGATAAAGGAGATACGGTCATTAAAGATCAAAAGATCATGGAAGCGGCTTTAAAAAAGAATTTACCAAAAGGAATTTACACCATTCAGTGGAATGCGGTATCAGCGGACGGACACTCTGTCTCTGGCATGATTCCGTTTAGTATTGGAAAAGCGGCTGGCGGTTTTGACCAATTAGAGCAAGGTCAAACGGATGAATCCATTGATGTGGCCTCAACTATTGATAAAGCCTTTCTTTATACGTCATTCAGCTTATTCCTTGGGACCATTTTGTTTGGACTGCTTTGGTTTAAGACTGCGATTTCACCTGTATTGGCGAAACGAATGCAGCGGCTTTTGACATTGTCATTGATCATGATGGGCGGAGCACTTGTGTTCCAGCTGCCGATTCAGACAAAATCAGCGGCAGACGTGTCCTTTTGGGGGGCATTTCAGCCTTCGCTTTTACAAGAAACGATTGCGTCCACTTCTGGCGGTAGTCTGTGGATGATGCTTATGGCGTCATTTGTTCTTCTCACCATCTGGACGATTGTGGCGGTAAGAAAAGGGGACTTCTCTTCTTTTCGGGTTTGGATGTTTCCACTGCTTCTATTCACAGTGCTCCTTTGGGTGAAAGCACAAATCGGACATCCAGCCGCAACAGACAATAAAATACTCACAACATCACTTGATTTCATCCATCTCGTCTCTGCTTCAATTTGGGTCGGTGGTTTAACAGCCATTGTCCTTCTATTGATGAAGAAACTGCCAAATGAAGATCAGCCGCTCATACGGAGTACGCTAGCAGCATTTCATCCTTGGGCACTGCTCTCTGTTGGACTCATTGTGTTCTCAGGATTTGTGAATGCCATCTTTATTTTGCAATCGTTTGACGCTCTTTTCCAATCTGCATACGGACGCACCTTTTTAATCAAGCTTGGTTTATTTATCATCATGGGCCTTCTTGGGCTGATGCATTACTTGATGCTGAGATGGGAAAAGAAGCAGAAACGCAGCGTTTCCTTACGAGCTGAATGGGTGATCGGGATCGCCATTTTGTTATTAACGGCTGTCTTTACCAATATTCCGAGCCCTCCTCCGCCTGCACCTGAGCCCTTCTTTGGCGCAAATCAGGTCGAGCATCGTGACATTGTGTCCTTGAGCATTACCCCGAATGCCCCGGGGAAAAACTCGTTCGAAGTGGCATTTACAAAGAAGAATGGAGAAACGATCACTGATATTCAATCTGTGACAGCCAAGATCCATAAAGTCGCCTTATTCGGTGAAGAGAAACCGAGTGAATTTCAGCTGAAACGATTAAAAAATGGTCATTTCTCTGCTGAAAATCTCTTATTAAATGAAAAGGGTACTTGGAAAATTGAAATCCATGCATTAACCGGTTCTTTTGAAAATATCGATACCACATTTATTAGAAGAAACTAAAAGGAGTTCATATGATATGAAAAAATATGTTAAAGCTTTATTACCAATGCTTCTCGCTTCATTTTTATTGGCCATTCCTGTGAGTGCGCACGTGACAGTCAAGCCTGATACATCTGCGACAAATGCGTGGGAAACTTATACTTTGAAAGTTCCTTCTGAAAGTGACAGTCCGACGACTAAAGTTGTCGTCACAATGCCTAAAGGCGTAGAATTCCAACAATACGAGCCAGTACCTGGCTGGAAAACTTCAACTGAAGAAAAAGATGGCAAGGTGACAAGAGTGACTTGGGAAGCAACGGGTAAAGGTGTGCTTGCTGGACAGTTCCAGCAATTCGTTTTTGTAGCGAAAAATCCTGAAAAAGCAGGTGAAGCTGCATGGGATGCGTATCAATATTATAAGGATGGAACGGTCGTTGAATGGACTGGCGATAAAGATGCTGACAAGCCGCATTCCATCACAAACATTGTCGCATCTAATACGGTAACGGATTCACATGGTCAAGAAAAACCAAAAGAAGAAAAGGCATCTGAAACAGCTTCCTCTTCTTCCTCACCACTTGTGCTTGGGTTGTCCATTGCTGCTCTAGTCGTGGCACTGATTGCACTTGGACTTGCTTTTAGAAAAAAATAAAGGCTGTATGAGCGATCGTTTTCTGAGAAACGATCGCTTTTTCTTTTATGACGAATCAATTATTTTCCATTTTCCCAACTTGTTATTACCAATATAGGATTGAACAGGATAATACCGCGTGACATAATGAGACAGATGACCACATAGGAGGCTATGAGATGAACCATGTAATCATATTTGCTCATCCCCAGCAAAGTTTAAATCAAACCTTATTAGATCTTGTTGTGAGCACTCTATTGAACAATGGTCATAAAGTGACTGTTCGTGATGTCTATGCCCTAGGTTTTTCGCCAGAGCTCACCATTGCAGAAAAGGCTGCCATCAAATGCGGGGATGTCCCGATTGCCATTCAAAGAGAGCAGACACTGATTCAGCAAGCGGATGTGTTGACGTTTATTTTTCCAATATGGTGGACCGGCTTGCCGGCCATGCTAAAAGGATATGTAGAGCGCGTCTTTTCTGAAGGTTTTGCTTATCAGACCAATGAGGATGGAGAAATTGAAAATCTGCTTCGGCACAAAAAAGGTGTCATTATCAACACACACGATGCACCGAGGACTTTTCTTGATTCCAATAAGGTCTTCAGCTCCTCTCATCACATGACAACTGATACTGAAGTCTTCAATTTTATTGGCGTTCAGCCTGTAGAACGGCTTTTGTTCAGCAGCATGGAGCAGGCATCTGCAGATTACATACATGAAATTCTGAAAGAAACGAAAGAAACGGTGGATCAGCTTTTCCCGCCGGCTGTTTAACATAAAAAAGACTGCCGAGATTCCTCTGACAGTCTTTTTCACGTTTATTCGTCTAAACCAATCGATACATATTTTGTTTCTAAATAAGGTTCGATCCCTTCGATGCCGCCTTCTCGGCCAATTCCGCTCTCTTTCATACCGCCAAAAGGTGCTTGAACAGCCGATGGACCGCCATCATTCCAGCCAATAATCCCATAATCGAGATGTTCTGAAATGTAGAGTCCGTTCCGATAATTTTCTGTAAAGAAATAAGCTGCAAGGCCAAAAGGTGTATTGTTGGCTAATTCAATTGCCTCGTCTAACGTTTTGAATGTCGTAATTGGTGCCACTGGACCAAAGGTCTCTTCATGCATGATGTTCATCGAAGGATCCACATGTGTAAGAACCGTTGGCTGGACAAAATAATACGACTTGTCATCGTCGAAATGCGTATCGCCGCCGACAAGAACTTTCGCCCCTTTATCCACTGCATCTTGAATTTGACCGACAATTTTATCAAAGCCGCGCTTATTGATAATTGGTCCAATAGATGTGCCTTCTTCAAAGCCATTTCCTACTTTCAGCTTTTCTACTTCTTTACTGAAGCTTTGCGCAAATGCTTCATGAATGTCTTCATGCACAATTAAGCGGTTGGCACAGACACAGGTTTGTCCTGCATTCCGGAACTTAGATGCCACTGCCTGTTTGACAGCTAGTTCAAGATTCGCATCCTTGTCTACGATGAGCGGAGCATGACCGCCAAGCTCCATTGATACGTGTTTGACTGTGCTGGCACTGTTTTTGATCAAATGCTTTCCGACGGGCGTTGAGCCTGTAAACGTGATTTTTCGAATCAATGGACTATCTGTGAAGATTTCACCCACTTCTTTGCCGTCTCCCACAACCCATTGCAGTGCATCCTCTGGAATGCCAGCTTCATGACCTAATTTTACTAGTTCAATGGCTGTCAGCGGAGTGTCTTCAGCAGGTTTTACAATAAACGTACAGCCTGCTGCAAGCGCAGGAGCTGCCTTTCTCGTAATCATCGCCGCAGGGAAATTCCACGGAGTAATGGCAGCAACCGGACCAACTGGCTGTTTTGTGACGAAAAGGCGTTTGTTCGTCGTATGTGACGGGATGGTTCTGCCGTAGATTCGCTTTGCTTCTTCTGCGTACCATTCAATATAACCAGCCGCATAGACGATTTCTCCTAATGCTTCTTGATACGGCTTTCCGTTTTCTTCTGTGATGATTTTCGCAAGCCTTTCTTTATGCTCAATCATCAGATCAAACCACTTGCGAATGATATTGGCACGTTCATGCGCTGACGTTTTTGCCCATGATTTGAATGCTTTGTGTGAACGGGAAATTGCGTCTTCGATCTGTTCTTTTGTATGCTGAGCAACTGAAGCAATTTCTTCTCCTGTTGCAGGATTATACACTTTGAGTTCGTTTGTCATGCTCTACCGTCTCCTTCGTTCTTGGATTCATTACATATAGTATATACCCAATGAGTACCCAACCTAAAAGCAATATCCATTCAGCTGGCCACGATAAGGAGGCCGGCATTCCTGGAAAGTAAAATGAAAGGAAAAGAAGACTCAGTCCGATGGCTAAAACACCTGTCGTCCGCCAATATTTAATGCTGTATGGACGCTCCAGCTCAGGTTCTGTTTTGCGAAGCCTCATAAAGGCAATGGACACGATTAAGTACCCGACGATGATTCCGACACCGCCCGCATTGACAATCCATACGAGGGCAGGACGCCCTAATAATGGAGCGAAAAAAGCTAAAGCTCCAAGAAATAAAATGGCATTTGTCGGTGTTTTATACTTTGGATGAATATACGCAAACCATTTGGAAATCATACCTCTTTCCGCCATAGCATATAGAATACGGCTTGCACCGATAATAAAAGCATTCCAGCTCGTCACAATCCCTGCTACACCGCCAATAACCAGCACTGTTCCAAATGCTTGATGACCGAGAAGCTGTACCATCGCATCTGCTGTCGCTAATGAAGAGGCTTCAAGCTGTCCTTTTGACAGCCCAGCTGCTACCCCAAAGACAATAAGCAGATAAAAAATGACCGCGCTCACGATGGAGATAATCAAGATTCTCCCAATGATTTTTTTTGGTGCGTTAATCTCCGCCGCTACTTGCGGAATGACATCAAACCCAACGAATAAAAAGGGAATCATGACTAACACCGCCATAAGACCGCCAACCCCGCCTTGAAACATCGGCTCAAGGTTTGCAAAATCTCCATTAAATGTTGCGCCGCCTAAAAGGAGAAAACCTGTCAGAATAATCGCCACTGTGAACACGGACTGAAAAATGGCAGCAGGCTTCGCCCCAATGTAATTCAGCGCTGTTAAAAACAATGCACCACCAGATCCAATCAATACCCACGTGAAATAAACGTCCCATCCCCCTATATTCCATAAGAAACCAACATGCTGTGTTGGAATCACATAATCAATGACGGTCGGCAAGGCGACAGCTTCAAACGTAATCACAGACACATAACCAAATAATACGCCCCACGCTGAGACGAACGCTGCTTTCATCCCAAATGCCCGCTGGACAAAGACGAGCCCTCCGCCTGTCTCTGGAATTGCAGATGAAAGCTCGGCATACGTAAGTCCAATAAAGATGACGAGAATACCGCCTATAACGAAAGCAATCACACTGCCTAAAAATCCAGCTGTTAAAATCCAATCTCCCGAAAGTACAACCCAGCCCCAGCCAAGCATTGCACCAATGGACAAAAACAGTACGTCAGACTGCGACATGGTTTTTGCCATTTGTTGATTTTGCATACAACCATCCCCCTTTGTTGTTTAGCGTGCTTTGAAGGCGTCCTCGATGATCCCTAGTCCTTCGTGAAGCAGCTCATCTGTGATGACGAGTGGTGTTAAGAAGCGAATGATATTCCCATTAATCCCTGCCGTTAATAAGAGCAGTCCGTGCTCGTTTGCATATGCTGCAATCGCTGCGGCTGTTTTTTTATCTGGTGTACGCGTTGTTTGATCTTCCACAATTTCAATCGCCGCCATTGCCCCTAACCGGCGGACTTCCCCAATGAATGGATACGCCTTTCTCCATTCATTTGCTTTGTCCTCAATGACTTGTCCAATGTGCTCAGATCGTTGATTCAGTTGTTCTGTTTCAATGATATCAAGAACAGCCAGTGCTGCCACACAGCCTAACGGACTTCCTGCATATGTACCCCCGAGCTCCCCTGGATCTGCCGCATCAAGCAGTTCTTTTCTACCGACGACACCGCTTAGCGGCAGCCCCGCAGCAAGAGATTTTGATACGGTGATTAAGTCCGGCACCACATCAAAGTGCTCAATCGCAAAATATTTCCCTGTTCTTGCAAAGCCTGTTTGGATTTCATCTGCAACAAAAACAATCCCGTGCTGCTGACAGAAGGAAGCAACATGCTGAACGAAGCGCTTCGATGGCACAATGAATCCGCCCTCCCCTTGGACTGGCTCCATGACCACACACGCAACGGTTTCTGGTGCAACGGCAGCGACGAAGAATTGATTGAATTGATCAATGATGTACTCATCGTAGGCTGCATCGCTTAATCCTTCTGGTTTTTGATAGTAATAAGGGTACGGTGCTTGGTACACCTCAGATGCGAATGGCCCGAAGCCAAATTTATATGGCTTGACCTTGCTCGTCATGCTCATTGTCATATTCGTTCTGCCGTGAAAACCTCTTGTAAACGACACAACAGCCTGTCTTTTCGTATATTTACGTGCAATTTTCACCGCATTTTCAACAGCTTCTGCACCTGAATTAAGAAAAATGGCTTTCTTATCATGATCCCCTGGTGTGAGATGACACAGCTTCTCTGCCAATTCGATATACGATTCGTACATCATCACGTTGAATCCTGGGTGAATCAGGTTCTCTGCCTGTGCTTTGACCGCTTCTACGACCTTTGGATGTGAATGTCCTACGTTTAATGTGCCAATGGCGCCTGCAAAATCGATAAATCGTTTCCCATCAATATCGAACAGCTCGGCTCCTTTCCCCTTCGCTGCAAGATGACGGTTGCCATTACTCACGCCTCTTGCGACGTATTGATCTCTTTTCCCCTGCCATTCTTCGGTTGAAAAACGGTTTGTTGTCGTTTGACTCATTGTCATCCATCCCCTTTATATCCTTTTTTATTATTCTGAATATTTTTTGGTATGATAGAAAGTACCAATATCATTTTTTTCATGGTACCAGAGAGGATGGAATGGTGAGATGCTGACAATTCAACTAGATCAAACAGGACAAAACGGATATATTTATCATCAAATTTATATGAAAATCAAAGAAGAAATCTTAAACCGCAACCTGCAGCCGCATGATCAATTACCGTCCAAACGAGAGTTAGCCGATACATTAAACGTCAGCGTTAATTCAGTGAATGGCGCCTATCAGCAGCTGCTTGCTGAGGGATATTTATATTCGGTTGAACGCAAAGGTTTTTTCGTGGAATCACTAGAAACATTTCATGAATCTGGTCAGCTGAAACCCTCTTCTCTTCCTGTAGATTTAAAGGAAGAACCGATTGCACGAGACGACTGGTATTCCTTTTCACATATCTCCGTCGATACAGCGAACTTTCCATTTAAAAGCTGGCTGAAAAGTGAACAAAAGGCGATCCATCTCCACCAAGAAGCCTTTGGTGAGCTTCCGCATCCACAAGGTGTGTATGAACTCCGGGAAACGATTGCCCGGCTGATCGGACTTGCACGAGGGGTCAAATGCTATCCGGAACAGCTCATTTTAAGTGCAGGCACACAGTCACTGATTCATTCGTTATCAAGCATTCTTCCGGCCGATCAAATATATGGGTTAGAAAACCCTGGCTACCGCCGGCTTTATCAAATGCTGAAAAACAATCATCACCAAATTGAAACGATTGGCATTGACCAAAAAGGTGTGCGGATGAGCGACATTCATAAGAAACAGCCAAATGTGTTGATCATTACCCCTTCACATCAATTTCCAACAGGGGTGATTATGCCGATTTCCCGGCGTATTCAGCTGTTAAACTGGGCAGCTGATCAGCCAGACCGTTATATCATTGAGGATGATTATGACAGTGAATTTAAATATGGCACAGACAGCATTCCGGCGCTGCAAAGTCTCGACCGATATGACAAAGTCATTTATATGGGCACCTTTTCAAAATCATTGCTGCCCGGCTTGCGGCTAAGCTATATGGTGCTGCCTCAGCATTTATTGAGACGCTATAAGGAGGAACAGCATTTTTTCATTCAAACAGCTAATCTTTTTACACAATACACCCTTCTTCATTTTATAAAAGATGGGGCGTATCAACGGCATATTAAAAGAATGAATGGTTTATATGAGGAAAAACGGAAGCAGCTCATTGAAGAGCTCAATACGATTTTTGCTGACAATGTGCGGATTATTGGAGAAAATGCCGGTCTTCATTTTATTGCAGAGTTCCGCTCAAATCGAACGCAGCATGAGATTTTACAGCGAGCGAAAGAAAGAAGGCTGAAAATGTACGGAATGGATCGTTTTACCCTTGATGAGCAATTGCCGGGGCATCAGCCAGGCTTTGTTCCGCTCGTCCTCGGCTTCTCACATATGAAGCAAGAGGATATTCAGCCGGCAGTGAAACGGCTGTATGACGCCATTTTGGGGAAATAAAACAGCCAGCTGCTCTTCACAGACAGCTGGCTTACCACCGCTTTTTATCTATAGCTAGAATCGATGACACGAGTCCAGGAAAAGCGGTCTCGATGTCTTCTTTTCTTAAAGAATAGTAACGGTGCTTCCCGTCAATTCTCACTTTCACGACGCCTGCCTCCCTCAGCACTTTAAAGTGATGGGAAAGCGTGGATTTGGCAATATTCATCTCATACGTGCCGCATGTCCTCTCCCCCGCTTCCGCTAAGCAGCGGACAATTTCTAACCGGATTGGATCAGCCAATGCGTGCAGCACAGAAATCAGTCTCATATCTTCTTTGTTTGGATGGTTTGGATTCGTCATACGATAAATGTATCGTATTTTGTGCTTACACACAATCTCATTCACCTGGAGCTGACTAGTCAAGTAACGATATGACTTCACAAACGTCCATTATTCATGAGACTGTCTGAAGGGAAGGAACCCATTTTGATCGCCGAACTTCACGGCAAAACAAAAATATATATACCGCACATGCGGAAGGATAAAATACTTGTCACAGACGGGTATTTTTTAAGTTCATTTTCTTGTCATGGGTCATTGGTTTTGTTATCATAGCAAAAGTGACCACTCGGTTTCCATTGTGACCATATGGTTTTGCCGATTCGGAAGGGACTTATTGAAGATGAACGAAAAGCAAGAAGAGATTTTGCGGGTTTCAAAGAAATTATTTTCTCAAAAAGGCTATATGAGTGTCTCCATGCAGTCAATTGCCGATGCCTGTAAAATATCAAAAGCGTCTATTTATAAACTGTTTGATTCAAAGGAAGCTCTTCTACTAGAACTGATTAAATACAATCAGCGCAAAATGAGAGAGATTTCTCGCATCATTCATTCAGAAACGACGCTGTCCAAAAAGGAAAAATTCACAAAGAAGATCAAGCTTGAGCTTGAAGAGTTTAAAGAGAATCATAAATTTTTGAACATGCTGTCTTTTGAAGCTTTTTCTCAGCATTCGCCTATTGTCATTAAACACTTACGCGAGACACGCTCCATTATCATGCAGCGGCACAGAGACATAATTTTGAGCACATATGGTGAATCTGTCGCTCCTTATGTCTGGGATCTCGTGATTGTTCTCAATGGATTAATGAGAGAATTCATCTTAATGCTGGCGATTGAGCACAAGAACATCAAATTAGAAAATGCTGCCGAGATGATCATCGGTGTGATGGACCGTGTATCGAAAAAGCCTTGCTCAATTGAGCCTGTGTTAACAGATCAGCTCATGGACTCTTATTTGTTTTCCTCACAGGACGGATATGATGAAGAAAAACTTGTCATCTCGTACTTAACGAAGATCAAACAAGAGCTTCACGCACTGTCAAACGGAGAAGAAAAAGACGATCTCCTCTCTGCGTATGAGCTGCTCAATCAAGAATTATCAAAGGATGAACCGAGAACCTTTTTGGTCAGCTCACTGCTCGATTATTTAGGCAAAAACAGCGTTTTATCACAAAACGTGTCACAGCTGAAAAGCATCATTTTATAGATAAAGAAGGGATAACATGAACCAATCTACTACATCGTATAATCGATCTGTGATTGTTGGGATTTTCCTCGTTGGGGCATTCGTTGCGATTTTAAACCAAACGCTTCTCATTCCAGCGATCCCGCATATCATGGAAGATTTCAATATTGAGGTCAGCAAAGGACAGTGGCTTACAACAGCCTTTATGCTGACAAACGGGATTCTCATCCCCATTACGGCTTTCCTCATTGAGAAATTTTCAAGCCGTTCTTTAGTTTTAACGGCACTTAGCATCTTTACAGCCGGTACAATTCTTGCTTCATTTGCAACGAATTTCCCGGTGTTACTTGCAGCGCGTATCGTACAGGCAGCCGGTGCAGGGATTTTAATGCCGCTGATGCAAACGATCTTTTTAACCATTTTCCCGAAAGAAAAACGCGGGCAGGCAATGGGCATGGTCGGACTTGTCATTTCGTTCGCACCTGCGCTTGGGCCAACACTTGGCGGCTGGATTGTTGATTCCTTCAGCTGGAAGTTCTTGTTCTATATTGTTCTGCCAATCGGTATCATTGATCTCATTCTTGCTTTTTTCTTAATGAAAAATGTGACGCAGCAAAGAGAAACACGTATTGATGTCTTATCTGTCATCTTGTCGTCGTTCGGTTTCGGCGGGCTGCTTTACGGATTTTCTAGTGTCGGCACGTATGGATGGACGAGTGCGACTGTTCTCATTTCGCTGATTGTAGGCGCCGTGAGCTTGTTCTTCTTTATCCTGCGCCAGTCGAACTTAACAAGACCGATGCTGGAGTTTGGCGTATTTAAATTTGCGATCTTTAGCTTAACAACCTTCCTCGGCATGCTTGTCTTTGCTTTATTAATTGGGACAGAGACGATTCTCCCGCTTTATACGCAGAATGTCAGAGGGCTGTCTGCACTTGATACAGGGCTTATCTTATTGCCAGGTGCTCTCTTCATGGGACTCCTGTCACCGATTATTGGACGGATTTTTGATAAAGTCGGCGGAAAAGGGCTGGCATTAGGCGGATTTACGATACTCACCGTTACCACCCTGCCATTTATGCTGCTCACCCTTGATTCATCGATCGCCCTCATTACGGTCGCCTACACGCTTCGGTTAATTGGGGTTGGGATGATCATGATGCCGCTGACAACCGCAGGTATTAACTCTTTACCGCCTCATTTGATCCCTCATGGAACAGCGATGAATAACACGATGAGACAAATAGGCGGTTCCATTGGAACGGCTGTGCTTGTTTCCATCATGAGCAGCTCTGCTGCAAATGCAGAATTATCCAATCCATTAAAATCGGCCGTTCATGGAATGAATACGTCATTCTTCATTTCTGGTCTGATTGCGGTCATTGGACTCGTCCTCTCCTTTTTCTTAAAGGAAAAAAAACGTGAGAATAAAGTAATGAAGCAGGAGCTATCTTCCTCCTCGTCTTCTTCATAAGAAAAAGAGCTCGGCATATGGCCGGCTCTTTTTTCATATACTCACACAATATTGTCCTCTCTATAAAAACATTTGTATTTCTAGTGAAGAAAAACCTTGATAATTTAAGGAAAAGAGTTGATAATAGGAACTATTCAATTTGTGAGAAAATTTTTACTATAGGAGATGTATGCATTGAAGGTCGTTAAATTTGGTGGCAGTTCACTTGCCTCTGGCAAGCAGCTGCAAAAGGTATTTGACATTGTAACAGCAGATCCAGCTCGAAAAGCAGTCGTTGTTTCCGCACCAGGAAAACGGCATTCAACGGATACAAAGGTCACCGATTTATTAATTAGCTGCGGTGAACAATATTTACGTTTAGGCGAAGCACATGATTTAAAGGAAGCAGTCATCGAGAGGTATGCCTCAATAGCGGATGAACTCGGATTAGGTCAAGACATTATCGATACCATCAGGCAAGATCTAGACACATTATTACAGGCTGATTCATCCCGCCCTGAGTGCTATCTTGATGCCATTAAAGCAAGCGGTGAAGACAATAACGCTAAGCTCATTGCCGCCTATTTCCGCCACCAAGGTGTGGAAGCTCATTATGTGAATCCAAAGGAAGCTGGTTTGTTTGTGAGCGATGAGCCTGGCCAAGCGCAAGTTCTGCCGGAGTCTTATGATCATTTGTACAAATTAAGAGAGCGCTCTGGCATTATTATATTCCCTGGCTTTTTTGGCTTTAGTCTCGCGGGAGACATCGTCACCTTTTCGCGAAGCGGCTCCGATATTACCGGCTCCATTTTGGCGAACGGTTTGAAGGCAGATGTATATGAAAACTTTACAGATGTCGATGCTGTCTATGCCGTCAATCCAACGATCGTTCATGAACCAAAAGAGATTACAGAGCTGACATACCGGGAAATGCGCGAGCTGTCCTATGCTGGTTTTTCTGTGTTCCATGATGAAGCACTTATTCCTGCCTTCCGTGCAGGCATTCCGGTTCAGATTAAAAACACCAACAACCCGTCGGCAAAAGGGACAAAAATCGTAAATCAGCGGGACCATACAAATGGACCTGTTGTTGGAATCGCCTCAGACAATGGATTTTGCAGCATTTACATTAGTAAATATTTGATGAACAGAGAAGTCGGTTTTGGACGAAAGGTGCTGCAAACACTAGAAGAGTATGGGCTTACGTATGAGCATGTTCCTTCTGGCATTGATGATATGACCATTATTTTACGGCAGGATCAGCTGGAGGAGCAGCATATTGAAGAGGAGCTGCTAGACCGTTTGAAGCTCGTGCTTGATGCAGATGAGGTCGTTTTAGAGCGAAATCTTTCGCTGATTATGGTTGTAGGAGAAGCGATGCGTCATAATGTTGGTACAACAGCAAGAGCGGCAAAGGCGCTGTCAAAAGCGAAGGTCAATATTGAAATGATCAATCAAGGCTCTTCAGAGGTCAGCATGATGTTTGGCGTCAAAGCGGCTCAAGAAAAAGAAGCTGTTCAAGCCTTGTATGAGGAATTTTTCTCTATGTCTACTGTCCCTGTCTCTCTTTAATCAGAAGGCTGCCAGATCTTTGGATCGGCAGTCTTTTTTCATCTCGACGATCAGAGTGTTTTTGCGCATTAAAGTGTATCTATTTCTTGTTTGATTTTGTATGATAGAGACAAATCAACTATCCGTTCCGGCCTATGATCGGAGCTACAAGGAGTCCTAAAACAATGCCTCTTCAACAACTATTAAAACAGTTTCGCAATTTTCATGATGCTTCTACTAGTATTTTAAACATGATGAGTCAATTCATTGATGTGAATACACTGTTTATTGCTAAAAATGATCAAAACACCAATCAAATTGTAAAGGTGCTAAATCATGACGAGCAGCTTCTTGAAGAAGGAGAAGAACTTCCTTACGAAAAGACATTTTGCAAGCTTGTGGTCGATCATCGGGATACACTTGTGATTCCTGACATTTCGAAGGATGACCGTTTTAAATACTTAGAGGTTACGAAAAATCTTCAAGGCGGCTCGTTTATTGGAGTTCCCATTAATTTCACAGATGGGACGAACTACGGAACGATTTGCGGACTTGATTTGAGGCCGAAGCAGTTCACAGAAGAGCATGTATATATGTTTGAAACGATGGCTTCATTATTAAGCTATGTCCTCGAACTAGACCGTGCCAACCGGCAAATTCGGCAATTGTCTGTACCGATCGTACCAGTTGTTGACGGTGTCGCTGTGCTTCCTCTGCTTGGTGACATCGAAGAGACACGTGCTCAGCATATTTTGGAAACCATTTTACAGGAAAGCTACAGGCTGTCGCTCTCTCATTTGGTCATTGATGTATCGGGAACAAAAAGCCTGAATGAACAAAGCATTCAATATTTAGTCAGCTACGCACAAACGCTGAGACTTTTAGGAATTTCGGCAGTTTTAACAGGTATTAAGCAAGACCTTGCTTTAAGTGCGATTCAATCCAATATATCGTTTAAAGACATCACTATCCGGAAAGACTTGCCGCAGGCACTTGCTCATATTGGGTTGACGTTTACCAAAAATGAATAAGTGGTGATTCACCAAAAAGGGCTAAAATGAACTTCATTTTAGCCCTTTTCTTCTGGAAACGGCAGTCGTATGGTAAATGTCGTTCCATTGTTTTTTTCACTTTTCATATCAATATGTCCTTCATGCAGGTCCACAAGCTGCTTCACGATAGACAAGCCCAATCCGTATTCTCCATACGGTGTATTCGTTCTTGAGATATCCGCTTTATAAAAACGTTCCCATATGTGTTTGACTTCGTCTGGCGCAATGCCAATGCCTGTGTCTTCCACTTCGATGATCGTCTCTTGATTTTCTTGTTTTCCTCTTAAGTAAATACGGCCGTCTTTTGTGAATTGAATGGCGTTCTTTGTGATATTGACAAGTATTTGAATAAGCCTGTCATAATCTGCATAAACCTTTAGCTCGGGATCAACGTCCACGATCAGCTGATTGTTTTTCTCTTCGGCGATTCGGCTCAGCTGCTCTTTCATCACTTCAAATGTGTCAATGAGTGGATAATGAAATTTCTGAAGGGTAATTTGATTCGATCTAATTTTCTCATAATCCATATTTTCATTGACGAGGCGCAGCATACGTTTTGTCTCGTCAGTGATTAAGGCATAGCATTTCTCTTTCTCTTCTGCTGACACATCCGCAGTGTTCAGCCATTCCACCAGTCCTCGAATGGTGGTCAGCGGTGTTTTCAATTCGTGAGACACATCTGCGATGAATTGGCGTCTGCGCTTTTCGAGCCGATCAATTTCCTCTCTTGATTGCTGAAGACGCTTGGCCATCATATTAAAATCCTCACCAAGTGTGCCAATTTCATCAAGGTGTTTGTTTTCAAGCTTGATGTTGTAATCACCTTGCGCAATCTTTTCAGTCGCCTCTCTCAGCTTTTTGATACGGTTCACATGAAATTTAGACAGGAACAGGCTGAGAATAAAGGTGATCGTCAGCGCCACAAATACGATGATATACAGATAACGATTCATTTGGGCGATGAGCTGTTCAGCGCCTTGAATCGGGGCAATAAGGACAACTCCGCCCTTTAGCTTTCCATCCTCCATGACAGGGAGCGCCACAAGTGATGCCTCTTGATCAAGGCGGCGTGAATCACTTCGCTTCACAATGATTTGCTCTCCTTTTGAGAGTTTGGCCCATAAATCCTTTGTCAATAATACTTCATGCGGCGGCATCTCTTGCTGCTGAGACAGAATATCTCCTTTTTCATCAAACACGAAAAAACGAATTTGTCTCGTCGAAAGAATATCTTCAAATGGCCGCAGACGAAAGGTCATCTCGCTTTTAGGGAGTCGTTTATAATCTTGCAAGATTTCATTCCCATAGGAGCTCATTTCATTCACTTTGTTTTGATAGGCAATATCTTTCACAAAATGAGATAAAAGGGTGCTGATAATGACAATGGCGATGAGCAATAACCCAAGATGGCTGATCAGCAGCTGATAAAAATATTTAATCTTCATCGAACTTATACCCTACGCCCCATACTGTATACAAAAAGGGCTTAGGCCCGTCCCCAATTTTTTGGCGCAGCCGTTTAATATGAACATCTACCGTTCGTTCATCTCCATAAAATTGGTATCCCCAAATTTGCTCAAGCAATTGTTCTCGTGAAAATACTTGCCGAGGATGCTGAATAAAAAAGCACAGCAGATCGTATTCTTTCGGTGTGAGGTTCTCTATTCGCTCTCCATCCAGAAAAACTTCCCTCGTTTTCTTATCCAACTGAAAATGTGCTGTCTCCAGCCGTTCGCCCTCATTCACCTTTTCTTGAGTAGTTGTATGAGCAAAGCGTCGTTTCACCGCTTTAATTCTTGCCATCAAGGTTAGTGGACTAAAGGGCTTGGTCACATAATCATCTGCCCCAAGATCAAAACCAAGTACCTGATCAGATTCGGTTTCCTTGGCTGTCAGCATGATAATCGGAATGTCACTGATCTGGCGCACCTTTTGACAAATAGTCAGACCATCCATCGAAGGAAGCATGACATCTAAAATGAGCAGATCCCAATCCTCCTCTTGCTTAAAGCGATTCAATCCTTCTAATCCATCATGAACGAATTCCGCTTGAAATCCCTCTCGTTGAAAAAACATATCCGTCATTGTACAAACGCTCTGATTATCTTCAATCATTAATATTTTCATGATCAGCCTCCGCTGCTACCATTGTTTTTCTTTATGTAGCTTTATTTTACATGTTCCCTTTCAAATCTCAATTGGATTCCACTGTTTTTAAAAACTTATCATCGTTTGGTCATCTTTTATTCATACTTTTTGAAAGAACTAATACTGCGGTGAATCACATGAGGTTTTTTATATGATGGCATTGCAGAAGATGGTCAAGATGTTAGTTGAAGATATGATTCAACATGACGTGACAAAATATCAAGAGAAGGACAGTGTCATTTATGGTTTTTAAACTCATGTGTCACGCATCCTGACAGTTAAAAGATGGATTAAAAAAGCTCATCTTTTGGGGTCAGTCCCCTGTCGATGAGCTTTTTTATCATGCCAGCAACTTCAAATAAGCAGTGTCGTTTTCCTCTTCAACCGCCTGTAAAATCTGCTGTGCCTGTGATGCGCTTGTGACGCTGCTTAACTTTTGTATGATGTCTTCTTTCGATAACGCACAGCCTGGTGCTCCCTGCGGAATATCAACCCGCTTGCTAATGGTGGTGCCGTCAGATAAGGTGAGCTTCACAATCGTAAAGCGTCCTTTTGGAACAGCGTCGGGATGGGGTTCTGTCGTTTGATCATATCCTCTGCTTACCCGCTTCATCCATGTCCGCATGTCTAATGGAATGGTTTTTTTCGTAAAGGCATCCAGCGTAAGCGTCTGTTCAAACACTGCAAGTGCGATGACGTATTCGACACTGAATCGTCCTTCTTCCCCGGTTAAAGGTGTCCGCTCAATAAGCGCTGCATCTCCGCCTGGCGGGAATATGACATTGACCTGTTTTACCTGCTCCGGCAAGAAAGACCGCTCTTTCATTAAGGATTGGATTGCATCTGCTGCATGGTGGGCAGCTGAGCAAAATGGATATACTTTGAACCACAGCCCCGGCGAAACGATACGCCATGTAGAACCATAACCCTCTAGCAAACGGCTTTTCGCAAGTTCCAGATCTCCATAGAGTGAAAAGAAACCAAGCGCGCCATCAAGAACCGAGTCATTCCCGCCAAAACCTGAACAAGCTAAATCCATAGACCAAACGGCTGTTTTAGCAGCTAAGCCGGCTTGTAATGGTTTCATATCAGAGCCAAACTGCTTTCGCATTCCGGCTGATTGCGCTCCGGCAAAGCCGATTGCTTTCGTCAGTTCTTCCTGCGAGACTTGTTTCAAATAGCCAATCGCACACACTGCCGCAATGGCTCCGAGTGTTCCTGTATTATGCCAGCCCCGCTCATAATGCGCCTTGCCGATGGATTCGCCAAGTCTTGCCATCACTTCAACACCTGTGATGTAGGCAGCTAAAAACCGATCGCCATACCCTTTGCCTTCTGTCAGCTGTGATAGCAGCGCTGGAATGATGACCGCGCTCGGATGTCCTCTCACATCTGAGTGCACATCATCATAATCCAGGGCATGGATGAGGTAGCCGTTCAGCATGGCTGCAGATTGGCGGCTCACCTTCTTCCCTTGTCCAATGACAGGAATCTGAGCGGCTCCGCCTTCCTGTTCAATAAGCTGCATCAGCTGCTGAAGCCCTTCATCCTCTTTCGCAGCAAACGCTGATGCCGCAGCGTCTAACAGGCCATTTCTAGCCATTTGAATGGCCCGCTCATCCTGCAGCGGATCAGCAGAAAGCACTGCTTCTGCCAGATGTTTTGTTAATTCCATGATCGAGACTCCAATGCCCGAACGGCAAGCTCAGCAAAGAAGGCAGCGGAAATTGGAAGTGCGTCTTCATTTAATGTAAACGCAGGGTGATGCCACTCCTTCGTACCACCAGTCCCCATCCATACAAAAAAGCCTGGAATGTGTTCTTGATAAAGGGCAAAATCTTCTCCGCCCGGTGACTGCTCTGCCTGCACGACATGTAAGTTAAGTGAGCCAGCCGTTTCTTCTACCACCTTTGTCAGACGCTCATCATTCATGACAGATGGCAAATAAGGATGCCATCTCACTTCAGCCTCTGCTCCAAATCCTTCTGCAATTCCGCTGACGATTTGTTTCATAAGCTCTGGAATCATCGCTCTTACTTCAGGCTCAAACGTCCGAACGGTTCCTTCCATCTCAACACGGTCGGGAATCACATTCCATGATGTACCGCCTTGGATGCGTGTGATACTGACAACTGCATGATGCAAGGAGCTGATGCGGCGGCTGACGATTTGCTGAAGGGCGCTTGTGATCTGCCCGCTGATGGCAATCGGGTCTACCGTGTGATTTGGAATACCGGCGTGGCCACCCGTTCCTTTAATATCGATTTCAAAACGATCCACACTCGCCATCAATGCTTTTTCTCTAATGCCAATCGTGCCAACTGGCAGGTCAGGCTTGTTGTGCATACCGAAAATCGCATCGACTCCATCTAAAACGCCTGCCTCTATGACGTGTTTCGCCCCTTGAGCAACTTCCTCAGCCGGCTGGAACAAAATACGGACCGTTCCTTTGATCTCATGTTTCCGCTCCTTTAATAAAAGAGCCGCACCAAAAATAGAAGCTGTATGGAAATCATGACCGCACGCATGCATTTTGCCCGGTACCTTTGAAGAAAATGGTTCGCCAGATGCCTCTTCAATCGGAAGTGCATCAATATCGGCTCTCAAAGCAATTGTCGGCCCCTCTTGTTCTCCTTTGATTTCACAGACAACGCCTGTTTGAAGGGCTGGGATATCAAGTACAGTGATCCCTTCCTCTTCTAACCAGCGGCGCAGTTTCTTTGTCGTTTCAAATTCTTCAAACGCCAGCTCTGGATGCTCATGAAGCGCTCGGCGAATGTTGATCAAACGTTTGTTTAAAGCTTCATTTCCTATTGATTTCACTAGACACTCACCCCTCTAAAGAATAAAAAGCAGCTTATGCTTCTTCAGCCGCTGCTTCTTTTTGGATAAATCGTTTCGTCCGTTCATTCTTCGTTTCATCAAATAGCTCAGTTGGCGTTCCCTGCTCGATAATATGACCATCCGCCATGAAAATCACATGGTCTGCCACTTCTCTTGCAAACGCCATTTCATGTGTGACGATGATCATCGTTGTTTCTTGAATCGCAATGGATTTAATGACTTGAAGCACACCTGAGACAAGCTCTGGATCAAGCGCTGACGTTGGTTCATCCAGTAAAATCGCATGTGGATCAACCGCTAACGCGCGGGCAATCCCAATCCGCTGCTGCTGTCCGCCAGATAACGTGACTGGATAGCTGTCAGCCTTTTGCTCTAACCCTACCTGCTTCAGCAGTTTCATACCGATTTCATTCGCCTGCTGCTTCGTCATTTTTTTCGTCACAAGCAGTGATTCTGTTATGTTTTGCAGTGCCGTCTTGTTTTTAAATAAATTATAGTTTTGAAACACCATGGCCGTTTGTTGACGCAGGTGATGGGCTTCTTTACGTGAATATTTGGACGCATCGAGCCTCGCATCGCCAATTTCAATCGTGCCTTCATCAGGTGTTTCTAATAAATTTAAACAGCGCAGCAAGGTGGATTTACCGGAGCCAGAAGGTCCGATAATGGCCACAACCTGCCCTTTTTTCACGTCGAGATTGATTCCGTCTAAGACGACAAGGTCGCCGAATGATTTCTTCAAATTGGTGAGCTTGATCATGTCCACACCTCCTTAATTCCGGTAAGGTTTGCTGATTTTTCGTTCAAATAGGTCTTGCAGGAAGCTATAAATAATCGTCATCACCCAATACACGATCCCTACGGCTAAATAGGTTTCAAAGTATTTATAGTTCGCCGATGCAATCATCTTCCCTTGTGCAAACATTTCTGCCACACCAATCGTAAAGGCAAGAGATGTTTCTTTTAAAAGACCGATAAAGGTATTCCCCGTCGCTGGAATTGCATTTCTAATCGCCTGCGGGAAAATAATTCTAACGTAAGACTGCCATCTTGTCATACCGACAGATAAGCATGCCTCAAGCTGCCCTTCATCCACTGAGTTCAGAGCCGCTCTGAAAATTTCTGCTAAGTATGCGGAGTTTTTAATACTTAATCCGATAATGACCGCTGTTAAAGCATCCATTGAGGTCATCGCAGGGAATAGCTGCGGGAGACCAAAATAAATGAGAAAGAGCTGAACCAAGGTTGGAACCGCTCTGAAGAAAGAAATATACAGCTTGGCAAATTGGTATAAAACAGGTATCCGGTTTTTCGTAATGAGAGCGAATACCACACCAATGATAATGGCAAATACCATGGAGACAATCGCCATGAAGATCGTTATCGGCAAGTATTGAAGCAATGTCGGAAACACCGTCACCATATACTGCCAATCAATTTTGTTCATGTCTGCTCTTCACCGCCGCTGTCGTTATTTTTTAATTGGCACTGTCACATCGTCTTTGAAATATTTCTCAGACAATTTCTTAAGTGTCCCGTCTTCTCTCAATTCTTTGATGGCTTTGTTAAATTCTTCTCTTAGTTTGTCATGCTTTTTATCTTTCGCAAATGGGTAGCCTACTTCTTCATACACAATTGGGTTGCCTACGATTTTCAGCGGCAGACCTGTTTTTTCAATTTGAGCAAGTAATACACTGCGTCCGTTGACATAAGCATCTACGCGGCCATTTGCCACTTCATTTAATACGCCGTCTTGCGTTTCATATGTTTTAATCTTAATTTTCTTGTCTGGGTCTTTGCTCTCTAAGTTTTTAGCATGGTTAGAGCCAAGAACCGCCGCCACTGTTTTTCCTTTTAAATCGTCAAGACCTTTGATGTCGTTGTTGTCTTTTTTCACGATGATTTGTGTTCCTGCGTAAGCGTACGTATCTGTAAAGTTAAATGTTTGTTTACGCTCGTCTGTGATGGCGACTTGGTTTGACACGGTATCGAGCTTACCAGACGTTAGCTGTCCCATCAGTCCGCTGAATTCACTCAGCTGCCAGTCTAGTTTATAGCCAAGCTTTTTCGCAATAGCTTCTGTTACTTCAACATCGAATCCTACAAGCTTGCCATTGTCTTTATAAGCAAACGGATAGCTTTGTCCTGTAGCGCCTACTTTTAACACTTTTTCGTCTTTGCCTTCACTCTGATTGTTGCCGCCGCAAGCTGCTAAAACTGCCAGCATTGCTGCAAATAGAACGACTAGCCACTTTTTGTTTTTCATGTTTGTAAACCCTTCTTCCTCTTATGGTTGTGTGATATCTGATCTTAATTGTTTTTTGAAATAAACCGTGATATGACCTTTGCCTAAATCTTTTTCACCTGCTCTGACATAGCCTTTACGCTCATACATCTCTATCAGCCATGGATGCTTATCAGCTGTACCGAGCGACACGTACGGCACCTTCAGTGTATCCCTTAGCACTTCGGTTTCCACCCATTCCAGCAAGGCTGAGCCTGTGCCTTTTTTGGCGGCTGGTTCTGAGGCAAACCACCAGATATGAGGGACGCCGAACGGTCCTGGCTGCTCTCCCCAAGGCATACGGAGTGATAAGGTGGATAGAAGCTCTCCGTTTTCTTCCATCACATAGCAAAGATTCTTTTGTACATTATTCTGAACGAGAGCGAAATCAGCATGTGCTGCTTGAAACTGGATGCCGAGCTCACGAATTGGCTCGTAGGCTCTTGTTGTCAGTTCAAGCAGCGCCTCTATATCTGCCTCTGTTGCCAGACGAAACGTGTATCCCAACGTTAGTCACCTCACCCTTATGTCGTGTAGCGATTTTTTGGCTCTGTTAATCCGAGATTTTCTCGCAAGGTTTGTCCTGTGTAATCGGTTTTGAATAAGCCTCGTTCCTGAAGGATTGGGACGACGCGGTCTACGAACACATCCAGCCCTTCTGGCAAGAGCGGCGGCATGACATTAAAGCCGTCTGCTGCTTCTTCACGAAGCCATGTTTCCATCACATCTGCCAGCTGCTGCGGCGTTCCAATGAAAATATTATGACCGCGTGAGCCGGCAACCGATTGATAGAGCTGGCGAATGGTCAGGTTATCCTTTCTCGCCATATTCATCACGAGATCAAAACGGCTTTTCACCGCATTTGACGTGCTCGGATCAATCTCTGGAAGCGGTCCGTCTAAAGGATACTGAGACAGATCAATTCCGCCTAAGTAATTTTGCAGAATGCTCAGTCCAATCTCAGGAACAATCAGCTCCTGTAATTCTTCATATTTCGCTTGGGCTTCTTCCTCTGTATCAGCAATGATCGGGAAGATACCCGGCATGATACTGACGTCCTCTCTAGCACGGCCAGCAGCCTCTACTTTCCCCTTCAAGCTTTGATAAAATTCCTTCGCTTTATCGAGATCGTTTTGTGCTGTGAAAATGAGCTCTGCTGTTTTTGCTGCAAGCTTTTGGCCATCTTCGGAAGATCCTGCTTGAATGATCACGGGCTGCCCTTGCGGCGTACGTGATACGTTGAGAGGCCCCCTGACTGAGAAGAACTCACCTTTGTGCTGGAGCTCATGAAGCTTACTAGATTCGAAGAATTCTCCTGTTTCCTTGTTTCGGACCAGAGCGTCTTCCTCCCAAGAATCCCAGAGACCTTTGACGACCTCGACGAACTCTTCAGCCCGCTCATATCGTTTATGGTGTGCTAAATGCTCTTCTCCGCTAAAATTTTTCGCTGTTTCTTCAATAGAAGATGTGACCACATTCCATGCCGCTCTTCCGCCTGATAAATGATCAAGGGAGGCAAACTGCCTTGCAATATGGAAAGGCTCACTGTATGTAGTGGAAGCTGTTGCTGCTAAACCAATGGTTGAAGTAGACTCAGCAATAGATGAAAGCAGCGTGAGCGGTTCAAATCTCGTTAATACGTTCGGATGAGAGGTTTGATTAATGGATAAACTGTCGGCTAAAAAGAGCAAATCCAGCTTTCCTTCCTCTGCCTTTTTCGCTAATTGTTTAAAATAATTTAGGTTCATGGCTGCATCTGGTACTGCATTCGGATGTCTCCAAGAGGCAACGTGATGTCCAGTTCCTGCGATGAATACGCCTAGCTTGAGCTTCCTTTTCGGCTGTGACACTTGTTCTTCATCCTTTCTATATCCTAAATGTATCAAACCGAAGTCCTTAGAAGATACATTTTTCTGATTGAATTAATCGGTTTTATTAATAAAAAAAAGGGCAAATGTTGCGAAAAATGAAAAATAATTATTACTATATGCCCTTTTTACAGGATTGTCAACCGCCTTCTGAACCTCCAAAATAAGGGATTTCAAACGCTCATGACGGTGTATCAATCTCAATATTTCCGATGAGCCGGTCTGTGGTATGTGTCACCAATTGACTACGCTCCAGCATGTTGTGAGCGATCACAGAATGAGTGGAATTTGCGGTGCGGACGGCAATTGCTTTTTGAGGAGATCTATTGATGATGTTATTACGCAGCACACGGGCTGAGGCAGTCTGGTCAATAAAGATCGCCGTCGGCTGTCCAATCGATCGATTTAAATAGAAGCGGTTATCTCCAATTTGTGGTGAACCATTTTTAATATACATCACGACATATAAGGATGTTTCTTCAAAGGAATTATCTTTAATTTCCAATGCCCCCGTCGTGCTGCTGTATACAGCGTAGTTTTGATAGTGCTTAAAGCGATTCTGCCAGATGAAAGCCTTTGCATTTCCAGTGACACTGATCGTATACGAAGAATCTAGCTCCGGGTGTCCTTCTTGAATAAAGTGGTTGCCGTTGATTCCTGCTTCCCCTTCCTGCACCCAGATTCCTCTGCTGAATTCTTTGAATTGATTGTGCTGGATGAGAATATTCGTTCCTCTCACCACGGCCGCATCGATAACAGAGTAGACCGTATTGTTTGAAAAGACGACACTATCCGATTGATAGATACGCAGCGAGGCGCTTCTTTTTCCGGTATTCGTTCCTGATTCAATATGGTTTCCTTCTATTAGAATACGATTCGCCATATAAACGGACACAGCCGCATCTTCAAAAAGACTAATCTTATTGCCTGTAATGTGAACGCTGTCTCCTCTCACATCAATTCCTTTTTCAAACCCCTCAATCATATTGCCAATAATCATCACATTGTTTTCCGTTTGGCCAAGTGAGACGCCTAAACTCGTAATCCCTGCTTTTGTAACACCTCCTCCTACTGCACGAATCAAATTGTTGGCAATGATCGTTTCGGTGGAGAAGCCATAGGAGATACTGCTATCTGTATGATTGCCTTCAATGATCACACCATAGCCGTTAAAGTTATAGATGGAGCTTGCTGCACCTCCTCTGACGATGTTGTTGCGAATCTGAATATTCAAAGGCTCCTCCATATTAACGGCATTTTCTCCATAGCCTTCAATATCAATGCCCATTCTTGGCTCGACCCCATTTACTCCTGCTCTTTCCAAGAGACAGTCCTCCACAATAACCCCATCACATCCTGTAATCGAAATATTGTTGCGTCTCGAATCTGTGATGGTGCAGCCAGAAATATTAATAGATGCAGCAGGCGAGTATGGTTCCCCCTCTGTCAACAAACCGTGGGGACTGACAATGATGCCGTCTCCCGTACAATTTTTTATTTGGACATGATTGACCTCTACATGGGAGGCACCTTCAATACATATCCCAAAGCCCCATTCATGGGTTTTTCGTTCAGCGGGGAGCGGCTTGTATACATGCTCATGACGATCCCCTTCAATACGCCCGCCTCGAATGGTCACATTCTCAACCTTTCCTATATAAAAAGCTGCATACCCCCATGAATCATTTGGTTTCACCTTTATTACAGCGTCTGACGCCATCTCAATGCATATATGACTTGGCACCCGTATACCTGCACCTCGGAAAGGAAAAAATGGATCACCTCTGTACACCGCATCGATTAAATATGTGCCGCTCGGCAGCCAGATATGGGAATATCCCTGTGCTTTTGTCCACTCTAAACATTCATTGAGCTTAGCTGTGCAATCCGTTTTCCCGTCAGCAATTACACCAAAATCTAGTACATTGACAACAGGTTTTCTTAGATCAGCTTCATTCAATTCCCCCAACCTAATCACTCCTTTTCACACATGTTCTCTTGTCATCCTATGCATGTGGTAAAGGTTTGCTTGTACATTCCTTCAAATTTTAAATAAATTCTTTTGGAATAACTTTCCGATAATTTTCACTTCAAAGAATTTTTCATTTTTTTGAGTCTTTACGCCTATTGAACTAACATTTTCCTGTTTTAGAATAGTTTTATATTGACACAAGAACTATACAAGAATATCATTTTTCTCATATCTCTTTTTTTAAGAAAGGATCTATGCCATGTCTACAATTGATCACGATAAAATTGTTAAAAGTGTTCCTCAAAAAGGGTTTTTTGGACATCCTAAAGGACTTTACACACTGTTTTTCACTGAATTTTGGGAGCGTTTCTCCTATTATGGCATGCGTGCACTGCTTATTTATTATATGTACACAGAGGTGACAAAAGGCGGTCTAGGCTTTGACCAGACGACAGCCAATTCGATCATGTCTGTCTATGGTGCGCTTGTCTATATGTCAGGAGTGATTGGCGGATGGCTCGCCGACCGAGTATTTGGTTCGTCCAGTACGGTCTTTTATGGCGGAGTTTTTATTATGCTCGGCCACGTGATTTTGGCTTTGCCAAGCGGAGCAACAGCGCTCTTTATTAGTATGGGACTGATTATTATCGGGACAGGTCTTCTCAAGCCAAACGTTTCAAACATTGTTGGCGACCTGTATACAAAAACAGACCCGCGCAGGGACTCTGGATTTAGTATTTTCTACATGGGGATCAACATGGGCGGCTTTATCTCCCCATTAATTGTCGGAACACTCGGTCAAAAAGTGAATTTCCACCTCGGGTTCTCACTCGCTGCGGTGGGGATGCTTGTTGGACTTATTACATTTGTGGTCACAAAAAAACCGAACCTTGGTCTTGCCGGCACGTATGTGACCAATCCATTATCAGCTGCCGAACGTAAGAACTTCAAAATTTACGGATCATTGGTTGTGATTTTGCTTGCGGTTTTTGCTGTCATTGGCATTCAAACAGGCGCACTCACAATTAATCTATTCACTTGGTTTGTTAGTGCCCTTGGTGTACTCATTCCGATTGTTTATTTCATTGTCATGTATTTCAGTAAAAAGACGAGCGCAGTGGAGCAATCCAGGGTTCTCGCTTATATTCCATTGTTCCTTGCTGCCGTGATGTTCTGGGCGATTCAAGAGCAGGGCTCAAACATTTTAGCAACATATGCAGATCAACGAACAAACTTGAATTTCCTTGGGATGACACTAGCGTCTTCATGGTTCCAATCATTGAACCCAATCTTTATTGTGCTGCTGTCTCCAGTGTTTGCTTGGTTATGGGTCAGACTTGGGAAGAAACAGCCGTCTACCCCGATTAAGTTCTCACTCGGTCTTTTGTTTGCAGGGTTATCCTTCATCATCATGATCATTCCTGCATACATGTCTGGTCCGAACACACTTGTGAGCCCATTATGGCTCGTTTTGAGCTTCTTCCTCGTCGTGATCGGGGAGCTCTGCTTATCACCAGTTGGACTGTCAGCGACAACAAAGCTGGCCCCTGCTGCCTTCTCAGCGCAAACGATGAGCCTTTGGTTCCTTTCAAATGCAATGGCACAGGCGATCAATGCGCAAGTAGTCAAACTGTTTGATAAAGTGCCAGAAACCGTCTATTTCGGTATCATCGGATTCCTTGCCATCGTTTTATGCGGTGTGATGCTATTACTGACACCAGTAATTAAGAAAGCGATGAAAGGCGTTCATTAATAAAAAACTGGACATGAGTACATCATGTCCAGTTTTTTACTTTATTTATGATCATTATCTTACTGCATTATTCATTCGTTTTCATTGGTACTGTCTCATTTATTTCAATGTTAAAATAATTCACGGCATTGTGATAACAAATATCTTTGACTATTTTTCCTATAAATTCGTAATCCCTTGGAAGCTCACCATTTTCTATCCAAGTCCCAAATAAATGACATAAAATTCTTCTGAAATATTCATGGCGAGGGAACGATAAAAAGCTTCTTGAGTCTGTAAGCATACCTACGAAAGTGCTAAGCAAACCTATATTAGATAATGTTTTCATTTGATCTAGCATGCCGTCTTTTTGATCATTAAACCACCACCCGGATCCAAATTGAATTTTTGCTCTGGCATCAGAAGACTGAAAATTCCCTATAGTAGAGGCCACAATCGCATTATGAGCGGGATTTAAATTATAGATAATGGTTTTAGGTAAAAGGTTGTCTTTGTCTAATTCATTCAAAAAACCATTTAAATGTCTTGCTAGGTGAAAGTCAGACATAGAGTCGTACCCACTATCTTTCCCCGTTAACTTGAACATTCGTGTGTTATTATTCCTTAAAGCACCTATGTGTAATTGCATGGTCCAATGAAGAGAATGATATTTTTTACTCAGGTGAATAAGAGTGTTTGTTTTAAATTTATTGATATCCTCTAGGGATAGTGTTTTTCCTTGCAGAGCACGTACAAATATAGAAGACACTTCTTGTTCAGTAGCTGGTGAAAATGGAAATATTTCAAAACCATGATCAGAAATTCTGCATCCATTCGCGTGAAAATAATCAATTCGTGAATGTAATGAAGCGATAAAGTTTTCATATGTTAAAACAGCGCCGTTGATTGAATCACCTAATTTTTCTATATAGTTCAGAAAATTTGATTGTTCAATATTTAAAGCATGATCCGGTCTAAATGTAGGTAGGACCCTGGTTTTAATTCCTACATCTTTACGTATGATTTGATGAATTTCTAAAGTATCGATTGGATCATCAGTCGTACATACAACTTTTACATTAAATTTTTCTAAAATTCCATTTGTGGACATGTTACTTTCATTTAATCTCTCATTACAGATATCCCAAACTTTATGTGCATTTTTTTCTGAGAACAACTCATTTATATTGAAATAACGACTTAATTCTAAATGTGACCAATGATAAAGAGGATTTCCTATTGTATATGGAACAGTTTGGGCCCAAGCTAAGAATTTTTCCTTGTCACTTGCATTCCCCGTGATCAATCTTTCTTCTACGCCTAACCATCGCATAGCCCTCCATTTATAGTGATCTCCATTAAGCCAAATATCAGTCATATTTTCATATTTTTTGTTATTAGCAATGTCATCAGCCATTAAATGCGTATGAAAATCATAGATTGGCATATTTTTCGCGTAATCATGATAAAGAACTTTTGAACTTTCGTGATGAAGCATCATATCTTCGCTTAGGAATGTAGACAATATCGTCACCTCTATACATTTTATCGTTTCTTTATCCTTCAAACTTAATTTAGAAAATCTCAATTAAATTTAAATAAGGTGTTATTAACAAAAATAACACCTCACTTTTTTAGATCTTACTTAATTCACACTCCGTATTTACGTAGATTGCGTCTCGTTGTGCAATTAAGCATAGTTCTGCGGCTTTAAAAGTATGTTCTTGAGTCATAGCATTTTCAGTACCGTTTAAACAATCTAAAATAAGTTCGCCAAAGTAAGGGAATCCTACTTCTCCATTTAGAGAAAAATGCTGCTCTGTATGTTGATTTACTAAGTATAAATGGTCTCCTATTTTATCCCTTGCGATGTCTACGTATTTGCGAATTTCAATATACCCATCTGTTCCAAGAATGAATGTGCGCCCATCTCCCCAAGTGCTAAGGCCATCAGGAGTCAGCCAGTCTACTCTAAAGTAGTTTGTAGCCCCATTATCAGCAAT
This sequence comes from Bacillus sp. I-2, assembly GCF_001974945.1. Lineage (NCBI taxonomy): Bacteria > Bacillati > Bacillota > Bacilli > Caryophanales > Bacillaceae > Bacillus > Bacillus sp. I-2. The sequence continues at coordinate 201,718 of NZ_LZRW01000043.1, read as the reverse complement.
CAAAGTAGCATCACCAAAGTCTTCTAATTCTGGATATTGATGATGCTTATAATTGCCCACTTTACTATGTACAACTTTTGCATCTTTTGCGCCAGAATAGAAAAGGAATTGTTCAATTTGGTGACTGCCAATATCACATAGAATACCTCCATAATATTCCTTTTCGAAAAACCAGCTTGGTCTGCTTTCTACATTACTACGATGTGGGCCAGTTCCAAGAACTTGTACCACTTTTCCAATGGCTCCTTGTTCAATCAATTGACCAGCAAATACGGCACTCTCCACATGCAAACGTTCACTATAATAAACAGCCCATTTAAGCCCCGTTTCAGCTGTTTTTTTACGAGCAAGCTCCAATTGTTCTAATGTTGTAAAAGGTGATTTATCCGTAAAGTAATGCTTACCATGATCTAAAACACGCAGCCCTAAATCACAGCGTTTTGATGTAATGGCTGCGCCTGCCACGAGCCTGACATCTGGATCTTCGAGAATTTCTTTCTCACTTTTGGCTGCCTGTACCTCCGGATATGCTTTACAAAATTCTTGTACTTTTTTCTGATCATGATCATAAACCCATTTTAATGTAGCCCCAGCCTCAGTTAATCCATTGCACATTGCATAGATGTGTCCATGATCAAGACCAATAGCCGCCATGACGAATTGTCCTTCTGTAACGACAGGGGCACTTTTTCCCTTAGGAGCATAATTCATTCCATCACTTTTCTGCATGATTGTTCCTCCTCAAGTAGCTTCCAGTTTATTTTGAATACTTATAACTTGATAACGTTAGACTTATATTTCCTCGTAATTCCCTCCAACGGTTATCGTATCGTCTGAAAAATTTTCTACACTGCTTTGTTTTTCATAAAAATGCTTAACGTTCGCGAGCATTCCTTCACGTGTATAAAAAGGATCGTCTGCTGAAAGAGGAAGCTTCACATGAACACCTAGGTTGGCAGATTTATAGATGGCTGTAATGAGTTCTAGTGTTTTTCTTCCTTCCGTTCCATCAATTAGAAGCTTCTGGTTACCCTTGATAGCCATTAAAAAATTATTTATTTGTCCTTTATGCCCTTCAAATAGTAATTCCGGATATTGATGAAAAGCTTCCTGAATACGATTTTCTAAATCCTCATCATTTTTCTCTTGAGGAAACCCATTTTCTTTAGCTATTTGAGCATTTACTTTCCATGGGACAGATACTCTAGCTTTTTCACCTTGAAAAATCAGTTGTTGTTCTTCTCCATGATGAACAACAGAACTGGTTACTTGTGCTAAGCTGCCATTTCCATAGCGAAGTACAGCAATAGAAAGGTCTTCAACCTCTGCATTATCATGCAAGGTATTACTAGTTGCTGCAAAAATGTCAGCCGGCAATCCTAACATCCATTGCAACATATCAATATGATGGACAGCATGATTAAGTGTACAGCCTCCACCTTCTTTTTCCCATGTACCGCGCCACCATAAATCATAATAACTATGACCACGCCACCAAAAAGAATCAACTTGAGTATGAGCGATTTTTCCAATGAGGTTTTGATCAAGGACATGTTTTAATCTCATAATGGGCGTCATAAACCTGTTTTGAGCAACAACAGATAAAAGCTTCTGGCTTTCAATAGATGCTTTTATCATTTCGTCACATTCTTTTAGAGAAGAAGCCATAGGTTTTTCTACTAAGACATGTTTGCCTGCTTTAAGAAAATCGATGGCAATGGTTGCGTGCATATAAGGAGGTGTACAAATGGAAACGGCATCAATCGTAGGATCATTCAATAATTCTTGGTAGTTAGCGACAACCCGTGCTTCCAGGTTATATTTTGTTGCTGCAGACATTGCTTTTTCAGGATAAATATCAGCTAAAGCTACAATTTTACTCATTTCAGGCATTGCAAGATAAGCCTCGATATGGGCAGTTGCAATAGATCCAGTTCCTATAATGGCGATGTTGGACATATCAATCTTTCCCTTCTGCAATAAGATAAATTTTCACTTCCAATAATGAGATAGCGCTTTCAAAAAACTGAATGATTCACCTAACTGATAGATCAGAGTACCGTTCATTTTGTTAATATTCTAGTTATACTAGTATGGTAGATCAAAAACATTATAACTCAATCTTTTTGAATTTTGTATAGTTTTTTGAATTTTCTTTTTAATATCCCACACTTTTATGATTGATCATGGCTTACACAGTGGAATCATCAAGAGATGCTCACAGTACAAGTATTCAGAAAAATGAAATGAATGTCTACCATTCTAATCTACTTGTATGGTAGTATGTTAGAGAAAGGAGATTAGAATAATGAATATTGATTTTAAAAACCAAAACCTCTCTACGAGGGAACAAGTTTACAATATGCTAAAAGATCAAATATTAAGCCTGAAGCTTCCACCTGGGACAAATATTTCTGAAAAGGAAATATCAGTTCAATTTAATGTGAGTCGAACTCCTGTAAGAGAAAGCTTTTTAAAATTATCTCAAGAAGGATTATTAAGTATCTATCCTCAACGAGGTACATTTGTTTCTTTAATTGATTTGAACCTTGTGGAGGAAGCACGGTTTATGCGAGAACATCTCGAGAAGGCAGTGATTAGACTAGCCTGTCAGGAATTTTCGGAAGAGCTGATTAATGATTTAGATATGAATTTAAGTATGCAAAAAATTTGCGTTAAGAAAAAAGACTATAAAAAAATGTTTGAATTAGATGAGGAGTTTCATAGAACTATTTTCAAACGGTGTAAAAAAGAAAAAACATGGTTAGTTATTCAACAGATGAATGTACACTTTAATAGGAGTCGCATGTTAAGGCTAGTAACAGATTATAATTGGGATAATATTCTTTCTCAACATGTAAATATCTTCAAAGCTATACAAGATCAAGATGCTGATAAAGCTGAAAAAATCATGGAAGAACATTTGAAAATTGCACTTGTTGATAAAGAATTATTGAAGAAAGAATATCCAAATTATTTTCAATAAAATTAGGGGTGATGGTAGATGAGAATGACATTCAGATGGTTTGGAGAAGGAAACGACACGATCACACTGGAACAAATAAAGCAGATTCCAGGAGTGGAAGGAATTGTTTGGGCACTGCATGATGTGCCCGTAGGAGAAGAGTGGCCAATAGAAAGAATGTTAGAAATGAAAAAATTAGCCGATAAACATAACCTTCATATTGAAGTGGTTGAAAGCGTGAATGTTCATGAAGACATTAAGCTCGGACTTCCAACTAGAGATCAATACATAGAAAATTATAAGAAAACAATTCAGAAGCTAGCAAAGGTGGGTGTTAAAGTCATATGTTATAACTTTATGCCTGTCTTTGATTGGATCCGTACAGACTTAAATAAAACACTTTCTGATGGATCTACAGCTCTATTTTATGAACATAGTCGAATTAAAGATATTGATCCGAAAGAATTAGTAAATAAAATTAGTGAGAACTCCAGTTTAACCATGCCAGGTTGGGAACCAGAGCGGTTAAATCACCTCCACCAACTTTTTGAAGCCTACAAAAATATAACAGAAGAGGATTTATGGGCCCACTTGAAATATTTTTTAGATCAGATTATTCCAATTGCAGAACTTCATGATATTAAAATGGCTATTCATCCTGACGATCCACCTTGGCCTGTCTTTGGTCTACCGCGAATAGTAACTAACCAAAAAAACATCAGAAAAATTTTACAACTAAATAGCAGCCCATATCATTGTATAACGCTCTGTACAGGATCTTTAGGAGCAAACTTAGAGAATGATTTAGTTTCTATGATTCACGAATTTATTGATAGAATACCATTTACTCATATAAGAAATGTACGCGTATATGATAACGGGGACTTTGTTGAAACATCGCATCGATCAAAAGATGGATCAGTAGACGTTTCAGCCATTATACATGCTTATTATGAAAGCGGATTCAAAGGTTATTGTAGACCCGATCATGGAAGACACATTTGGGATGAACAATGCAGGCCTGGATATGGTCTTTATGATAGAGCACTTGGAATTATGTATTTGTGGGGAGCTTGGGATGCTTTAAAAAATAAACAGTCTGTACGAAAAGAAGCAAAGGAGGAAGCTACATGGTAAACATACAAGAAAATAAAAATTTAGCTGGTAAAGTAGCTGTCATAACAGGAGGAAGTGGCGTACTTTGCAGCGCCATGGCAAAGGAACTTGCTAGACATGGCGTGTCTGTGGCTATTTTAAATAGAACAGTCGAAAAGGGTGAAAAGGTAGCCGAAGAAATTAACCTTATGGGTGGGAAAGCGATTGCGATTAAATGTGATGTGATGAATAAAGATAGTGTGGAACAAGCCGAGAAGATTGTAACAGAGGAATTAGGCATGTGTACAATATTGATAAATGGAGCTGGTGGTAACCACTCCAGTGCAAATACAACCAACGAAATATTTCAAACAGAAGATCTTACTAATCCTAAGGTAAATACTTTTTTTCATTTAAGTACAGATAGTGTACAAAATGTATTTGATTTAAATTTTATGGGGACTTTCATTCCTACACAAATTTTCACTAAACATATGGTTCATCAAAAGGGAGCAGTTGTCATCAACATGTCATCTATGAGTGCCCCTTCTCCAATGACCAAAGTGCCTGCTTATAGCGCGGCAAAAGCAGCAATTGAAAATTTCACCAAATGGTTAGCTGTTCATATGGCTGAGGCAGGAATTAGAGTAAATGCTATTGCACCGGGCTTCTTTTTAACCTCACAAAATAAAAACCTTCTCCTAAATGAAGATGGAGATTATACAGAGAGGTCACATAAGATTATTTCGAATACACCAATGAGAAGGTTTGGTACGCCAGAAGATCTTCTTGGTACCCTATTATGGCTTGTTGATGATCATATGTCAGCATTTGTTACCGGCGTGACAATTCCTGTTGATGGAGGTTTTATGGCGTATTCAGGTGTTTAATATTTTTATTTTTTCCTTGTCATACATCTTTATTTTATCTGTTTTTTAAATTTATAAGTAGGCTTGGAAAGGAGACATAAGAATGCAGACTGAGAACAGGAAACTAACACTCAAAAATTATATTGGTTATGGAACAATGGATATATTTGGAGGGGGAGCATTCGCTATAATAGGCGCATGGATGTTATATTTTTTCATTACATACTGCGGTCTTACCCCTGTTGAAGCAGGATCTATTATTGCAATTGCACGTATTATTGATGCGATAGCAAGCCCAATTATGGGCCATATCACTGATAATTTTGGTCGTACAAAACTTGGGAAAAAATTTGGAAGACGCAGGTTCTTTTTGCTAGTTGGAAGCCCTTTAATGGTTATTTATTCTCTTCTTTGGATTTCTGATATGAATTACTGGTACTATTTAACGGTTTATATTTTGTTAGAATTCCTTGCAGCAATGGTATTAATTCCATTTGAAACACTTGGAGCTGAAATGACGAATGATTTTAATGCTCGGACCAAGCTCTCAACAATAAGATTAATCTATTCAGGACTAGGAACATTTTTAGCTACCTTTATTCCAGGCAGATTATTCGAAATATTCGGAAAAGATTCACCTCAAGTTTTTCTTTACAATGGGATTATCTTCACCTTTATTTTTATGGCCGCATTATTAATTACACATAGAACAACATGGGAACGTAAAATAGAAGAAGACATGATAGAACCTGATGGTGTAGAAAAAGTACCTGCTATAGAATCCATAAAAAAAGTCATCATTGACTTAACATCTACTTTTAGAATAAGAAGTTTCCGTCAGCACCTCACGATGTATATTTGTTCGTTTACGGCCATGGATATTTTAAACGCTGTCTTTGTCTACTTTGTTGTGTTTTCTTTAAATAAAGATGCAGTGCTGGCAGCCGATTTATTATCTATTGGTTCATTACTTCAAATGGTATGTACAATATTGTTTGGTTGGCTCGTGATTAAAATAGGTCCTGCGCCATCTTTGAAAATATCTTATATTGCGATTATTACATGTATAAGTGGTTATATATTTTTATACTTCACACAGCCAGCTTATATGATTATAGCGTTGTATGCGTTCTCTGTTATCTTAGGCATCGGAAAGAGTGGATTATATTATATACCATGGAATATTTACACTTTCATTCCTGATGTAGATGAAATGGTCACTCGTAAAAGAAGAGAAGGAATATTTGCAGGTATTATGACTTTTACACGCAAGAGTACTACAGCTTTAGCCACATTCTTGGTAGGAGTTATTTTACAGGAAAGTGGATTCGTTGCAAATGCGACGACACAGTCTACTACAGCAATAAATGGGATTGTAGGTATTCTGTTTTTCGGAACTGTAGGGCTAGTCGGTATTAGTTTAGTTATTTCATTTAGATTTAAATTATCTAAGAAAACTCATTCCATTATGATTAATGAAATTAATAGGTTAAAGAATAATGGTTCAATGGAACAGGCTGATGATGAAACAAGAAGTGTTTTGAAAGCGCTAACAGGATGGGATTACGAGAAGCTTTGGGGTAATAATAACGTAGGATATCAGAATAAGCGCCAACATTTTGAACAACAAGATTTTAAGCAGGATATGAACTAACTTTTGTTGTTAGTTAAGAACTACAGCTCAGTTAAATAGTACTTCTATTAATAGGAGAAGTTCCAGAATCACTTCAAAAAAAAACACCTTCAGATTGATATCAGAGGTGTTTTTAAATATCTTAAATTTAGTGTTTTTTGATTTTAAAACCGGATCTCATCATCTCCGCGGATCTGCAGCTTCAGCGGTTCACTTTTCGCCTGATGCTTTTTCACATAGCGGTGATAGACAACATATCCAATGATCATAAGCGGTACACCGACATATAGCCCGATGCGCTGCTCTTGATCAAAGGCAAGGCTGACCAATACGATGGTATTCAGTGTAATTGCGATGATCGGCAGCACCGGATAAAGAGGCGTTTTAAATTTTAAGTTTTCCAGCTTTCCGCCTGCTTTCAAGTATTTTCTACGGAAAAGCAGCTGTGATAATGTAATCGTGATCCAGCCTGTCTGGGCACTCATGCCGGCAATGGACACGATCCAGGCAAATACCGTTTTCTCTGCAAAGAAGCCGGATAACAGCGAAATCCCTGTAAACAGGAAGGTGAGCAGTAAGGCATTCATCGGAATACCGCGCTGATTGACGCGTCTAAATGCTTTTCCTGCCATTCCTTCCTTCGATAAGGAATACAGCATTCTCGTTGATGCATACAAGCCAGAGTTCGCAACAGATAATAAAGCAATGATAATGACAAAGTTCATGATGTCTGCCGCAAAAGGAATGCCCGTTCTCTCAAACACAGTAACAAATGGGCTTTGCAGCACACTAGCTTCCTTCCAAGGCACCATACCCGCTAAGACAAAAATAGATAAGACGAAAAAGACGAGTGTACGCCATACGGTCTGATGGATTGAGCGGGGAACGGTTTTCTCAGGGTTTTCACTTTCACCTGCCGCAATCCCGATCAGCTCTGTTCCTTGAAACGAAAAATTTACTGTTATCATCGTAACCACAACAGCGAGCAGGCCATTTGGAAATAGCCCGTCACTCACAAAATGGCTGAAGTATGGGGCGGGTTCACCGCTCGTTGTTTCAATAAACCCAAACATCGCCGCTCCGCCTACGCCAATAAAGAGTAAAATCGCAATAATCTTAATGGTGGAAAAGAAAAACTCCGACTCCCCGAACGCTTTCGCTGACCGGGCATTTAATAAGAAAAGACAGAGTCCGAATATGAGACACCAAATCCACACATCTACTTGCGGCAGCCAGCGCCTCATCAGCTGTCCTGCTGATAAGAACTCAAGGGCGACCGTAGCCGCCCAGCCGAGCCAATAAATCCAGCCGACAGCAAAACCTGCTGCAGGGCTGACAAATTTCGTCGCATACGTATGAAACGAGCCCGACACAGGAAGTGCAACAGACAGCTCCCCAAGACACAGCATGGTTAAATACATGATCAATCCGCCCACAATATATGAAAGAACGGCTCCGACCGGCCCTGCTTGTCCAATCGTATAGCCCGTTCCTAAGAAAAAGCCTGTCCCAATGACACCGCCAAGTGAAATCATAAATAAATGGCGGGAGGTCATCGCCCTTTTCAATTGTTCAGGCTGATTTTGTCCAACATCCACAATGATGCCCTCCTTCTTCTAAGATGCTCTGTTATCAAAACATGTCTCCATGTGATTCATTCCATTTTCAAAACAACCTACTAATTATACATCTTTTATAATAAATATGCTTCCTTCTATGGTCACTGTCTCAAAGTCTTTATTTTAGTAATGTTCGCACAAATATGTGGTGGATCAAACCATTTGATAGGATGCCATATATCTAAAATATTGCACAAAAAAACCAGCATGAAACTTTATCGTTGCACACTGGTTTCGTTTCATTCTTTTCGAGTCTCATTTTAGACAGTTCTTATGATCACTTTTGTCACAAGTCATTCTGCTTTTAGCAAACACACTTTGATAAATTCATCTATTTCCTGAAAGCAGCGATTTTTAGATTCAGCGTGAAAAGCCGCAGAATAAGGATTGGCGAATCCATGCTCTCCCTCTACTATTGTCACGCAAAGCTTTTTCTTTTTCTCCAAAACACTCGCAATCTCCCTGGGATGAAAGGATGCTTCGATCTCCGGGAAAAATAACAGCGTTTTGCAGGCGGGCGCAAGATCGACGTCATCTCTGATCCTTGAACCATAAAATCCAATAACTCCGGTAAACAGCTGATCATTTTGGCTGCATCGCCAGGCAATTGTTGCCCCCACACTAAAACCTAGCAGAAATATGTCTATCGCGGCATTCTTCGTTTTTAACTCTTTTGCCAGATTCAGTACACTCTTTACAGGCTTATCAAAACCAACTTTATTCATAAAGTAGTCGTAAGCCTCATTTTCACTGACATAAGGGAAGTGCTTCGCCTGTCCCAATAAATGAGGACAATAAACCTCAAATCCAGCTTTGTCGAAATAATGGATCATACTCTTCATATGATCATTTATTCCGTATATTTCGTGTATTAAGATCATGACAGGTTTTTGTTTCGATGTATGCAAATGTTCACACTTCCCTTTTGTTTCTTAGAAGTCAATTGAATCGATTGGAAAATTTCGTTGGGATGATCATAGCATATTTTACCCGAATCGTTTATCTAACGTTCCACCAATCAAATCATCTTGAACTTGTGTATGGTTTTATTCACCTTTTAACTTGGGTATAGTTCTATCGTTTGTCCGTTCGACCGTTTGAAGGCATAAAGTTGGTGAGATTCGCTCAAGCTAGTTTCAAATGCTTTACTTTTAGGTTGCTTCTCTGTAAGATCATATGTTGTAAATACCAACAAGAAAAGTGGGGAATAAAATGAAAAAAATGTTCTTTGCCATTATTTTAGGCGCTTGTGTTGCATTGATCACGGCATGTGGATCTGGTGCAAGCGACAACGCGAATAAACAATCTGGGTCTAAGGAATCAGGAGACCTTTGGAAATCCATTCAGGATAAAGGTGTATTAACCATCGGAACAGAGGGTACTTATGCTCCTTTCACATTCCATGACAAAAAGACAGATAAATTAACTGGCTACGATGTAGAAGTCATCACTGAAGTAGCAAAACGTCTTGACTTAAAACCTGAATTCAAAGAAACACAATGGGACAGTATGTTTGCTGGACTGAACGCAAAACGTTTTGACGTGGTAGCGAACCAAGTGGGGAAAACTGGACGTGAAAATCAATACGATTTCTCTGATAAATACACGACATCTCAAGCCATTGTTGTAACAAAATCAGATAACAACGACATCAAGAAACTATCTGATGTTAAAGGCAAAAAAGCAGCACAATCGTTAACAAGTAACTACAATAAACTAGCAACAGATGCTGGCGCTAAGATCGAAGGCGTTGAAGGTCTTGCACAATCCATTCAATTGATTCAGCAAGGACGTACTGATCTGACGTTCAATGACAAATTGGCTGTATTGAATTACTTGAAAACAAGCGGTAACAAAAACCTAAAAGTTGCATTTGAAACAGGAGATCCTCAAGAAACGTATTTCGCATTCAGAAAAGGCAGCGGCGAAGTCGTTGACAAAGTGAATGGCGCACTAAAAGAAATGAAAAAAGACGGTACACTCGCTAAGATTTCTAAGAAATGGTTTGGTGAAGATGTTACAAAATAACATCCTAGGAGTCGTCATTCCTTGGGATCTTCTTCAGCAATCTTTTTGGCCAATGGTGATGCAGGGGATTTATTATACAATTCCCCTCGCCATCATTGCCTTTATTATTGGTATTTTTATCGCGCTTGTGACAGCTCTTGCTAGAATGTCTAAAATTAAAGCCCTCAGATGGATTTTCTCCATCTATGTGTCGGCCGTTCGCGGAACGCCGCTTTTTGTGCAATTGTTTATTATTTTCTATTTCTTTCCGACATTTAATATCACACTTGATCCATATCCAAGTGCCATTATTGCTTTTTCTTTAAACGTAGGTGCGTATGCGTCTGAAATTATCCGTGCATCTGTCCTGTCTGTTCCAAAAGGACAATGGGAAGCAGGTTATTCCATTGGGATGACACATCGCAAAACGCTCGTCCGCGTGATTTTACCGCAGGCTGTGCGTGTATCGATTCCACCGCTGTCTAATTCATTCATTAGTTTGGTGAAGGATACATCCCTCGCCTCCCAAATTCTCGTGGCAGAGATGTTCCGTAAATCACAGGAAATTGCTGCGGCGAACTTGGATCAAATCTTGTTTATTTATATGGAAGCAGCCCTCATCTATTGGGTATTCTGCTTCATTCTATCGCTCGTTCAGCATCAAATTGAAAAACGACTTGATCGATATGTCGCAAGGTAAGGAGGGAACGACATGCTAACAGTCAAAGGTCTCAAGAAATCCTTTGGTGAAAACGAAATTTTAAAGTCGATTGATTTTTCGATCAACAAAGGGCAGGTTGTGGCCATTCTCGGTCCATCTGGTTCAGGAAAAACAACGATGCTTCGCTGTTTAAATGCACTTGAAATACCAAATGGCGGCTCCTTTACCTTCGATGATTTCTCGATTGATTTTTCGAAAAAAAATAAATCAGCTGATCTCCTGAAGTTACGCCGGAAATCAGGAATGGTGTTTCAGGATTATCACCTGTTTCCTCACCGTACAGTGCTTGAAAATGTGATGGAAGGTCCTGTTCAGGTGCAGCGCCGTCCAAAGGAAACGGTTCGAAAGGAAGCCATTCGGCTCTTGCAAAAGGTCGGTCTGGAAGATAAAAAGGATCTGTATCCATTCCAGCTCTCAGGCGGTCAAAAGCAGCGTGTCGGGATTGCCCGTGCACTTGCCATTCAGCCAGAGCTCATGCTTTTTGATGAACCAACCTCTGCGCTTGACCCTGAGCTTGTCGGGGAAGTCTTAAAGGTCATGAAGGATCTAGCGAAGGAAGGCTGGACCATGGCAGTTGTCACACATGAAATTAAGTTTGCCCAAGAAGTAGCAGACGAAGTGATTTTTATTGATGGCGGCGTCATCGTCGAACAAGGTCCCCCGGAAGAAATCTTCAAACGACCAAAGGAAGAACGAACAAAACAATTCTTAAACCGGATTTTGAATCCAGTATGATGAAAAAAGGCTGTTCTCACGTGGTGAGGACAGCCTTTTTTCATCTTTTTAAAAGTAAGCGATTACAATTGAGCAAAGCCATTTAAAGGGGTGTGAGAGTATGTTACGATGGAAATCGAGTGTTTAAGAAAGAAGGGAATGCTTTTGAAGCGGGAACATCTTTTACGTTGGTTTTTTTATTTTGTTGGATTGATCGTACTAGCTTTTGGACTATCGCTGACAGTGAAAGGGAAGATCCTTGGGATTGGTCCTTGGGACGCTTTCCACTACGGACTGTTTCAGCATTTTGGACTCACAATTGGACAATGGTCCATTATTATTGGTGCACTTATTGTGACACTGACTTCTATTTTTACGAAATCATTTCCAAAGATCGGCGCTTTACTAAATATGGTGCTGATTGGCGTGTTTATTGATTTCTTTAATGCGATATTACCTGCGCCGCATGGGTATTTACCGGCTTTATATGTATTTATTACAGGTGTTGTAGTTTCTGGATACGGTGTTGGCATTTATGTTTCAGCTAATCTTGGCGCTGGGCCACGGGACTCATTAATGCTGCTCATCTCAGCGAAAACGGGACTGAACGTACAGTGGGTTCGAAATGGCATTGAGTTAACAGTGCTTTTATTTGCATGGATGCTCGGTGGACCGATTGGCATTGGAACGATTTTGACTGCGATCTTCACAGGTCTTGTCCTTCGTTTCTCCTTGCCGCAATCAACACGGCTCCTACAGCTGCTAATTACTAAAACAGCTGAAAAACCTGTTCAAACACTGACTAGATGAGAACAAGCCATTCTATAATCAGAATGGCTTTTCTTTTGGTTAAATAAATAAACAGACTTTTCTTTTAATTATAAGAGGAAATCAGCCTGCATCTTCCTCTCCTTTTGGGCTTTCACTGTAAGGAGGCCTCTTTCTCTTTTGCACGGCACTCTCCAATGGTACAATCAATGTAAAAAAATTAGAGGTTCGTTATGAAAATATATGCTATCCAATTACAACACTTAGATGAAATTGATGCACGACAACAAATAGAGCGGCTGAAACCCTTTGTGTCATCTGAAAAGCGTGCAGCGGCTGAACGCTTTCGTTTTTTGATCGATGCAAGAAGAACCTTGTTAGGTGAGGTGCTGGTTCGTCAAACGATCCATGATATGTATGATCTGCCTATGGATCAGATCGTTTTTGAAACAGAGGGCAATGGCAAGCCTGTCGTACGGCATCTTCCTTCTTTTCATTTTAATCTTTCTCATTCTGGCAATTGGGTCGTTTGTGCAGTAGATGATGCACCTGTTGGGATTGATATTGAGGAAATCAAACCAATTGATTTGGCGATTGCCAAACGATTTTTTTCAGCGGATGAGTATCAGGATTTACTCTCACAGCCGGCAGAACGGCAGGAAGCCTATTTCTTTCATCTATGGTCAATGAAGGAGGCCTTTATCAAGCTGACTGGAAAAGGCTTATCCTATGGGCTTTCGTCCTTTACAGCCCGTCTGTCAGAGGATGGACAGGCGGCGTTGACATTACCTGATCATGAAGCGCCTTGCTTTGTTCAAACATATTCACTTGACCCTGCCTACCAAATGGCGGTATGCTCACGAAAGTCTGCTGCGGCTGAAAGCGTTGAGAGACTCACTTGCAGCGATATACTGCCCCGCCTTTAATAACGCGTGCTTTTCTGAAATACCGTCTTTAATAGATCAACTCCGCGTGTGATCTGCTCTTCTTTCACCTGCCAAATGTTCAGCTGAAGAATGGGCTCCTTTTGATAGTCCGACAGGTAATAACGGTCAATTGGCTGAATGGAAACAGATGCCTTTTTCAGCTGCTGAATGAGCTGATTCATGGGAATCGACCGGTCGACACGTACATGTGTATGGGTAGCCGGCTCCTGTTCTCCCAGCTGATAAGCGCTCTGATCATTTTTTAAACTTGCTACGAGCTGCTTGGAGCGGTTTCGATAGGTCTCCCGCATTCTATCTCTATGCCGTTCAAACATCCCGCTTTTTAAATATATTTCTAAGGCTGCCTGGGACAGCATCGAGCTGTCGATATCAATCAGTCGTTTGTGTTCGCTAAAAGGTGTAATCAGTTCTTCAGGTAAGACGACCGCTCCTGTTCGAAGCCCCGGAAAAATGATTTTCGAAAAGCTTTTCAAATAAATGACCTTTCCTGCCTGATCATACGAATAGATCGGGTCTCTTTTTGTATCGAATTCTAAATCTGCTATATAATCATCCTCAACAATGTAGACATCATATTTCTCGGCAAGGGATGCAATCGCTCTTTTTTCTCGTTTTGATAAACTCGTTCCAAGCGGGTTTTGAAATCTTGGCATCGTATAGAAAAAACGAATCTCCTCTTCTCGAAAGATACGTTCTAATTCGATAAGATCGATCCCTTTTTCCGTCCGCTGAATTCCGCGCACAGGCAATTGGTTTTTCTCTAAATATTGGAGATATAAGTGATACCCCGGCTGTTCGACTAGGATGGTTTGTTTTCCATTCGGAAAAGGGATGGTGCTTAAAATGGATAAAGCGAGCTGAATGCCAGAGGTCATGACGATCTGTTCTGGATGAGCAAACACTTGATAATCCATTAATCGCTTTGAAATGACTGGCAGCAGTGATGGTAAGCCGTTGGCTGTGCCGTAAATAAACAAGTCATTTTGATACAAATCGATCGCTTGGTTGATGCAGTGCTGGAAATCGACATATGGAAACACAACGGGATCAGGTGCAGATGAAGCAAAATCAATCCATGTGCCGTCCTGCTTGCCTGCTCGCTGCTTCGTTTTCACGACATAATAGCCGCTTCTTTCTACAGAATACAGCAGATGTCCACGCTCCAATGTATCCAGCGCCTTGATGACAGTGCTTTTGCTCACTGCATATTGAGCTGCTAAGTGGCGAATGGATGGAATTTTCATCCCAGCACTGTACTCACCAGAATCCATTTTTCTTTTTAAACTCAAAACAAGCTGATCATATTTCCTCACACCTTTTCCTCCTTGTACCGGTACAGATATCATGTTCTCTTATTGTACACGGTAAATGATCCGATTACGATAGAAGAACAGAACCGGTCAATTCATTTGAAGCATGCATGCTCATGTAAGGAGTCACGTTATGAATATTTCAAAACAAAAAGCGTATGCTGCCGCAATCGCATACGCCTCTATCATTGGTTTTTCCTTTTTGTTTGTCAAAATAGCATTAGAATCAGCAAACCCAATCGATTTATTGGCACACCGCTTTACTGTTTCTTTTGCAGCCGCTCTATTGCTGTATCCATTTTTACGAAAGAAGAATTGCATATCCATTCAATGGCGTGATCTCATTTATATCGTACCGTTTTCCTTGCTTTATCCTGTTTTGTTCTTTGCTTTTCAAGTGTGGGGATTGATGTATACATCTTCTTCAGAGGCTGGCATCATTCAAGCGACGATTCCCATTTTGACGATGCTGCTGGCAGCCTGGTTTTTAAAAGAACGTGCGACATGGATACAAGTGCTGTTTACCTTTCTTTCTGTGTGCGGGGTAATGCTTCTCTTTGTCATGAAGGGAATTGATGTCCAGCATTCTCACTTCATCGGCTATGTGCTGATTTTACTTTCAGCCTTGTCATCCAGTGCATATAGTGTGTTTGCCAGAGTGATTACAAAACGATTCCATGTGATCGAACTCACCTTTGTGATGACCTTCTTTGGCTTTGTCTTTTTCAATGCCGCCGCGCTTATCCGGCATTCGATCAATGGCTCATTGCCTCAGTTTTTCAGTCCATTTACAGAAGCATCCTTTGTATGGTCGATGCTCTTTTTAGGTATTCTTTCATCTCTTCTTACCGCATATTTATCAAACTATGCACTCTCGCAGCTAGAAGCGGCAAAGGTCAGCATCTTTAACAATTTATCAGCGTTTATCACGGTCGCCGCCGGGGTTCTCATTTTACACGAAACGATTGATTGGTATCATTTCCTCGGAGGGGTGCTGGTCATTGGCGGGGTGATTGGCGGGAATGTGGTGAAGAAACAGCATTCATAAGAAAAAGCGGCCTCTTTATAGAGAGCCGCTTTCTTTTTTAATGTCTGATCAATTGCTGCTTGGCTGCAAGCTCAATCACATGTCTCATCTGCTCTGCAAATGGCTCAAGATGTGTGTTGATGTACATGTGGCCTCCATCGAAATTGGTGCGTTCGATGGTTTTTGCCCATTTTAACCAGCCGCTTGCATCCTGCATGCATTTCTCATCTTGCTTTCCATTGAATAAATAAACAGGTGTGTCGATGATCGATTGATCTGTGTGCTGAAAGGTTTCCAGCGCCCGATAGTCTGCACGCAATGACGGCGTAAAGTAATCCATCATTGGTTTGTTCTCTAGTAATTCCTTTGGAATCCCGCCCATTTCGGCAATATGCTGTACAAATGCTTCGTTGGATAAATGCGTCAGCATCTGCCGTTTTGTTTGCGGAGGCTGAATGGCTGAGATCACCACTGCTGCAGGATAAATTCCTTCCTTTTCTAGCAGCTGGGTTAGTCTGTATACCACAAGCCCTCCCATTGAATGTCCGAACAGAATAAATGGGCGGTTCAATTTGTCCGTGAGTCCTTCTTTATACAGCTCTGCCAGCCGGTCAATGCTTGATTCAAGCGGCATGAGATTGGTGCCGTGCCCTGGGGGCTCTGCTGCTGTGACTTCGGCCACGTCTTTTAGCTGTTCAAAGAGCGGACGGTATGAGGCGGAATATCCGCCGGCAAAAGGAAAACAAATAAGCTGAATGAGATCTGATTTTTTTTCAAAGGTTTTCAATAACTGATTCATACGTCTTTACCCCTTTATAATCGTTTGAAGAATCCGTGCCAGTTCATCTGCCTGCGGTCTTTTCATCATGGTGACATGGTCGCCTTTGATGTGGTAATACGAGCACGACTCTTTCGTATAAGCCTCCCAATCTGCGAACTTCTTCTGGAAATCGCTTGCGTGATCACTGCTTTGGACAATATAAAATGGCACAGGGAATGGTTCTTTTTCTAATTCAATGGCTTGTGACATGATCGTATTATGCGTTTGCATTTGTAAATATTTATCTAAATATTGATCATTCATGAATTGATGAACAACTTCATCCTTTTCTGCCTCTTTGAGGATTTTCTGCTTCACTTCTTGGAAGCTCAATCCTTGTAAAGCTTCTGGCTGAATGCCGACCAGGTTCCCCATTCCAAGGACAAGCGCGAGCATTTTCACTTCTTCTTCGTTCATATCGGCATGAAGTGCCTGATCTGCCTCATCTCTTAGCACTGGCACCGTATCTAAAATGATGAGTCCTTTCGGTGCTTTTCCTGCATGGCAGAGCCGCTGATTCATTCCGTAGGCAAGATGCCCGCCCATTGAATGCCCTGCGAGATAGTCAATGCCCGGACGGTAGAACGTCTCAATGGCTTCAATAAAAAGGGTCACAAGCTCCGTATAATGGAGGAATTGCGGCTCTTCATCCTCATATAGGCCAGGAGACTGCAAGGCGTACACAGCGCCTTGATGTGTCATGAGCTTAGCAACATCGATATAGCCCATCACCGTTCCACCAGCAGGCGGCGCGAAGAATATTCTCGGTTCGGCTGGATCGCCTTTTTTCAGCTCGATCACGTAGTCCTTCGGAGACCTTTCGACGTTCTCAGCGGCTTCTGGCACTGCGTCCAAATGTGCGGCTAATTGCGCAGGCGCCGGGTGCATGAAAATCCATTTTGGATCAACACGAACACCTTTTTCTTTTAATTTGGCCACAGCCTGAATACTCATAATGGAATCGCCGCCCAGATCAAAGAAGGAGTCATGCATACCTACTTGCTTCACACCAAGCACTTCCTTGAAAGCTGCGACAATCCGCTCCTCCGTTTCGGTGACCGGTTTGTCGTCATCATGGGAAAGGGAAATTGTTTCTGTTGGCTCTGGCAATGCTTTTTGATCAACCTTTCCGTTCGTTGTCACCGGCATTTCATCCAGTACGACAAAGTAACTTGGTATCATATAGCCTGGCAGGCTTTCCTGCAAAAAGGCTTTCCAGCCCGGAACAGGGTTTTCTCCGTTTGTTACAAGGTAGGCCGCCAGCCGTTTTGAGCTGCCATACGTTTTGGCGATGACTGTACATTCTTTGACTTGTGGATGCTTGAGCAGGGCTGTCTCAATTTCTCCGCATTCAATCCGGTAGCCTCTAATTTTCACCAGGTGATCTTTTCGGCCGAGATATTCAATGGTGCCATCTGACCGCCATGTACCAAGGTCGCCTGAACGATACAGCTTGTCTCCCTTTAGTTCAGGAAAAGGATTGTCAATAAACCGCTCCTTTGTCTGCTCTGGATCATGAAGGTAGCCTTTAGCAAGGCCAGTTCCACCGATATAAATTTCTCCTTTGACGCCTGCTGGTACTGGGTTTAGCGCTTCGTCCAGTATGACAACAGTTGAGTTCGACACCGGCACACCAATTGGAACTGATTTTGCGCCTGCTGGCACGTGTGTGACTTGATGTGTTGTGGCTAATGTCGTGTTTTCTGTTGGACCGTAAGCATTGACGAGCACACCTTCCATATGCGGCAGTGCCTTTCGTGCATGCTCACTAGACATGGCTTCCCCGCCAACGAGTAATGTGCGGTAGCCTGCCACACTTTTCGGATCGTGCTCTACCAGTCGATTAAATAAAGCGGTTGGCAGACAGTTGGCTGTCACTTGATACGTTTTGATGAATTGCGTTAATTCTTCCATATTCAGTGCTGCATATTTTGGGAGCAGAATCAGCTGACCGCCATTCAGCAGCATCCCCCATAATTCAAATGTAAAAGCATCAAAAGCATAGTTTGAGAGCTGAAGCATTTTGTCATCTGGACCGAGCTTGATATAGTTTGTTTCTCTAACTAAGCGGACAACTCCTGCATGAGGGAGCATCACGCCTTTTGGTGTACCTGTTGAGCCTGATGTGTAATTGACATAGGCGATCTGGTCTTTACCTATAATCGATGATTCTCTTTGATAACCTGCATTTGTTTCTGGTATTGGCTTGTCCATGATAATCCTTGTACCTGTAAAGCCTACTAGACGATCTGCAAGATGAGACTGAGTGATGATCACATCGCTTTGCGTATCACGAACAATGAGACGGATGCGTGCATCAGGATATTCAGGTGACATCGGAACATATGCAGCACCAGATTTGATGATTCCTAGGACCGACACAATCATGTCAAAGGAGCGATCAAATAGCATCGGTACAAGGGAGCCTGCTCCAATTCCTTTTGACTGCAAGTAAGCAGCAAGCTTTGTCGCCTTCTTATCCAAGGCCTCATACGTCATGTGTTCATCCATATAGGACAAGGCAATACGATGCGGATCACGCTGCACCTGCTCTTCAAACAATTCTTGAAGCGTCCGCTTTGGATATGGCGTATTTGTTTGATTTTTCCCTAGAATCATGGCCGCCTGTTCCGCTTTGTTCATTAAGCAATAATCAGCAAATGTACGCTCAGGCTGAGCCGTCATGCCATCTAGCACATGGAGATAATAGTTCATATAACGATGAATGGTCTCTTGATCAAATAAATCCGTATTGTATTCCACATGAATGGACAGCTGCTCTTCCTGTTCAAATACATGCAGGGTGAGATCAAATTTAGATACTGTATGATGGATCATCACATGTTCACTTGTCAGCCCTTTAAGGTTTACATCGAGCGAATCGGTGACATACCCCATGGCCGCCTGAAAAATAGGTGACCGGCTTAAATCTCGATCTAACGAAAGGTCATCGACAAGCTTGTCAAATGGATAATGCTGATGCTCAAACGCTTTTAATGTCATCTCTTTCACGTTTTCCAAAAGATCAGCAAACGTCTCTGCTGTTGAGACATCCTGTCTCAGCGCAAGTGTATTCACAAACATCCCAACGAGCTGCTCTGATTGCTTGGCATCCCGACCCGCGATAGGCGATCCAATGATGATATCTGTCTGTCCGGACAGTTTGTGAAGCAGGACGTAGTACGCGGACAGCATCGTCATGAACAAGGTCGTGCCCTGCTGCTTGGACAAAGCCTGCAAGCGGCGGATAAGCGGTTCATCCAGTACGATTTGCTCTGTAGCACCGTTAAATGTTTGAACCGGCGGACGAGGACGGTCAAACGGCAGCTCCAGCACTGGAAGTTCACCTTGTAACGTATTGAGCCAATAGGTTTGGTCTTCTTGATGATGCTTTAATTGTTCATTTTCCCAATGTACATAATCTGTCCATTCGATTTCTAAGGCTGGGAGCTGCGGCGTTTCATCTGCAAGCAGCGCGTCATATGCCACTTCTAATTCCTGAATGAGCAGGCTGAGTGACCATGCATCTGAAATGATGTGGTGCTGCGCGCAAAGGAGATAATACTCCTCCTTGCCCATATCTACTATCGTCCACTGCGCAAGAGGCCCTCTTTCTAAATCATAGACACGTTCTGCCTCTTGCTGAATGAGCTGCTTGAGTCTTCTCGCTCTTGTTTTTTCATTAAATAATGAGAAATTTGCCACTGTCACAGATGGCGGAAGGTCTTCACGAATAAGTTGCACCGGCTTGCCGCCAAGTGATTTAAATACTGCCCGAAGTGCTTCATGCCGCTTTGTTAAAAGGCCAATCGCTTTTGTTAATGCTTGAATGTGTAATGGTCCTGTCAGCTTCCAAGCACCTAATATATTGTAATGATGGCTCTTTTCTAATGTGGATAAGAACCAAATACGCTTCTGGGCATGTGACAGTTCATAGCTTGTTTGCTTTTCAAGCTTTGGAATTTTAGCTTCCTGAACGGCTGGCGCCCCTTTGATGTCATCAACCATTTGCGCCAGATGTGCCAGATGCTTGCTTTCAAATAATATTTTTAAAGGCGCCTTCATTGAAAATTCATGATTGATCCGGGAAATGGTTTGAGTTGCCTTTAGTGAATGTCCGCCAAGATCGAAGAATTGATCCTCTTTGTACACGCGATCTACATCTAAAATGTCCTCCCATATGGCGGCAAGAAGCTGCTCTGTCTTCGTTTCTGGCAATTGCTTTTCAAGGCTTTGGACGTTTTTGTCATGATTCAATTTGAGTGCTTCATGATCAATAGAGCCATCTTGCTTTTTCGGTATTTCCTGTACTTGCTGAATGTCCCATTTGCCTTCTGAGACGCTCGTGATCTCTTCAACATGCACTTCTTTGCCAGGCTGAACGGTGTAAAAAAGCTTTTTCTCAAAGACCGGTATTGGAGCTGGCTGAAGATACCCGGCGATGTCTGGATTTGCTCCGTCCAGACCGATAAACAGATGCGCTTCATTGAGCCGAACACCTAAACATAATGAATGGAGACCTTGTTTCTTTCCAATCAATTGAAATCCCTTGCGAACGGTGAGAGCTGCTCCGGTATGCCCCTTAGACAAACCGAGATTATCCCACATACTGAAGTTCAAAGAGATTGCTCGTCTTCCTTCTTGAAAGGTGAGAGCGTGCGCGAGTCCATCTAAAAAGCTGTTGGCCGCAGAGTATGCCCCAAATGTTGTGCCGCCAAAAAAGCCATTGACCGATCCAAAAAAGACAAACGGTACTGTCGGATCATACTTAAAGGCTTCCTGCAGGACCCATGCCCCGTCTGCTTTCCCTGACATTTCTTTTGTGAAATCCTCTTCTGACGTATGAGCCAGTGAATACTTGTCCGCCTGCTGAAAATGTTCAGACACATTGCCAGCACCGGCTAAATGCAGCACACCCCGAATTGATTGTCCAAAATGCTTTTCTGCTTCATAAATCGCCTGCTCGACGTCACTTAAGTTGGTCACATCTGCTTGGATATAAATGACGTCACCAACATCTTTTAGCTGTGAGAAGGCTTCTTTCTTTTCCAAGCTGTCTTCCAGAGATGTCCGTCCGATCAAGACGAGCTTTAAGCCAAATTGGAGCATCTGCTTAGACAGCTCAAACCCAATACCGCCAAGTCCTCCAGTCAATAAATAAAGACCTTCATATTCTAAAAACCCTTCTGTTTGAGGCGCTTCGATCATATTGACTTTTTCAAGCTTTGGTACGAATCTGTCCCCATTTCGGTAAGAAACCTCTGCTTTTATAAGAATCGCAGACAATTCTTCCGCAATATGCTTGGCATCCTGTTCTACATTCTCCGCTTCAATATCAAGATGAGACACCTCTGCTCCTTCCCATTCTTGCGGAATGGTTTTTAGCAGACCTACAAGGGACGTTTTCTCCACATGAAGATCGTCTTCAGGCTTCACAAATTGACCGCCTTTTGTCACAACGACAAGACGGATGGGCTCTTTATTTGCTTGTCTCAATGCTTGATACAAGTACAAAATGGATTGACCCGTGCTGGCATGCAGCTCTTTGAACTGCGCAGGATCAACGATGTCTTCTTTGTCTGACACATTCCACAGATGGAGCATGCGCCCGATCTTTAGTTCATCTGCTTCAAGTGCGGCAACGAGCCTGACGTAATCCCCCTTGATTCTCGGATTTATCTGGTACATCCCTTTGGACAGACGCAAAAATTCATGCCCTTTTCTCACAGAAATATATGGCTGATTCTTTTGCTCAAATTGTGCGTAAAGCGATTGATAAAGTCCTTTTTCATCCTCGAAAACGAGTACATGGTCAGCAATAGGCTGAGTTGGACCGATATGCTCCTTAGCCCAAATGCGTTTGAAAAACCAGTCTGGGAGTGTTTGTTCATTTTCAGAAGCAAGATCCAGTGCCTGTTCAATGTCACGGAAGGCTCCATCTTTTAGTGCTGCGCCTAACTGGGCACGCTGGATTTTCCCACTTTCCGTTTTTGGAAATTGGTCTTTTTTCACCGGAATGATGTGATCAGGCTCTATTCCGATTTTTCGAATGATAGCCTCTCTCATCTGTTGAATTATTGCGATTTGTTCCTCTATTGAATCCCTTTGTGAGACAAAAAAGACGGCAAGCGTGTCATTGCTTGATTCGGGATTATAAATGCCGTACGCAGCGGCAAAGGTGACTTCAACCCCGTCCACTTCTTCTACAACCGCTTCAATTTCGTAATTCAAATAGTTTGCGCCGTTGATCACAATGATGTCTTTTTCTCGACCTGTCAGAACGAGACGCCCTTCATGAATAAAACCTAAATCCCCTGTGTGAAACCAGCCGTTTTCCGCAAATACTTCTTGATTGGCTTCCTCATTTTGATAGTAGCCCATCATAATTGTTGGACTCTTCACCTGCAAGCGCCCAACCTGATCTTCTGGCAGCACCTCGTGATGCTCATCTACAATTCGAATCCATACAGACGGAATCGGCGTGCCGACTTCTGTAAACGTCATCTTGTTCGGATGATCGTGCGTCACATATTCGATCTCACTTGTTAACGAGGTCTGATCAATCGTCAGCTGTCCATCCTGTTCACTGTTCCGCATAAATTTCTTTGACTGAACAATGGCTGAGGATGTTTCTGACATACCGTAAGCAGGTACCATCGCATGACGGCTTAATCCGTGCTGCCCCATGATGTGCATGAAGCGCTGCGTGACTTTCGGAACAACCGCTTCGGCTGCATTCATGATATAAGTCAGAGTGGACAGGTCCCAGTTTCCCTTACGAATGTCGTCTTCATATTCATTCATCATGGCAAAGGCAAAGTTTGGTGCCCATGTCCTTGTGACACCGTATGTTTCTACCCAATCCAGCCACACCATCGGCCGCTCGATAAATTGATCGATGGATGGACTAATCTGCTGGCAGCCAAGGTAGACGTCATGTACATGAAACATAACAATTCCACCAACATGATCAAGCGGCATCCAGTTAAGCGACACATCCTCATGTGTAAAGCCGTTTACCTGCTCAAAGGCCATAATTCTAGATAAAATGCTTTGATGATGATGACGGATACACTTTGGTACACCCGTACTTCCTGAAGACAGCAGCTGCAGCACAGGCTCATCCGGCTCTGGCTCATAATGCTGTTCATCTGGTTCATACGCCAGCAACGCTTCAATTGTTAAGATAGGCATGACCTTCGTTTCAAATGCTTCACGCAGCCCAGCAATGTCCTCAGCACTTGCTTCATTCGTAATAATGAAAGGTTCATTTTGCAGCTGAAACACGCCCTTCAGCTTATTCACACCTTGATTCATTTCATCATAAACAGGCGGCACAGAGACTGGGGTCGGAATGATTCCTCCGAGAATACAGCCCCAGAACACCGTGATAAAATCTTGATGCTCTTTCAATTGAAGTAACACTTGATCGCCGTTTGAGAGTCCTGCTGCCCTTAAACCGGACAGAACGCGTTCAGCGCTAGTTAGTAATTCAGGATAGGTTTGGGTCAACGTACGCCCGCCTTCTTTCAAATAAGTCACCCCGCGGTCTGGTGACATAAAGGCTGATCGAATCAGCACCTCTGTCAGCGTGACAGGTGTGCCTGGTTTTTTGATCACATCTCCGCCATACACAAGTGCAGGCGGCTTCTCATGTAGAGATGATGGTTTTGCTTCGCTCGCTTCACTTTTCGAAAGCGGTACATTCCCTTGGGTACGCTGTCGATCAGGAAACAGATCATCTAAGTGATAGGGCGTTCGTTTTTCTGGCTGACTTTCAATGAAAGCAGCCGCTTCCTCTACACCATCTATAGCTTTGGTGCGTTCTTCTATCTTTCTTAGTTCCTCTTGATCTATGATTTCAATTGAAAGCAGTGCCTCTTTGTCGACTGCTCCACTTTCTGTCTTTGGCAAAGAAGGTAATAAGACGAGAGCGGCTGGCACTTCATGAGGATGAAGCGGACCTTTCATCAGATCCTCTCTTGTCAGCGAAGGGTCCTTCGCCTGTGCAAATAGCACAAGCGATAGACTGCCTTCTTGATTTTTCTTCGGAATGATTGCACATTCCTTAAGCGGAAAATGAAGCATCATGACTTGCTCTAATGCTTTGAGATCCATTCGTTTTCCGTTGATTCTGACGATATGATTTGCTGCATGTCCTTTTCGTCTACTCACTAACATCGTTTCTTCTCCTCCTACATCCAATCCAAAATCTGAATCTTGTTTTCTTCAGTCCAAACGCCGACATCCCCTGTCGGATAAAGGTATTCGCCAGTTTGATGTTTGAATGGATGCGGAATTTTATGCGTCTCCATCCAATCGGCAAGCTCCCCGCAAAATGCTTTGATGTCCTTTGCGCCGATAAAAATATCTCCAGGAAATCCTACCGGCATGAGCTGATGCTCTTCGCTCAGGACATATATTTCCGTCTCACAGGAAGGATCATGCACACCTGAATAGACCTCTTCTTGATCTGGGTACAGCACGCTGACTTGTGCATTTTTCGCCCAATCGGTGATCATCCGCTCTTTTTCTTCATTCGTCACGATTGTGAAGGAAGAGAGGGGTGTCTCCATTTGTTCTGTCATCGCTTCAAGTGTGTGGATCAACTGCTGCATCAGCGATTGTATTTGCTTTTCTGTATATTGATTGAAGCGATATGTGACCCGAAGCTCCAGCGTATCTCCTGGAACTGCCACAAGGGTCAGGTCATAGTTCGTTTCTTCATGACTCGCAATGTCTAAAATGCGTACTCCGTATGGTTCGATAGATTCAATCGGATAGTTTTCAAACACGACAATGCTGTTAAACAATGAATCTCCATTCGGAATGTGGGTCAGCTGCTGAATATCCGGCAGTACGGTATATTCGAATTCCCGCATCTGAAAAACTGTTTCCTGCGTATGTGCCAGCAGCTTGGAAATGGTACACTCTGGCGTGATCGGCAAACGGAGCGGCAATGTGTTAATAAAGAGCCCTGTCATGCTTTCAACCTGTGGTAAATCCGCCGGCCGTCCTGATACTGTCACTCCGAACACAACATCCTCTGATCCTGAATGAAGATGCAAAAGCAGCCCCCATGCTGTTTGAATCAATGTGCCCATTGTCACCTTCTGCGCGCCTGTCATCTTTTCGAGTTTCTGCTGCATCTCGGGCGTTAGTTTGATACTTAGCTGATCAACACCTGCTTCTTCATCCGAAGCATGCCCGCCGTCTCCTGGAAGCGGTGTAGCCTCCTCTACTCCTGACATATAACCTTTCCAGAACTCTAGCGCCTTCTCTTGATCCTGCTTTTGCAGCCACTCGATAAAATCTTTATATGGACGTACAGCAGGAAGATCCACCTCCCGTTCATCCACAAGAGAGCGGTATAAAGAAAAGGATTCTTCAATAAAACTGAACAAGCTCCAGCCATCGATTAAAATATGATGAAAGCTAAAAACAAACGTGCATGTGTTTTCATCACGATGGAATAAAGCAATACGAATCAGCGGTTCATCCGTATCTTCTAGTTTGAAATCCTTTAAACGATCTGTTTGCAAATATTGCTGAATGGCTTCCTTCTGATCCGTTTCGCTCAGGTGGCGCACATCGTGCTGAGTGAGATGAATGCTTCCTTCTGATTGAATCAACTGAACAGGCTCCTTTAGCCCTTCCCAAGCAAATGTTGTCCGCAAAATCGAATGCCGCTCTACAAGCAGATTCCAGGCCTTTTCATAGGCTGCGCCGTCCGTTAAGCCTACGAGTGTCATATGCACTTGACCAAAATACGCCTGTGACGCTTGATCTAATAGAGCATGAAACAGCATCCCTTGCTGCATTGGAGATAGTGGATACACATCCACTACATTGTCTGGCAGTTCTTCGATTTGCTTTTGCGTCAGCTGAACCATTGGAAAATCAGATGGCGTAAAGCCGCCTTTTGTCTCTACACAATGCGTCAGAATATCCTCCATTTTTTCTTTGAACCGTTCAGGTAACAAGCGCACCTCTTCATACTGAAGCAGTTCCCGATGGATCATAAAATTCATCTGAAGCTGACCGTTCACAACATATCCGTATACATCGATCAAATGCTGTCTTTCTGCTTTTGGATCATGTACATGTCCATTTCGTTCATCTGCTAAATAAAGATGTGCTTCACCGTCTATTTGATCTAACTGTCCAAGATAATTAAAGCTCATCTGCGGCGCGGCCTCTTTGAGTAAACGAGATGCTGTCATATATTGAAGCAAGCCATAGCCGATTCCCTTTTGCGGCACAGCTCTTAAGGTTTCTTTGACATCTTTGATTTGTCTCTGAATATCGGTTTGAATAAAAGGAATAAAAATAGGATAAGAGCTTGTAAACCATCCGACTGTTCGTGACAAATCCATCTGTTCAAATAAATCCTCGCGTCCGTGCCCTTCTAACGTTATGAGCAGCGGCTTTCCAACGGCTTGCGTGAGTCCGGATAAGAGTAAATCGTTTACCTCTGTTCGGTACGCTTGTGATGCCTGCCTTAGTAAAATATCTGTTTGATCCTTCGTCAATTGAACAGACAAAATCTCTGCATGTTCTTCTATATTGAAAAGCGCAGGTGTTTGAAAAGGAGAACCCTCTTCCTCTTGGCTCGTGATCTTTTGCCAAAAAGGAACCTGCTCTTGTAATTCATCGGTTTGTGCATATTCATAGAGAGCTTCTGCCCACTGCTGATAGGACGCAGTTTTCTTTGCAAGCACGATTTCCTGCCCTGCCGCAAGCTGCTTCAGTCCATTTAATAGGTCCTCCTGTATGATGCGCCATGAGATTCCATCCATTACAAGATGATGGGCTGCGATAAAGAGTTCAGACGTACCATCACTTGTGTGAAAAAGAATGGCTTTGATTAATTCTCCCCGCTCTAATGACAACGTTCCTTGACAAGCGGTGGTCTCCATGCGGATTTGTTCCAGCGCTTCCTCATGAGAAACATCCGTCAAATCAAAGAAGGTGACACAAGGGGTGATGCCAGGCGCACGAATGGTTTGAATCCATGATCCATCTGCTGTTTTTGTATACATCGCTCTCAGCATATCGTGATGATCGACAATTTTTGAGAGAACCTGTGTCAGCTGCTTTAGCTGTATGGATTGCTTGAATTCCATATGCGCTGATAAATTCCAATAATCTTGGTTTGTCATTGATTGCTCAAAGAACCATGATTGGATTGGAAGCAGACGAACATCTCCTGTGACAGGCGACTGATCATAGAACGCAGCAGCATCTGACCTTTTCATAGCAAGTGCCAGCTGTGAAATCGTCTGTTTTTCAAATACATCTCTCGGCTGAATGACATAGCCTTCCTGTGCTAAGCGCGCCACCATTTGTATGACAATAATCGAATCTCCGCCAAGCTCAAAGTAGTTATCATGTACGCCAATCGAAGGCGTACCGAGCAGCTGAGTCCACACTTTTTCCAGTACGCGTTCTTCCTCACTGAGTGCCCTGTAAGCCGGTTTGTCCACTTCTTCCTGTCTCCACTCTGGCGGCGGGAGACGTTTTTGATCTACCTTGCCATTTGCCGTGAGCGGGAGTTCCTCCAGCTCTATTAATAGGCTTGGCACCATATAATCTGGCAGTATTTCTTTTAATTGATGGCGAATGTCTTGCGTGGTCATGCTGCCCTTTTGGACAAAATAACCGATCAATCGCTTATGACCACTCTCATGCTGATGCGGAATGACCGCACATTCTATGATGTCATCAAAGCGCAGCATGGCGGCTTCAATTTCTCCGCATTCGACGCGGTGTCCGCGAATTTTCACTTGATGATCGATTCTTCCAAGGCAGTCGATGATGCCGTTTGGCAGCCAGCGGCCCATATCGCCTGTTTTATATAAACGCGCTCCTTCTTGGAAAGGATGCGGGATAAATGATTGCGATGTTTTTTCTTCATCTCCAAGGTAACCGAGTGCAAGGCCTGTACCGCCTACGTAGATCTCTCCAATGACACCTTGCGGAACCGGCTGCAGCTGGTCGTCTAGTACATAGGCCTGTGAATACGCAATTGGCTGACCGATAGGAACCGAAGTCTGCCCCTCATCCACTGCTCGAATGTGATGCACACAGGAGAACGTCGTATTCTCAGTTGGTCCATAGCCGTTTAAAAGACCTTCAGGCAGATACGGCAACGCTTTACGGATATGAGCAGCTGACAAAGCATCACCACCGACCAATAAGGCGTCGAATCCAGATAAAGCTTCTGGATGTTCCTCTGTTAATCGGTTAAACAGCGGCACTGTCAGAAATCCTGTTGTGATCTTGTGAGATGTCAGCGTGTCAGCCAGTGTATCCATTGATAAGATCGTATTTCGATCGGTCAGTATCAGCCTTCCCCCGTTGAGCAGGGCTCCCCATATTTCATACGTAAAGGCATCAAAGGAAAAGCTCGCGATTTGTAAAATACGCGTTTGTTCATGAAGGGTGACATAATCTGTTTCACATACAAGCCGGATGACCGCTTGATGCGGAATTAAAACCCCTTTTGGCTGACCGGTTGATCCTGATGTGTAATTGATATAAGCGAGTCCATCAGGTTTTAAAGCAGCAGACTTGAGTTCTGCCTCTGATAAAAACTCTTCATACCCCTGATCAAGACAAATGAGCTCGGTTTGACTGATCGAGACTTGTTTCAACCATTCATTTTTTGTCAATAACAGCTGAATACCTGTATCCCTCAGCATATAATCAATGCGTGCTTCTGGATATTCAGGATCAATTGGGACATAGGCCCCGCCTGCTTTCACAATCGCCAGCACCCCAAAAATCATTTCAGGCGACCTGTCGATCAGAAGCCCTACTGGTTCATGCGGCTTCACTCCTCGCTGCTGCAGATAAGCGGCAAGCCGGTCGACTTTCTCTTGTAACCCCTGATACGTCCACTGTTTTCCCCCAGATTCGAGGGCGATCGCATGAGGTGTCTTTTTCACCTGCGCTTCAAACCGTTCTGTGATGAGAAGCGGGCCTGCTGGTTGATCTGTTGTGCCGCTCCATTCATAGAGCAGCTGATTCCTCTCTTTCTCTGGCAGGTAATTCATTTGTCTGATTGGCTGTGCTGGATTTTCACAAATACATGCAAGCAGCTGCTCGTAGTAACGAAGGAACCGTTCCATCGTGTCGTCAGAAAATAAGTCTGCATCATACTCCAGTTTTAATTGAAGACCTTCCGCCCCTTCAAAAACAAACAGAGATAGATCGAATTTGGCCGTATCATTATCTTCAATGGCTAAAACAGATGTCGCCTCACCCATCGGAGAAGCTTCAAGGGGCAGGTTTTGCAGAACGAACATGACCTGAAACAGCGGCTGCTTCCCAGCCTCACGTACAATATTCAGCTCATCTACGACCATCTCAAACGGCACATCCTGATGTTCATAGGCACCCATTGTTGTTTCCTTCACTCGCTCTAATAGCTCTGTGAAAGCCGGATTCCCGCTATGATCGATCCGAAGTGCCAGCGTATTCACGAAAAATCCGATGAGCTGCTCCATCTCCGTCCGATTTCTCCCGGCAATGACGGATCCAATGACAAACTCATCCTGTGAAGACAATCGATGCAGCAAGGTAGAGAAAGCCGAAAGTAATGTCATATAAAGGGTGCTGTCTGTTTTCTGAGAAAGAGCAGCCAGCTGGTCAGACAGCGGCTTCGACAAGCGGTATTTTTTCGTTTTTCCCTTATAGGATTGAACGGCCGGACGCGTGTAGTCATACGGCAGCATCAACTCTTCCACAGGTACCGCAAATTGCTCCTTCCAATAGGAAAGCTGCTTCTGCAGTGTTTCTCCCGTCAAATACTCCTTCTGCCAAAGTGCGTAATCTGCATATTGAATCGGCAGCGGTGAGAGATCAGGCTCCCTCCCCTCGATCATTGCTGTATACCATTCGGACAGCTCCTTTGCGGCAATGCCAATCGACCAGCCATCTGACACGATGTGGTGAATGGACATCAGCAGCAAATGATCTGTTTCTGACAGCCGAATTAGTTTCACCCGAAAGAGTGCATCATGCTCTAAGCGGAAAGGTGTGCCCGCTTCTTTTTTCGCCCACTCAGCCGCTTTTTGTTCTTTTTCTTCCTGTGATGCCAAATCTGATACATCGACCACCTCAAGCGCTGGAAGAGTCATATGCTCATGTATGATCTGTACCGGTTCATCGCCGTTCATTGCAAAAGATGTTCTGAGTGATTCATGCCTTTGCACCATTTGCTGCAGGCTGCGCTGAAGCACCTTTACATTTAAAGGTCCATTCATCCGAAAGGAAATCGTATTATTGTATAATGGCAGATCAGGCTGTAATTGATAGAGAAACCACTGTCTTTGCTGAGCATAGGACATCGGAAGCTCCTGACCCTTTTCTATTTTCCGTATCGGAATCGCTTCATCGGCTTTGGCATGTGAATCAATCCAGTCCGCTAACTCTCCGAGTCTCGTATGCTCAAAAAGAACGGCGAGCGGCACGTCAAATCCAGTTTTCTGCCTAACAGCAGACAGCATTTGCGTTGCCTTGAGCGAATGACCTCCGAGTAGAAAGAAATGATCACCACAGCTGATGTTTGAGACATCAAGCAGTTCGGACCAAATATGTGCCAAAAGTTTTTCCGTCTCGGTTTGAGGTACTCTGTCCTCTGCAGCATGTCCGCTTTCCTCTATTAATTCATTGAAATACTCTTCGTCCGGCATCCCATCCTCTGTTTCTTTCCAGTATTCTTCAGGATATAGATGGACGGAATATTCACCAGATAGCCGAGACTGTATACACGTATAAATGGATTGATACAGTCTTTCTTCAATAGCCTTTGTTTGATCAGTTTTGAAAAAGACATATACGGCCTGCTCTGTTGGGATCTCCCCCTGTATCATCTCTTGAATTTCCTGCTTCGACCGATCCAGCCCGATATAAATGAGGGGAGCATCTGTCATCAAGCATGCCAGCATTGTTTGAATGCCCGCCCGCTTTGGAATCGGGAGATAGCCCCTTTCTTTTAGCATGCCTTTGATCATTGAGCCTTCACTCATTCCGGTCTCATCCCACATGCTAAAGCTAAAGCAATACGGCTTTACAGTAGATGTCAGCCTCTGATAATGAGCAAATTGTTCAACGAACTCATTGGCCGCGCAATAAGCGCCAACGGTCATCCCGCCCTTTAACGTTCGAGCTGACGAGCTAGAAAGGAATAAGACATTGTGCCGTTTAGAGGCTGCTTCATGAAGCGCAATCGTGCCATATACCTTCGCTTCGTACATCGCATGTAATGACACAGACGTCATGTCACGAAGCAGCTCTTCTTGAATGATGCCAGCGAAATGAATAACGCCATGAAGCCTTTCACCTAAAGCCGTTTCCTCTCTTGAGATCAGGGCTTCAATGGCTTGTGCGTCAGTGATGTCCACTTTTTCATAAAGAACTGTGCCGCCGCGCTTTTCCGCTAGATTCTCAAGTGAAATCAATACGTCTTGCTGCTCCGCAGATAAAGCCTCTCTCGCTTTTCTTCCAACCAGCACAAGATGCGCTTGATAGGATGTCAGCAGGTACTCACTAAGCATCCTCCCAATGCCACCAAGCCCGCCTGTCATCACATAAAGCCCGGATGATTCAAATGGCGGTTTCTTCATCCTTTGTTCTTTTTCCAGATGAAACGGTATTAAAAGAGGAATATAACGAACACCTTCGCGATAAGCGGCGATATGATGGCTTGTGTCATGTGTGAGCTCTGTCATGATCAATGATGCATGAGAACGGCCAGCATCCGGTTCTATCAGAGAAAAATCAAGACACCGCACCTTGATAAACGGCCATTCATGCTGAACAGCTGTCATCAATCCTGCTGTCGTTGCTTTCTCCACATCGTGTGTTTGATCTTCCGGCAAATTCATCGCATGAGCAGAGACAAACGTGATCTCTACCGGCTCCTCATAAGCAGCGATCGCTTTTGTTACATATAATGCACTCATACTGCCGGTTTTCTGCGCTTCTTTTGCCAACGATGCATGAAGTGTGTCTTCTTGAGTTGTGTAGTTCCAAAGGTGAATGATTTGTTTCACCGAAACGCCATACGAACGGAGCGTCTCAAAGAGTTGTTCGTAGTCAGACGGCCGATTCGGGTGGATGATGAAGTGTGTATGTGTAAGTTGTGTGAATGCTTGACCCGGTTCAACCGTAATATACGTTTGCTCATTGCCTGAAAGGGATTTTAATTGATCTGCCAGCCCTAGTGTGTCTGCAAAGATCACCATATTCCCTTCTGTTTGTTTTTCCGCTTCATGAAGCGGAGCAGGTGTCCACTTCTTTTGTAGACTCCAATCAGGCAAGGTGTGCTCATTTTCAAGTCTGATGTCCAGCTCCTTGATGATTTCATCGAATTCGCCTTCCTGCCATCGCTTCTTGAGCTGTGCCCTTTCTATTTTTCCAGAGCTTGTTTTCGGAAAGGCATGCTTCTGGACAGGAATCACGCGCGATGCAGACAACCCCATTTTTGTTGCAATATGGGATTTGATATTCTGACTTGCCCTCATGATATAAGAAGGTTCATACAGCTTCGGTGTAAAAAAGAGAATCAGCTCGTCGGATGCAGATGCTTCCATCCGAGCGGAACAAGCGGCTACAAAGCTCGTTTCGACGCCGGGTACTTCCTCTGCAATGACTTCTATTTCATAGTTGTGATAATTTTTCCCGTTGATGATGATCATGTCTTTTTCTCTACCGGTTAATGTCAGCCTTCCTTCGTGCAGAAAACCTAAATCCCCCGTGTGAAACCAGCCGTCTGTTTGAAAGACTTCTTGATTCGCTTCGTCATTCTTGTAATAGCCCTTCATTGTCGTCGGCCCTTTAATTTGCACACTGCCAATATGATCTTCGGGAAGAAGCTCATGCTGATGATTCACGATACGAATCGTGATCCCCGGAATTGGTCTTCCCAGCTCTGTAAAGCTGACGGTTCCTGTCTCACGTGCCTCTGCTGGTCTTAGCTGCTCTGTGAGTGATGTTTCCTCAAAGGTTAGAACCCCGCTGCTTTCATCTCCCCGCTCTATCGCAAAAGAGAAGACAACGGCTGAAGAGATTTCAGACATGCCGAATGCCGGTCTAATGACGTCTCCCTTTAAGCCGTGCGGAGCAAGCAAGTGTAAAAATCGGTGAATCGTCTTCGGTACGACCGCTTCTGCCCCATTGATCATACAGGTCATAGCAGAAAGATCCCAAGATCCTGATGAAATGTCTTTCTCATAATCATTGATCATCGCAAATGCGAAGTTAGGCGCCCATGTCTTCGTTGCACGGTAGCGGTCCATCCAGTCAAGCCAGCGCAGCGGCTGTGCGATAAAATCATCTGTTCTTGCCCGAACCTGCTCACAGCCCGTGTATACATTGACAAGGTGAAACATCACAATGCCGCCAATATGATCTAAAGGCATCCAGTCTAACGATACATCCTCTTCTGTAAATTGATTGGCTGCCACTGTTCCTTTGACATTCGCCAGCACGCTTCGATGAGAATGCTCTACGCATTTGGGCATCCCTGTACTTCCAGACGTTAAGATAAAAAAGACTGAATCATCCGGTGACGCGGGATAAGCTTCTATGTCTCTTTCTAAAGAAAGCATCGGCTCAACGGCTGCGACACGTAACTTGTCTGTATGCCACAATAAAGCTAAGCCTTGCACCTCATCAATCAGCGAGTCATCTGTTAAAATGAGCGGATGCTCCAGCAGGTGCCACGCATGATGAAGTTTCTTCACGGAGGCATTCATTTCCCGATAGGTCGGTGCAGCGGACACTAGTGTTGGAACAAATCCGCCTAACACACACGCCCAAAAGGCGGTTACCATCGCATGATTGGATGAAAACTGAAAGAACACAGGATCACCCGGTTCAAGTCCGAGCGCCCTTAAACCTGTCAGAACCCGCTCGGCATCCTCCTTTAACTGCGCATAGGATTGTGTGAGTTCATTTTCACTATTGACGATATAAGTCAGCCCATTTGTCGTTTTTGCCGCCTCTGTTAAGGCGTCCTGCAAGGTTTGGGCTCCTGCCTTAACATCTAGATCCCCTCCATAGGAAAGGGCAGGCGGCATGTCCGCTAAAGCAGGGGAAGCCGTGTGCTTCTGTATCGATTCAGATGCGGCCTCCTGCTCCATGTGATTGTCGAGAAATAAATGAGAGAGGTGATATGGCCGCGGTCGAATGGTTTTTTCCCGAGAAAAAACAGCGAAGCGTTCGATTTCGTTGGTTTGTAAAATGGTTCTCTGTACATCTTGTAAAATCGTATCCATTGATTCATGTACATTTGATTGGTTCATAATTGATGGTTTCATATGAGTTCCTTTCCTTTTTTGACAGGCAGGGCTGCTAATGTGCACCCCTGCCTGATCTAAAGTTTACAAAACGGCTTCTCTATTTTTTTGATTGACGATCTTTTGGATCAGGTGGGCATTTTGAGCTGCACATTCTTTGTTTTTGAACATGTCAGCATGCTGACCATAGCCTTGATAATAGCGATAAGCACCGGTCGTCGCTTCTTCCCAATGATCCATCCAGTCTGGAACATCAATTTGCTCTTCTGATTGGATGAAATCAATATCTGCTTGTATCTTTCCTTGATTCACCCCCTTAACAAATGTTTCATAGTAGGCCCGCGTTTTTTGAGCAAGCGCTTCTTGAACGAGCTCTTCTTGGGCAAGTTCACTTTGCTTTGATTGATGGACAATCGCTGCGATATCGTCATCAATGGATCGTCCTTCTAAATCACTTTCACCAATTTTCTTATAGGAATCGATCATGATGACCTTTTCCACCGTCCGTCCTGCTTTTTCAAGCGATTGAACGAGATCAAAGGCCAGGTAGCACCCGCCAGAGTAGCCCATCAAAGTCAGCGGCCCTTCAGGCTGAAGGTGCTGAATATGCTGAACGTATTGCGTCATGCGTTGATCAGCTTCAATAAAATCAAAGGCTATCAAACGAACGCTATCAAGCGTTTTGGCAGCTTCCTGATAGATAAAGCCGTAGCCCGGTAATGGCGGAAGAGCAAAGACTGTTGGGGTTTGAGATTCATTGAATACAAGATAGCCGGCAGCTTCGTGATCCTGCTGTTGAATATAACGGCTGATGGCTTCAATTGTCGGCGTCTCAAACAGCAAGTGAATAGGCACCTGAACATCGAATTCCTTCGACACCTTTGATAAAAGCGACATCGCTTTTAAAGAATGTCCGCCAAGCTCAAAGAAATGATCATCTGTACTGATATCATCTCGTTCAAGCACTTCACGCCACATGACAAGCAGCTTTTGTTCTACCTCATTGGCCGGAAGCTTCACATGGCGGTTTCCTTGAGGCGTCTCCGGCTTTGGCAGCTGACGTTTATCAACTTTTCCATTTGGTGTCAGCGGCATTTTCTCAAGTCTGATCAGCTCATGAGGCTGCATGTAAGCCGGAAGTTTCTCCTTCAACCCTGACTTGATCACATCCACTTTGTCCTTCCACTCCTCCTCACACGTCATATAGGCGAGCAGTCTTGTATGCTGCGAGCCATGCTGATCCGTTATAAGGGCAGCTTGCTTTACGCCTGGATGCATGAGAAGGTGGGCTTCAATTTCTGTCAGCTCAATTCGGTGGCCGCGAATTTTCACCTGATCATCCACTCTGCCTGCATACTCAATCAGACCGTCTGCTCGAAAATAAGCCAAATCACCCGTACGATACAGCCTTTCTCCCGCAGCAAATGGATGTGTGATAAAGGCTTCTTTTGTCAGATCAGGACGGTTCAAATACCCCTTCGCAAGTCCTTTGCCGCTGAGACAAAGTTCTCCGACCATTCCAATCGGCTGAAGCTGTCCTTGCTGGCTCAATATATAAGCACCCGTTTGGTTAATCGGCTTTCCGATTGGAATAGAATGCGCTTCGATCGGAGGAGCTTCATCTACAGGATAATAGGTGGCGAAAACCGTTGATTCAGTTGGGCCGTAGACATTGATTAGTCTGCCTTTCCCCATGACATCAAAGGCTTTTCTCACATGCTGTACAGATGCACGCTCACCTCCGAACAGCACCTTGCGCACACTGCGCATCCAATCAGTTTCTTCATCAACGAGAAGATTAAATAAAGCAGTTGGAACAAACATGACCGAAATGCTTTCTCTTTTAATCAGCTCCGTCAGCTCGTGCATATCTAAAATGGTGTCTTTTTTCGGCAGGACAAGCTTTGCTCCGTTTAAAAGTGCACCGTATACATCAAAGGTAAAGCCATCAAATACACTGTTGGATAGCGAAAGCAGTGTATCTGTTTCTGAAATGGTTAAGTAGTTCGTATTTTTGACCACCCGGGCAATATTGGAATGGGTTGTCATGATGCCTTTTGGCTGACCCGTTGTGCCTGATGTATACATGATATATGCCGTATCGTGTAAACCTGCTTCTAGCGGCAGATTCTCTGAGCTCATTAGTGAAATCTCCTGATCATCTGCAAACAGATACGTGCCAGCAAACCCGAGTCCCTTCGCCTGACCAATAAAAGATGAGTGAGTCAGAAGATGCGTCGCTCCGCTGTCTTTAAGCATGTATTGAATGCGGCTTTCTGGATAATCAGGATCAATTGGCACATAGGCTGCGCCTGCTTTTAAGACAGCAAGCAGACTGACAATGAGTTCAGGCGTTCGATCGGCTAAAATGGCGATGACCGTTTGATGTGCGGCCCCATTTTTTTGCAAATGTCTTGCCAATCGATTGGCTTGTTCATTCAGCTCGGCATATGTCATCGTTTGCTCTTCTGCTGATAGCGCCACTGCATTTGGCTGTTTGCGGACATTATGCTCAAACCATTTCGATAAATACAGCTGGTCATGCTCAAGCTCAGGTGCATTCCATTCCTCAAGAATCAGATGTTTTTCCTGTTTTGTGACGAGTGGGAGTGTATGAACCGATTGATCGGGATGCTTGACCGCCTCATTTATCAATAGGCTGAGCTGTTCCTTTAACTTATGAACAAATTGAGGATCAAACGCTCTTTGGTTAAAGGCCAGCTTCAATAGTAATTCTTCTCCAGGCGACGCGAGCAGATTGAGATCATAGTTTGATTTTTCATAGACATTCATGTCCTCCACCGTGAACCCTAACCGTGCTTCTTGCTCGTCCTTCTTTGCGGCTGGGACATTTTCAAACACGACAATATGATCAATGAGCTGCTGCTGACCTGTCTTTGCCTGAATATCGTAAATCGGAATATATTGGTGCGGCTCGGCTGCAAGAGAATGCTGCTGTGTTTCTGACAGGAGCGCACGAAATGTCATGTGATCTGTCAGCTGAATTCTTCTTGGGATGACATTGATGAACAACCCAACCATCCTGTCAACGCCAGCCAAATCTGCCGGACGTCCTGACACAACTGTTCCAAACAGCAAATCATTTGACCGCTGATACCTGCTCAGCAGAACCGACCAGACTGATTGAAGCGCACTGCTTAACGTCGCATTTTGCTGCAGCGCTAACTCTGATAAAGCGGCCGTTTCTTCTTTGCTCAAGGACCATTCAATTTCGCCTAATTCATGTTCATTCGTTTGTTTCCGCTGCTTTTTAAAGGTCGATTGTCCATCAAATCCTGCTAATGATTGCTGCCAATATTGAAGTGATGCTTGCTTATCTTGTTTTTCCAGCCACTTTATATATTCTTTATATGGTTTGACCGGTTCTAACTTGTAAGGAACGTCATGTAAAAGTGCATGGTAAATCGCAAATAACTCCTGCACCACAAGTCCAAAGCACCAGCCATCCAGAAGGATATGATGATAGCTCCATATCCAGCGATAGCTGGCAGGGCCCGTTTGGAAAACAGATGCCCGCATGAGAGAATCCTTCGAGAGGTCAAATCCTCTCAGTTGATCCTGTTGTTTGAATTTCTCTATACGTTCAAGCCGTTCGTCTTCAGAAAGATCTTGCAAGTCCACAACATCAAGTGTAAAAGGACGTTCCTTTAGTACAACTTGAACAGGGCGCTTTACTTTTTCGTGGAGAAACACGGTACGAAAAATATCGTACCGCTCCACGATGATATTCATGCTTTTCTCAAGTAAGTCATAACGCAGTGTGCCCTTAACGTTCATATCCATTTGCTCTACATAAAAGCCCTTTTCCTGATGGTGGAGGGTATGAAACAGCATTCCTTCTTGCATCGGTGACAGATAATACATGTCTTGAACTTGATCCCTTTTAAATTGACTCATCTATTTCATCCTCCCTTCCTTTTTTATGATTCATCTCGTGTTGTTAAGTCAATTTCTCCTCAAGCATGTCAAAAATGTCGTCCATTTCGTCCATTTCAAGGTCAGCCGCAGAGAAGTCACTTGGCGTAAATTCCCGTTCTTGCTGCGCTAAGCAATGGGTGATGATGGATTGAATTTTCCCCTTCAACAATGCCATGAACTGCTGTATCGTCTGTTCTTCATATTCACTTGCACAATAGGAACAAGACAAAATGAATCGGTTTTGTTGAACAAGACCACTAAGGTTTAGCTTATAAACAGCTTCCGAATCAGGGCTTGCTTGTCGTCCCATATCATAAGTCGACGGCCCAAAGAGTTCTGTCGTCACTTCCTGATCAATCTGTCCAAGATAGTTCAAGCTGATTTCAGGATGTACGTGCTGCCCTGACGGTTCAGTGGCTGTCATGTATTTTAAGATTCCGTAGCCAATTCCTTTATTTGGCACACGCCGCAGCATTTCTTTCGTTCCTTTAATAGCATCAGCTATGGTCTGATCCGGCTTCGCTTCAAGAACAACTGGATACATACTTGTAAACCAGCCAATCGTGCGAGAGACATCCAGCCCTGATAAAATATCCTCTCTACCATGACCTTCAAGCTGCACATGTACACGAGACTCACCTGTCCACTCTTGAACAGCAAGACTGAGAGCACATAAAAGAATATCGTTCATTTCCGTTGTGTACGGCAGATGAATATCGGTCAAAAGATGTTCAGTTTCTGTTTCTGTCAGCTGCATTTGAACCGATTTGGTTTCTGAAACTTTTCTTTTTGTCACTTCATGATCAACAGGTAATGCGGTTAATGGCTTGCTTTCAATTTGTGCCCAATACTCCTGCTGACTTTTTAATGGCTGTGACTGTGCATAACGTTCAATGGCCTCTGCCCATTCTTTAAAGGAATGAGTTTTCAGCGGCAGGACAAGCTTTTGCCCCTGAGCTGCCTGCTGATATAGAGACATAAAGTCCTCTAGTAGAATTCGGCATGAGACACCGTCAATGACTAAATGGTGTGTCACGATGAGTAAATGATCGCCATCTTCTGCATGGAAACAAATCACTTTCATTAACGGACCTGTTTCGAGGTTCAGCTGACGCTGATACTCGTTCGCATATGTGGAAACAGCCTTTTTCACGTCGTGCTCTTTTGAGACATCATGAGAAATAATCGCCATCGGTTCCGGGAGCTCCCGCTGGTTGTATTGCAGGATGCCGCCATGTTCCTGTCTGTATACCATGCGCAGTGCATCATGATGTGAAAGTAGTTTTTGCATGACTTGTTCTGTAATGGAAAGGTCAAATCCATTTGGTGCATGAAGCATCATCGAGAGATTCCAATGGTGCTGATCGCTGAATGCTCGTTCAAAGAACCAGCGTTGAATCGGTGTGAAAATGACTTCTCCTTCGACAGGTGATTGGTCGGCTGTCATTTGATCGGCTTCTTCGATATATGGGCGCAGCTCTGCAATAGTCGGATACTGGAATAGAAGTTTCATATCGAGCTTCCAGCCTGCTTGCGTGAGTCTGCTTGCCATTTGAATGCCTTTAATGGAATCTCCGCCAAGGAAGAAGAAGTGATCGTGAATGCCGACTTGGCTGACGCCAAGGACATCTTCCCAAATGCCGCAAAGCAGCGTTTCCACTTCATCTCTTGGGGCTTCGTATACCGTTTGGTTTGCTTCCATATCAGGAGCTGGCAATGCTTTGAGATCAACTTTTCCATTGGCCGTCATTGGAAATTGTTCTAGCTTTATGATCCATGATGGCACCATGTATTCAGGCAGTGTGCGTTTTAGGCTTTCTTTTAAGTCCTCTGTATCTGTATCGTTCTTCGTGATCACGTAAGCGGCAAGGGCGTCCTGATCACCCGCATCTTTGATTGTTGTCACGACGGCTTCTTTGACCGAATCCAGCGTCAAAAGCTGCGCTTCAATTTCTGACAGCTCAATACGGAAGCCGCGGATATTGACCTGATGGTCTATTCTGCCGAGATAGATCAGCTCACCATCCTCTGTCCATTTCACTAGATCGCCTGTGCGGTACATGCGCTCGCCTGGATAAAATGGATCTGGGACAAATCGTTTGTCGGTTTCATCTGGAAGATTCCAGTAGCCTCTTGCCAGTCCTTTTCCTGCAATCACGAGCTCACCCGGTACGCCTGGCGGCGACAGGTCGTATAAAGAACCCATGATGTAAAAACGTGTATTGGCAATGGCTGTTCCAATCGGAATCGTGCCTTGTTCTGGATCGATCATTCCGCTTGTCGCTACGACTGTATTTTCAGTCGGACCGTAATTATTGACGAGTTGATATGGAACCGGCTTTACCTGTTTCAGCTTATCTCCGCCTGTTAGTAAATAACGCAGAGAATGGTTGTCCATTGACATAAACTGCTCACATAGCTGCGTTGGCAGGAAGGCAATGGTGATCCCTTCTTCATTGAAATACGCATTGAGCTTGATCATATCGAGGCGAATCGCTTCGTCGATAATGTGCAGCTCTGCGCCGGCGATCCACGGCGGGAACATCTCCCAAATGGAGGCGTCAAAGCCAAAGCCGGCATATTTCGCAGTTCGATCGTCTTTCGTCACTTGGAACGCATCATTGTGCCAGAATGCAAGATTCACAAGGGACTGGTGCTCAACCATGACACCCTTCGGCTTTCCTGTCGTCCCAGAGGTGTAAATCATATAGGCGAGATCCGTTGGTTTGACATGAACCTGAATCTCGTGAGCTTCTCCTTCTACCGCATCTTCTATGAACAACACTTGACCTGTGAATGAAGATGGTGCAGTGAGTCCTTTCTGCATCAGAAGCACCTCTGCCCCGCAGTCTTCCAGCATGTACGCAATACGCTGCGCTGGATAGTCTGCATCAATTGGAACGAATGCCGCACCTGCCTTGAGAACGCCAAGAACAGCTGCCGTCATATCAAGGGACGGACGAGTGAGAATACCGACGCGGTCGCCTGGTTTTGTGCCGTTTGCGATGAGTCTTGAAGCGACTACATTTGCCCGATGATTCAGTTCTTCATACGTCCAGCTCGTTCCGCAGAAGACCGCCGCTTTTTGGTGCGGTGCTTCTTGTGACTTAGCCTCAATCAAGGCATGAACGGTTTGATCTAACGGGACGTTGAGGTCTGGTCCTGACCATTCATTGATCAGCTCTCGTTTTTCCTCTTCAGTTATGAGAGATAGCGCTGAAATTGGCTGATTCAGCTTAGCCAGCATATCGTCTATGATTTTTTCAATATAACGGCTCCAGCGCTGAATGGTGCTCTTTTTAAACAGGGCCGCTGCATACTCAAAGCGCAAGCCCACTTGGTCATTTTCTTCAAATACACCGAGCGTTATATCAAATTTTGCATGAACGGTATCTTGCTGCTTTTGCGACAGCTTGAGTCCATTCAAATCCGGTAACGTCAGGTCACGGTCATCTGTTGTCAGCATGACACTAAACAATGGATTGCGGCTCGTGTCTTTCGGAAGATCTAACTGAGCCACCAATTCCTCAAACGGGAATTCTTGATGTTCATAGGCTGATAGGCTGCGATCTTTCATTTTTTCAAGCAGCTGCGCTGTCGTTTCTTCTGGCTGCACTTCGTTTCGAAGAGCCAGTGTATTGACAAACATGCCTGGAACCCGCTCGATTGAAGCATGCGTACGTCCTGCGGTCACAGCACCTATGACGATATCTGTCTGCCCAGTTAATTTGGAAAGGAAAATGGCAAATGCCGTTTGCATCACCATGTTCAAGCTCACACCTTTTTCCGCCATAAGCGTTTTGATGGACTGCACCTTTTCAGCAGACAACCATCTATCGACTCGCCCTCCTTCAAATGACTGAACTTGAGGACGCGGAAAATCAAGGGGCAGTGCTAAGTCTTCCGGCGGCTGTGCATATTGCTCCAGCCAATACTGCCGCTGTTTCTCAAGCAGCGCCTGCTGCTTTTCTTCCTGCTGCCATACCGCAAAATCCTTGTAATGCAGCTGAACTGGCGGTAATGTCTTTTTCTCATACAGCTCTGCGAGTTCTTGAATGAGCAGGCTGC
Organism: Bacillus sp. I-2; assembly: GCF_001974945.1. NCBI lineage: Bacteria > Bacillati > Bacillota > Bacilli > Caryophanales > Bacillaceae > Bacillus > Bacillus sp. I-2. The sequence goes on along the minus strand of NZ_LZRW01000043.1, from coordinate 158,908 downwards.
GTGTGACACCATCTGCAATGATATGGTGCATATCCATCATGAATACATATTTCTCATCAGAAAGCTTCGCCACTTTTGCCCTCATTAATGGTGCTTGATGTAATGAGAATGGTGTAATGAATGACTCGATGACAGACTGCTCCTGATCGCCCTCTATTTCATCAATCTTTAATGTAAACGGCACTTGGCGATAGGCTTTTTGAACGGGTACGCCGTCAATTTCTACAAAGGCTGTCCGAAGTGATTCATGTCTGTCGATCAAGGCTTGAAGCGCTGCTTCCAGCTGCTTCACATCAAGGCTGCCTTCCATCATTAAAACGGCTGGCATATGATAAGTGACTGCTTCTGGATGCAGCTGCTGCAGTACATACATACGCTTTTGAGCAGAAGAGACGGGATAGAAATCTTGCTTTTCCGCTGGCTGAATGGATGTCACCACCGAAGAATCTGTTTCTTCCAAGTAGGCTGCCATTGCCCGTATGGTTGGTTTTTCAAAAAGGACTTTGAGCGGCACATGCTTGTTCAGCTTTGCCTGCACCTTCGAAATGAGCACCATGCCCTTGAGGGAATGACCTCCCAATTCAAAGAAGTGGTCATGAACACCTATTTGTTCAACCCCAAGAACTTCTGACCAAATGTCACACAGCGCCTGCTCAAGTTCCGTTTCTGGTGCCACATGCGCCGTACGGTTCATATGCACCTCATGCGGAAGCGGCAAAGACTTCGCATCCACCTTTCCGTTTTGGGTGAGTGGAATGTGATCGACTTTCACAAAGTACGTTGGAATCATATAATCCGGCAGTGTCTCCGCAAGATTTTCTCTAAACGTCAGTGTTCCAATGTGTTCTGGCGCTGTGTAATAGAGTGCAAGCTCCGGCAACCCAGACAGGTGCAGGACTTTTACATAGACTTCTTGAATAGATGCCAGAGCACGTGCGGCATGCTCAATTTCCTGTTTCTCAATGCGATAGCCGCGGATTTTCACTTGATCATCGACTCTTCCAAGAAACTCAATATCTCCATTTGCATGCTGTCTGACCAAATCCCCTGTGCGATACATTTTCTCTTGAGGATCATATGGATTTTCAAGAAAACGTTCTGCTGTTAATTCAGGCTGATTCAAATATCCTCTCGACACACCTTCTCCAGATATATAAAGCTCTCCCGGCGCGCCATAAGGGACAAGACGCTGCTGCTGATTGCATACGAGCGCTCTTGTGTGAGCAATTGGCTGTCCGATCAAAGATCGTTCCTTCAAAGCGTCCAGCTCTTGCGGTGTGATCAGCTTGGTCACTGTACCAATGGTTGTCTCAGTCGGACCATAATGGTTCATGACTGCCACGCATGGATGCTGCATCATAAATGTTTCAACATCCTCAGGGATCACCGGTTCTCCTCCAAGTACCACCAGGCGTAAAGCATTAAATGAATATTCCTTAGAATCTGCCATCATATGAAATAAGGATGGTGTCATTTTGATATAAGTCAGCTCTTGTTCATCAATCAAACGCATCAGACGTACAGGGTCTGTATACACGTCTTCGCGAGGAATATAGAGTGTCCCCCCTGCTTTTAAAACAGGGAAAATGCTTGTGTAACCAAGATCATATGCATAAGAAGAAAGCAGTGCCGTCCGATCACATTCCTGCAATGTTACCTCATTTATCAGCCAGCTGACATAGTGTGATAGATTACGATGCGTGAGCTGTACACCCTTCGGCTTCCCCGTTGTCCCAGATGTGTAAATGACATAAGCAAGCTGATCTGCCGATACTTCCGGCAATTCTAGTGGATGGCTTTGATGCACTGCTTGTTCAACCTGCACCACTTGAATCGACTTATGATTTTGATAGGAATCTGCTAGAGACTCATTTGTCACGATGACTTGTGCACCTGAATCCTCTAATGTGTAGCGGATTCGTTCAGCCGGAAAGGCCGGATCAATCGGTACAAACGCTCCTCCTGCTTTCATCACACCAAGCATGGAGACAATGACATAGACAGAGCGGTCAAGGATCAGTGCCACAGTTTGTTCTTTCTCGACGCCTCGTTTTTTAAGCTCACAGCTAAGTGCATATGACATATCCTCAAGCTCGCGGTAGGTGAGTTTTCTTTGATCATCCATGACGGCGATAGCATCCGGTGTTTCCTTCGCCTGACGTGAAAATTGGACATGGAATGGCTCATGACGATTCGTTTGTCCTTCGGCTTTTTTCTCCAGACGCTCTATTTGTTCATGCTGATCCAGTATATGGAGCAAGCCGATCTTTTCCTCCGGATGACGAACTGCCTCCCGAATAATCGCCAGAAGATGAGTTCCGAACCGGCGGACGGTCTCTTCTTTAAATAACGCCGCTGCATAGTCAAAGCTCAGCTTTAATGCTCCCTCGCGTTCAAATGCTTCTAAAGATAGATCAAATTTGACCGAGTGATGCTGAATGGCATAAGGCGAAATGTGCAGATCGCCGAGCTTTAGCGCCGGTACCTCCATGTTCTGCATGTTAAATGAAACGCTAAAAAGCGGGCTCCGAGTTGTATCACGGTCTAATGGAAGATTCGCAATTAACTCTTCGAGCGGATAGCTTTGATGTGCAAAAGCATCAACACTTGTTTCTTTTATTTCTTCAAGCAGCTGTAAAAATGTTTTGGTTTGTTCTGGTTTTCCGCGCATCGCAATGGTGTTGATAAACATCCCCGGCATGTCCTGGATATCAGGGTGTGTCCGTCCAGCAACAGGCGAACCCACAATGATATCTTCCTGCCCGCTATAGGAGGCAAGCAGCACCTGAAAGGCGGATAATAAGAACATATACATGGTCGTATCGGTTTTCTGAAGCAGTTCATGAATGCGCTGAGTCGTTGCTTGATCACAGCCAAACATGAATCGTTCTCCAGTAAAATCACGTTCTGCTGGACGCGGATAATCAGTTGGCAGCTCTAAAACCGGTAAATCTCCTTCAAATTGCTTCAGCCAATACGCTTCATGCTCCTTCTGTTTCTCCGTTTCTTCTTCACTTAGCTGCCAGACAGCGTAATCTTTATAATGAAGGGCTCGTTCAGCAAGAGCTTCTCCATCGTAAGCCTTCGCCAAATCTTGAATGAATGTCTTCATAGAGCTGCCATCTGTAATGAGATGATGTGCTTCCAAGACGAGAAGATGACGGTTCTCACTGACTTTCAGCAGCTGAGCCCGCAAAAGGGGTGCTGCTGTTAAATCAAATGGCGATTGACGTTCAGTAAGAAATGCCTCCGCCTCTTCTTCCTTGATGTCATGAACGGGAAGGTCAAATTCAGTCCATTCATGCACCCTTTGGACAATGTCTTCTCCGTTCATATGAAAGCTCGTTCTTAAGATTTCATGTGATTGGATTAACTGATTAAATGCTGATTTGAGCCGCTGATATTCGAGTGTTCCTTCAAGCGTTAAGACGATCGGTATATGATAATTCGTGCTGTCAGGTTCAAGTGTCTGCAAAATATATAAACGGCGCTGAGCTGGTGATACCGGATATTCGTCCGCCTGCTCTGCTGGCAAAATAGGATGTCCGGTTTCTTCTTTACCATCCTGATCGATGTAAGCCGCTAATGAGCGAATCGTCGGCTTCTCGAAAATCACTTGAATCGGCACTTCCTTTTGAAGCACTTCTTGAACCTTCGCAGACATCATCATCGCTTTGAGCGAGTGCCCGCCAGCCATAAAGAAATGCTCGTCTACCCCAACCGTTTTCCCAAGAAGCTCCTCCCAAATGTCAGCGAGTGCCTTTTCTGTCTCAGTCTCAGGCAGAATGATTTTGATTTCCTCGCGATGCACTTCGTCAGGCTTAGGTAAAGCTTTTCGATCTACCTTCCCGTTCGATGTCAGCGCAAAGGTATCCAGCTTCATCACATGGTGCGGCACCATATATGCTGGCAGTTTTTGATTGAATACATCTCGTACCTCTTCTTCTGTCAGTGTCCCTGTGAAGTAAGCGATGATTTCCTTTTCATCTGAGGAGAGCTGCTGAACAAGTACAACTGCTTCATCTATGCCCGCTTCTTGGTGAAGCACTGATTCAATTTCACCTAGCTCAATACGGAAACCACGAATTTTCACCTGATCATCGGCACGGCCGAGGAATTCAATCTGACCATCTGCACCATATCTAGCCAAGTCCCCTGTTCGATACATCCGTCCTGACGGTTTAAAAGGATCTGCCATGAACACTTGATCAGTCAAAACTGGACGTTTGATGTACCCTCTTGAAACACCATCTCCGCCCACATACAGCTCTCCTGGGGCTCCAATTGGCTGAAGTCTTTGATAGTCATCTAAAATATAAGCTGACGTATGATTGATCGGCTGACCAATTGGGATCGGGCCCGCTTCATCTCCTCTTACTTCGTAAATGGTCGAGATGGTTGTATTTTCAGTTGGGCCATAGACATTCAGCAAGGTAATTGACGGATGATGCTTTTTCACAAGCTCCGCACTTTTCACATTGATCACATCACCGCCGGTGAATAATGTTTTTAACCCTTTGAACATTTGCGGCCGCTGCTGAGCGAGCTGATTAAATAAACCAGTCGTTAAAAAGAGCGCTGTGATCTGATGTGTTTGGATAAATTGTTCGAATCGGTGAATATCCAATAAAGTATCACGGTCAACAGGATAAAGCGTCGCCCCATTCAGAAGCGTAGTGAAGATTTCAAGGGTAATCGCATCAAAGCTGACAGCTCCTGTATGCGCCATACGATCCGACGTGTTCAACCCTATTTTTTCCTGAGAGCATGCTAACCTCACAATATGCTGATGCTCAATTTGAACTCCTTTTGGCCGTCCAGTTGATCCCGATGTGAACATGATATATGCCAATTGAGATGGAGACGTCTCGACTGATAACTCCGCTTGTGAGTGATGAGACATGCCGGTCACACGAACAGCTTTGATGCTTTCATCAACTGGCGGCTGGCTGTCAGCATAGAGCAAAATGGATACGCCGCTGTCTTCAAGCATCCAACGGATTCTCTCCTCAGGCTGAGCTGGATCAATCGGTACATAAGCAGCCCCTGCGTGTAAAATGGCTAAAATAGAGATCACCGCATCTGCTGATCGGTTCATATATACCGCGACAGCATCCCCCCGCTGAACGCCGTTTTCTACAAGACTGCTGGCTAAACGACGGATTTCCTGTCCAAGCTCTTCGTATGTGAATGTTCGCTCGCCTTCGACTAATGCCAGATGGTCAGGCTGCGCCTTGATACGTTCATGGAGCAGCTCAGGAATGGACAGGTGCTTCGGATAATCTCGCTCCGTCTGGTTCCAAGCTTCAATCTGCTGCTTTTCTTCTTCTGTAATACATGTCACTTCATGAAGGCGTACATCAGGATTGTGAATGATTTGCTTCATGAGGTTGGTCAGATGTTTTGATATGTTTTCAATGACCTTTTCTTCAAAAGCCATCGCATTGTATTTGAATGTCAATGTCCACGTTTCACCAGGATAGACAAGGACATTGAGATCGAAATTCGTTTGTTCAAATCCGTCCTTTACATCAATGGCAAAACCGAGACGTGCAGACATGGTGTCACCAGACAGCTCCTGATCTAAAGGATAGTTTTCAAACCCAACCAAATGATCAAAGAGTTTTCCTCCAGCAGCTGTTTTCTGCTGAATGTCATAAAGCGGCATAAAATCATAGTTTTCCGCTTCCAGTGCATGCTGCTGAACCGTTTGAAACAGCTGTTTAAAGGTCTGCTCCTGATCCAATGTCACCCGGACAGGTATCGTATTGATAAACAGCCCTGCCATCCGCTCAATCCCAGACACACTTGGAGGTCTGCCTGATACGACTGTTCCGAATGTGACATCATCTGCTGCATGATAGGTGCCTAAAAGAACGGACCAGACAGCCTGAAAAAGGTTCGGTGCTGTCACTTGGCATTGTCTTGCCGCATCTTGAATGGCTTGTACGGTTTGAGCGTCCCATGTAAACGTCCATTCCTGATGGTCATATTGTCCGTTCGCTTCTTTTTGCTGCAGCAGCCCTTGGTGCTGAACAGCACCATCCAGCCTCTCCTTCCAATAGTCTTCCGCTTCTTGTTTGTTTTGCTTTCCAAGCCACTGGATATAGTCCGCATAAGGCTTACCTTGTGAGCGATCCGGCGTTCGGCCGTTCCGATAAGATTCATAGTAATGAAACAGTTTTTTCATCAAAACACCCATAGACCAACCATCCATAATAATGTGATGGTTGCTCCAAATCAGGTGCCAGTTTGTTTCATTTAATTGAAAAACAGCGACTTTCAACAACAGATCATTCGTTAAGTGAAATCCTTGCTTTCTCACTTGCTTTTTATATTGATCCAATACCTTTTTCTGCTCTTGATGATTCAGATGAGATAGATCTTCTCTATACACATCTAAATGACGTTCAGCCAGCACAACCTGACGAGGCTTTTGTAATTGCTGATAAACAAAGGCTGTACGCAGAATGTCATATGTCCGTATGAGTTCATTGAGACTCTTTTCAAAAAGATCGAGATCAAAATCTCCGCTTATTCCAAGCTCAAGCTGTGTGAAATAAGAGGAGGAATTAGGGTCTAGCATGGCATGATACAGCATGCCTTCTTGCATTGGTGTTAAAGGATATACCTTTTGAATTTTCTGCTTGCTCATAAGTCCACCTCTTCATTTTTGCTTAAAATAGATCCATTAGCTTTTCAAGTTCATCCATAGTGAGATCCTCATCCCCCACATCACTAGGTGTGATCTGACTCTCATCCTGTGATAGACAATGTGAGATCAGTGCCTTCACATTCTTTTCTAAGAGTTCCTTGAACTGTTCGATCGTACGTTCTTCGAATTCAAGGTGATGATAGGAAATCGTCACATGGAGCACTGCTTGTTCTACGAAACCAACAATATCCAGCGCATGAGGTTTCTCAGATTCAGGGCTCAGCGATTGTCCTGCATGCCATGGAGAGCGCCTCAATTCACCGCCGCCGATCTGTTCATCAAACTGACCAAGATAGTTAAAGCTGATATCTGGTGTGACTTGAAAATCGATATCGTCCTTCATCTTGTCAGGCGTTAAGTATTTTAAAACGCCATAGCCGATGCCCTTGTTCGGAATGTGTCTGAGTTCCTCTTTTAAATACTTGATCTGATAAGAAAGATCGTCTGCATGCGACATATCCAATAACACAGGATACATACTAGTAAACCAGCCGATGGTCCGTGATACATTAACCGCAGGGAGGATGTCCTCTCTCCCGTGCCCTTCAAGATGAATAAAGTGCCTGTCTTCACCTGTCCACTCTTTCATGGACAACCCTAATGCCGTCAGCAAAATATCATTGATTTCTGTTTGGTAGGCTTCATGTACATCCGTCAACAGACTGCGTGTTTCCTCTTCAGACAATGTAAAACGAACGGTCTGTGTATGAAGCATTCGTTGATCCTCCGTGACATGATCCTTTTGAAGCGGAGGAGCGGAATGCGCAAGCACCTTTTTCCAATAATCTCTTTCCGATAGCAGCTCATCTGACACAGCGTATTCAGTCAGCTTCTGGGCATATTCTTGGAAGGAGTGTGTTTTTTCAGGAAGGGTAAGAGTTTCCCCGCGCTTCGACTGTTCATAAAGAGCCATGAAATCTTCAAGGAAAATGCGCCATGACACACCATCAATGACAAGATGGTGCACAGCAAGCAATAAATGATCCCCTTGATCCGTTCGGAAAATGGCAGGTCTCACTAAAGGCCCGTCTGCTAGCGATATACTCGCCTGCACTTCATTTGCCAGCTTTTCTACCTGCTGGATTTGCTGTGACAGCTCTCCTTTTACTTCCACCACATCAATTGCTACATTGTTTTCCTCGATTCCTCGATGACGCTGGATGACGCGCCCTTCTTCGAGCGGATACACCATTCGCAAGGCATCATGATGAATCATGAGCTGTTCCAGTACTTGCTGAACGTTTTTCTCATTTAAACCATTTGGCGCATGAAGCATCATCGATTGGTTCCAGTGATGCTGATTCGTAAAGCTTCGTTCAAAGAACCAGCGCTGAATCGGTGTAAAAATGACTTCTCCTTCGACAGGTGATTGGTCGGCTGTGAGGAGATCGACTTCCTCTATATATGGGCGCAGCTCTGCAATGGTCGGATACTGGAATAGAAGTTTCATATCGAGCTTCCAGCCTGCTTGCGTGAGTCTGCTTGCCATTTGGATGCCTTTAATCGAATCTCCTCCAAGGAAGAAGAAGTGATCGTGAATGCCGACTTGGCTGACGCCAAGGACATCTTCCCAAATGCCGCAAAGCAGTGTTTCCACTTCATCTCTTGGGGCTTCGTATATCGTTTGGTTTGCTTCGATATCAGGAGCTGGCAATGCTTTGAGATCAACTTTTCCATTGGCCGTCATTGGAAATTGGTCTAGCTTTATGATCCATGATGGCACCATGTATTCAGGCAGTGTGCGTTTTAGGCTTTCTTTTAATTCCTCAGTATCTGTATCGTTTTCCGTAATCACGTAAGCGGCAAGGGCATCCTGATCACTCGCATCTTTGACCGTTGTCACGACGGCTTCTTTGACCGAATCCAGCGTCAAAAGCTGGGCTTCAATTTCTGACAGCTCAATACGGAAGCCGCGGATGTTGACCTGATGGTCTTTTCTGCCGAGATAAATCAGCTCACCACCCTCTATCCATTTCACTAAATCGCCTGTGCGGTACATGCGCTCGCCTGGAAAAAATGGATCTGGGACAAATCGTTTGTCGGTTTCCTCTGGAAGATTCCAGTAGCCTCTTGCCAATCCTTTTCCTGCAATCACAAGCTCACCCGGTACGCCTGGCGGCGACAGGTCATATAACGAACCCATGATGTAGAAACGTGTATTGGCAATCGCAGTTCCAATCGGAAGCGTGCCTTGATCTGGATTGATGACTCCGCTTGTCGCTACGACTGTATTTTCAGTCGGACCGTAGTTATTGACGAGCTTATATGGAACAGGCTTTACCTGTTTCAGCTTGTCTCCGCCTGTCAGTAAGTAGCGCAGAGAATGGTTGTCCATTGACATAAACTGCTCACAAAGCTGTGTTGGCAGGAAGGCAATGGTGATGTCTTCTTCATTGAAATACGTATTGAGCTTGATCATATCGAGACGAATTGCCTCATCGATAATGTGCAGCTCTGCGCCGGCGATCCACGTCGGGAACATCTCCCAAATGGAAGCGTCAAAGCCAAAGCCGGCATATTTCGCAGTTCGATCCTTGTTCGTCACTTGGAACGCATCATTGTGCCAGAACGCAAGATTCACAAGGGACTGGTGCTCGACCATGACACCTTTCGGCTGTCCCGTCGTCCCAGAGGTATAAATCATGTAGGCAAGATCATTTGGTTTGATATGAACCTGAATTTCGTGAGCGTCTCCCTCTACCGCATCTTCTATGAACAGGACATGACCTGTGAATGAAGCTGGTGCAGTAAGTCCTTTCTGAATCAGAAGCACCTCTGCCCCGCAGTCTTCCAGCATGTACGCAATACGCTGCCCCGGATAATCCGCATCAATTGGAACGAATGCCGCACCTGCCTTGAGGACACCAAGAACAGCGGCTGTCATGTCAAGAGATGGGCGGGTGAGAATACCGACGCGGTCTCCTGGTTTTGTGCCGCTTGAGATGAGTCTTGAAGCGACTACATTCGCACTGCTGTTCAACTCTTTATACGTCCAGCTCATTCCGCAGAAGGTCGCTGCTTTTTGATGAGGTGTTTCTTGTGCCTTAGACTCAATTAGCGCGTGAACGGTTTGATCTAACGGGACATCTAGGATAGGTCCTGACCATTCATCCAGCTGTTTTTGCTGCTGCTGCGGTGACAATAATTGCATTTGATCTAGCGATTGATTTGGCGCTGATACCATTTGTTCCAGCAAATGAAGGAAATATTCTTTCCACTTTTCAATTGACGTCTTTTGAAAGATAGAACAATTAAAATCAAACACGAGCTCAATTTGATCTGAGGATTCGTTTCCAGTTAAGGTTAAATCAAATTTGGCGATATTCTCTTCGAATGGCTGTGGAACAATGTGAAGCCCATCCATTGATAAATCACGAATATCCGCATTTTCCATGGAGAATACCACGTCAAAAATTGGATGGCGGCTTGTGTCTCGAACCGTTTGCACCTGATCTACCAATTCTTCAAATGGGTACAGCTGATGCTCGTTTGCCTCTAACACAAGCTGATGAACATTTGACGCAAATTCAGCAGCTGTCTGATGTCCTGATGGTCTTGTTCTAAGTGCCAGCGTGTTCACAAACATGCCGATCACAGATTGAATATCAGGATGGGTTCTGCCGACAACCGGAGAACCAATAATGATATCCTCTTGTCTTGAAAGCTTGCTTAAAAGAATACTGTAGCCAGCAAGCAGGACTGTATAGGTCGTACTGTTGAGCGCTCTAACGAGTTCGTCCAATTTCGCTTTAAGCGAACCTTCGATTGTAAATGAGACACGATCTCCTGAGAATGTTTGCACTTTTGGCCTTGGCAGGTCTTCCGGCAGTGCCAGTACAGGCAGTTCCCCTTGTAATTGATTCAGCCAGAAAGCCTCTTCAGCTGCTTTTTGCGCAGCAGATGCCTCACTTTTTGACCAAACTGCATAATCCTTATATTGAACAGGTAATTCCTCTAGTTTTTCTCCTCGATACAGGGCTGATAGCTCCTCAATTAAAATGCCAACAGACGCACCATCTGAAATGATATGATGCATATCAATCAGTAAATAATGGACATTTACGGAGACGGAAACCAGTCCTATTCTTAGTAAAGGCGCTTTTTCTACATCAAATGGCCTGATAAATTCATTCATCAATTCCTGTATGTCCCGGCCGTTCTGTTCAATTTTTTCAATGTCTATAGAGACATTTGTTTCAATCCGTTGAACAGGTTCATTCTGAACAAAATCAAAGCTCGTTCGGAAAGCTTCATGACGTTGGACTAGCTGATCAATTGCCTTTTCAAATCGTTTTTCATCAAAGACACCTTCTAGCTTTAAGGCAGCCGGCATATGATAGCTTTGCTCCGCATCAGTCATTTTCTCCAAAACAAACAGTCTTTTCTGAGCAGATGTCACTGGATAATAGGCCGCCTCTTTGGCAACTTCCACTCGCTTGATCTCCGTTTGATCCGCTTGATCAACCGCAAGGGCGAACGCTTCTAATGTTGGGGATTCAAATAAAGACTTCAAAGAGAGCTCCACCTGCATCTCTTCATACAGCCTGTTCAGCATTTTCATGCCGCGCAGCGAATGGCCCCCGCATTCAAAGAAATGATCATGCCTGCCGATTCGCGGCACTTCAAGAACTTCCTCCCAAATGTTCGCCAGCAGACGCTCTGTTTCTGTTTGAGGAGAGGTGTATTCATTTGCCCCCTGCTCACTGAGATCAGGTGCCGGCAGCGCCCGCCTATCGACCTTGCCATTATTCGTCAAAGGAAGCTCGTCTAATTGCATGAAAAATGCCGGCATCATATATACAGGCAGTTCACGCCCTGCTTGCTCGCGCAAATCAGATAATGAAACAGATCCTTCTGCTGTGAAATACGCACATAACGTGTCATTCGAAGCAGCAATGACGACAGCTTCCTTCACCTGAGGATGCCGCAGCAGCTGGTGTTCAATTTCCCCAAGCTCGATACGCTGTCCGCGAATCTTCACTTGATGATCGATCCGTCCAATGAATTCAATATCTCCATTCGGCAGCCAGCGTGCAAGATCGCCCGTTTTATACATGGCCTCTCCAGGGCGGAAAGGATTGTTGACAAACTTTTCGCTTGTTAGTTCTGGCTGCTTATAATATCCTTTCACCAGTCCATCACCAGCGACACATAGCTCTCCCGCCACACCCGGCGGCTGAACATGTCCAAACTCATCTACAATATAAACAGCCGTTTGACTCACTGGCTTTCCGATCGGGATGGATAACGCCTGCTTCTCAATATGATTCACAGGATAATACGTGGTGAATATTGTGCTCTCAGAAGGTCCGTACATATGAACAAGCTTGTCTTTCCCAACTGTCTCAAGTGCAGTCACTACATGAGGCACAGAAGCACGTTCTCCGCCAAACAGCACTTTTCTCACGTTTTTCAGGCTGTCTTTTTTCATATCAATAAGTAAGTGAAAAAGAGCTGTCGTGATCATTAAAATACTGACTTTTTCCTTCTCAATCGCTCCAGAAAGCTCATTCATGTTTAAGATATGGTCCTTTGGCAGAACAATGAGTTTCGCTCCGTTTAATAAAGCACCAAACACATCAAACATAAAGGCATCAAATACATAGTTTGAGAGGCTCATCACCGTGTCTTCATGATGAATGGTGAGATAATTCGATTGCTTCACCGTTCTCAAAATGTTCCGGTGTGTCACCATATTTCCTTTAGGCTTACCGGTTGTACCAGATGTATAGGTCAAATTCGCTAAGTCCTCAGGTAAAATATGAGCATCTATAGGGCTGTCTGACTGCTGTTCAATCGCTCGATCTTCTGTTTCTATGATGGTTCCCTCAAATGAAGTGAGCACCGAGCGATGGCGCAGCACTTGATGTGTCAGTAAAAATTGTGCACCGCTGTCTGTTAAAAAGTGCTTCACGCGCTCATCAGGGAAATCGGGGTCAATTGGTACATAGACACCGCCAGCCTTAAGCACAGCCAGAACAGAGAGCACCATTTCATTGGATCGTTCAAAGAATAAGGCCGCTTTCATCCCTTTTTCAAAACCATTTTCACGCAAATAATGAGCCAGCTGATTCACTCGGTCATTCAGCTCTTGATAAGAAAGAACCACATCTTCACATTGCAATGCAGGCTGATGACCATGCTGCTGCACCTGTTTTTCAAACTCCGTTACAATGGTTTCTTCTGCTGGATAAGGCGAAGGTAACGGATTCCACCTATTTAACTGAGCTTCTGCTTCTTGTTCAGACAGTAATCGATAGGATTGAATAGCTTCCTGCGGCGCTTGAACCATCTGCTCCAGCAGATAAACATAATGTTTCATCATCTGCTCTGCCGTACTTCGTTTAAATAGCGCCGTACTGTAATCAAGTACAAAGGATAAACCTTGATCTGACTCCATCGCTTGCAGTGTTAAATCAAATTTCGCAATATGGAAATTGGTTTCTTCAACCTCGACCAGCATATCTCCAATATGCTGAGATGCTCCATGATCCGGCGCGAGTGTAAAGACGGTGTCAAACAATGGATGACGGCTAAAATCTCTTGGCACATTCAGCTTTTCAAGCAGCCGTTCAAATGGATATTGCTGATGTTCAAATGCCTGCATTGTCTTTTTCTTTACTTGCTCAATCAGCTGAGACATGGTTCCATTCGGATCTACCTCAGACCGCAAAGCAAGTGTCTGGACAAACATACCGATCATGTCATTCAAATCTGTATGCACACGCCCTGCCGCCGGTGTTCCGACCACGAATTCCTTTTGACCTGTATATTTGGCAAGCAATGTATAGTAAGCAGAAAGCAAGACCGTATACAGTGTCGTGTGATGGTTTGCTGCAAGCTCCTGTAATTGATTCTTTAACGCTTCATCTATTTCTTTGATGACACGATCACCTGCGAAAGACTGGACAGCTGGACGCTGAAAATCGGTCAGCAGCTGTAAAGCCGGAATATCACCCGAAAATTCTTGCAGCCAAAATGTCTCTTCTTTTTGAAAGCCTTGGTGCTGTTGCCAAACAGCATAATCTTGATATTGAAGCTTCAATGGTGCTCTAACCGATCCCTCGTAAGCATCTGACAGCTCACGCAGCATCAAATCGATCGAAAGACCATCTGAAATCAGATGATGCATATCGAAAAAGAGCAAATGCTCCTGATCATGCAATGACTGCAAACCAATTCGAAGAAGCGGCGCACACTCAAGATCAAAAGGTCTGACAAATTGCTGCATGTTTTCTTCCATCGTACCGCCTGTCAGCTGTTCTATTTGAAAGGACACTGATGAAACGATCCGCTGACGAGGAACACCTTTTATCGTATGAAAAGAAGTGCGCAGCACATCGTGACGTGAGATCAGTCTGTCAAAGGCTTCAGTCAGCTTCTCAAGCTGCAGAGTTCCTTTTAACCTCACAACAGCAGGCATATGATATGCAGTGCTTTGCTCCAATTGACTCACCATATAGACGCGCTGCTGTGGAGGCGACAATGGATAATGATCAGCAGCCGGCGCTTTTGGTATCACCGTTTCAGAAGACTTATCTGCTTGCTCAATATAAGCAGCCAATGCAGCAATCGTCTGCTGTTCAAATAAAACGGAGAGCGGCACCTCTACTTCAAAGTCTCGCTGAACCTTGGTAAGTACGGTCATTGCTTTGAGCGAATGCCCGCCTCGATCGAAGAAAGAATCATATACACCGATTTTCTCTTGATCAAGAATGTCTTCCCACAAATGAACAAGCTTCGTTTCTATATCGTTTCTAGGTGCCGTATAAACAGCATGTACCGCTCTATCACCTTTTAACGCAGCAAGTGCACGACGGTCGACTTTGCCGCTGACTGTGAGTGGAAAAGCATCGAGCTCTTTGAAATAAAGAGGCATCATGTACGCTGGAAGCTGATGTTTGATAGCCGCTTGCAGCATGTCAACAGACACTCCTTCATGACGAGCTTGATAATAAGCACTTAACGCCTTTTCTCCATCCGCTTCGTCAACCACTAGCACGACAGCCTTATCAACTCCATCTACCTGCTCCATCACAGCTTCAATCTCGCCTGTTTCTATCCGGTAACCCCTTATTTTCACTTGATCGTCCATTCTGCCAAGATAATCAATCGTGCCATCCGGAAGCCATCTGACTAGATCCCCCGTTCGATACATCCGCTCATGCGGAGAAAACGGATCTGCTGTGAATACCTTCTCCGTCAATTCAGGCTGATTCACATAGCCTCGCCCAACACCTATACCGGCAATGCACAGTTCTCCTGCTGCCCCATGCAGCTGTAATTGATCATGTTCATTTAAAATATAAATACGATGATGACCAAGCGGTTTTCCAATCGACACATAGCGCTGTTCAGTTGATTCGCTCAGCTCACTGAGATCTAGACGATGCACCGCCGCATCCACACACGTCTCCGTTGGACCATACACATTCCACAGAGTAAAATCAGGCTGACTCATACGAACTGCTTCGATGAGTGAACGTGCTGCTTTCGCAGGCAGCGCTTCTCCCCCAATCAACATGTGCGTCAATGACAGCCCGTCCAAATCCGCAGCAAGTAAAAGCTGCACATGCGCCGGTGTTCCATCTGCCGCGTCAATTTGATGTTTTCTGTAATAAACCGCTAGCTGCATGCCATTTCTCGTCGTTTCTCGCGGGATGATATGAAGCGTATGTCCAAATAAAAGGGCAGCAAAGATTTGTTTGACCGATGCATCGAAATGGAATGGGGCTAGAAGCGCCATTTTTAGCTCATTCGCCCCTTGATAAATCTCATGATGCAAAGCATGGACCAAATGATGAAGCTGAAGATGCTCAATCATGACGCCCTTCGGCTTTCCAGTCGTACCCGATGTATAAATCATGTAGGCTAAATCCTCCGGCGCCGTCTGATCGACAAGCTCAGGCAGCCGTCCATCATCTAATAATATTTGCTGCTGCACGATCAATTTTTCCGAAAGGGCTGGGTACTCTTGAATGAACGATTCATCTGTTAACACAATAGAAGCACCTGAATCTTCCACAATAAATTGAATGCGCTCCTCAGGTAATGCCGGATCAATTGGTACATATGCCCCGCCAGCCTTTAGTATGCCGAAGACTGCCACCATGGCATCTGTCTTCCGCTCCATCAAAACAGCAACAGGCACATCACGTGAGATACTTTTCATTTGTAAAAAACGTGCCAGCTTTTCTGCCTGTTGTTGCAGCTCTCCATAAGTAATTGTTCCATTTTCTGCTACAACGGCTGTCCGGTCTGCATATTTGTTAGCTGTCTCATCAAACATGTGATGAACCGGTTTTGCTGCTGGCCTTTCAAACGATTCTCCTTCAGATAATTGCAGCAGCTCCTTTTGTTCACCTGCTGAAAGTAAAGGCAGTGTCCCGATCAGCTGATCAGGCTGAGAGACGGCCGCTTCTAGTAATATCAAGAATCGATCAAACATCTTACTCATTTCTTCTTCTGTGAATACATCTGTACGGTAATCCAAATCAATGGTCAATGTATCAGTATCCCAGCGGTCTTTCACATGTATTGAAATATCATTCATTCCGCTTCCGCTAAAAATCGGTTCAGTAATGAACGACAGATTCTCTTTTTTCTGCCACTGCATCACCTGATACTCTAAAGAAATATCAAAAAGGCGTCCTGTAAACCCTTCTCTTTCCCGCAAATCATTCATGAGCAAATTGTAAGGGTACTTTTGGTGTCGCAAGATCTTCATTTGATCCGCCATGACCTGCTTTACGAAATCAAGAAACGATTGCGACCCTTGAACAGATGCACGCATTGGAATCGTGGATACAAACATCCCAATCATCTTTTTTTCTTTGGCATTCGTCCGGTTGCCCATAAAGGTTCCAAGAACGACATCCTCCATACCGCTAAAGCGATGTAAGTAAATATAGACAGTGGACATAAACATCGAAAGCATACTGACTTTCTGTTCTTCACAAAAAACACGAAGCTTCTCCTTTAAAGAATCTGGAACATCCCCTGAAAATCGCTCCGCATGCAAACTCATCTCGTATCCCTTATGCGGTTTTAAAGATGCGAAGTCTGGAATATGAGCAAATTGCTCATTCCAAAAAGCTTGGTCTTTTTGAAAACGTTTAGAAGATTCATAGGTCTGCTCACTCATGATGTGATCAACGAAGGAAATCTCCTCAACTGGTGAGATGTCTACTCCTTGCAGCATGTCATGATATAAATCAATAATGCGATTTCCCATTAAAATGATGGAAATACCATCCGCGACAATATGATGTGCTTTACAGAACAGCCAGCACTCTTGATCACTGATTTGAAACACCGTAAATTCAATCAAAGGGCTGTCAATCAATGGCATCGGCTCACGAATCTGCTCGTTTGCCCAAACCCTTACTTCCTCTTCACTCCAGCCCTTTTCCATGCGAATCGGCTGTTTTTCATAAGGTTTGATATATTGAACAGGCTCCTCCTCTTCATCTCGATACACGAGCCTCAGCCGAAGAGAGTCAGTTTGTCGAATGTACGCTTGAAGCACATCGACGACCAAAGAAGGATCGAGACCAGATGCCGATCTCAACCTGGCGAATCCACCCAAATTAGAAATACTTGTACCTGGATAAAATCTTTCCGTGTAGAATACTCGCTTTTGCGCATGTGTTAAGGGGTAATAAACTGTATTCATTCTCATCCTCCGCCTCTTCTATGTTTTCTCCACCAATTTCACCCTGCACCCTCTATATCAAAAGAACCAAGTCTATTTCATTAAAATAGACGGTTAAACAGAAAAGGAGCCCACCCCGAATAAAACGGAGGGACTCCCATTTTTATTCGGTAGCCTGCCGACCTTAGCAAAAAAAGAATCATTTACCTTAGGACATGGCTTTGCGTCTCTATGTTTCCATAGATTTGCCTTTTTCTTCTTTTCTTTTAGATATTTTCTATTTACGTCCACTTTATATGAAAATATTGTTTTTTTCACCGAAAAATGGGTGTAAAGATTCATGCGTTATACCGAAGGGATCCTGTGAGAATTGACGATATTTACCGAAAATAACTAATAATAGTTGCGTTCAACCGAAAATAATCGACTAAATACCGCAAAAATTTCATATTTTCCCTTAAATTTTGAAAATATGACCGAAAATGTAGGATAGAGGTCTCCTTGCGTTCCCCGCAAATTCTTAAATCTTAAGAACTATATTCCCTAAAAAAAATGAATTTTTTTACTGTAAAAACAACAAAAAAAGAGTTGTCATTTCAAATGACAACTCCTTGTTTCTTCATTATATTTACATCACCTTAGACAGACCAATCGTTTTTTCAATAATGAGCAGCGCAATGATAGAAATGATAATAAATATGACAGATATCGCATTGACACTTGGATCAAAGGTTTGCTCAATGTAATTAAAGGTCCTGACAGGAATTGTAATGGTTTGAGGAGAGGAAACGAACAAACTGATCGATATTTCCCCAAATGACGTCACAGCAGAAAACACCCCTCCTGCAATGATTCCCGGCTTAATCAAAGGCAATGTGACTCGAAAAAACGTGCGAATGGGTCCTGCGCCAAGAATCATTGAAGCCAGCTCAAGCCGCGGATCTAAATTCGAAACACTCACGCCTACCGTTCGAACCACATAGGGAAAACCAATGATGACGTGACCAATGACGAGCGCCCACAAAGACCCTGTAAAGCCCATAGCCGTAAACAAGTAAAGCATTGCAATCCCTAACACCACCTGAGGAATCATGAGAGGTGACAGAATGAAAGCTTGGACAGCCTCCTTTCCCTTAAAGGAAAGCCTTGCTAAAGCATACGAAGCCATTGTCCCTAAAAGAACCGTGAGAGGCGTCACGATGAACAGCAGAATCACACTGATCCGAAGAGATTCCATCCATTCTGGATTTGACACGACCTCATGAAACCAGCGCACAGAGAACGAAGTCGGTGGAAATTCAGGAAAGGCATTTGGACTAAAAGCAGATAGGACGATCACAAGAACAGGTATGGTTAAAAAAAGATAAACCAATGACCCAGCAGTCCAAATCAGGATGGAAAGCAAGCGGTCACCTATTGACTTTTTACGCATGCATCCTCGCCTCCCAACGCTTCAATAAATAGCTTAATAGACTGACTACCACAAGCACACAAACCAATAATGTAAAGGACATAGCTGCAGCAAGAGGCAGATTATACACCTGCATGACCTGCTGATAAATTGACAGCGGCAGCAGCGGCTGCATCCGTCCGCCGACTAACAACGGGGTGATATAACTTCCTGCTGCCAGTGAGAAGACGATGATCGCGCCAGTCACCATGCCTGGAATGGTCAATGGTAAGGTGACATGAAAAAAGGTTCGAATCCGGCCAGCTCCAAGACTCATAGAAGCCGGTCTTAAGTGACGATCCATATCGGTTAAGCTTGTTGCGATCGGCAGTACTGCAAATGGCAGCATGACTTGGACATAGGCAATAATGACCGCATTCATATTCCACAGCATCGAGAGCGGCTTCTCAATTACCTGTAAATCTAGTAACATGCCATTGATCAGACCATTTTGCGAAAGAAGAACGATCCATGCAAATGTCCGAATCACAACACTTGTCAAAAGCGGCGACACAAGTAAGATATAGAAAAATGCCCGCAGACGCGGATTAGGTGCTTTGACGAGCACGTATGCTGCGGGGTATGCCATCAATAAACAAATCACCGTTGTCTGCAAAGCCACCCACACAGTACTTCCAATCGCCTTTACATATGCATCTGTCGTGAACACATGAATATATTGAGAAAAGCTATACGTTTGTAATGTATTCATCATCGAATCGACATCGCGAAAACTGAGAACGAGCATCATCACAAGCGGAGCTAGTAAAAATACAACAAGAAACAAACAGGCTGGCAGCAGCATAAACCAATGAAATCGTTGATTCTTTTTCTTGATTCGCATCACGTATGCACCTTCGAATCTAAGAAAACGATATCTTCAGGCTGCCAATGGATATGGACGGTTTCTCCAACTTCAGGCAGCTCGGGAAATGCCGCATCAGAAGCATGGACAATGATTTCACCATTATCAAGCCCCACAACCAAACGTAATGAATGCCCAATATAACTCACATCTGACAGCACGCCTGATACATGGTTCGGCTTTACTTCCTCCTGCTCAGAAGAGATGCTGATTCTTTCAGGGCGCAGCATAAGCAGTTGCTTTTCCCTCTTCTCTTGATGTGCCGCAGCCTGCAGCTGAAGATGCTGACCGTTTGAATGGGTTACATGCGGAACCGTAAATGCCACATCAGCTTCATTGTACACGGCCTCAAAGATGTTCACCTGTCCGATGAATTCAGCTACAAATCGGTTGTTTGGCTGGCGGTACACCTCTAAAGGCGTCCCAATCTGCTGAATTCTTCCCTCTCCTAAAATTCCAACCCGATCAGAAAGGCTTAAGGCTTCCTCTTGATCATGTGTCACAAGAATGGTTGTAATCCCGACATTCCTTTGAATATTTCGCAGCTCTGTCTGCATGTTTTTTCTTAGTTTGGCATCCAGGTTGCTGAGCGGTTCATCAAGAAGGAGAACAGACGGCTGAATCGCCAGCGCTCTTGCAATCGCTACCCGCTGCTGCTGACCACCGCTTAATTGGTGGGGCATCCGTTTCGCAAATGCCTCTAATTGAACAAGAGACAAGCTTTCCATCACCTTCTCTTTGATTTCCGCCTTCTTTTTCTTTTGAACCTTTAGCCCGTACGCCACATTATCAAATACAGTCAGATGCGGAAAAAGTGCATAGCTTTGAAAGACCATACCTGTTTTTCTTTGGTAAGGCGGCAAAGCTGTCACATCCTGATCACCAATATAGACGACACCTTTTGTTGGTTCTAAAAAACCGCCAATGATGTTTAATAACGTTGATTTTCCGCAGCCGCTAGGACCAAGAAGGGAGAAAAACTCTCCCTCATTCACCGTAAGACTGACATCGTTGAGAGCAATCTGCTCACCGAAGTGCTGACTGATGTGTTCTAAATGAATTCCACTCATGCGATCACCTATTTTCCTCCGCCTAATACTTCGTTCCATCGATTTGTCCAATTGCCAAGCTCAGAGGTCGCTGTTTCATAATCTACCCAAGTCAGCTTGCTGTAATAATTTTCTCCAACTTTCACTTTCCCCTTAATCTTGTCATTGTATTTCACATCAGAATTCGACATGCCATAATAAGATTTTTCCGAAAAAGCTTCCTGAGCTTCTTTTCCGCTCAAGTAGTTTAATAGTTTGTATGCCGCTTCTTCGTGCTGATTTCCCTTCGTTAAAGCCCAGCTCGCAACAGCTGCAACAGCGCCTTCTTTCGGATATGAGAAACCAATATCCATTCCTTCTTCTTCAAGTGCAAATACTCGCCCGTCCCAATATGGAACAGCCGCGACATCCCCACGTTCTAACAAAGTTTGAATCGATCCTGGATTATCTGGAAAAGCAGCTACATGACCTTTTAATTGCGCGAGACTTTTAAATGCTTTATCAATATCCTTAGGATTTGATTCTGTCCCCCCTTGCGCATGAACAAGTGCAGAAAAAAATTGCAAACCGGCTGAATAAGTCGGAGATGAAATGGCTACCTTCCCTTTCAGCTGACTGCTCCATAGGTCAGTCCAGCTGTTTGGTTCCTGCTTGACGAGGTCTTTTCTATAAGCAATTCCAAGCTGCCCCATACTAAAGCCTGCTGCATATTGTTTTCCATTCACAGTAAGCTTCTTTTGGACAGAACGGTAAAGTTTTTTGACGTTCGGCGCTTGAGCTTCATCGATAGGCGCAAGAACGTTTGCTGCGATACCTCTTTGAATCGTATCAGGCTGTAAGATTAGTAAGTCATATGGTGGATTTTTCCCATTTGACGCTTTTAATTTTGTAAACCATTCAGAATCCGCCCCAGAGACGGTTTGCACTTTAATTCCTGTATCTTTTTCAAACTTTTCAAGGACTGGTTTGATATTCTTTTCCCAATCGCCTCCATATACGCCAACAATCACCGTCTGCTGCTGTTTGCCTTGATCCTTTCCATTTCCCCCACAAGCGGCCAGCAGTACAACGATTGGTAGGATGCCTGCAAAAATAGCAATTAATCTTCTTTTCATGATTTATTTCCCCCTTTTTGTCCATTCATTTGACGAAGTGCTTGAGTAATATCTTCCTTTGTTAACGGCTCATTTCTATGACTGAAATGTTGATGAACTGCATGTTTATAGTGCGTACGTTCATTAGCCGGATAGGAACGAAGCTGAACGGCCAGCTCACTGCTGGCTTCGTCCGTCCATACTTTCTCATAAGCTGCTCTTTGTTCTCCGAAATCCCACACGTCAGTAGATGCAGAAACATCAACCTTTTCTCGCACCCTGCTCGTCTGCTCCTCATCAATCTTCCATTCATTTTGGTCTAAATATACTTTCACACCATATTGCTGCAGCGCTCTTTCTTCACTTAATAGACCTGCTTCCACTTCCTGAAGGACTTTTTCTTTCTTTCTGTCAAATGGATTCCCCCAGCCGCCTCCACTTGGTGAAATCAATTGAACGATATCGCCTTTTTCAAGTCGCAGAACATCTATTTTGGGCTGGTCTTGTTTCTCACCATTAGCTGTGATCAGCTTGACCTCACCAACCGATCCTGCTCGGCCGCCCATTAATCCCCAAGGCTGAAACTTCATCCGTTCCATTCCTCGTGCTGTCACCATCGATTCAGGCTTCATCATTTCAAATTCCAAACCAATCGCATGTCCGCCTCGATTTTCACCAGCTCCACCTGTATTCGGCAGAAGTTCATATCGGTGAACATGAATATCAATATGCTGTTCCAAACTCTCAATTGGGGTATTCTTCAAAAAGCCTGACGAATGATCAATACCGTCCACTCCATCAGTACCATTTTGAGCACCGCCGCCTCCGCCTAATGGTTCGACAACGGACATTTTCCTGCCACCCGTTTGATCATCAGGTACAGAGAGAACCACAATGGCAGATTGACCTGCACCTGCTGCCGGCACTGCTTCAGGTAACAGCTTACCAATGGCGCCTAGCACAACATTGTACAGCCTCATCGTAATCGAATGACGAATCCCGACAGAAGCCGGGTATTCTGGATGCACCAGCGTTCCTTTAGGAGAGATCACGTCAATTGGATACGTTATTCCACCATTAATCGGTATAAAAGGATCCTTACTAATGATGTAATTAATCAATCCTTGATAAAGAAAGGAATGCTTCTGACCATTGGTAACAAGGTTAAAGGCTGTTTTTACTTGCGGGTCACACTCAGAAAAATCGAGCGTCAGCCGTTTCCCTTTGATCGTTAGCTTGATTTTCAACCGAATAGGGACGTCTGAGATCATATCATCATCTAAATAATCAGCAAATTCACTCGTTCCATCCGGTATAGCTTCAATGACCTTTCCAGCACGATCCTCGGCTTGCTTCAGCAAGTCTATCATTCCTTGTTTCACTTCGTTTTTTCCGAATTTCTCAATCATTTCTTTTAACCGAATATCTGCTGTATTAACTGCAGCAATCATCGCATTGATATCACCATCATTTAGATGACTAGCGCGGCTGTTAGCTCTTAAAAAGGTACGTACGACCTGATTCTCTTTCCCGCCTTCATAAATTTTTACTGGCGGAATTCTTAATCCTTCTTGATGAACATCCGTTGCTGTCGGTGAAATACTCGAAGGCACAAGTCCACCCACATCACTGACATGAACAAAAGACCAAGCATAGCTTACGATTTCACTATCTACAAAAATCGGCTTAATGATATGGACATCTGGCAGGTGAGTCGCCAAACCATCTGTCGTATAAGGATCATTAGTGATGATAATGTCTCCTGGCTGCATCGGCCCGCTTTCTTCAATCGCTTTTTTTAGACTCAGCCCTAAAAAGATCGTCACACCCACTGTCTTCGGATAAACAAAGAAATCTCCAGAAGGCGTGGCTAATGCTGTCGCAAAGTCAGCAGATTCTTTGACGAAGGTCGTAAATGACGTTCGTTCAATGACATGTCCCATGCCTGATGCAATCGCATTAAAATAACTGCGCATCATCTCAAGCTTTGCTGGATCAGTTCTCATGTAAAGCCGCCTCCTTTGAAATCACTAAGTTACCTGATGGATCAATGCTGCCTGCCCAGTTTGGCAAAATTAATGTTGTTGTATCATCCTGCTCAATAACGGCTGGCCCATTTACAATAGAACCTACTGACAGAGTATCCCGGTTATAAACCGATGCTTCGTATTCTTTTTCCTCTATAAAGATTCGTCTATATTCATATGATTTCACAGAATGTCCGCTGTTTTCATGAACAGGTGAAAAAGGCAGCGGAGGAGTCTCGCCTATGACTCGAACGCGTAAATGAGTAAACTCGATGTTTGCCTGATCATCCCTATGACCATATTGACGCTGATGCAATTTGTGAAAGGCTTCAATGAGTTGGTGGATGTCTTGTTCTTGCTTTAGCCAATCAATCGATAATGGCAATTCAATCTCAAATGCCTGTCCTTGATAACGTGCGTCTGCTAATAATAGAATAGATGTCTGATTGATATGCTGAATGTCCTGCTGGCTGACCCAATCAGTCGCTTTTCGCGACAGCTTCTCATAATCTTGTTTTAGTTGGTTGATCGAATAGTCTTGTAAGCATATTTTCTTCGACAGCACCGCATCATGAATAAAATCAGCGGTCAGAGCACCTAATGCACATAATGTACCCGGACTCGGAGGAACAACCACATTTTTCGCATGAATTTCTCTCGCAAGAAAATTCGCCACAACCGGTCCTGCTCCGCCAAACGCTAGCAAACTAAAATCTCTAGGGTCAAATCCTTGCTGCTCCATCACATTACTTAATTCTGTGTACATATTGGCTACGGCTACTTGAATGAGCTGGTCAGCCGCCTCTTCAACCGTTTTGTTGAGCTGATCAGCAATTGGCTGAAAGGCCTTTTTCGCCGCAGACAACTGTAATTGTAAATGTCCTCCGGCAAAACGTTCTTGATTGAGATAACCGCATATGAGAAACGCATCAGTTAAAGCTGCTTTTTCTCCCTTTCCATACGAAGCTGGTCCCGGATTTGAGCCAACTGATTCTGGCCCCGCTTTTAGAAGTCCGCCCTGATCAATCCATGCTACCGAACCTCCCCCTGCTCCTATTGAATACATCGCAACAGATGGAAGAATAATTGGGAAGCCTGAAAGCTGATTCGATTGCGCCATTGTAGACTGTCCATTTTGAATAATCGAGATATCTGCACTCGTCCCCCCAACATCAAAAGTGATCAGGTTGGGTTCACTAGCTGATGCTGCAATTCTCGCCGCACCGATGACACCAGCTGCCGGACCAGAAAAGAGAGTCTTAACAGGCGAGGTTGCCGCACTTTCTGCATCCATTAAACCACCATTTGATTGTGTAATGTATGGAGAAATTGGTACACCTTCTTCCTTCAAACGACTTTTCAGTGTTTGTAAATACTGTTTCACCTTTGGTTGAATGTACAAATTAACAACAGACATCACTGTACGCTCGTATTCCCTCATTTGAGGCCATAATTCAGATGAGGTAAGGACTTCTAACTGTGGATAATGATGATTGATATAGGCTTTTGCCTGTAATTCATGAACTGGGTTTTGATAACTATGTAAAAAAGAAATGACGATACCTGCTAGATTTTTAGATATAACATGCTGGACTGCATCATCTAACTGCTGCAGATGGAGAGGGTTTTTGATCGTACCATCGTGTATCAACCTTTCAGAGATTGGATATACATGCTTCCGAGGTATCAATGGTTCTGGCAAACGAGAATTGAAGTCATAAGGAATGGGTAGTCGTAAACGTTGAAGTGACAATATATCTTGAAATCCTTCTGTCACAAAAAGGGCTAAATCTGCTCCTTTTCGCTGCAATAATGTATTAAGACCGATTGTCATTCCGTGAACGAGGTATTGGATGTTGGATAAATCAACACCTCTTTTTTTTAGAAGATTTAACCCATTGATAATACCTTGGGGTGGGTCATCAGTCACTGTGGGTGTCTTGAGTTCAGTCAGCTCCCCTGTTGCTTCATTTATCAACGATAAATCAGTAAATGTTCCGCCTATGTCTATTCCGAGCCGGTATGAGACATCCGCCATTTGTACTTCCCTCCTACAATGTAATTAGAATCATATTTTGATAAATTACGACATTTTTTGATATTTGACTCCATATTATTAAAGCAGATCGGTCTAGTCAATTTTATTTTTTTGAAATTTCTGTGTGTTAAATTCTTGAAATTAGCTCAAAAAGCAGTGATAAAGCCATTTTGGATGAGCATAATCGTTTTATGATCTACAAAATTAAAATTTTTATGAATTTCTACAAAAATGAAAAACAAGAAATCAAGTAAAATCTTTTTTTTGAATTTTAAAAGGCGTTTTTTCAAGACCAGGAGAAATTGGTAAGTAATTCTGCTATACTTCTGTTTACAAAATACGCAAACAAGAAAGAGAGCCAGCACCTATGAAACTTCTTAAAATGATTCTCTTGCTTTTATTGATTATTATTGGTGTAGCAACAGGCTATATCCAGCTGGAGCAAGGGAAACAAGAGACAGCGAATTCATCTTATGACAAAACGATTCATTTTCCATCAGACCGCTATCCCGAAACAGCCAAGCACATAGAAGAAGCCATTGATGAAGGTCATTCATCCATTTGTACAATTGACCGTAAACATAGTGATGAGCAGAGGGATCGATCATTACATGGCGTTCCAACAAAGCGCGGGTATGATCGTGACGAATGGCCAATGGCAATGTGCAAAGAAGGAGGCACAGGAGCTTCTGTCAAATATGTACGCCCTTCTGATAATAGAGGCGCAGGCTCGTGGGTAAGTCATCAATTATCGGATGATCCTGACGGCACAAGAATTCAATTTATCATCGATTAGCAGCCTTTCCCCTTTTCTATATTAAAAAAATTTTCACATGACTGCATGCAGGTATTTTAAACACTTTTTTCATGCCGATAATCCTTAAGGAGGGATATCCTACCTTATACCTAAAGGAGTTAAAAAGCATGAAGAAAAAGGGAAAACTGAGGCTTGGCGCCAAAATTTTGCTGATCTTTTTAAGTGTCCTCATCATCTTTTCCGCAGTTGTTGGTTATGTGGTGAATCGCGAGATGACAGAAAACATCAAGCAAATGGCAACTGAAAAAGCAAAAGGTGATTTAAAACTAGGCTACGCCTACCTGAATGAAAAAGTAGAAGGCTCGTGGCAGATTAAAGAGGACAAGCTATTCAAAGGAAATACGCAAATGAATGATCATGACACATTGGTTGACCAATTAGCCGAATATACCGGTGATACCATCACGATTTTTCAAGGAAATACCCGCGTTGCTACGAATGTCATGTTAAACGGGAAACGAGCTGTAGGTACAGAAGTCTCTCCTGAAGTGAAGACCACTGTTTTAGATAAAGGAGAAAACTATTACGGCACAGCAAATGTTGCCGGGAAAGACTATCAAACGGCTTATATGCCGATCAAAAATGAAGCAGGCGAAACAATTGGTATTTTTTATACTGGCGCCAATCAAGGCATGATTTCACAAATGCTTCAGTCGTTCTATATACAATTTGTCATCGTCCTTTTGTTAAGTCTGATCGTTTCGGTCATCATTATTTCTATTTTCACTAAGCGGATTCAGGCACGTCTCAAGCATATGGCTTCTGCCATTAAGAGTGCAGGCGAAGGTGATTTAACCATCAATGTGACGGATACTGCTGGTGATGAATTGTCTGATCTTGCTGGCCATTTCAATAAGATGCGTGAAAAACTAAATCAAACCATTCTAAATGTCATGAACACGTCTGAATTAGTGGCCACATCCTCTGAGCAGCTGTCAGCTAGCGCAGAAGAAACGAGTGCAGCATCAGAAAAAATCACCTACACGATTCAAGAAGTGGCACAATCTTCAGAAGAACAGTCCGCTCAAATGACAGCTAGTGAGCACAAAATGATTCAAGTATCAAACGAGCTGGCAAACATCACTGAAAATGCAGGACAAATGGCTTCAAGAAGTCACTCCGCACAAGAAGTGGCCCAAAAAGGTGTACACAATATCGGTGAAGTTCATTCACAAATGACGTCTATTGCCAAATCAATTGAAGAAAATGGTACAGCGATTCAAGCATTGGAAACACGTTCAGCTGAAATTGATCATATTTCCAAAGTCATTACAGATATCGCCAGCCAGACAAACCTGCTTGCTCTTAATGCAGCAATTGAAGCAGCACGGGCAGGTGAGCATGGAAAAGGATTTGCTGTTGTCGCAGACGAAGTGAGAAAGCTCGCAGAAGAATCTCAAGCATCATCAAACATGATTTCCCATCTCATTTCTGAAATACAAAAAGAGATGACTCATTCGACGAATGCTATCAAACGAGTAAGAGAGGAAGCGGCTCAAGGGGCTGTACTTATCTCTCATACAGAGGAATCATTTCATGATATCCAGCAGTCGATGAGAGAAATGGCGAATGGCATTAAGCATTTATCAAGTGCAACACAAAAAATCGCAGCTTATACAAACGATGCGAAACAGTCTTTTGCGTCTATTACAGAAGGCGTGAAACGAACGAGTGAACATTCACAGCAAGTAGCCGGTTTAACAGAAGAACAATTTGCTGCAATGGAAGAAGTAACAGCTTCATCAGAAGCGCTTGCCCATTTAGCAGGAGATTTAAAAGCAATGGTCTCGCAATTTCACATCTAGATCCCACACCAAATAGCGCAAGACGGCGACAATCGTCTTGCTGCCTAACTTTCTCCTCAAGAATCACTCTTTAACCATTCACGTTCCAACGAAAATCCATAAATAAAGGAGTTTTTTATATGAATCATTTAAATCAAGCCTATTCTCTATCTATCTCCTACCACCAAATCACGGTATACACTGGAAGCGAAACACCACCTGTCATTGATTGGACAGATGAGGACATTCTTCAAGGATTTGCAACGGGAGATCAAGGAGTTTCCTTTGAAGGAATCAATAATGGAAAGGCGTCTATTATTGTGACATTAAATAGCGATGAGCCCCAAGTCTCGGTTGATAGAGCCATAACAGTTCCCTTTACGCTTACAAGTGATCAAGTTTATATCACAAGCGTCATGGCCCATGTGCTGTCTTTCTCCATTCCAAAAGGAAACTATCAGCTTACCTGCTACACCTCACAGCAGCCTGATCAAGACGTTTATTATGTAAATTTCCAAACAGTGTAGATTACGACTGATCGTATAGATCAAGCCACTTTTCCGCATAGTCTACCGATTCTCTCATGGGCAGTAAATATGAACTGGCAAGTCCAATTTGATTGTGCTGATGGATACCCCCTGATTTCAGAAAATCACGGCCAATGTGTTCAAATAGTTCTTCTCTTGTGATGATATCTTGGTACTCTTTCCATACCCTCCACCCATTCTCTAAAATAGGGGCTCCTCTTGTCATGAGGTCCTGCTGAGGGATTCGGTATTCAGCTAGATGAAAAGCTGTCATGCTCTCAAATGATGCACCAAGCAGCAGCACTTGAGCATGAAGATCATACATGCGGCCAAGAGGCGACTGCTCTCCTAATCCAAAGGAAAGTGCATGGTGTTTCAGAATTTCATGTTTTCTTTTCCCCCAGGCTGTGAATGAAAAATGGGGATGATTGCTTCTCGCCACGCCTGGGTATTTCCAAAATGTTTCCGCCACCTTTCCCATTGCTGCTGGCGTCGTGTAAGCTGGGTCAAATGCGGGCATTGTTTCTTTAATCGATTTCCACCATGAATAAGGAACAGGCGGATCGATCCAATCGGCAGGATCAGAAAGCTCTAACGTTTGTGCCGGCATAATCAGTGTCCCCTCTTCAGTTAAGGTTTCCATCAATGCTTGTACGACGGCTACAGCGCCTCCGTTTACCCAGCCGATTGATGATAAAGATGAATGAACACATAAAATCATGCCCTTTTTCACACCAAGTTGAACCAAGTCTGCTTTGATTCTTTCCTTTGTCATCGGTTCAGCTTGATTTTCGATTAATTTTTGCATCGTTCCTTTTCCTCCTGCGTCTCTTCTATTACTGATGAATGAGACGTTTAACCGCAATAGACAGTTTGTAATTTGCGTAATTTGTCAACTCCGTTAAAAATTGATCAAGTTCATCATGACTGGAGAAATGTCCTTCAGCCATATAACAGCCTTCACCACTTATTTTGAACAAATTCTTGATTTCTTCCTTTTTATAAAGAAACGACAGAAGTGGTTCATGATGATGACTACGGGTATACAGCTGCAAAAAGGTTTGAATCGTCTTTTGTGTCTGCCAATCAATTGAAATGGTATATGCTTCAATCACGCCTTCTTCTTCTAGCTTTAACACCCGATTTGCAACAGCTTGGCCGGTTAAATGAACTTTTTCACCTAGAGCTTTCATCGTTAATCGGCTGTTCTTTGATAGTTCTTTTAAAATATTCATATCTGTTTGGTCTAGCATTGGCTCACCTCTTTCAAAAATCAAGCCCTTCTGCCAAAAGACTTTCATGATCCTCTGTCACGTAGAACTCTTTTAATATACTGTAAACTTAATCAGAAAAAAAGGAGGCCTTTTTATGAAAATTACACTCATTCGCAATGCTACTTTATACCTTCACTATGGTCATTCAACTTTTTTAATCGATCCCTTTTTAGCAGCAAAAGGAACATATCCACCGTTCCCTCATACAGCCAATCAACATTTGAACAATCCTATTGTGGATCTTCCTGTAAATATAGATTTAGACAGTCTGTTACACCCAGATGCTGTCGTACTCTCTCATTTACATGTGGACCACTTTGACGACGCGGCCAAAAGGAAATTAGCTCAGGATCAACCAATTTATACTCAATCGGAGAAGGATCGAAAAGAAGTTGAAGAAGCTGGATTTCAGCATGTCACATGTATTGAAGATGAAATGGACATTTGCGGCGTTTATATTAAACGTACAGGCGGACAGCATGGGACGGGAGAAACGGCGAAGCGGATGGGCCAGGTGAGCGGTTTTGTTTTCTCTCACCCTGATGAACCTACCCTTTATATTGCAGGTGATACCATTTGGTGTGATGAACCGAAAGAGGTTGTGAATACAAGCAAGCCAGACGTCATTGTGGTCAATAGCGGGGCTGCTCAATTTTTAGAAGGCGATCCAATTACAATGACCAAGGAAGAGATTCTAGACATTCACCGTTCTCAGCCAAAAGCTCAAATTGTCGTCTGTCATCTTGAAGCAGTGAATCATTGCTTGTTAACAAGAGCTGCTTTAGAGGCTTACATTCAAGAGCATCATGCAGATCAATCCATTTTTGTCCCTCAAGATGGGGAAAGTCTCACCTTCTGATCAACAATAAAAAAACCGGCACTTCGCTGCCGGTTTCATCATTATCATGGGCGATGGTGCTGTGGTTTTTTCAGCAATGGAACAAATCCGTTCTTTTTCAAATGAGTGTAATGCTCATCCATTCGTTTCGTGATGTGTGTGCCTTGTTCCTTTGTTAACACGCCGTACTGTACATATTTCTCAATGACTTCTTTTCGCTTAGAAAGAATTTGCTGTTCAAGGATTTCAATTTGTTTTTGTTGTTCTGCTGTTAATTTCACTTGGTGTGTCACCGGGCGCTTTTCCATTTGAGGTGTTTCTCCATGAGCCGTTTCTATATGAAAACCAAATAACAGCATCATCGACAAGATGATCAAACTACTTATTTTTTTCATCATTGTTGTTCCCTCCTTTATTCGCCTTTATTTTGCGCTCACTTTCCTTTTTTATACATTATTTCAACACGCAAATTGCTTATAATATTCTTACTTTTTCACTTTTCTTCTGAAAACGTTGTCCTTACAGAAAAAGCGTGCTATGTTTTGTTTTGTATAAAAAATAGAGGAGGATTCTTAAATGAGTCGTTTTTATCATAAAAAACCTATATGGATCATGCTTGTTGTATCTGCTTTCATTCTTATCATGTCTGCTTGCAGCCAATCAGGCTCATCTCAATCTGAAGACACAAAGTGGGATCAGATTAAAAAGAAAGGGAAAATCGTGGTTGCAACTTCAGGCACCCTTTATCCAACTTCTTATCATGATACTTCTAATGGTAAGGATCAATTAACTGGCTATGAAGTAGAAGTCGTCAAAGAAGCGTTTAAACGTCTTGATGTGAAAGTAGAATTTAAAGAAATGGGCTATGATGGGATGCTGAGCGCCATTAATTCTGGTCAAGTGGATGCCGCTGCAAATGATATCGACATCACAGATGACAGAAAAGACAAGTTTGCCTTTTCAACCCCTTATAAATATTCCTACGGAACGGCTATCGTTCGGAAAGATGATTTATCTGGCATTAAAACTTTAAAAGATTTAAAAGGAAAGAAAGCAGCAGGGGCTGCCACAACGATTTATATGGATGTTGCTCGTAAGTACGGTGCAAAGGAAGTCATTTATGATAATGCGACAAACGAGCAATACTTAAAGGATGTTGCAAACGGCCGTACAGATGTCATTCTAAATGATTATTACTTGCAGACACTGGCTCTTGCTGCATTTCCTAAATTAAATATTACGATTCACCCTGACTTGAAGTACATGCCGAATGAACAAGGTTTTGTTATGAAGAAGGACAACAAAGAACTTCAAAAAGAATTGAATCGTGTATTAGGCGACATGAAAAAAGACGGAACAATGAAAAAGATTTCTGAGAAATTCTTTAATCATGCAGACGTCTCTAAGAAAATTGATGCTGATGTCGAAGATGTCGACATTTCCAAATAAGGAGCCGCAATCGTGGGAGATATTCATTTAGAATATATATTTAATCCTGCACTGGCAAAGGCGTCATTTCCATTTGTTATGAAAGGCATCTGGCTGACGCTGCTCATTTCCTTTGTGAGCATGTTTTTTGGTACCATTCTTGGCTTTTTTATCGCTCTTGCCAGGATGGCGAATTCGTGGATTCTTCGGCTGCCTGCACGGCTGTATATCTCATTCATGCGAGGCGTGCCCATTCTAGTGATTTTGTTTATTCTCTATTTTGGATTCCCCTATATCGGCATTGAGTTCACAGCGGTCACTGCCGCCATTATTGGGTTCAGCTTTAATAGTGCTGCCTATATTGCAGAAATTAACCGGGCGGCCCTCTCCTCTGTTCCAAGCGGACAGGTGGAAGCCGCTAAATCATTAGGTCTCAGCTATTGGCAAACGATGCGTGGTGTCATTTTGCCTCAATCCGTCCGCATCGCCCTGCCGCCATTGACCAATGTCATGCTCGATTTAATCAAAGCTTCCTCACTGGCAGCAATGATTACTGTACCAGAGCTCTTCCAGCAAGCAAAAATTGTAGGCGGACGAGAATTTGATTATATGACCATGTATATTTTGGTCGCACTCATTTACTGGGGCATTTGCAGTGTCGTCTCATTGCTTCAGGACTTTTTAGAAAAACGCTATGCGAAATATCTGTAGCAAAAAAAAGAGCAGATCTCATGGATCTGCTCTTTTTCAGCGTGATAGAAAACCTTTGCAGCCCTAAAGGGCGAGTACCGGAGCGGAGCGAATTTGACATTCGTGAGAACCGGAGCGCAGACCTGAGGGCGAATGCGAGGGTTTGTCTACACGATAATTAATGAATAAGCCATAACCACACATACAACCCGAGTAAAGTGAGAATCAAGGTTGGGATGGTCAGGATGATTCCGGCTTTCATGTACGCCCCCCAAGAGATATGGACGCCTTTTTTCTTTAAGACATGAAGCCACAGCAATGTCGCCAATGAGCCGATTGGGGTCATTTTCGGTCCAAGGTTGGAGCCGATGACATTGGCATAAATCAATCCGTCTCTCATGACACCTGCTGTATCTGTATGTCCAATGGCAATCGCATCAATTAAAACGGTCGGCAGATTGTTCATCACAGAGGACAGCACTGCGGCAAGCACGCCCATAAACATCGTTCCTGCAAGCAAGCCATGTGAAGCCCCTTGCTGGATCCATGCCGCCAATATTTCTGTAAGACCGACATTTTTCAGTCCATATACGACGACATACATACCGATCGAGAAAAACACAATGGACCAAGGCGCTTCTTTGATCACTCGCTTTGTCGCCACTTGCGGACTTCTTCTCGCCAGCCACAAGAAAGCAAGGGCAATCCCGCCTACGATGATGGACACTGGAATACCGATCAGCTCCCCCGCAAAATAACCAACAAGGAGACAGCCGAGCACATACCAAGACAAACGGAACATACGGATATCTCGAATAGCTGACGCCGGTTCCTTTGCCTGTGACAGATCGTAGGTTTTGGGGATAAGCTTTCGGTAAAATACATAAAGAACCAGTATGCTCGCTCCAAGCGACACAAGGTTTGGCACGAACATATTCGCTGTATATTCTAGAAAACCAATATGAAAATAGTCGGCTGATACGATATTGACCAGGTTACTAATGACAAATGGCAAGGAGGTTGTGTCTGCAATAAAGCCGCTTGCCATCACAAAAGGCAGCACCATGCGCTCATCCAGCTTCAACGCTCTCACCACAGATAAAACGATTGGGGTCAAGATCAGTGCCGCTCCATCGTTGGCAAAAAAAGCAGCCACAACAGCGCCTAGCAATGTTAAATAAATAAACATGCGGACACCGTTGCCTCTTGCGGCTTTTGCCATATGCAGTGCAGCCCATTCAAAAAAACCGATCTCATCTAAAATTAACGAAATGATAATAATGCCAATAAAGGCAAAGGTGGCGTTCCATACAATTTGCGTGACTTCCCACACATCGCCCAGATGAACGACGCCAAAGGCAAGTGCAAGAATGGCGCCTCCACATGCTGACCATCCTATGGTGACACGTCCTGGCTGCCAAATGACAAGGACGAGGGTCATGATGAAAATCAAAATGGCTAAGGTGACTGATCCCAAAGGTGGCCCCCCTTTCACTTTTCTCATAAAATCTTTATCTATCATACAACGAAATGCACCCGTTGTATGCCATTTTCGCATGTCACATGAAAATCCGCAGGTGATCCTATGCACCTGCGGATTCCATCATGTATTATTGATCTTTTTTCATCAGCATCAATTCAATAAATAACTCACATCGCTGGCTAAAATGACTTAAGTCGATCGAGGTCATGTCAAAAATTTGTTTCATTCGATAGTTTAATGTATTTTGATGAATAAACAACTGCTCCGCAGCTGGCTTTAGCTTGCAGTTATTCAATAAGTAGACTTCCAGCGTTTTTAAAAACGAGGTTTGACTCTCGCGGTCTTTTTCCTTCAAGCGTAACAAATCTGGATTGAAGTCGTTTTTCTTTTTTTGATGGCTGTAAATAGAGTCTAAAAACCGGAAGACCCCTAAATTCTCATAATCATATGGAATCAGTTCTTGTCCTCCGACAATTTTTACTGCCTTGACGACCTCTATCGCTTCAAATCGACTTGTACTCATTTTCATGACATCACGATACTCTCTTCCCATCCCAATATACAAAGGGGAAGGATGTGCATGCGTTTTCGATTGCAGATGTGCGATGACATCAGCGGCAGTCGCTTTCGGTGAGTGCCGGTCTGACAGGCTGCCTAATATAACGACAATATCTGCTTGAACCGAATAGACGTGATTCACTTTATCCTCTAGCTGCAAATACGTTCGAATGACATCCTTCACATCTTCTGCCGTCTCACTTTTGTTATCGGCAGCGTGCACGACCATAACGGTAAATACGGCTGGCAGTGGAATGCTTAAGTTCTCAGCCTCCCATTTCAGCTCTTCTTCTGTATAAAAATGATCATCCATGACCTTTTTGAAAAACTCTTCAATCTTGCCTTCCTTTTTCTCAAGCTGTTTCTTATTCTTATAAATCACTTTTCCAACCTGAAAGGAAGCTTCGTGTAAAAATTGCAGCTCCTCCTGAGAGAGGGAGTCCTCAATGTCCTGCACCCAAATAAAGCCTACTACCTCTTGTTTATGCTTGGCGCTCACAGCCACCCGCCGATTAAATCCGAGCTCGTCATGACCGCTCACATAAAAAGGCTTTGATTCCGCGAAAAGCCGCTCAATTACCCCTGTTTTCTTTAACCAATCGACCACAGACCCCGGACATTCCTTTGAGAAAATCGTTTGCTGATTGACTGGGTCAAACTGCTGAATGCTGTAAGAATTATAAGCAAGGAGCTGACACTCTGTGCTTTCTAAAATGACTGGTTTTTTTAAATATCCGCTAATAAATGCAATTAATTTATCGACATCAAAAAATGTATGAAGCTTTTCTAATATCTCTTCCATCCCGATTGCTCCCTGATTAAGTGATACATTTATCATACTTCTTTCCAGTCAGATTTGTATAGAAACAAGTCGCAGGCAGGCAAAAAAAGCATGAACCCGTCAGTGCAGGTTCATGCTTTTTCCATATTAAAACATTTCACTAATCGTTTTTGCCTGCATGTGCAGAGCTAGGTAATCTGGACCGCCTGCTTTTGAATCCGTTCCTGACATTTTGAAGCCGCCGAATGGGTGGTAACCAACGATGGCACCTGTGCAGTTACGGTTAAAGTAAAGGTTCCCCACATGGAACTCCTGCTTCGCACGGTTGATGTGATCACGATTATTCGTAATGACAGCACCTGTTAAACCATATTCTGTGTTGTTGGCTACCTCAAGTGCCTCATCAAAGCTAGAGACTTTCGAGAAAGCCAAGACTGGTCCAAAGATTTCTTCTTGCATTAAACGGGAAGTTGGCTCAAGATCTGCAAAAATGGTCGGGTGAATAAAGTATCCTTCCGAATCATCACTCGTTCCGCCAGTGACTAAGCGGCCTTCCTGTTTGCCAACCTCGATATAATCCGTGATCTTGTCAAAGGACGCTTGATCAATGACAGGTCCCATGTAAACATCCGCAGAAAGTGGATTGGCTGTTGTTTTCGTTTCTGTGATTTCCTTCACTCGCTCAACCACTTGGTCATACAGCTTCTCGTGGACGACAGCCCGAGATCCAGCTGAACATTTCTGACCTGAAAATCCGAAGGCTGATGTGAAAATGGCATTAGCCGCTAATTCAACATCTGCATCCTCATCAACAACCACTGTATCCTTACCGCCCATTTCAGCAATGACACGTTTTAAATGCTGCTGGCCTGGCTGCACTTTTGCCGCGCGTTCAAAGATACGTGTTCCTACTTCTCTTGATCCAGTGAATGTAATCAGGCTTGTTTTTGGATGATCTACTAAGTAATCCCCGACCTCTGCTCCGCTTCCTGGTACAAAGTTGACAACACCCTTTGGAAGACCGGCTTGCTCAAGCTCTTCCACAAAACGGGCTGCAATGACAGGCGTCGCACTTGCTGGTTTTAAAACAACTGTATTCCCAGTGACGATTGGGGCTACTGTTGTTCCTGCCATGATCGCAAACAAGAAGTTCCACGGCGGAATCACGAGCGTCACGCCAGTTGGTGTGTAAACATATTGATTGCGTTCGCCTTCGCGGCTGTTCACTGGTTTGCCTTTCGCCAGCTCCAGCATTTGACGGGCATAATATTCTAGGAAGTCAATCGCTTCTGCTGTATCTGCATCCGCTTCATTCCAAGGCTTACCTGCTTCTTTGACAAGAAGGGCTGAATACTCATGCTTTTTACGGCGAATGCTTGCCGCAGCTCTGAATAATACGCCAGCTCTTTCTTCTGGAGACGTGTAGCGCCATGTTTCGAATGCTTTCGCTGCTGCTTGAACCGCTTGTTCTGCCTCTTCCTTGCCGGCCTTCGATACGGTTCCAACCACTTCATCCTTTTTCGCTGGATTGATCGAAACAATCTTGTCTTTCGTTTCGATTCTTTCTCCATTAATCACGAGCGGATAGGTTTGACCAAGTGATTCTGTTACTTTAGCTAATGCTTGTTCAAACGCTTTGCGGTTTTCTTCCTGGCTAAAATCCGTGAATGGTTCATGCTTGTAAGGTGTTGTCATTTTTGTCACGCTCCCGTTTCAAATTATTTTCTCGTCATCCCTTTTAGAGCAAAGGCAATGTTTGCCGGCCGTTCTGCAAGACGTCTCATGTAGTAGCCATACCACTCTCGTCCATACGGAGTATAGACCCTCATTTGATAGCCTTCTTTCACAAGTGCCTGCTGCGTTTCTGATCTCATGCCGTACAGCATTTGAAATTCGAACTGACTTGTCTGTATATTGTGTTTTTTCACAATATTTTTCGTAAACTCAATCATTCGATCGTCATGTGTCGCAATGGCTGTATAGTTCCCTGAGAGCAATTGCTTCTCGATCAGCTTTTGATAATTCTGATCGACGTCTTTTTTGTTTGGATACGCCACTTCGGCGGATTCCTTATAGGCACCCTTTACAAGTCTTAAAAATGGCTGCAGCTCATTTAGGTCATCAAGATCCTTTTCTGTTCTGTACAAATACGCCTGCAAGACCGTACTGACATACTCATATTGAGATTTCATCTCTTTAAAAATGTCCAGCGTTTTTTGACAGCGCTGTTCATCCTCCATATCGATTGTCACCATGATACGGTGCTTCTCTGCCGTATCTAAAATACGTTTCATATTGCGATACACAAGGTCATCGTCAATATCCAGGCCAAGTGATGTCATTTTGAGTGACACGTGGGAATTGAGTCCCGCCTCTGCAATCCGCTGAATGGTTTGAATACACTCAGTCGTCCGCTCATTTGCAATCTCTGCCTTTGTGACAAACTCACCAAGGTGATCAACTGTCACGGACATTCCTTGTTCATTTAATCGTTTGATGACAGGGATGGCACTCTCAAAATCCTTCCCTCCGATGATTTTCTTAGATGCAACAGCACTTCCCCAATTACGAGCAATATGGTTCAAGAGACTGCTCTTTGACAAAAACAAGAAGAAATTTCTTGTGACCGACTCCATAAAGGGCACCTCCCACTCTTTGTAAGCTATGTCTTTATTGTAAAGCTCATAAGCTGTCCCCTACAATATTTGAAGATGACAAAAATTCTGACTTTTTTTGTGGTTTTATCACAATAAGAGATAAAAAAGAGCCTGCCGCGATCCGGCTGGCTCTTCCCTGCTTACGCCCACACCTCATCAAGGGTAGACTGCAGCAGCTCATTTAATTCTTGCATCAGATTGTCTTTCGGCTGATTGTAGCTTTTCACCAATTCATCAAATCGCGCAATCTCTTTGTCGATAAATGGATGGACATAAGCGAGGCGGTTCTCTACATCCATTTCTTCGCCGTCCATTTTACGTTTGAGCAGCTCATGGATTTCCGCTAAAAGCGGACCTTCCTCTACTAGTTCCTCGAGTAGTTCATGAAAGTCCATCGGCGGAACCGTCCGGTAGCGTTCAATCCACTGACAGGCAAGCAGCGGACGAAGTACATAAAAATACTTCTTGATTCGCACCTGCTCTCCTCGTAAATGCCGGCTTTCATTCCGCTTCGCCATATTGAGGTAATGATACATCAATGCTGCAGGATAAAACGCTCGATCCTTTAATTCTCTTAGCTGCTTTGCCAAAGAAAAGGATTCAGCATAGATGATGTCAGAAGACAGCCATTCCATGATGGACGGATTCGATTTATTGAATAAGCGAAGTGCCTTTCTAAGCTCCCAGCCGCTGATATCAAGCACATCATCAATCGGCCGTTCAATGACATCACGATGTTCTTCCATCGCCCAATACCATTCTTTTCGAGGAACATATAAAAAGCGAACATCGTAATCACTATCAGTCGAGGGGAATCCCCATGCTCTGCTGCCTGATTCGACCGCAAGACAAATTTTTACGTCATACGTTTCTTCGATGATTTTCAGCTCTTCCTTGATTCTCTCTCTCATCATCCATCAACTCTTTCTATAGAAATCTGCATGACTTCTTCACGTTTTGGTAAAATACGAATAAGACATATATGAAAAAGGAGTTGGATCTCATGTCTATATCTCGCATCATGAAATGGATCACCGGGATTTTT
The DNA here is from genome assembly GCF_001974945.1 of Bacillus sp. I-2. Lineage (NCBI taxonomy): Bacteria > Bacillati > Bacillota > Bacilli > Caryophanales > Bacillaceae > Bacillus > Bacillus sp. I-2. The sequence goes on along the minus strand of NZ_LZRW01000043.1, from coordinate 119,134 downwards.
GAAGCCTGTCTTGCCATCCCTGTCATCGGAGGACTATTTATTATTAGTAATGGCTATACACCGCTCATGGTCATGCTTATTCTGCATATTATCACACTCGTCTTATCGAAGCGAGACCAAGGACCAATGATTGGCAGCATCATTGGGATTATCACATCCTGCCTCGCCTGGATTCCGATACTCGGATTCATCCTTCACATCATCACAGCTCTTGCCCTTATTATCACCGCGTTAGTACCTGATGAAAAAACGAGACAAAATACGAGTTATTAAAAAAGAGGCCCTCCTAGAGCGGCCTCTTTGTTCTTTTATTTGAGTAAATGCTTTTGTAAGAAGGAGAGCTTCTCTGTTTGAAAAGCCGGGATAAACTCGTGTCCAAAATAGCGATATACCTTCAGGTCTTTATCTGCTTCTAAATGGTTGTAAGCCGCAAATACAGTAGATGGTGGGGTAATTTTGTCAATTAGACCGATCGCCATCAATGTTGGCTGTTTCACCCATCCAGCTAAATTGATTAAGTCAAAATAGCTTAATGTCTCAAATGCCTTTTCTTCCACTTCCGGGTCACTATTTCTCCGAAAGTACGAATTGATTTCTAAATAAGGCTGCTCCAATGCCACATCCACTGCACGCTCAAAGTTTGATAAGTAAGGGTAATCTGCCACGACGACCTTCGGAATATCTGAAAGTGCTGCAGCTGCTACCGCTAATGCGCCTCCCTGGCTTCCACCAATTACGCCGATCCGGTGTTTATCCACTTCAGGGAAGGACTGAATGACTTCGAGTGCACGAACCGCATCTAAATAAACACCGCGATAATAGTAAGTCTCCTTTGATAAAATGCCTTTTGTCATCCACCCCAAAGCGTGACCGCCTGGTGTCACTGTCTGATCTTCACTGCCGCCTTGACCGCGTACGAGCATACCAAATGTTGCATAGCCGTGGAGCGCCCAGTTGACGATGTCGTGAATGCCGCCGTCATAGCTGGCATTATAGCCATGAAAACGAACGAGCGCTGGATGCGGGCCAGTTTGATCAGGTACAGCATAAAAGCCTTCAATTTTAGAATGTCCAAAGCTTTGATATGTCAGGCGGTACACCTTGACGCCTTTCACTGGATAGTCATAAGGTTCAAGTGATGACTCTGCCTCCACTTGGCGCAGTTCTTCGAGTGATTTCTTCCAAAAATCTGAGAAATCAGAACGTGCTGTTTTCTTTGGTTTATATTTTTTTAATTCTTCAAGTGGTAAATCGAACAATTGCATATCCGAGTATCCCCCTTTGTTTTATTCATTATATGTATCATAACACCGATTTCTTGAGTTAGAAAGCTATTTAACAAAACCTTCTGACATTTCTATTGGCAAAGATGATGGAAACCTTTATGATAAAGAAACTGGCCTTGAAGACTAGAATAAAACCATTACATACATTCATGATTTTCACATGACATATAGCAAATAAAGGAGGAACTCGTATGAAAATCGCCCTTGTCCAAATGGACGTACAAATTGGAGAACCTGAAGTGAATTTTAAAAAAGCAGCAGCGTTTTTAGAAGAAGCGGTCCGCGAGCAGCCTGATTTGATCATTTTACCCGAAATGTGGAATACCGGCTACGCCCTTGAGCAAGCCGATCAGCTTGCGGATGTAAACGGTGAACGCACAAAACAGCTCTTTTCTTCCTTTGCACGTAAGCATCAAGTGTATCTCATCGCAGGCAGTGTATTAAATAAACGGACAGAAGATGAACACATTACCAACACGATGTATGTCTTTAACCGCCAAGGTGAGCTTTTGTTAGATTATGATAAAATTCATTTATTCCGCTTAATGGATGAGCATAACTATTTAACCGCTGGTGATCAGCTTGGTTTATTTGACTATGGTGAAGATGTAACGATTGGTGCGATGATCTGCTATGACCTCCGCTTCCCGCAGCTTTCCAGAACACTTGTGAACAAAGGAGCGAAGGTGCTCGTCAATACGGCGCAATGGCCGTCAGCAAGAGTGGACCATTGGCGCAGCCTGCTCATCGCAAGAGCGATTGAAAACCAGTCATTTATGATTGCTGTTAACAGAACAGGCACAAGCAGAGACACGGCATTCCCTGGACACTCTATGGTAATTGATCCACTCGGCCGCATCCTGCTTGAAACAAACGATGACGAAGATATTTATTATGCGGAAATTGATCTTCAGCTGGTGGATGAAGTCAGACAGCAAATTCCGGTTATGACGGATCAGCGTCTCGACTTATATTAAAAAGCAGGGTGCTCCCCTGCTTTTTGCGTTTAATTAAACGTTTGTTTAAGCTTTCCCTTGATCCTGATAAAGGTCCATGAAGGCTTGAGCGGCTTTCGTTAAATACCTTTCTTCCACATATGCAAACACAAGTGTGCGGGTGGGGCATGAATCAATGTGTAAATAAATGACCCCGTTCCTATCCTCTTGTGCCACCATTTTCGGCACAACGGTCACACCTAGTTCGTTTTTGACCAATGCCTGTGCTGTTTGAATATGACTTGTTTCAAAAGCCGCTTTTGGCTGAAAACCGTGATGACGGCACAGCTCCATGACCACTTGCCGAAAACCGTATCCCTCTTTCAGCATAATAAATGGGGTACCTTCAAGAAGTTGAAAGGGAACCATTTCTTTTTGCCCTGCTTGCTTGATAATCTCGTTCAATTCCTCTGATAACCAAGGCTGAGCAGCTTGCGGAACTGCAAGAAGGAGCGGCTCTGTCAGCATTTGTTTCGTTTTCAATGATTCATGCTCGACAGGCATAGATAAAATAGCCAAATCCAGTTTTCCAGCCAATAGACGTTTTTCGAGCTCACGAGGAGACTCTTCTATCAGTTGAACGTGAACATGGGGATACGTTTGACAAAAGGTTTTTAATAAACCGGGCAAGACATATCCCCCAGTCACTGCTGGCGCTCCAATGTTCAGCTCTTTCCCGATTTCATAAGCTGCTTCTCCCATTTCACGCAGCAAATCATCTCTTTCCTTCAAAATATTCTCAGCCCTTTTAATGAATCGTCTCCCTTGAGGTGTAGGCGTTACTTGTCCATACTTTCGAATAAATAGCGGTGTGTCTAATTCCTCTTCCAGCTTCTTCATTTGCTGGCTTAAAGAAGGCTGTGCAATATGAAGTTGATCCGCTGCTTTTGTAAAGCTTTGCTGCCGGTACACTTCAATGACATATTCCATCATTCGTATATCCACTTTCATCACCTCATAGGTTTTAACTATCCGTGTCATATCTTTTATGTCTTAGACAAATAACAGAAGGAATTCTACGATAAAGAGACCACAAAGGGGGAAAAGAAATGAATCCATATGCTAAAGCCGAGAACCAATTTTCACAAAATGCCGAGAACTATCGAGATTCACCTATATTTGCAGCCGGAGAAGAGCTGGAATGGATGAAAACAACAGCACATGCGAAGGGACATGAGCATTTACTTGATATTGGCTGCGCGGCAGGACATACCGTTTTTTCCTTTTCAGACGTTATCTCTAAAGGGATCGGCATTGATGTCACGCAAAAAATGATCGAGGTTGCAGCAGCACTTGCGGAAGAACGCCACCTGAACCACATTACTTTTGAGCAGGCAGCCGCAGAAGCATTGCCCTTCTCTGATGAATCATTTGATTTAGTGACGTGCCGATTTGCTGCTCACCACTTTCCAAACCTTCAGGCAGCCATGTCTGAAATCAGCCGAGTCTTAAAAAAAGGCGGCCAATTTCTGCTCGTTGATCATTATGCACCTGAAAACACTGCACAGGATTCATTTATTAATCACTTAAATAGACTGAGAGACCCTTCTCATGTGCGGGAAAGCTCGTTATCAGAATGGAAACAGCTCTTCGCCGACAACCAATTGACTCAGAAAGAGATTCGTTACTGGGATCTGCATATTGATTATCAGGACTGGATTATACGTGGACGCACACCAGAGAATATTCAAAAGGAGATCGTTTCCCATCTTCAAGCCGCAGACCCTGACACAAAGCAGCTGTTTCAGCTTCAATTCGATGCACAGCATCAGCCCATTTCCTTCTGTTTAAAAGCTGCACTGCTTCAAGGAATCAAGCATTAAACTGATAGAAAAAGTCTACCATCGTCGGTAGACTTTTTTATTTCAAATATACATCTTCACTGTCTCACAGGTGGCTTTTCATGTTCGTGACACGTCTCTTCTCACGACAAGATCATGTTTCTATTATATGATAAATGAACGAAGATAGGTGAGGCATTTTAGATTCTCTGAATAAAAAAGAACCTACCCTCTTTGGAATAAGTTCTTTACTGCATGCGTAACTTACGGTGCAATATCCTCTAATACTTTCTCGCGCGTTTCTATCATTTTAAAAGCAAGAATTGCTCCCACTACCGTCACACTTGCAAAAAGAATAAAAATAGTTGAAACACCGCTTACCTCTAAAATAAAGCCTATCATAATAGGAGCGATCGCTGAGGCCAGTCTAAGCCACGCTGTAGCAAATGCCGTTCCAATCACCCTCATACGTGTCGGATAAATTTCAGGTGTATATAGATAGAGGAGAACTGTAATTGTCCCCATCATTCCGTAAGCAGCAGACCCTAAATAGATGACGCTTTCTGGTGAAGTCGCTCCGCTGATCCATAAAGCCGTTAATAACACACCTGTTAATACAAATGCAATGGTTGCCCAGCGCTTCCGTCCCACTTTATCAATTAAAAATGCACAAGCGAATACCCCTACGGTCTGTAAAATATTTGTGAGAGATGCTGCCCTTAATGAATCTCCGACTGGCAAATGGTAAACAGTATTATAAAGACTCGGTAACCAGTTATTTAAACCATTCGATACAAAGTAGGCAGAAAACCATAGTCCCCATACGACCAATGTTCTTTTACGGTAAAAAGTTGAAAATAGCTCTTTCCAGTCGCCTTTTTCAGTACTGCTGGATACTTGATTTGCGACAGGCATTCGTTTGTCAGTACTAGCTTCAATTTCTTCAATAATTTTTTCGGCTTCATCTAACCTGCCTTTCGAAATAAGCCACCTTGGCGATTCACGCAGCATGAAAAAGAATACAAAGACGATTAAACCTCCAATGCCTCCAATCAAAAACATCCATTTCCACCCAAAGCTAGGTACGACGAATGCGCCAATTTGAGCTGAGATCATTAATCCTAATGGAAAAATCATCTCATAAAGCATAAAAAATCTGCCTCTTCCTTGGGCTCGGGACAACTCATTAATATATGAGGCTGCTACCGGCACCTCTCCTCCAACTCCAATCCCTTGTATAAAGCGGAAAATAAAAAGGGCCATAAAATTACCTGAAAATACACATGCGATACTCATAATAGACATGAGGAACACCGTCCACTTTGCACTAAATACACGGCCGCGCCTTTCTGCTAACCACCCAAAGAAAATAGCACCAATCGCTTGTCCTATATAACCAGACCCAATAAGAAGGCCAATTTGAGCAGGTGATAAATTCCACATGCCGATGAGGACCGGGAGAACAAACGCTAAAGATAGCGCATCAAAAGCATCAAAAAAGGTAGCAGATCCCATAATGATCCGAGGTTTTAAATGCCACCTCGAAAAAGGTACACTTTCCATCCTGGTCAATAGTTGTGAAGCTCTATCAACGACTTGCCCACCTTGAGAATTTGAATTTCCGCTGAGTTCTAACGTCATGGTATCTCCTCCTTATTAGAGGAAATGATGCAAAAGTACATGCCGAAGAGCACTGAAGAAATCGCTTACATTTTAAATCAAGAGAAATTCTGCAGCGTTCATACGAGTTTTCAGCATCTATCAAATCTTTTTTGGCGTTCCCGTGGTGCCCCGATCTATATAATACATAGGGAAGATATGTTCCATCGCCTCTAACTGTTCTCCTTCCAATAACTGTGTTAGTAAAGAAACAGCTTTTCTTCCCATTCCAACTAAATCAACATGAACAGAAGATAAAGAAGGGGTTAGAAAACTTGCAATGGGCACATCATCGGCACCAACGACAGACAAATCATGAGGTATTGACACATTTGCGTTTTCTGCCGCTTTCATGACCCCTATCGCCAAAAAATCTGAAGAGCAAACAACTCCAGTCATGTGCTGGTTTCCTTGGAGAAATTGAGAAACCACTTCTACTACTTTTCCCCCATCAAATTCATCTAACTCAAACACAAGCTCTTTGTTCATTGTTAATCCTAAACGTTTCAGTGTGCGCTCATACCCCTTGTAATACCTTACACTATGCATCGAACTCATTGGACCATTGACCAGCCCAATGGTTCGATGACCTTTATCAAATAAGGCCGTTACAGATTGACAAACACCTTCTTCATCATCTGGCCTGACACATGGAAATGGTGAATCCTCTAAGTAACTTCCGACAACGATAATGGGAATAGCCAAACTTTTTAACCAATCTATGCTCAATTCTTCATTTCTTGGAGAAAATAAAATGGCACCATCTACAGCCTGCGTCTCAAGTAACCGCTGCTGCTGCACAGATGTAAATGACATCAGCATATTGAATTCGGTCTCATCTAATTCCTTCGCTATTCCATCTAATATCGTTGAAAAAAATGGATTATTCAAAATATATGAACCGCGAGGAACCACTACAGCGATATTCCCAGTCTTTCTTTTCACGAGCCCTCTCGCTCCTAAATTAGGGCGGTAGCCTAACTCATCAATTACTTGTTTGATTCTTTCAGCCGTTTGAGCACCTACTCCTGGTTTACCACTCAATACTCGGGAAACAGAGGCTATAGACACTCCTGCTTTCAATGCTACATCTTTAATACTTACTGACACATTTCATACCTCCGGGAGTCTGTTGTTTTATACCTTATTATAACCTGACTCACCTTCATCATGAAATCAATGGTCTGTTATCTACTGACATTTTCCTTAAGCAAACCAACACTTTGAAGGCCCTGGCGAATCTCTTCTTTTTCCTTTTGAGTTAAAGGTAATACCGGCTTCCTAGCAAGCGAACTGCTGATCAAACCTCTCTGGAACATCGCTTCCTTCATTCGCAGATGAGAGGTAGAGGAAGGTTCATCCATTTTATATACAGCATGCTTTAATTCAAAGATTCTATCGTACACTTTATTAGCCGCTGCAAGGTCTTGTTCTCTCACACATTTCACAAGTTCAGCGATCAAATCCGGCACAAAACAGCCGAAACCTACAAGCGCCCCGTCAATCCCTTGAACTAATGTTGGCAATAAATATTCATCGTGACATGTGAGTAGCGATACATCTGGTGCATGCTTTTTCAATGCGCGCACATCGACTTCATATTGTGCCATGTCTCTTTGACCAATTTTAAATGAGACAACATTTTCAATTTCCGACATTTCTAGTAATTGATTCGTTGTATATGAGGTTTTTGTCCACGTTGGATATTGATGGACGATGATTGAAATGTCAATCGCTTCTGCAACATCTTTAAAGAATTGGACAGGTGATTCAGGCTGCATACCGAATCTCAGCCATGAATGCGGCGGCATGAGAAGGATACCTTCTCCGCCAGCTTCTTGAACTGCTTTTGCATGCTGGATCGCTTCAATTGTTCCTTCAGCTGAAACCCCGGAAATGACAGGTACTTCCCCTTTTAATTCGTCGGCTGCAATACGCACAGCCTCAGCTCGTTCATGTGGCAGCAAAGTCATAATCTCGCCCGTATGTCCATTGACAACAATCCCGTTAATCCCTTCGTGCTCCGCCACCCAGCGAACAAGCTTACGAAAAGCAGGTTCATCAATTGAATAGTCATCTTTAAAAGGAATTAAGACCGCCGGGAATACACCGCTCCATTTTTCTTTATTTTTCATCAACAAATTCCTCCCCATTCGATTATAGTAAACGTTTACGGTAAGCGTTTACGTAAACAATCATAGAATGTTCTCACAGAAGATGTCAACATTATTTTTTAAAAATTTTAATAATTCAAATAAATATTATTAAATTTTAGATACTTTTTTATTTTTCCGAAAAAGAAAATGATCTATATCAAAAACCTCCTCATCATGAACTGATTGAAGGAGGATCACCGCTTTTCCCAAACGGCCGCACACCAAAAAAAGGATAAATACATTTTGGTTGTCAAAGCATCATCATATGTACGAAGGAAAAGAATTCAATAGAAAAAGTCTACCCTAAACGGTAGACTTTTTTTATTTCGAATACAAATCCCAGCCAAGCTTGAGTGTGTCCACAATATAATTGGCGACTTCCTCAGCCTCTAAATGATCTGTTTCCACTCTTGAGTTATGAAGAGAATAAATCTCCCGGCGCTCTTCAAACAGCTCTTTCATCTCATCAAGTGTCCGGTTGTGAAGAACAGGACGGTTTTCGATTAAAATATCAAGCCGCTGCTTCCAATTCTCCCACGATAGATCAAGGAAAAGAACGGTACAATGCTTCAAGCAGGCGCGTTTGATTTCTTCCTGTTTGAATGCACCGCCTCCAAGGGAAACGATCTTGAGCTGTGTATGTTCACATAAATCGACGATATAATCCTTTTCAGCCTGCCTGAAGAATGCTTCTCCTTTTTGCTGAAACATCTCTGGAATCGTCATGTTGTACTTTTTCTCAATCTCCTGATCGACATCAATAAAATCTCTATATAGCTTTTTGGCAACCAGCTGCCCAATGGTTGTTTTCCCAACACCCATAAAGCCAATGAGGACAATATTCCGCTGTCTTACAGGAATTTCTCTATTGATTTTCATGGTCGTGACACGTCCTCCCTACGACAAGGAATGCTACATAATGTTTCTATTATATGATAAATGGAGTGCGAAAAGATAGGCAATCTTAAAAATTGTGTTTGACGACGTAGCCGAGCTGTTCAGAAAGCCTCTGTGCCTGTTCTTTCACTTTTTGCTGCAGCTGAGGAATGACTTCTTCAGTAAACCGATGGGTTGGACCAGATATGGATAAACAGGCTTTCACTTCACCATGAATGTTAAAGATTGGTGCCGCTACTGCCGCAGATCCTACCTCGCGTTCATCAATGCTGCAAGAAGTATATGTGTCAAGAATATGTTTACGTTCCTTTTGCCAGTCACCCTTCATCACATGAGCAGCCTCAGACGCTAATACTTTTTGTTGAAATTCTTCACTTTGAAATGCCAATAATACCTTTCCGCCTGCACCTGCGTACAATGGCAGCTTCTCACCAATCTTGACAAGATGCCGAATCGATTGCAGCCCTTCCGCTTGTTCAATACAAACCCTGCTTGTTGAATCCAGTACATACAGGTTGACGGTTTCCTTTGTTTCATCACGAAGTGAGTACATGAGTGGCTTAGCCAGTTCCCTCAATTTAATGGACTTCCCTGCAATGTATCCGAGGAGATAAAGCCTTTGACCCAATCGGTATTTCATTGTTTCTTGATTCTTCTCCACAAAATGATTCATTTCAAGTGCCTTGAGCAGTCTCGTTGTCGTAGACATTGCTAAATTCATCTCTTTTGAAATATCCGTTAGCGTCAGCTCTTGACGTTCTTCACTAAAACAATAAAGAATATCCAAAGCACGCTGAACTGTACGCAGTCCTGATTCTTCTTTTGACTTTTTATCCGCCATGTTCATTTTCTCCTTTTCCCCTTTGATTTCTTATCGACATCAACGATCGATTTTGCTATAATCCATTTTAAACGTTCCACTAAAAGAAAACAAATTCCACCAGTCGGAATAAAATCACTTGAAGATATTTGATGGAGGAGATATTTGAATGTACCTGCTCGTTTTTACACTTCTTATCAGTCTATATATTGTTCATCAACTATTTCCTGCTCCTATACTCTCCTATTTTGTTGGTCTGCTGGCTGCTGCTTCACTCACCATTTCTTTTAAGAAAGCAAGCGGTCTTTATTTGAAAACAGGTGCTGTATTTCTCATCATTGGATTGTTCTTATTCTTCTTATCCGGCCAGCCATTGCACACGTTTTTTCTTCACTTTCATTCCATGCTGGGCTTGCTTTCTCTCTTTTTCATGCTGCCTTTTATTCATTCTCTCATACATGTTGGACATTTCGATACACAATTAAATAAACTGCTCACACTGCATACAACGAACTCAAACCAGCTTTATCGCAAGAGTTCATTTGTCACTCATATTCTCGGCATGTTTTTAAATATCGCGACGATTCCTTTACTATATACATCGCTCAAACCGTCGCTCGAATCCCTAAAAGAACAAGTGAAACAACATCTTTATACACGCAACCTCTTAAGGTCATATGCATTATGTTTAAGCTGGAGTCCTGTTGAAGTGCTGGTAAGCGTCACCATTGATGCAACCAAACTAAAATATTATCAAATTGCACCTATTACTTTTGGTTTAATGGTCGTCGTGCTGGCGATAGATTGGATGCTTTTTTCTCGTCAAAGCAAACGATTACCAAACATCATTCAGTCTCCAGAAACAAACGCCAATCCTCATCGAATTAAGCGAAAAACCCTTCAGCTCGCTTTCATGCTGCTAGGTTTTATGACAGTCGTCTCACTTGTCGATGCATGGATTGGGAAAGGCTATTTATTCGCTGTAGTACTGACGATTATTCCATTTGCTCTATTATTCTCTTCTGTTATCAAAAAAAGAAAACAATATATCGCTGTCTCTGTGCCTCATTGGAAAGAAAGAACCCGTCAGCTCTCCAACTATATGTGTCTATTTTTAAGTGCAGGCTTCTTTGTCGATATGCTCCTTGCGACAAACAGTATGCAGCCGATTCAAGCATTTATTGTCAGTATATCAGACCATGCCATTTGGGTTTATTGTGTCATTGGGTTGTATTTTCTGATCACCGCCCTTTGCGGTTTTCACCCGCTCGTCTCACTTGCTTTGTTAGTCAGCATGATGGCACCAGTCATCCATGAACTGCCTGCTCTTCCCATTGCCATCATGCTGATCGTTGCTGGCACATCAACTGTCATGTTTAGCCCTTTTAATGTTTCTGTCTCCTTATTGGCTGATTTGATGAAGGTCAATCCTTACCGTATCACTCGCTGGAATATATGGTTTGCCAGCCTTTATATCAGCATGGGTATCGCATGTGCAGCGATCATCACCGTTATCTTTTATACATAAAAAAGAGAACTCACCTTGGTATGAGTTCTCTTTTGCTTTCTCACTATGGTTTTAATTGAATACGTTCAATTTTACCTACGATAAAAATGTACGACAATGCCCCGCCTAAAGCGACTAAACTGACGAATAAAATTCCTCCATTGTAAGAGCCTGTCGCCGACACGATGAATCCGATAATCAACGGAGTGATGATCCCAGCTAAATTAGCAAAAAAGTTAAATACGCCGCCAGCCAGCCCAACCATTTCCCGCGGTGCCACCTCAGACAGCATCGTCCAAGAGATATTAGACAGTCCTTGCGCAAATGAAGCGATGGATAAAATGGTCAGCACAAGCGGGATATTTGTTGTAAAGTTTGCTAAAACAATGGTACTCGTCATCAGCAAGCCAACCACTACTGGCAGCTTCCTCGCTACATTCACTGATACGCCCTTTTTAAGCAGCCAATCAGACACATAACCTCCAAACAAGACCCCAAAGAATGCAGCAATATAAGGAAGAGAAGCAGCAAAACCTACCTTGAGAAACGCCATATTTTTCGCCTCTGCCAAATAGGTCGGAAACCACGTTAAAAAGAAAAAAAGGGTAGACGCAACAGAGAATTGGCCAATATAAAGCCCGATCAATTTACGATATTTTAGAAGGGCGGCAAAGTCTGCCCATTTCAGCTTCTCCTGTGATGCGACTGTCAGCCCATCGCCTTGCCGGATTAATTCTAACTCATCTTCATTTATCTTCGGATGCTCTTTCGGTTCGTGATAATACTTGTACCAAAAGAAAGCAAATATGATACCGAGCGCACCTGCCGTAATGAAGACGGTTCTCCAATCGAAAGTCGTCATGATCCAAAATAGAAGAGGTGTCGCAAATGCAAGACCCACATACTCTCCAGCAGTATAAACACCTGTTGCAAAAGCCCGTTCCCGCCTTGGAAACCATGTGGTGACAATACGGTTATTTGCAGGAAAAGCGGGAGATTCTGTAATTCCAATAAACAAACGGCAGCCGAATAAAAAGGCAAAGCTGTTCGCAAACGCCTGTAAGCCTGTGAAAATAGACCAAGTAACGAGTGATATCCCATACGTTACCTTTGAGCCAAATTTATCGAGAATAAAACCGCCTGGTATTTGCATCGCTGTATATGTCCAGCTAAATGCCGAAAAAATCAAGCCTAATAAGGCAGGATTTAATTGCAATGAAGATTGAATCGCAGGAGCAACAATGGATACACTAGCTCGATCAATATAATTAATAGCGGTAATAAAAAACAACAGAATCAATATGCCAAAACGGGCTTTCGTTGGTTTCACATATGCGGGCTGCAATTCATTCCCCTTCAGTTCTGAATGCACTTTCATAACCATCCTCCTTTGTTTCCGCAGCGTGCGGTTCGGTTGAGCGTATTAAATAACCCCTTTTTCTTCTAACTGCTTACACTCTTCTTCTGTTAAGCCAAGCATATTTGTTAAAATCTCATAATTATGTTCGCCTAAATCAGGTGCAATGTGACGGATACTTCCAGGTGTTTTTTCAAACTTCGGAATGATCCCAGGCACCTTCACTTTTCCAAGACGAGGGTGATGCACCTCGACGATATTCTCTCGTGCTTTAAATTGCGGATGCTCAAAAATATCCCGAATACTTAAGATTGGGCTCACAGGAACACCATGTGTATCTAAAATTTCTAATACGTCATCCCTTGTTTTCGACGCGATCCATTGTGAAACGATCGCATCCATTTCTTTGTTATGCTTCAGCCTGGATGCATTGACCGCAAATTTTTCATTCTCTAGTAAATCTAATCGATTCATCGCCTCTGCCAATCGATTGAAGGTCGAATCTGTACTCGTCACAAGAACCAAATAATGACCATCCTTTGTCTCATAGGTACCGGCAGGGCTTGAATGTCCGCTTAGCCCCGGTGAACGCTCACGAACCTTCCCAAGCTTGTCATATTCTGCAACCAAAAACTCTAACATACGAAACACAGATTCATAGAGGGCCAAATCCACCATTTGCCCAGTTCCTTCTGGATGTGTATCCCTGTAATACATCGCTGTCACAGTAGCAAACGCCACATAGATGCCAGCAATATAATCAGTGAGAGAAAAGGAAGGGCTGACTGGATGCCGGTCTGGAAACCCTTGAATATATGTAAAGCCGCTAAACGCTGTCGCTGGTGTTCCAAATCCGGCTTTGTCCTTAAACGGACCCGTTTGCCCATAACCCGATACACGAATCATAATTAAACGAGGGTTGATTTCTTTTAACACATCGTACCCAACGCCCCATTTTTCGAGTGTTCCAGGGCGGAAATTTTCAATCAGCACATCGACCTGACCCGCAAGCTTTTTAAAAATGTCCTTTGCTTCGTCTTTGTGCAGATCCAGTGTAAGGGATTTCTTATTCCGCGAGAGACCTGACCATCTAAGTGGTTCTCCATCTGCAAAAGGGCCGACATGCCGCAGCGTATCGCCTTTGCCAGGAATCTCGACTTTGATGACCTCTGCTCCAAAATCCCCTAGAAGCACCGCGCCATAGGGTGCAGCAATCATCGTAGAGACGTCTAATATTTTTATTCCTTCGAGCGGTGTATTCATATTCATTGCTTGACTCCCTTTCATTCATGTGATGAAGGGCTAAAATCATTCCTAATTTTAGCCCTTTTCATCTTTCTGATTGACCTGGAAGGCCCTGATGATTCAAAAGGAGGGCTTACCGGTGCATTTTTTTAATCCTTCGGAAGCTGCCCTTGCGGTGTGTAGAGCCAAATGAGCCATAAAGGTTCATCTCCTGTATTGACATGCTGGTGCGGGACACCGTCAGGAATGAACATAAAATCATTTTGTTTAAAGGACTGCCTTTCTCCATCACAAATGACTTCGCCAGATCCTTTAATCACAAAATCAAATTCCTCTGAACCCGGGTGATTGTGCACTGAACTTGCTTCCCCTGGTTCAAAAATGGTGAGACCCGCCATCATATGTTCTGAACCAACTGTATCCGGTGTAATGGTTTGAAATACCTTTCGAACCATTTGCTCCTCTGGACGATCTAAGCCTAACCATAATGGGTTCCCATCTTGAAACGGATTCAATACTTTAATTTTCATTGTTCATTCCTCCCTCGTTCTGTTTAATTCACGCTGACATGTGAGCGCTTTGAATTTGGTGAATAAATATCATTAATGTTCCAATGTCCATCCGTAGGAACAGGATCATTTTTCATTGCTACATCAATAACGCAAGGCTCCTGAGAAGCAATGGCTTCAGCTAAAGCTTCTTTGAATTCAGAAGCAGAGGTGATTTTAATCCCCTGCATTCCATAACCTCTCGCAATGGCAGCAAAATCCGGTGAATAGCTTTCTCCATCTTTTCTGAAAACAGTGCCGTACGTCGTTTCATAGTGCGCCATTTGCAAGCCGGCTATTGTGCCAAACGCACTGTTATTCATCACAATCCACACAACAGGAATGTTCTCTTCAACGGCTGTTGCGAGAACGGATGGATTTTGACCGAAGCCGCCGTCTCCAACGAGTGACACAACGACACGCTCAGGCTGGGCAATCTTCGCCCCAAGTGCGGCAGGGGCTCCAAATCCCATCGTTGCAAAGCCGCCTGGCGTTAAAATGGTTCCTGGCGTGAGCACAGGAAATTGCTGTCCGACCCCATTTTTATTCCAGCCAACATCCGTTGTAATAAAGGCATCTGACGGCAATACTTCCCGCACTTCCTGCAAAATTCGCTGCGGCTTCATTGGGAAGGATTCATCTTGAATATTCGTCAGATTGCTAGCCTGAAAATCCTTACGATATGCCGCAATTTCCTTTTTCAATTCAGGACGATTCAGTCCTTTTGGCAGCCTTTCTCTCGCCACTCGATTGAGTACAGTCAAGGCTTGCTTAAGATCGGCTACCGCTCCAATTTCAACAGGGTAGTTCCGGCCAATTTCATTCGGATCTATGTCGATATGAATGAGCTTGGTTGATTGGAAATTGAACGTATACTCCGATTCCCACGAGCTCGCATCAGCTTCAGCAAAACGGGTGCCTAAAGCCAATATATAATCCGCTTCTTTGCACTGATCATTGATAAATTTTGTTCCCCAAAACCCTGTCATTCCAAGGGTCATTGGGTGATCATCCGGCATGGCTCCTTTCCCCATTAAAGAATGGGCGACAGGGATACTTAGATGGTCAGAAAATGCCTTTAATTCTTCAGCTGCATCAGCTAATAAAATGCCTCCCCCTACATATAAGAGCGGCCTTTCTGCCTGCAGCAATCGATCTAATATCCGATTGGCCGTTTGATCATCAATAGAAGGTTTTTCAATGGTATGTGTATGATGGTTGATTTGTTCAAACAGGGACACATCTAGGTCTTTTGAGAACACATCCATTGGAACAGAAATAAGCACCGGGCCAGGACGGCCGCTTTCAGCTAACTGAAATGCTTTTGATAAAATCTCTGGAAATAATTCTGGAATATCGACTCGCCATGCTCTTTTCACAAACGGCCGGTAAATTTCGTATTGAGAGGCATCGGAATGAAGATTGATCTCTTGATGTGGGTGCTTTCCGTAATAATGACTTGGGACATCTCCTGCAATGACAACCATTGGAATGGAATCAAGTGCTGCATTCGCTACCCCTGTTGCCGCATTGGTGAGTCCAGGTCCTAGATGACTGAGCACAACAGCCGTCTGTTTCTTCGCTCGCGCATAACCATCTGCTGCATGTGCCGCTATCTGTTCATGCCTGACATTTACAAATTGAATCGAGCTTTTCTCAAGCGCTGATAAAAAAGCAATATTCGTATGACCGCAGAGACCGAAAATATGCTCGACTCCCCGATTTTCTAAGTACTGAATCACCTGTGTAGAAATATTCTTCTTCATGTTTCTCTCCTCTCACGGTGCAGCTATGAATCTGCTACTCACTTATTCTTTGAAAACACAATAGATAGAACATTGTTCAAATCCTGTATCGCCACTTGCCCGGGAGCTGAGCTTTCTTTCCCTACAGCAAAGGTCATCACAGATCCAAAAAGCCCGCCAATCATTCTTGTAAAAGCCCCGTATTCCCCCATTGCCATCGAAATAACGGGAATTGACAGCTGCTTTTTCGCATGGCTGGTCGCCGAGAGCAGTGTTAATGCATCGTCATAGGAATGCGGCATCACTGCGATCTTTGCGATATCGGCGCCGACTGATTCTGCATTGACCAATAGCTGCACGAGCCGATCCACCTCAGGGGTGCGATCGAAATCGTGATACGACACAATCAAGGTAACGCCATGTCTTTTAGCCGCCTGACTGACTTGCTGTATATGTGTCACATCATGCATCAATTCATAATCAAGAGCGGCCACAAGCTGTGTGGAACAAAGCTCGGCAAGCAGAGAAACCTTCTCAGATTCTGAGAGTGATATCCTTTCGCCTCCCTCCTTTTCAGAGCGAATCGTGAATAAAAATGGGATGCCCTTTGCCTTTTCTACCATTCCCTTAAGGGTTTCTATCACTTGATCCTTGTCATGAAGTTGATGAAAAAAATCCGCGCGCCACTCTATCACATAAGGCTTCTTCTCTGTTAACACCTCGACCTCATGAAACAATTCTTCCTTTGTTTGTCCGATGAGCGGCGTACAAATCATTGGCTGACCGCCTGTCTGCACACTTTTTGCCTTTTGCTGAAATGCATTCACATTCATACGCCCCTTTCACAGACCATTTGGAAGCACGACCATTTTGGTTTCGGTCATCTCCTCGATGGCGAAACGCGGACCTTCTCTTCCAAGGCCACTTCGTTTAATCCCGCCATAAGGCCAATGATCCAATCTAAAATTCGATGTCCCATTGATGACAACCCCGCCAGTTTCAAGCTCTTTTGCTGCGTGTAATGCCACATCCAGCTGATTCGTAAAGATCCCTGCCTGCAAACCATATCGGCTATCATTTGCTTCTTTAATTGCCTCCTCCAGCTCCTCATAAGGGAGAATGCTGACAACTGGGCCGAACACTTCCTCACAGACGACCTTGGCCTGTTTCGGAGGGTTTAGCAAAATAGCCGGTGTAATGCTCGCTCCATTTCTTTTCCCCCCGCATAAAAGCTGGGCACCCATGCTCTCTGCCTCTTGTATCCATGCCTCAATACGCTGCGCGGCCTGTACATCGACCATACAGCCGATATCACTCTCACTGGACAGCGGATCTCCAACAACAAGCTGCTCTACTTTTTGTTTTAATACATCAGTAAACGACGGCATCATTTCCTGATGGACATAAATTCTTTGAACAGAAATACAGCTTTGACCGGAATTACTAAAGCCTGTTTTGGCACACATGGATGCGGCTTGTTCAATATCTGCATCGTGATGAACAATCGTCGCGCCATTCCCTCCGAGTTCGAGCAGTACCTTTTTTAATCCCGCAGAGGTTGTAATATGTTCGCCTCCAGCAGCCCCGCCGGTAAAAGAGATGAGATTCGTTCTTTCATCAGTGACTAACTGTTTCCCAGCCTCGACCCCGCCAATCACAAGCTGCAAACCAGCCTGAGGAAATCCTGCTTCGAGAAGGAGTTTGACAAATGCTGTGGCAACAGCTGATGTTTGCGGTGCGGGCTTCAAAATGATGACATTCCCTCCCGCAAAGGCCGGACCGACTTTGTGACAAATTAAGTTGAGCGGTGCATTAAAAGGGGTAATCGCCAGCACAACTCCGACTGGTACTTTAAATGTCATGGCCATTGCTCCCTGTCCGCGCGATGATACATTGCCAGGAATGGTCTCACCTATTAATCGATTCGCTTCTTCCGCCGACTGCGCCAGCGTCTCAATTGATCGCGAAACTTCATCTCTTGTATTTTTAAGCGGTTTGCCTAATTCTAGCGAAATCAGTTTTGCAAAATGGTCTTTTTGTTCTTCAAGCAAGGTGGCTGCTTTTGTTAGTAGCTTTGAGCGTTCGATTGCTGATAATCCCGCTATTTGTTTTTTAGCATGCTGCGCACTAGAAAGTGCCTGTTCTATGTCTTCTGATGAGGCGAGATAGGATGTTCCGATCCTTTCTCCTGAGTAAGGATTGATGATATCTGTTTTCACACGACCTGTATCCAGCCACTCGCCGTTTATATATGACAACGCTTTTAAACCACTCAAATTTTTTCTCCCTCCTTCAAGTGCCGCGTTCCATGTCCTGCATAACGAACCAATCTTTCTTCATTCGGACAAGGTCCTTTCACGAGGGCTCCTTTTGTCAGCTCCTCATATGCATGCGCCACGATGCCCATTCCTCTGGATAAGGAAAAAATGCCTTTTGCTGCTTCTGCTGGGATGTTTAATTCACATTGGATGGCAGCAGATACACCATCTATATTCATCGTGATTTTCTTCCCTTTCAGTTGTTCAAGCTCATGTCTAATCGCTTCGGCTAACCGTAAATATGTGCCGCTGATCAGACCTTGCTGGACATATGTGTGACTCAGCTCATATAGACGTCTCACCCTCGGATCATCATCATGAAGCTGATGGCCGATTCCCGGGATTTTTTCCTTGCGATTTAACCATGTTTGACACACTTGCTTTGCCGCAGACTGTATATCCTTTTGTTCATCGTAGACCGCTTTGGCTTCGTATAACATACGCATGGCCTTCTCTCCGGCTCCACCATGAATGTCACCTAATAGATTCACCCCTGTTGCAACAGAGGAATTAAACGAAATGCCGCAAGTCACCGCCATTCTAGCTGCTGCAATAGATGGCGCTCTTGGTCCATGGTCCGCACCTGCGACAAGAACACTTTCAAAAAGATCTGCTTTTGAATCATCCAATAATTCACCAACAAGCAGTAAATAGAGCATTTGTGGATACGACAATTCACCAATCAGTTCTTCAATCGGATACCCTCGTAGTTCAATTGAATTTTTTTGAATATGACTAATCTCAGTCTCCCACCAAGCGCCTCCCTCTTTGTAAATTTCCAGTGCACTTCGATTTTTCATTGTGTCAATCATTCCTTTAGCTTCTTATTTAGAGGTGAATCACCCTTTTATTCCATCCAGTGGAATCTAATTTCACTTTTCGGAATGTGGTTTCATTGTAAGCGCATTCTTTTCGTTCGTCAATTATTTTTTCTGAAAATACTGTCAACAGAAATGAAATTAAGTGAATCGAACTAATTATGTTTGCTATTATTGTTCAAAAAAATCAATATTTAGTTAAATGGACTTAAGTAGATCGTTCTACTAATTTAATGAATTTTTGGTTATTTTGTCAAACCCAATTCGACATAAAAAGACCTCTCCTTCTTCTGAAGAGGTCTCAGTATGATGTGAAATTGAAGTTTCCGACTGATAAGTATCCAGAAACAGCATGACACATAAAAAATGCTATAAAAAAGAGCGCTTCTGCCGTCTTCACGATTGATAAAGAAGGTGCCGATAAAAATAGAGACGAATCATTGAAAAACATACCAACAAAAAGGGCATATGATCGAAATGAATTCCCTATGGCTATGTGTGAAGAAGGCGGTGCAGGAGCCGATATAGAATAAATATCTCCTTCAGACAATCGAGGTGCGGGGCCGTACTGTTTGTTGTTGATTAGGGTTATGCAACTTTGAATTAGATCGCAGCTTATTCAAAAAATCCCTATCCAATTGGAAGGGATTTTTTCTGAGTGTCTGTTAGTGCATTGGTGTTGTTCAAGAAGAATTTCCAAATAGACAGACCCAAAAGGTCTGCCATTTTTCATGTACCTAATCGAATAGCCAACTCCATAGCAGTCTCGGTATGATTCAGATATGAACCACCAACCAACATCATGATCGCAAGACCAGCTAAAACAAAGCTTTTTTTAATGTTCATACAAACAGTCGCCCCTTCGAATTTGTTTTTGAGCGTACACCATTTGCTGATACAAATATACAGATTCCTCCATACGCTCACATTTAGTATAAAATTCTGCGGACTCTAATGCCAGTTCTTCTAAATATGGATAACCCCTAATGTTATCAAATCGTTTCAAAATATCCTTGAGATCATCAAGATTAAGTGGCTTTATATATAGGTTTACAAGAAAATCGTACAAAGATTCGAATAATTGATCAGGGTTTGATTTTAGATAATCTATGCCACGCTGCAAATATTCCTTGGCCAATTCATCGTTACCCAATTTAAAATGGATCAGAGCCTGCTGATAAAGGATTGCTCGTATGTGAGAATGACGTTTCAAATAAATTTCAGCTTCCTCCAAATGATCTAATGCCAACTGATATTTTTCCAAACTAGAATAACAGTGACCCAAGTTCATCAAACTTATACCAATCATTAATTCATCCTTAATCGCATGTGATTTTTCTAATGCTTTGTCTAAATGCGGGAGAGACTTTTCAGAACTGTTAAGATCAATATAATTTCCTGAAACAACAAAACGAGACTGAATTTCTCGGACAAGATAAGTCGGGTGCGCCTTATATGTATCAAGGGCTAGCATGATGTAATACATAGACATTTGAGTTTGCTTCATGTGATAGAAAATCTCTGCCATCTTGAAGTAAAACTCTGCTCTTTCAACTTCATCCGCCACTCGATCCAACCGTTTTTCTGCCTGTCGATAAAAAGTAATCGCAGTAATGTAATCACCTTGCGAAAACTCATACATCCCTTTGAAAAAATTAAAATAGTATTCCAGGATTCCAGTAAGCTTCCGCCCTTGCCCTTCAACTGATCGCAGGTACTCCGCTTTGTTTAATTTCCGAGCTCCTAGATTCATGTATTCAAGCATTTGTTCGTGGCGGAATTCCATAAGCTGAAAATAAAGAACAGCTTGCTCATCTTCCTCCATGATGTCTAAATCCCTTCTGATCTCACTCCGAAGCATTTCCGCATCTGTTACATTCAGCCTCTTGATATTCTGATACCATTCATTAATCTTCTGACCGATTTTCGCTGAAGATACAGCTGCCATTTATTCATCCCCCTCAATTTTTGCCGTTTTATGTTAAATCCTAGCACATGAAATACGTCCAAAACCCATTTTAGTTCCAATTTTGAAAATTTTCGGTATCTCGCAAACAGATTTTCAAACTGATTTCAGTAGCCAAAACGAAAAAACACATTTAAAGCCCTTATAAGCGTTTTTGACACACCACCCCTACTTTTAATACCTAAACAAAAAAAGCAATCAGAATCAAATCTGAGCGACCTCAACTGAAATTTTTAAGTAAACCTCTATGTAAGTGTTAAAATCTATTGATTTCCGTCAAGCGCCTTTCAAGAAGCAGCCTAGCTCTTTCTTTTTCGTTTTCGTTCCTCATTAGCTTTGATTAAAAACAAAACTGAAAGACCTAGAATGAGTAATCCTATCTCAAACAGGTTTATTCCTACTTCTACCTTCACATGATTCACCTCTGCAGTGACTGGATTTTATCACAAAAAAAATCCGTCAAAATGAAGCACTGGAAAATAAAAAAAATGCTTGCGGACACCGCAAGCAAAATGGAATTTTTTCAACAAAAACATAATATTAAGAAACAAAAAAACAAGCTCTCCAGCCTGTTCATTAGCGATAATTGACAATCTAATTCTTCTCTATTCGAAATTTCTCCTCCCAATTAAAAGAACCTTAATTGCGGACACCGCAACTGAAAAATAAAATTTCCACCATATTACCAATTATCAAGAAATAAATGGTAGCATTTGAATATATCAAAGAAAGTGAGTGATTTTTATAAGCCCATGTCTCTTATGACTCTTTATGCAACCATTTTTTAGACTCTCTTATGATCCCCCAAAATAGGAACCTGTACAGAACTACAAGCAAGAAAAAAGTATAAACAAATTCAAAGGGAGAGAATGGTTCATAATCAATTATGTATGCATTAATAAACACTATTACCAAAGAAAACAATTCCATCAAAGAATCTATAAATCTGTTTTCTTTGAACACGTCCCTTGTCTTTTTGAAATTAAAGATGTCTTTAATTTCCCCACTGGAAAGTCCTTTGATTAAAGCTAACCCTATCAAGTACACACCAAAAGACATCTCAAAGGAAAAACTCAACATCTGAGTGATTACACAATAAATCAAAGTGAATAAGAATAAATACATTTTATTACTCTCCTTAACCTCTAAGTATTCCACCCCAATAGAAGGAAATATCATGTATGCGTTACCCCAAAAAACAAATAGGAGTGGTACGTATGTTTAAAAAATTTCTAGTAGTGTTATGTGTACTTACTATTACATTTGGTTTCTCTTCTCCAATGATTAGTCATGCCAGTCAAGGTAATAATGAGACCCCTCCAGTCAGTGTAGATAAAAAACAATTGGAATTAGCAGAGAAACTATCTAATTACTTCGAATTAGATAAGGATGGAAATATTCATTTTACAGCTGATAAAGAAACCCTTATGGAAATGGGAATTTCAGAACACGACAGTCTACTAATGACTTCAATGAAATCAGAAGAATTTAGCTTTGAAGAGAATGAGAAAAAAGGTGACATGCAGACATTAGGTTTTGTAGGTTTACACCTCAAATTAGGACCGAAAGTTAGAAGCATGAATGCCATAGTAGCAGGTGGATTTGCAGCCGGATATATCGGTTGGTACACAAGTCGAATTGCTGCTGCTGGACCATGGGGTGCTGGAGCCGCTGCGGCTATTACTGCTGGAACCTCTGGTGCTGTTGCATGGGCAGTTAAAAACAAATATAAGAAAGTTGATGTAGGCGTAAATATTATGTTTGTTGATTTAGCATATACTGTAAAAATACCTTAAAAATTACTGTTAAGCAACAATAAATAAAAAAGGCCTCCCACAGACCTAGCCTAGCTTGGCTAGGTCTGTGGCAATCTTTTTCATGTTCTGGCACGCAGCTGTGAGAAGAACTTGCTCACTCACATTCTGTTTTCCTCTCAACCAACAGTAGCGAAGCCCATGCAGTTATTTTGAATCTGCAAATCTTCGCTCTATTTTTTCTTTTCTCTTTTTATATAACTTTTTTCCAGAGATAGACAGACGATTTTGTCTAATCTTTTCTTTTTGTTCCTCCCATACATGTCTTGAGATCACTTTTTGATGATTTTTCGATCTTGTACAGCTTTCAAGGAAAGGACAAGAAACGCATTTTTTAGGGTCTGATTTATAGTACCTATAACCTTTTCGGACAGTTGTCGTATATGATAGCTTTTCACCATTTGGGCATATGTAATGATCATGTTTAAAATGATACTGGAATTTCCTCTTGTTCGATGAAAGCGTCTATGTGCGATGACACCAAAAATGCGGCGATCGGATAAATCCTTTACA
Source organism: Bacillus sp. I-2 (assembly GCF_001974945.1). Taxonomy (NCBI): domain Bacteria; kingdom Bacillati; phylum Bacillota; class Bacilli; order Caryophanales; family Bacillaceae; genus Bacillus; species Bacillus sp. I-2. Next base: position 95,709 of record NZ_LZRW01000043.1, on the reverse strand, counting down.
GATTGATGTTGTCAAATAACCAGAATCAAGGGCAACCGCTTCTACTTGAAAATCAAATCGGGTGATTTGATGATCCAATCGATCAAGAGAAGGACGACCTTTATTCTCACTATAATAAGGTTTGACTTTGTCTATGATAAATGAAAAATCAATGTACTGATCAATTTTACGAAGCAGGTGATCCTCTTCGACCAGTTGATCTAGTAATACAAATTCGGCTTCGTGCTGAGAAGAATTTCTAGTGTGGAACATAAGAAAAAACACCTCCTTTAGTGGACTTATCTCTATTATAAAATTTGGAGATGGAAACTTTAAGGAAAAAAATAAAGCTGTCGAGATTTTCTCGACAGCCTGATACCTCTCCATCTTCTGGAGAGGTTTCTTTTTTATTTCCACCAGTCATCAAACATGGAAGCAGGTACTTGGCGTTTATGCTCTGATTGAACATAGCGCTTTTCAATCGCTTCTGCTGCTTGATCTGACACTGGTTTTCCTTCTAAGTAATCATCAATTTCATTGTACGTAATGCCGAGTTCTGTTTCATCCGTTTGCTGAGGCTTGTCGTCCAGCAGATCGGCTGTTGGTTTCTTTAAGTACAGGCGCTCCGGCGCTTCTAGCGCTTCGAGTAGCGCCCGTCCTTGGCGTTTTGTCAAACCTGTGAGCGGGAGAACATCTGCACCGCCATCACCATACTTCGTGAAGAAGCCGGTTACTGCTTCAGCTGCATGATCTGTACCGATGACAAGCAATCCTTCCTCACCACCAACAGCATATTGCGCGATCATTCTCATGCGTGCTTTGACATTCCCTTTATTAAAGTCAGACAATGGGCCGCCAGTTTCCTTTTGATATTGATCACTGAATGCTGACACGGCAGGTGCAATATCATATTTCCACGACTTGTCTGGCTGAATAAATGATAGGGCGAGCTGTGCATCATCTTCATCCTGCTGCACACCATGCGGAAGGCGTACCGCAATAAAGACCGCATCCTCTTTTCCTTCTTGACGAAGCTCACTGACAGCAAGCTGTGCAAGACGTCCGGCAAGCGTTGAATCCTGCCCACCGCTAATACCGAGAACAAATCCTTTTGCACCGGTTTTTTTCAAGTACTCTTTTAGAAATCCAACCCGTTTTTCGATCTCCTGCTTTGGGTCAATTGAGGGCTGCACATGCAACTCTTGGCTGATCTTTTTCTGCAAACTCATACACTTTTCCTCCTAAGCATCCTCTACATGAAGAGAACAGGTTTTACTCACAATTCATTGATTTAACAACGTTTTTTGAATCTCCATTATACCATGTTTTCATCAAGAACATTTTGTTAGACGTTCCCCTATTTCTTAGATGATCAAACATTCACAAGTGAAAAAGACCACGTCTTTATGGACTGGTCCTTTTCTTTTTTAATCAATTTCTACCCGTATGGATGTACAGCTTGATCCATTACACTTCCCAATATCAGCAGGACATGCAGACACGGCCACAATGAGATCCATTTCAGCCCGCAGGCGAATGTAGTCACCGGGCAGCGATTTTGGCAGCTCGACAGACAGCTTTCCTTTTTCATCAATGACTGTATTCATAAAGGCATTAAAAGGATAGTACATATCCTCCTTTGGAATTCCAAAGGGCTCAAAGGCCGTCCGCAAATTGTCGTAGCATGTATGCATGACCTCTAAGTGCGTCCGGCCGTATAAAAGCTGATACATCTCTTGCCGGCAGGCGGGCATGTATAAATCATGGCATTCTACTGTATCTTCAATGATCGTAAACATCGGTTTATATAAATTAGAATAAAGCTTATCGCCTTTTTTCACTTTAGACGAGAACAAACTGTCCATCGTCGCACCTTGGTCAAATTTTTCATAAAAATCTTTTTCATGATAGGCCATCACATCTGCTACTTGCTGGCCTTCGACATCAACCACTCGCATACATTGGCCTTTTCCTAAACGAAAGCCGAGTCTACCCTTTGGTAAAATGACGTGTTCTCCGTTCATCACATGCACTCCTTTCCATGACAGTATGCCCAAAATGTCCCCTTGATCATGTATAAAAAAAAGAGGCGGTCACAAGCTAAAGTCATTGAAACAGAAAGGTGTTGCACTTGCATTGAAAGAAGAACAATCTTTATCTTGGTGGCAGCTTTCTCTCATCGGAGTCGGCTGTACAATTGGCACTGGTTTCTTCCTTGGTTCCAGCATCGCCATTACAAAATCCGGTTATTCCGTCTGCATCTCCTTTTTGCTTGCTGCGGTCGGAACGTATCTCGTCTTTAAACATTTAGCTGCGATGACAGCCGATCATCCTGATAAAGGGTCGTTTTGTTCCTATGCTCGTAAAGCATACGGACGCTGGGCAGGGTTTAGCAATGGCTGGGTGTATTGGTTTGCAGAAATGCTGATTACAGGAAGTCAGTTAACCGCCATTTCTCTATTTACCCGCCACTGGTTTCCTTCTGTTCCGCTTTGGGTGTTTTCTGCGATTTATTCCGCTCTTGCCCTGCTCGTGATTATCATTGGGCTTTCTTCTTTTCAAAAGACAGAAAATGTTCTTGCGGTACTGAAAACAGCGGCGATTTTTCTGTTTATGATTCTTGCGGTGCTTGTGTTATTCGGCATTTTGACAGAACATAAACCGACCCTGCATCTGCCTAACAAGGATCACGAATGGATGCCTCTTGGTCCGCTTGGTCTTTGGAATGGATTGATTTACGCATTTTATGCATTTGGGGGAATTGAAGTCATGGGGCTGATGGCTGTTCATTTAAAGAACCCGAAGGATGCGGCAAAAGCTGGACGTGTCATGCTGATCATTCTAGCAGTCATCTATATCGTCTCGATCGGACTTGCTCTCTTGCTTGTCCCAGTGACAGCCTTTAATGAGAACAGCAGTCCATTTATTACTTCATTAGAGCCGTTTCATTTATCGATCTTTCTTCATATCTTTAATGGCATTTTCATCATTGCCGGTTTTTCGACATTGGTTGCCTCTCTCTATGCGGTCACAACGCTGCTTGGCACAATGTCAGAGCATCAAGATGCACCTGCTTGCTTTAAACAAAAAGACCCATCTCATGTGAGGTGGTCTTCGATTATCTTAACTGCTGCTGGCTTAATTGTCTCAATTTTGCTTGCACTCTTTTTGTCCAAACACATCTACGAGCATCTCACAACAGCAGCCGGTCTTACCCTGCTGTACACATGGATTTTTATTCTGTTCTCAAGTAAAAAGCTATCCAAGCCATCCACCCGCCAAACGTGCGAAATGATTCTTGCGCTGCTCTTAATTGGAGCCGCCGTTTCAGGCACATTAACAGAGGCAAGCGGACGACCTGGCTTTTTTATCAGCCTTGGGATCATTGCAGTGATTGCCATCATGGTGCTATTTATGAGGAAAAAGTGGAAGCAGGATCAGACCGCATCATAATTTCATCATGTTTTTTAATGCAGTAAATGGACATTTGGCGGAGGCTGGTTTCTCCGCCTCTTCATCTGGGAGAAAGTATTGCTTCCATTCATGATTGGCCGGATCACCGTACCATTTTAATGATGGATGAACACTGACCTCATCATATGCTTTGAGTCGCTTGCGAACGAGCTGGCTCATTTTTTGTCCAAACTTGGTCGATCCATTCAATTTCTCAAACACCCATCTAGGCTGAAACGCCATCAAGAGATAAGGGAAGTGGCGGCTTTTTCTGAGCTTATGAGCAGGTGTGGAACACAAAATAAAATACGCCTCACCATGGAAGCAATACTCCCACTCATGATGATGAGTATCTAACGGGATCTCCTCAGGCCACGGTTCTTCATCTTTATGATGCAGCCGTTGAAGCAGCGACCAAAACTGCTGCTCAAACTCTTCAAGCGAACTTTCCTTTAAGTCCTGCGGTGTTTCAAAAAAACAGATAAATGAAGCATATTGACCGGTTTCTTTCGCACAGCCTTGATATTCTCTCAGCAGCTGGGCTAATTCATCCACCGCTTCCTCTTTCCTCGGGTCACCAACAAACCCATAGCGTAAATGATCGAGAAAAAATCCCTGTCTTCCGGGTACACAAGGGAATGTATCGGCTTCATCTCCTACCATCTCGCCAAATTGTGTGAAAGCATCCTGCTTCCATTCTTCTAGTGATCGTAGATTTTGATCAAGGCAACTTTTTGCATACAGCTGGGCCATTTCTTTACACCTCGTTTTAGCGTCTTCTCCATAGCCTATGAGGTGCAAATGGCTGTGGTGACTGTCCTTCCACGACTTTCCTAGCGCATGACAGGATGGGGGTTCCATTCAAATTGAGCAGGTATTTGTTTCTTTTATTCTATTATGTATGATCAGACTAGTGTAAGTTAATAGAGAGCCTTTCGTCATACCTACGATCGATTATTCATCAAAAAGACGGAATCCAGCACCCAATAAATAAGGGCTGCGCAGAAGCTAAACAGATAGACTTTATAGCTGATGAACACAACAAGCCCATAATCAATCCATAAAGCCAAAGCCGAACAAACCAGCCATGCCGCAATAAAATAAATCAATAAGTCACGGCTTCGAAACCTCTTAGGATGGCGGTGTAAAACAAGCTGAATCGGTGCAGCAAAAATGACATAAGCGAGCAAAATGAACAGACTGGTCATCTCCACATAACTAAAGCCCAATTCAGGCGGCATGAATAAAAACGTATAAACGAATGTTGCTGTGATGACTGATAAAATCAGCATACACACATAGTTGAATACTGGCAAAAACAGACGCATAGCAGAAGCTCCTTCAATCCATTTTCTGTTCCATCATTATTCAATAATGTGTTATATCTGTCAATCCTTACAAAAAAACAGACTGAATGTGTCAGTCTGTTTTTCTACCCAATCAACGCCATGATCCCCTGATATCCAAAATAGGCGCCGAAACCAAGTAAAGATAGACCTGCCAGAACAGATAAGCCATGTAAAACACGTTCACTTAAATAACGCCTAAACGAACTAGCAAGCAGCGCCATACTGAAATCCCAGATCAGCATGCCGATAAAAATAGCCATACTGTACATGAGCATTTGGGAAGCTCCATACTTTTCGATCGTATTGGCTAAGATGCTGCCATAAATGCCAAGCCAAAACAAAATACTGAGCGGATTAGAAAGAGAAATGAAAAATCCGGTCATGAACGATTTGCCAATTGATGTGTTTTCGCTGTCCTTTTTCGGACTTTCCTGCAAATTGATTTTACGCAGACTTTCAATGCCGGTATAGGTCAAAACGAAAAAGCCGAACAGCCACAAAAAGGTTTTGACAAGAGGTGCAGTCAAAAGCTGGGCGACACCAAAATAGATGAGAAGCATATAGACAATATCCGCAGCCATAGCCCCCACACCAAAAATCCACGCATGCCAAAATCCACTTTTAATCCCTCTGTCGATTTGGGCTGCATTGACCGGCCCAACAGGCGCTGAAAGTGACAACCCTAAAAAGATATAACCAAAAAACACCGCCACATAGACGTCCTCCTTTTGATGCTGACTTGTACATGTTATTCAAACTTTCTGCGTTTTAGTACAAGTCCTTTGTCATCATTTCAGGTGGATGCTTAGCGGTCTGCTTTCAGTGCCGACTGCTGCGCGTGTACCGTTTCTTTTTTCTTAGAACGATTCATTTGAATCGCAGCTGCAAACAGAAGAACAGCTAAGAAGGCAAATACAAAGACGGAACTTGCCGCTCCTGCCCATTCCAGACTAAATCCAATCAAAAAGGACAAGCAGGCTCCGCCTAAGCTCGCGGCTGCAATAAAATAACTCGTCGCCTCATCGATGGCATTTTCAATCATTAAGGCAGATGCTGTCAGTGCGATTGGGAACATGCCAGCTGCGCAAAGACCGATGAAAAAGATGAGAATCAGCTGCGCGGTAATGTGGGTTGTCAGAGCGAATATCACAAGCAGCAAAATCATCAGTGATGCGCTTAGCTTTAAAAAACGCAGCGGATGCAGCTGATCAGCTTTTCTCGCAATCACGGTTCTGCCGATAACGATCGCTGTCCAGAAAGTAGAGACCGCAAAGAGGCCCCAATTCTCTCCCCCTTTTTCCAGCATGATCGACGGCAAAAAGTTCGCAAAGTTCGTTTCAATCCCTGCGTAGAAAAAGGCAAAGCAAATCATGATCACCACGATCATTCGATTATTTCGATCAACAAGTAAGGACGGTTTCCTCGTCCCTTCTGTGGAAGGAGCATCCATCTGTCCGTGAGGCAGTTTGTTCATAAAAACCAGCCAAAGCATAAGGAAAAATGTCAGCGCACCCACCTGAAATAAAAACACATACTGCCATGTCTGTTCTGTGACAGTCAGCAGAATCACTAGCGGGAATAACAGCGCACCTAATCCAAAAAAGACCTCCATGATACTGATTCGCTTTGCACTATTAGCCATCGAAATGACATACGCACCGGCCGTTGTCTCAAGACTGCCTGCGCCGCTCCCAAGAAAAAAACCTGCAAGCACAAGCGTTGTCCAGCCCGGCACCAATAGCCCCAGCAGAAGTGAGCCGATCATCAGCAAAAGACCCATGGTCAGCACAGCGCCATAGCCTTTTTTTCTCACTAGAATGGGGGATAACAGAACACCTGTCAAAAATCCAATAAACTGAAAAAAAATTAAAGATGATAATTCCCCGGGGCCCTTATCATAACTCGACAGCAAATAAGGCGTTAAGCTGCCAAAAAACACATGAATGGTCCCAATAAAAAAATAAAAGACACAGCCAAAATAAAATACCTTTTTCATCTTTTCACTTCCTCTAAAAAGGAGCGGAGTCATCACATCCTCCGCTCCACCTCTTTAATATGCCTGTGCAGAGACGACTGCCTCTTCCCTCTCAAAGCATGTATTGAGCGCAGCCTGCGCGCGATAACCATCTTCGAAATCAGCGACCTTCATATGAGATGGGTATGGATCTGTATTCACCCAATGCATCAGCTGATCGCGGAATGTATCGGACCATCCGTAAAATTCATTTGGCGGATCTGTCAGCAATGTTTGCGGCATTTGATGACGTTCCACACACAATCCATCACTAATCTCATATTCGTTTTTCATGTTCGTGTGGTATTTGAATACCTTGTCATGTCCAACGACTTCTACACTAAATCCACATTCCTCAGGCTGCGTGCTTTTGGATGTCACCAAATGAAAGAACACTTGATTCTCCATCTGTCCGAAAATTTCGGTATGATCATCCACCTGAACCTTTTTCTCTTCTTTTTCCTTTACATGTGTCAGCATCTTGGTGTTAAGTGATTCTTTCTTCATTTCACTGCCAAATAAGTACCACAGCATATCAATCAAATGAATGCCAAGATCCCCTAGTGCACCGCTCGTACGCAGACTTTCACCGCTGTCTCTCCATGAAAAAGTCTTTCTTCTAAGGGCACTGTTTTTCTTAAAATGAGTTCTGACGGTTAAAATGCGGCCTAATTCACCGTTGGCAATCAAGTTCTTCAATATATTCACAAAGGATAAATAACGATAGTTAAAGCCCATACTGGCTTGAACTTGGAACTGTTTGGCTGTCTCCACCATTTCCTTCGCTTCCTTCAGCGACACAGCCATCGGTTTTTCACATAAAATCGGCTGTCCTGCTCTTAGCGACTGAAGGGCATGGTCCTTGTGACAAAAATTAGGAGAAGCAATAATCAACCCATCAGATGCATCTGCCAGTGTCTCAATACTTGAATACACACGTCCGCCGTACTGTTTAATGAATCCCTGTGCAACTGACTCGTGCAAATCATAGACACCGGATAATTCTGCACCTTTGATCGTTGATAATGCTCTTGCATGTGCTTTTGCAATATTCCCTGCTCCAACAATTCCAATTTTCTTCATGAATGTGCCTCCTCATGTTTATACATCACTGTTTTCAGTGTTTCATAGATTCCTTTTGCATACCCATGATGACAAATTTGGTGATGGTGCCGTTTGGCTTCGGCTGTCGCATTTTGGACAAGGAAACCGTGTGTGACGGATTGAAGCATCCGCAAATCGTTCCCACTATCACCAAAGGCAAAGCCTTGATCTTTCGATAAATCATATTGGTTCAGCATAAAACGGACAATTTCATCCTTCCCTGTTCCGACTGGTAAAAAATCGACATCATAGCAATCCGCAGGATCTCCTGCAAGCGGGTTGCATTTGTTGATATTGACCGCCACGCCTCGCTCTTTAGCCAGTGTTTGGATAAATGATAGATGATGAAGATCTGTCCGTTCATCCTGCTCCTGATAATAGAAATTCTTCTTATACCCTGAGCTGCCCAGCTGCGTTTGCGGCCTAAGGGAAATTCCCTTTTCTCGGATGGTTTCCAGGATGTCTTCGATTTTTTCATCTGAAAAGCCCTGCGCATCCAGCCGCTTCATCCACTCTGCATCTGGCTGTCCAAAATGGGCATCCGACGTATATACAATCTCAGTTCCTAAGTTCGACGCAATGAAATGCGGGAATTGATGAAACCCGCCTTTTTCCATTTTGCTCGTGACAGAATCGAGACTGCTTCCCGTCACCCAGCCCAGCAAGAGCTGTCCCGCTTCACTCTTTTCTGCTACAAAGGCTTCCAGCCGCTTGACATCCTCTCTCTGCTCCTCTGTCATTCCGTGAGAATAATACGTTTCATCAAAGTCACAGAAGACGATCCACTGCGGATTCTTCGGCTGATTCAGCAGTTTTTTATTGAATGGAAGACTTGATAACATGTTGAACCCCCTCGATGACCTTCTCCTGATCTTGCAGCGGCATTCCTGGATAAAGCGGCAAGTGAAGTAATTGCTGCGCTGCTTTTTCCGTGTGTGGAAGTGTCGTTTGTCTATATTTTTGAGAAACAAGATTTGTTTGATGCTGATGCGATAGAACCGGGTAATAGACATCCGTCTCTATGCCCATTTCCAGCAATTTCGCTGCCAGTTCATCTCGGTCTCCCTTCAGCACTCTAATCGGGAATAGGTGCCAGACATGATCATCTGTCAGCTTCGGAAGCTTCATGTATCCTTCGTCCTCAAGCGTTTGCAGCTGGTCAATGTATCGCTTGGCTAAGTAAAAACGTTTAAAGTTTTGCAATCCTAAATACTTCATTCGTTCGAGTCCGATCGCTGCCTGCAAATTATCAATTTTGGAATTAAAGCCGTAGTCACTGCGTTTGACATTTTTCTTTCCAGCTTCAAAACCGTGATAGCTGATCTCCATGCATTTTTCCGCTAGGGCCTCATCATTTGTAGCGATGGCTCCTGCCTTTCCGCAGACCCCAAGGTTTTTGTATGGATTAAAGCTGAGAACAAGTCCATCTCCATAAGCGCCAAGGCCGCTGCTGCCAATCGCTTGACAGCCGTCTTCAATGATTTTCAGCCCATGCTGTTTCGCAATCGCCGAAATCTCCTTCATATCCGCTTGCTTTCCATATAAATGAACTGGTAGAATGCATACCGTTTTATCTGTGATATGCTTCTCTATTTCACTCGGTGAGAGGCAGTAGGTTTCTGGATCGATATCGGCATAAACCGGAACAGCCCCAATGGCAAGCACTGCATTTTCTGTTGCAGCAAAGCTATTGGCCGGCAAAATCACCTCGTCTCCTGGATGGACGCCTGCTGATATGAGACTGATCATCAATGCATCTGTTCCACTTGACGTGGCAATGACATATTTTTTCCCTAAGTACTCAGCAATCGCCTTTTCAAACGTCGGAATATATGGCCCTGAAGTAAAACGGCCAGAGCTCAATACTTCCTTCAGCACCAGCATAATATCATCGATTTCATCTTCTGAAATCAGTTTGTCAACTGGCAGAAACGGTATCTTTTTTTCCTTATTTTGTTTATAATGGAAGAGAATTTTTTCCAAACCTGTGCGCTCTATATCTTGCTCAAGGAACGTCACCAGCTTTTCATTTGCTAGATGCTTTTCAACTGAATCGGCCTTTACTTGAACACCTTGATTGATCATATCCAGCAAAGGAAGATAATCCTTGCTTTTACCTGATATCTTCGTCAATATTTGCATTCCATTCCCTCCAATTAATCAATTCCTTTTGTTAATATTTAACTTGTTTCACATTGTAAATGATGTTATCGATTTCAGAACAATAACTTTGTGTAAAGGATTTGTTAATATGTGTACAATTTATGAAATTGCCAAACGCTGCGGGGTTTCAACCACCACCGTTTCCAGAGTGCTAAACCATCACCCATATGTGTCAGAAGAAAAGCGGCAGCTCATTTTACAGGTGATGAAAGAAATGGAATATACACCGAGTTCAGCAGCCCGCACACTAAGGTCACATCAGACAAAAACCATTGCTGTGTCTGTTCCAGCTGTGGATCATCCTTTTTTTGCACAATTGATTAAAGGCATTTCAAAAGAAGCCCTTGATCAAGGATATAAAGCCATCGTGCTTCAGACGTTTTATCAAGAAGCATTGGAGCTTGAAGGGCTTCAATTATTAAAAAGAAAAGAAGTAGATGGGGTCATATTGGGGGCATTAGAAAATCAGTGGGAAAAGATCGAGCCATTTTTAACAAACGGCCCCATTGTCATGGCTAATGAATATCATCAAACAGCAAACATCCCGATTATTGGTTACGATGAACGGGAAGCCGCCTATAAAGCCGTTGACTACTTGATTCGGTCGGGGCGAAAATCGATTGGGTTTTGCTTTGATACAGAAAGCAGTGAAGCGCAGAAGCAAAGAAGACAGGGCTATCTTGATGCACTCTCTGCTCACGGTTTGCCGCTGCAAGACGATTGGCTGTTTGGAGAGGCCTTTACCATTGAAGACGGCTTTCGCTTAATGGATGTCATCCATCACATGAAGAAAGCGCCTGATGCCATTTTCACCGGCAATGATCAAGTCGCAGCTGGGCTCATTAAACAGGCCATTTCATATGGCTATCAAATCCCCAAGGATCTAGCGGTCATCGGCTATGACAACCAAGACATTTGTGAGGTGACAGCTCCAACGATCACCACAATTGACATACCGATCGTAGAGCTTGGCCAGCGGTCTGTGCAGCAAATGATCGCACTCCTGCAAGACCAAAAACCATTACAGCGCGAACATATCCAGCTGCCTACCCGGCTCGTGACAAGAGAATCTACATAAAGAAAAAGACTGAGAGAAATCTCAGTCCTTAAGATTGTTGACAAAGGGCTAACATGATGTTGATTTTAGCCCTTTGTCTTCTTTTCAGCGTGATAGAAAACCTTTGCAGCCCTAGGAAGGACGAGCACCGGAGCGCAGACCTGACACCGAATGCGAGGGTTTGTCTACACGCTAAAAGACTGAGAGAAATCTCAGTCTTTTTTAGTCTATCAACCTATACAAATTGAGCGAGAATGAATGTCCATATACATACAATACCGAGCAGGATGAAGCTGTACTTCACGGTCTTTTTGAAGAGCTCAGATTCTTTCCCTGTTTCTCCAACAGCTGCTGTAGCGATAGCGATTGATTGTGGAGAAATTAATTTCGCCATCACACCACCGGTCGTATTCGCCCCAATTAACAAACCTGCCTGTGAGCCGATTTGAGAAGCAGTGACCGCTTGAAGGTTACCGAATAAGGCGTTGTTACTCACGACAGACCCCGTAATAAACACACCGATCCAGCCAAGCACTGGGCTGACAAGGGGGAACAGATCGCCTGTTTTGGCAAGAGCAAGTCCAATCGCTGAACTTAGTCCAGCAAAGTTGGCAAGGTTGGCAAAGCCCATGACAAAACAAATAGTGAGAACAGGAACCCAAAGCTCTTTCACCGCTGCTTTTAAACAGACAGCGCCTTCTGTTAATGTAATATGTCTGCTAAACAGCCCTGTCAGCATGACCGCAATCAGAATGGCGGTCCCCGTTGCACTGATGACATCAATTTTAAAGATCGCATCAATAGGTGTTTCTGTTTGTGCAATTGGTGGTAATTTCACAATTTGCTGATGTAAAAACGGCATTTTCACTAAAATGGTCGTCCAGTTAAGCGGTCCTCCTACAACAAACAATGCTTTAAATGCTGGCAGACTCCATACTGTAATAACAGCAGTTAAAATATAGAACGGAGACCATGCTTTCAGTATTTCAACACCGCGATACGTTTGTTTCTGTTCAATATCCGGCGCTCCTTTTTCACGATAAATGTGTTTTGGCTGCCATTTCCGAAGAAATAAAGCCAAAACTCCCATACTTGCCAAGGCAGAAATAATATTGGCAAGCTCAGGTCCCATCGTCACCATTGTGACAGCTTGCAAAATGGCATAGGTTCCACTCACAACAAGTAAGGCTGGCAGAGTTTCTTTGATTCCTTTGAATCCATCTACAATCAGAATGAGGAGGAACGGAATACAGAATGAAATAAACGGGATCGTATATACAAGAGTTTGAGATAACGCAAGCGGCGTCATATTGCCCATTTGCGCCCCTGTAATCACTGGAATGCCCACAGCACCAAATGCACCAGACGCAGCATTGGCAATTAAGCAGAGCATCGCAGCTTTCAGCGGTTTAAACCCAAGCTCTGTTAAGAGAGCGGCACTGATCGCAATCGGTACACCAAACCCAGCAGCTCCCTCTAAAAATGCGTTAAAACTAAAACCAATTAATAAGAGCTGAAGACGTTGATCTTGAGAGATTCCTGCAATACTAGATCGAATGACATCGAACTTACCAGATTTCACAGCAATTTTATAGAGCCATACCGCCATGATGACGATATATCCAATCGGCCACAGCCCATTAGATATACCGAGCAGCACAGCAGATAATGCCTTTTCAACCGGCATATGAAAGAAGAAAATAGCTGTTACAAAACTGACGATTAAGGTAAAACAAGCGGCTAAAACACCTTTTAGCTTAAAAACGGTTAATGCAAGAAGGAAAAACAAGATTGGGAGCATTGCCACCAATGCACTGACGAATTCATTACCAAACGGATCATATATTTGCTGCCACATAGTGATTCATCCTTTTCTGCTCAGATAGGTTGTTTTTGATTGATTAAAAATGAGGAGCCAAAATCTCTTTTAACACATTTACACTGTGTGCAAATTTTTCTTTCTCCGTGTCGTTCAATGCAAGCTCCATTACTTCTGTCGCGCCATTTCGATTCACAAGGGCAGGTACACCAATGTAGACATCTTCTGCTCCGTACTCTCCATCTAAGTAAGTGCTGACAGTTAAAATGCTGTTTTCATTGTGCAGGATCGCTCTTGTAATGCGGGCTAAACTCATTGCTACGCCGTAATAAGTGGCGCCTTTTTTCTCAATGATTTGGTAAGCGGCATGACGGACATTTTCCATGATTTCATCTAAGTCTTCTTGTTTGTATTGCTCATTTCTCTTCATTAATTCTGTAATCGGTACACTTCCAATATTTGCATGACTCCAAACAGCAAGCTCTGTATCTCCATGCTCTCCAATGATGTAAGCATGCACGTTGTGTGCCGCTGCTTCAAAATACTCACTAAGCATGTATCTAAATCTTGCCGTATCAAGCGTTGTACCACTGCCAATTACTCGTTCTTTTGGAAGTCCACTGAATTTCCAAGTCGCATATGTCAAAATATCGACTGGGTTTGTGGCCACTAAGAAAATGCCATCAAATCCACTTTTCATTACGTTTTCTACAATGCCTTTAAATATATTTAAATTTTTCTCAACAAGGTCAAGTCTTGTTTCACCTGGCTTTTGGTTTGCACCAGCACAGATACAGACGATATCTGCATCCTTACAATCCTCATAATCTCCATACCATGTATTCACAGGATGCGGGGCAAATGCTTTTCCGTGGTTTAAATCCATCACGTCACCCATTGCTTTGTCTTGATTCAAATCGATGACAACCAATTCATCTGTGATTGCTTGATTTATTAATGTAAAGGCATAACTGCTGCCGACGAAACCTGCTCCAATAAGGGCTACTTTGTTTACTTTTTCGTTTGTCATTTATCTCATCCTCCTGAGTAAAACTAGGCTGTTTTTCTTATGTGAAGTATTTCACATTCTTATTGTGCAACATTTCACAAACTTTTGCAAGGGGACTGCTCAAAAAAAATATGTAGCGAATTTGTGAACACATTTATTGTGCTTTCAAAGCGCTGGCTCCATACATATTTACACAAGAAAAAAGCTGCCAAACGCTCGTCGGCAGCTTCCTACATATTTAATAAGGTCCCCAGTTGATCATGACCCCGATACAAATAAATACAAGACCGATGACAAACCAAATGAGAGCAAGAGGCACCATAAAACGCAGCCACTTTACATAAGGAATACCACTTGCAGCAAGCACAGCCATCAACACACCAGAAGTCGGATTGATACAGTTGACTACCCCTTCGCCAAGCATCACTGCTTCTACAGCTACCTGTCTTGTGATGCCCATTAAATCAGCGAGCGGCGCAAGAATCGGGATAAAGACAACGGCTTCTCCTGATCCTGATGAAATCAAAAAGTGAAGAAGCGCACTCGCAATATACATCCCGATCGCACCAGCGATTGGACTAAAGCCTGTCAGCATACTCGCCAAGCCGTTGACCACTGTATCAAGCAGCTTCCCGTTTTCTAAAATGACCGAAATACAGCGTGCCATCCCAACAATAAGTGCGCCGTATACAAGGCTTTGGCACCCGATAATAAACGTTTTCGCAATATCATTGGCCGCTAATCCGCCGAGCAGTCCAGCAGCGATAGCCATAAAGATGAACACACCCGCCATTTCCTTATCGGTCCAGCCAAGCTGAAGTGCGCCATATAAGAAACCTCCAAGTGACAATCCGCACACTGCTAAAATCAGCTTATGTCTGCCAGTAAATGCAGGCTTGTCCACAGATTCCGCATCGGCACCGCCAAGCCCCTTAGCAGGAAACCATTGATCGCCAAGAATGCTTCCCTTTTCTTTATTCTTCAGACGTCTTGTATATAAATAGATGTACACAATACTAGAAATAAGAAAACAAAGATAAATAATGACACGCAGGCCAATGCCGGAAAAGATCGGCAGCTCTGCAATCGTTTGTGATAAACCTAATGGAGATGGAGATAAAATCGTTGCGTTAAATCCTGCATAACAACCGATGTATATGACAGCCGCTCCTGCTACAGCATCCCATTTCAAGGATCGTGCTACAATGATGCCGATTGGAATAAACCCAATGACAGAGTTCACGACAATTCCGGTCGTTCCAAGGACTGAAAATAATCCCCCAACAATACAAATAAACAATAATTGCTTCGTTTGAAACCGGCTGATGACATGGTGAATCATCCCGTTAATAGCACCTGTCTTCTCCAGAATGGCAATGGTTCCGCCCGTAAATAGAATCAGAAAAATAATAGAAGAGGACCCTACCATTCCTTCTTGTATCGCTGTGAAAAAGCCAACTGGACTCACTGGTGATTGATCAATGCGGTGATAGCTGCCAGGAACAGCTGTTGTGATCTCCTCAGATGTCTTTCGGTCAAACTCACCCGCTGGTACAAAATACGTTGCGATTGTACAAATCAGTGCAATCATAAATAAGAGAACATACGCATCCGGCATTTGAAGTTTTCGTTTTTGTTTCTCTGGTGCTGATACTGTCGCTGTTTTCATGTGTCAAAACCCCTTTGTCCCGATCGGAATTTCACTTAATTTTCAGAATAATCAAATGATGTGTTATATTATAAACACTGTTGATATTTAAGAGCAATATTATTTCATTAAAATAATGTTTTGACAGATTATCTGTCAGCAAGGAGGCTTCACATGACAACTTTGACAAACGAAATGAAACAAACCGTGACAGACATCTTTGAACACTTACATGCCCATCCAGAAATCAGCTGGGAAGAAACAGAAACGACCGCTTATATTGAAGATATATTAAAAAAATTGGGCTGCAAAACTCAAACATTTGACGACTGTACAGGGGTGATCGGTGAAATTGGAGAAGGCGCACCAGTGGTCGCTGTGAGAGCTGATATTGATGCACTTTGGCAGGAAGTAGATGGTGAATTTCAAGCCAATCATTCATGTGGCCACGATGCACACATGACAATGGCTCTTGGCACCTTCATGGCATTAAAGGAAAAAGAACGCCCGAACGGCACGATCCGTTTCATCTTTCAGCCTGCTGAGGAAAGAGGCGGCGGTGCGCTGAAAATGATTGAAAAAGGTGTGCTCGCAGATGTCGATTACTTATATGGCGTACATGTGCGCCCAATTCAAGAAACATTAAACGGACGCTGCGCTCCTGCTATTTTGCACGGATCAAGTAATCATTACGTTGGCACCATTATTGGCGAGGAAGCGCACGGGGCACGTCCACATCTTGGCGTCAACGTCATAGAAGTGGCTTCAACCCTCGTGCAAAAACTCGCGCATATCCATGTCGATCCAAGAGTCGCGCATTCTGTCAAAATGACCAATTTACATGCTGGCGGGGGCAGCTCAAACATCATTCCAGGCAAAGCTTCTTTTACATTAGATGTACGGGCTCAAACAAACGAAGTGATGGATGAACTAGAAAAAGAAATTGAAAGAGCGGTTCATTCTGTAGCTGATGCCTTTGGCGCTTCCATTACACTTTCAACAGACCATCGACTGCCTGCCGCCACCTTAAATGAAGAAGCTGTCCAGATCATGTCTCATGCAATTGAACAGGTTTTAGGAAAAGAGCAACTTGATCCCCCGATCGTCACAACAGGTGGAGAGGACTTTCACTTTTATGCAGCAAAGCTTCCGCATATCAAATCCACGATGCTCGGTTTAGGCTGTGATTTAAAGCCCGGTCTTCATCATCCGTATATGACCTTCGACCGCTCTGCTATCTTTACTGGCATTGAGATTTTGACCGAGGCTGTCTATCAAACACTCCAGCAGCATTCATCATAAATGAAAAAGCCACCCGCCTTCTCTTCAGGACGGGTGGTCTGCTTTATATTACGCATTCAGATCTGCCATGGCTGGAACGTTGATTTCTTTCACGCAAGATACCCTTGATAAATGAATCACACATCTCGCAAGCTCCACAATATCCTGAACAGGGATTCTCGTTTCATCATAAAGAGTGATGGCCTTTTCGGCTCCATCCTCATACGGAACCTCCGCAGCCAGCTCTCCTGGATTGATACAGGTGACGGATATTTTATCTTTCCTCACATGCTCTCTCAGTGCATTCACAATTCCGCGCAGACCAAATTTAGATGCAACAAACGAGACCTGCGGCAGGTTTGTATGATCGAGTCCGGCCGTTGAGCCAATCACGATGATTTTCCCATGCTCTGATTTCCTTACGTGCGGAAGCAGTGCCTGGATGTATGTAATAGTTGAGGTGACATTCACATTGATTAAATGTGCAATATCCTCTGGCTGATCGTGATCAAAGGAATAATCGTCTTCAAAGCCTCGTTTTTCCCATAAACCGACGTTATAGATGAGTACATCAATCGTCTTGTTCTCAAGTGCTTCAAGCATATAAGGGATATGCGTTTGGCTTGATAAGTCGATTTTCAGCCAAATTCTATGTACACCGTCATCTATGTTCAAACTGCTTGGTTCACTTCGCGACACAATCCAAACTGTATCTCCACTTGAAGGAAGACCCTTTACAAAAGCATCTCCTAATCCTTGACTTGCACCGAATATGATATAGTTTTTACTCATAGCTCCTCCTTCTATGGCACACATACTGAAAGCGTTTTATACCTATATCATACATATCCTAAGAGACCGGCGCCCCTTTTATGCTCGTCTTCACTTATTGATTGGCGCGGCTACTGGATTTCCTTTAATTCGACTGGTAATGCACGTGCCTCTATAAAGCTTATGACCATTTCTGTAAAAAGTTCTTTCTTTTCAAAAGTAAATGTATGCCCAATACCGGGAACAACGACGCCTGTTGCCTTCGGATGTGAATTCGTTATTTTTTTTGCTGACCGTTTCATGATGCCTTTTTCTTTTTCTCCCACCGTGACAAGAATGCGTGCCTTCGCTTGCTGAAACGTGTCTGGGAGCTTGTAATGGAGGTTTTCTTGAAACATCGTAAGAAGGGTTTTCTTTTGCAGATGTTTCGATTCCGCTGCATAATGATGCAGTACATGTTGCGGGAGCCCCATCTTTTCGGCTTGGAGCTGGATAAACCAGTCTTTCTTTAATAATGGATACGTCAGTGGCAAAAGGGGTCTCACCATGAAATGGAGCCATGGCAAAGGCATCACAAGGGCGCTATTGATGACGGCTATGTCTACGATATCCGGCTCTCTTGATAACACATCAACGGCAATCTGCGCACCTAAAGAAAATCCAATCAGAATCACTTGACGGCCATTCGCATTTTCCTTGATCCATGAGATGACTTCACGGGTGCTTTCATTCATTGAAAATATCTGTTCTTTTGCTCTTGTCCCGTGTCCAATGAGATCAGGGGCAAAGCATTCATACGTGTCCTTCAATATTTCAACCTGCTCCTGCCACATCCAGCTGCTTACTCCTCCACCATGCAGAAAAATCATGATTGACTTATCCATCGCCCGACAACTCCATCCTTCTATATATGAAAAAAGCAGCCGCTTTTTGAGCAGACTGCTTTTTCAACATGCTCCCTTCTATTATAAGGGAATCACTATATCATTGACTATTTTTTCAAATCCTCAATGGAGTTTACGTTCTTCATATATGTCGGGACAACTAGCCCCATTCGAAGGCCTTTCATACTTGTACCAAGGTCATCATATTTTCCTTTAAACTTCGCTGCATACGTTTTATGCGTATTTGGCAGCCAAGCAGATAATGATGCATCCGCACTTCCGGTTGCAATTGCTGTCCACATTGGACCTGCTTCAACCTGAGTCAAAGTTACTTTAAACCCGAGTTCACGCAATACTTCTGCCGCAACATTGGTACTTGCAATCTCACTATCCCATGCAACGTAGGCAAGATTGACTTTTCCACCATTCGACTTTTTCACGCCTTTTGTCCATTTCGCTACTTGGTCTTTATGTTTTTTCACATATTTTATGGCAGCATCCTTTGGTTTCACACCATCTTGGATATCCATCATGACTTCGCCCATGTCATCTTGAGACCATTTAAACTGACTAAGCATTTTGGCTGCTTCCGGCTGATCCTTTGCAAATCCTTTACGTGAAATCGTATGAATTTCTTCCGCTTCACCGTAAGATTTTTTTGGATCATCTAAATATTTTAAATCATAGCGGGAAAACATCCAGTGTGGATTCCAGCCAGTGATAATGATTGGCTTTTTACGGTCGTAAGATTTTTTGAGCGTTGCCGTCATGGCTGCACTTGATGCAGACACAACCGTCCAATCCTCTAAGCCATAATCCTTTTTGGCCTGATCGGTTAGGGCCATAATACCTGAACCCGGATCAATCCCAATAATCGTTTTATTGACCTGCTGTGCTGCACTTGCATTTGAATCCGATTGTGCACCACAAGCGGCTAGTAAAAAGACGAGCAGGGCGTTCATCCCAATGTAGAGAGACTTTTTCCACATTAAGCATTCCCCCTGGTTTTTTTCGTTTTAATGTTTTGGGTAATACGGTCAAGTGTAATCGCCACAATAACAATGGCAATACCTGCTTCAAAACCAATACCTGTTTTCAGCTGCGTTACCGCACTATATACTTCTGAACCAAGTCCTGGTGCACCTACCATTGCCGCAATCACGACCATTGATAGAGCCAGCATGATACTTTGGTTAATACCAGCTAAGATGGTTTTTGTTGCAAGTGGAAGCTGAACTTTGAATAAACGCTGGAATGTCGTTGAACCAAATGCTTCGGTAGCTTCAATTAAATCAGCCGGTACTTGTTTAATACCGAGAATGGTCATACGAATCGTTGGCGGCATGGAGAAAATAACCGATGCCACAACCCCAGGAACAACCCCAATATTAAAGAAGAAGATCGCTGGTAATAGATAAACGAATGCAGGCATTGTCTGCATTAAATCTAAGATAGGTGTCACAATTTTACGCACAGTTTCCTTCTGTGATGCCCAAATACCGATCGGAACCCCGATCACAATGGAAATGACCACAGCGGTCAGAACGAGCGCAAGTGTTTGAAGCATTGGATGCCAGTAGCCTAAATAGTCGATCAGTAAAAATCCAATAAGTGTGAAAAGAGCAACTCCTCTTGTACTGATCCACCAAGCAATGCCGGCAAAGATAAGGGTTAAAATAATAGATGGAATGACGCCAAGTGCAGCTACAATTCCATTTACTGTTCCAGCTAATCCATTTGTGATGCCATCAAAGAAACCACCAAACGTTAATGTTAACCAGTCAACAAATCGATCGATATAATCCGCGAATGGAATTCTAGGTAAATCACTCATACTAAACATCTTATTCTACCTCCTGTGCAGAAGGCTCTTGTGTCTTAATTTCCTCTAGCTTGTTAGAAGACATGTTGATATATTCATCATTACCTGATAATGCACCAATCAATGCACCTCTGACCACAATGCCCTTCATTCTGTTTTTCTCATCTACAACTGCAATTGGAATGTTTGCCGCATCAGACACTGCATCAAAGATTTCTGTTAAATACGTTGATTCCAATACTGTGGTAAATTCTTTATCAAGAACAGTTTCAAGCGATGCACCTGTTTCTGCCGCTTTTTTCGCTGCTTGGGCAGAAATGACACCTAATAAATGCTTTTTCTTATCTACTGCATAGATAGATGAAATCCCAAGGTTTTTCATGAGCGTGAGCGCAACACGTGCCCCTTTATCGATCTGAACTGTTTCTGCACGTTTCATAATATGACCAGCGGTTAATACTTTAGAAAGGTCAACATCTTCAACGAAGCGTTCAACATATTCATTCGATGGGTTCATCAGAATTTCTTCTGGTGTTCCAATTTGAACGATATTTCCGTCCTTCATGAGTACAATGCGGTCACCAATACGAAGCGCCTCATCTAAATCATGGGTAATGAAAATGATCGTTTTTCCTACAGATGTATGAAGCTCAAGCAATTCATCCTGCATATCTTTACGAATTAATGGATCTAGTGCGCTGAATGCTTCATCCATTAATAAAATGTCAGGGTCATTTGCTAACGCACGTGCCAATCCAACACGCTGCTGCATACCACCACTTAATTGATTTGGGTATTGCTCTTCAAAGCCTTCAAGTCCGACAAGCTTTAAAGATTCAAGCGCTTTTGATCTGCGCTCTTCTTTATCTACACCTTGCAATTCAAGACCATACTCTGTGTTCTCAAGAATTGTACGGTGCGGGAACAATGCGAAGTTTTGGAAAACCATGCTGATCTTTTTCCGTCTGACTTCACGCAATTGATCCTTTGACATATTTGTTATCATATCCCCATCAATATATATTTCACCGGAGGTTGGTTCGATTAACCTGTTTAGCATCCGCACAAGTGTGGACTTTCCGCTCCCTGATAGCCCCATGATGACAAATATCTCGCCGTCATATACATCAAAATTTGCTCGATTGACACCAACAGTTGCGCCGGTCTCTTTTAGGATTTCTCTTTTTGTTTTCCCTTTTTCAAGCATTTGAGATGCTTTTTTAGCATTTTTACCGAAAATTTTAGATACATTATTTATCTTGATTTTGATATTTCTCTCTTCAGAATTCATATTTTCCCTCCAAATTAGCATCTTTATAACCGTAACATAAGCGTTATGATGCGAACAATCTTTAGAATTCGCTTATTTCCCCACAATATGTATGAATTCCATATAGAGGTCTGGTCATTAGAGTTTATACGCCGTATTACTCGTAAATCCTATAGAATGCTTCATAAACTACATATTTTACGGGGTATTTCCTCTCATCAGACAATATTTTACTGGAAATTCCTAATTGTGCTAAAAAATAAGTCGAATCCTCGTCATAGCGGTTTTTTGAATCATGGGCGAACCATTCCCCTGAACAAGATTTACCCGAAAATGGTCACATAAAAACCTTTTTCTCAAATTTTATTTAAATTCATAAAAAAACTGCCTGAAACTTTAGTTACAGACAGCTTGTTTTTTTAGGACTCTAGGGCAGCCCGCTTAATATTATCTTGAAGCTCAAGCATACGTTTTGTTCCATCTTCGCGTAATCGCTTGTTCTCTTCTTCGATCTGTTTCGTCTCTTTCATTCCTTGTACAATTGTATTAAAGGAAGATTCGATCGTTTCAATATCGATGCTTGGACGGCCAGATAATTTAGCAATCTCCACACTTTGACTTGAAATGTTTTCAGCATTTCGTTTCAGCATTTCATTTGTTCTTCTATCCAGCTCACTCATAGAATCAGCCACAAGCTTTTGTCTCTTCGCTGTAACAGCTTGAATGATCCCATTTTTGAAAATTGGAATCGTGATGATGAAGGCAGAGTTGATTTTACCGATTAATTTCGTATTCCCGCGCTGAAGCAAACGGATTTGCGGTGCCGTTTGAAGCGCCACCATTCGTGCCATATCAAGGTCATACACACGCTCTTCAAGCGCTTGAATGCCATTACGGAGCGTATCAAGCTCCATCTGTGCCAGCTGGTTTCCACTAGCTGCTTTTTCTTCATATGAAGGAACCAATTGCTTTAATTCTTCGATTTTCATTTGACCGGCTACAACATACTTTTCTAGCTCCAAATAGTATTGAATGTTATGCTCATACATTTCTTCAAGCGTCACAGTCGATTTGGTCATTTCATCTTTATATTTACTAATTTCCACATTAATTTTTTCAATTTCTGCACCGAGCGTTTGATATTTACTAAAAATCTTTTCGATCATGCTGCCGCCGCGCTTAAAGATTTTTGACAACAAACCACCCTTCGGTTCGTCAAAATCATTTTTATCAAAGCGATCCATAATCTTACCAAGCTGCGTCAGCATTGTTCCTGAGTCAGTGACGCTTGTTGAACGCATCATTGAAAGGATACGGTCAGAGAACTTAGAGATTTCAACGGCCGGCTGTTTTCCGTATTCAAGCAGTTCCAGCTGATTTTTCGCATCTATTTGTCTCGCAATATTTTGCACTTCTGGTTCATTGCGAAGCTGAACGCGAATATCGTCTGCCTTCTCAATCGTGATTTCCTCTTTATCAATTGAAATGATGTCATTTCCGTTTGTATTTGTCATAAGCTTTGATCTCCTTATCGGTTTTTAATGGATTGAAATAACTTTCTAACGATGGACGGCTCTTTAAACTCCTGGTTCATGACCATCTCATCAAGCCAATGGGTATCAAATAATTGGTCATCGATATACCGTTCGATACACTGATATCCCGCCGGATGATATACGAAGAGATCCACACCCATTTCATTTAGGAAAATCAGGGCGGCCGCATCAGAACGAGTCAGCTCACCATTATATTCCGTATGGTATAAAATCACTTTCGGTACGGTTTGTGCGTAATCAAAGGTTTGAATCAGTTCAATGAGATCCTGGCTTAAATGCAGAACCTGCTTGAATAAATAAATACGGACATCTAATTCGGTTTCATTGCCTTCTTTTAATAGCTTCGGATGCTGACAGATTCGAGATATCGCCTCTGCAATCGCACGCTGCGTACCCTCATATAGATGAGAAAACTGCCACACATTGCTTTTCATTAATAAGTGAGGATCAATCTCTCCAGCAGAAGAAAGTGCATGCTGATAATGAAATTGATAATTCGATGTCACTTCTTTCGTAAAAGGAAAATGGCGAATGGTCTTCGTCTCTTTCCCTTCCATTAACGTGTGAATGCGATCCCAGTATTCACGCTTGTCTCGTGTGACACCCATCATTTTCGCAAAGAGATTTGGAATCTGTATCGTGTCCCGGTCTGCTTTGAAATTGGGGCGGATAAAGGATCGTTCCTTTGCGATTAAAAACAGCTCATCATACGTTGTCTTCAGTGTAATAGAAAGAGGAGTATGATCTCTGAATTGCCACGGCTTATAGAGCATTGAATCTTCCGTGTGAAGCACCTCTTCAAGCTCTCTTGTCGAGCGGTACGCCACCGTTGATTTCCTCTCAGGCCTTTCAGTAGGGAACGGCTCAAGCTTTGAAGTCCCCGGGTACTGATCAATAAAAGTCAGCTTTTCTTCTGGATCTAATTCGCGGAACGAATCCTCGCCTTCTGGATGAAATAGCACAACATCACAGCCAATCAGCATGACATAGTAAAGAAAATAAAGCTGACTTTTATTCGCCTCTCCATACCAAATGACAGCCGGCATTTTTTCTTCGATATTGACTTCCCTCAGCCATGGACCTAGATGATTATTTGAAAACTTCACGACATCCAGCAGAACCCGGCGGAAATCAGGATGCTGAAATCCACCTTCATGCATCTGCTTGAAATGCTCAAACACCTTAATCAATGAAAGACGAATATGCCGGTTCATCACAGGGTTTGGATGGCGTACAATCAGCTGTTCACCATCTAAAAAAGCCACAAAGCGATTCACGGACAATCCCTTTTCTTCTTGGTTAATCAAATGAATGCGCTGCAGCGCTTGAAAATGCTCTGGCTCAATATGACGATTGAGCGTTTCACTTAAAATATGCATGCCGTCTGTTTCGTATAATTCATGTAAATAAATAAAATAATCGGTTGCATCATGCGGAGTTCCAAGGACCCGGGCGGCGAGACGCGGCAAGGACAACGTATGCTCGTCCTTTACATAACCTTCTCTTTCAGGGAGCGGCTTTTTCAGCACGTTTTTCCAGGCTTCCTGCTCCGCCCGTGTATGGGTGACATTGATTTTTTTATAACTCACGCCGCTCCTTCCTTTCTCCTATATCTTCTCGAAAGCTACTACTATCATATCATTCAGCCTTCTACTTCTGCTATCGAATCGAAGGCTTTTTTACGTTCATCATCTGCTCGATGACACAAGCGGTGATTTCATCCGCTGCGGCCATGCCAGATGCTGCTGTCGGCTTAAGTTCTGGGTCAAAGCCGAGAACTTCTCCATGCCTTGGGGCAAAGCCCATATCTGATTGACGAATGAGCCCCGCATCTAACAGGGAATCACCCGCACCATAGACGTATTCTAGCTGCAGCCTGTCCTTTAGAAAAGCAACAGCATCCCACTTATTAAGCGGCTGTGGAATAAAATAAAGCTTCCGTCCCTGAAGAGAAACCTGCCATCCTCTCTCCTCACCCCACAGCTTCAATTCAGTAAGCGGAATGTGAGATAGATACTCCTCTTTCATAATCAAATAAAGGAATCTTCCCTCTGCTGTACGGGTACGCTTCACCCATGCCGCAACTGGAAGCTCGGAGATCGCCCTCAGCATCTCTCTGACTGGCATACACTCCCTAAGTCTCTCATCAACAATGGCCTGCCAATCCTCAAGCGGCTTGCCATGATGAAGAATACAGCCCCCGTTTGTTGTGACAGCATACTCCGGTTTAAGCTCTTGCTCAAAGAAGGTGATTCGTTCATACTGTGCGGTTGTTCTTGTCGTCACTGGAATGAACCAGCCTGATTGATGAATCGTCTGCAAAGATTTTTTCGTTTCAACAGACATATAGGAAAGCGGCCGTTCGTCCAGCACCTCAACTAAATCATACTCTCCTTCATACGCATACTGGTCAAGCACTCGATGTGAGTAAATCAGCGTCCGGTCTAAATCACTGGCAAATGCAAATGTCTTCATGACGTTTGCTCCAGCGGACGAATTAACCCACAGCACGTGTAGGACATATTGGCATATTCAATGACAGGAACACCTCTGTCCTCAGCCAAAAGCAAAATATGCTTCAGCTTTTCCTGAGATCCAGGCTGAATCAAGATTTTCCAAGGGATTCTTCTAAGCAGCACGCGGGTCGTCTCACCAACTCCCGGCTTAATCAAATGGGTATTTTCAATTTGAAACTCCTGACCGATTGCTTCAATGGATGCCATTCCCCGCCAATCTGCCGGCGTTCCCTGCGAGAGTATGGTTTCTGCTTTCTCTTGTACATTTGGTCCGAGGCTGGAAAATGCTTGTTCAATTGTATCCACATATAGATTGGACACATCCTCATCAAGCAGCTCTTTATAATACTTTGCCCCATGGAAATCATCGGCATTGATCCAGCGGTTGTTTAGTACCGTACGACTGACAAGCCCTGATACTGTCGAATTTAGGCAGGCACTTGGAATGAGAAAGTCCTCCCTCGTTCCGTATACATGTGTACAATAGCCGGGGTCTGCCAGCACAGCCAGCTCACTCGAGAGACGTACACCATACTTTTTTTCAAAATCAAGAACAGCTTTTTGGAGCTCTTTCGAAATCGCCCCTTTTCCAGTCCATCCATCGATAAAAGCAATTTCAAAACCTGGATGTTCTTTCAGCATATAATGCAGTGCATTCTCGTCTATTCCGCGGTCGCGAATAATAGAGATGCTGTAATGAGGCAGATCGACGCCATACGTCTTTCGAATATATCGTTTGATCAGCACCCCGATCGGTGTCCCCGCACGCGCCAAACTGCAAAGCACGGTTTGGAAGCCTCTCTTTTTCACAATCTGTTCTGCTACAACAGCTACTGCTTCTGCTACCTTTTCCTTACTTTCTTCAAGAGATTGATAGAATAAAGTCATATAAGATGCCGTTGGTTTGTACTCAATTGGCAGCATTTCTGAATAATGCGCACCGCTCTGAATCGAACGCTCCCGCTCCTCTGTACTTTTCTCCATCTCAATAGAGGATAAATCTTTGAGTAAGAAGGTTACATCCTGCTCTGGATAACTCCCCATCTTTGTATACACATTAGCCATTCACCTTCACCTCGTCTGATAAAGTCACAATATGCACATGCTTCACATGCCGCTCAGCAAATAAGTGAACAAGCGGAAGCAATGCCTCCTGAGAGACCTTTTTCTCAAAAAAGAGAAATACATCATCATATTCACCTTTTGGAATGTTGTACACGTAGTGCTGAATTCTGGCATCCTCTGGATTCATAAAGGTAAACCCATTTTGGACAGCGTATCCATCCTTTTCGACTGGGTGAATAGGGCTTCTCGTTGTTGAATGAAAGAGAACACCTTCCCCCATGTGTGCAGACAGTCTCATTGGCACATACATCAGCTCACCTGTCCCTAAGCAGAGTGTTTGTTTTCCTTTGCGTTCCTGCCGCAGCTTCAATCCCGCTTCAGCAGCTGCTTGGTCGAGCGCTTCCGTATCTGCTGCATTTAAACCAAAACGGCCCGTTTCATGTATATATGGCGAATGACCAGCCGAATTTGCTGCATGAGAAAGTGAATATGGCACCTGCTTAAAGAAAGATTGAAGAGAGTGAAAAGAGAGACTTGGCTGCTTCTCTTGCTCCGCAATCTCATACGAATAAGCTGGCTCATCGAGCGTCTTGCCTCGAAAAATCATCTGCCCTTTTAATAAAGACAATGATGTGATGTGAATTCCAAGCTCCTCTTCAAGCTGGCACATGGCTTTCTCATGCTCCTCCGTCCGCCAGTCCAAAATGGAAAGAATGGTATAAGAATGCCTTGGATACTTTGCGTGAAGGTCACGAATGATGTTGATATTGGTACGGCCTGTCGTGACTTCATCATCTACTAACACGATGGGGCGGTCTGTGCGAAGTAATGCTTCGTCTGCATAACAAAGCTGATCTGTTGCATGCGAATGTTCTTCTTCAAATACCAATGACGGGTCAAGACCCAGCAGCTGTTCACGTGTCGTATGAATGTATGATGCGCCTTCTATCACATCATACACACCATGTCCAAGGGCTGTTGCCGTTTCCGCAAAGCCGATGACGACAGGCACATTGCCAGCTGAAAGCTTTTCTTCTTTGAGTGTTTCATAGGCTGCCGTTAACACCGTGTGATCATCCGTCTTGAGTGCCTCGACGATAAGATCTTGGTGCGGGGGCGTCTTTCCCGTTTGCTCTTTGGCATATGCCATCGCTAAAAGACCCGAGACAAGGAGCGGTTTTACTGGATGAACAGGAATATGCTTTCCAAGCACCTTACTAACGAATAAAAAGGCTCTTTTTTTGTTCACCCTTGCCGCCATCTCAAAAAGATGCTCTTTTTCCAGCTGGAGCTCACCCTCTTTGAGGTCAAGCTCAACCTCCATATGTTCCAAGATGTTCAGCGTATGCCGCTTCTGATTCTGTGAGTATGTCGATATAGCTTCTATTTTCATGAAACACCCCGTAAATGTCTGACTTAATTAAAATGTGCTCTGCCCACCTGTAATGGGGCTTCGTTTCATTCATCTTATTAGAGAAAGCACTCTTCATCACGCCAACTGTGCCGTCGGCATGTTCCAGAATGCTTAATGCATCCAAGTACTCTTCCTTTGTCACAACGTACATGCTTTGCACTGGCTTGAGATGTGTTGGATGGATCACTGTCTTTCCATGTATGCCGTTGGCTACATCGAGTCTTGTCTCTTTGAGTAAACCTTGTACGTCATCGAATTCAGATAAGGACAGCTCACCGCCCTTAGAAAGCGCACGGATGAAAGGTTTTTGTTCCTTTCTTGCAGGGCCAAAATGCTCCCATACAGCACCTGATACAACAAAGGAACGGCCAAAATAATTGATAATATCTGTGATCAAATCAGCAATCAATCTGATTTCATAGATGGTGGTGTCGCGATCACGGCGAATGCCATGTAGGCCGCAAAGATCCGTTGCCCCAATACGAATATTCAAAATATATTCTTCATCATTCAGCATGATCTGCTTTAACTCAGACAGCACCGTATATCTTGTTTCTTTTTCTAATAAATCGGGTGTTTCCAAAATGGGCATACCGTACAGCGTTGTCTTCGTTTGTGCGGACGCCTGTTTCAAGCTGTCCAAATAATCCTTCGCATTATGAATAGAACACTTTGGAAATACAAAGCCCGTCAATAAACGAAGAGATGGACCAAGCAAATCTGCCATTTTCAGCAGCTGCTCCGGCGAACGAACCCGAATAAATAAAAGCGGCATTTGTTCAGCCGTTTCAGGTGTATGCGTCAATTTGTCCGACAGTTTGGCGAGTTGTACCACTAGATTCTGTTCAGCCAGTTCCACTTCTTGATCACCGATGGCATCCTCTAAACAAAATACAACAGAGCAAAGCGCTTCATATTTCTGCGACAGCAGCATGTCTGCTATATCCTGTCTTGTCGCAGGCATATACAAAGTAGCACCTAATGCATGCGCAAGTACGTGCCTTGGCGTCATCAAATGCATCGCCCCCGGCCGTTTGAAAAAAATATCGTGCTGCCTCGCCTCTGATAAAAACTGAAAATACCGCATGCTGTGCCACCTCCTGTTGTTGAGAGAAAATCGAACAAATGACTTGATGATTCAAAAAAGGATGGAGCCGCTAATCAACTCCATTCCTTTTTGATCGTCCTATTCTTCTTTTGAAGCCGCAGCTTCGTTTGTCACTTCTTGATGTTTCTTCTTATTGATCTTATGAACAATAAACGTTCCGATAAATGCTAGGATAATAATCGCAAAGAATACAAGATGCGGGATTTCAATGTGAGCAGCACTCAAGCCCATTTTGATCGCAATGATCCCGATGAGAATAAACGCTGTATTCTCGAGCTCTGGGATACGATCAATGAGAACAAGGAATAACTGCGCGACTGTACGCATCATGAGAATTCCAAGCATTCCGCCTAATAGTAGAATCCATACTTCCTCAGATACAGCAAATGCTGCAAGAATACTATCAACCGAGAAGGCAAGGTCCATAATTTCAACAGAAATAACGGTTGCCCAGAACACACCAAAGACACGAACCATCCAGCCTTCTTTTTTCAGTTCCTTCGCTTCATCATCGCCGTCACCTAACCAGAAGTGCTTAATCACAAGCCATGCTAAGTAAGCAGCTCCGAGGACCTTAATCCACCAGAACTTAATAAGCAGCATCCCTACGCCAATGAATAGAAAACGGAAGAAATAAGCGCCAATTAATCCGTAGGTTAATGCCTTTTTACGCTGCTTTTCTGGTAAATGTTTCACCATCACAGCTAATACAAGTGCGTTATCTGCTGATAACAATCCTTCAAGCACGACAAGAGTTCCAATAAGCCCCCAAGAGACAGGGTCTGTTAATACCTCTGCCCACATATGCCAATCAAAAAACGAGGCATATGTATCCAACATATGTTTCAAAATGTCCAACTAGTTTTCCTCCTATAAGTGTAGAAGCATCAGCAGGCTTTCGCCTGCTGCTATTCTTGATCGCTGTTTCTTTCTCACTTAGGAAAAGGCCCTCATATGAGCTTTTGACAGCATCTCTTGAATTGATTTGTTTCTCTTATTTACACTTCTAACCCATAATTTTGACAAAGAGCTGCAAGTCCGCCAGAGAATCCGCTTCCGATCGCGTTAAACTTCCAATCACTTCCGTGGCGGTACAATTCACATACCACAACAGCTGTTTCAATTGAGAAGTCTTCCCCTAAATCGAAGCGAATCAATTCTTCCCCGCCCTCTTCATTTACAACACGAACAAATGCATTAGAGACTTGTCCAAAATTCTGGCTGCGCGCCTCTGCATCATGGATCGTAACTGTAATTCCGATACGATCAATGTTAGCAGGAATTTTCGAGAAATCAACGAGAATTTGCTCGTCATCTCCATCTCCTTCACCCGTACGGTTATCACCTGTATGAGTGACACTGCCGCTCGGATGCTGAAGGTTATTATAGAATACAAAATCTGTATCTTGCTGACAACGATTGTTTGCATCCACCAAGAAAGCCGAAGCGTCCAAATCAAATTCGGCTCCGCCAGAATATTTATTCGTATCCCAGCCAAGACCGATCATCACTTTTGTCA
This sequence comes from Bacillus sp. I-2, assembly GCF_001974945.1. Classification (NCBI taxonomy): domain Bacteria; kingdom Bacillati; phylum Bacillota; class Bacilli; order Caryophanales; family Bacillaceae; genus Bacillus; species Bacillus sp. I-2. Next base: position 64,908 of record NZ_LZRW01000043.1, on the reverse strand, counting down.
GCCCTGGGTTGGTTTTGGTTAAGTCGACACGTTGTCCTTTTGAAAGCTGAATCGCCATATTCTTATCTCTCCTGTCTTTGAAAATAGGAAGTTATCGTTATCCGATATCTAAGCCGAAGTCCGTTGCAATGCGGGCAAGACCGCCTTGATAGCCTGATCCGACAGCTGAGAATTTCCATTCCCCGCCATGACGGTATAATTCACCTACAATAATGGCTGTCTCAATTGAGAAATCCTCTGCCAAATCGTAGCGAATGAGTTCTTCATTCGATGCTGCATTTAAAATACGTACATATGCGTTAGACACTTGTCCGAAATTTTGACTGCGCGCTTCTGCATCATGAATTGTAATGACAAATGAAATCTTCTCAATACTTGCTGGTACAGCTGCAAGGTCAACATTGACCTGCTCGTCATCTCCGTCCCCTTCGCCAGTGCGGTTATCGCCTGTATGTACGACACTTCCGCCTCCGCCAGTTGTTTGATTGTAAAAGACAAAGTCAGATGGAGAGCTTGCTTTACCTGCCGCATCTAAAAGGAAAACACTTGCGTCTAGATCAAAGTCATGTCCGCCGTCATACTTATTGACGTCCCAGCCAAGACCGACGACTACTTTTGTTAAACCCGGATTCGTTTTTGTTAAATCAATTTTTTGACCTTTCGCTAAAGAAATTCCCACTAGGAACCTCTCCCTTCTGTTTAAATATAGTTTCTCGTAATATCGGCAAGCTTCGCATCATTTGTACCATTTCCAAGCGCCGCAAACTTCCACTCATTCTCATGGCGATAAAGTTCTCCGACGATTAACGAAGTTTTTCCTGCATAGTCATCTTTTAAATTATATTTCACTAATTCTTGATTGTTAGAACGATCAACGATGCGAATGTAAGCATTTTGAATCATACCAAAGTGTTGGTTTCTTCTAAGGGCATCATAAATGTTGACGACAAACACCAATTTGTTCACATTGCCCGGCACCTTGCTCAAGTTGACGAGGACTTGTTCATCATCTCCGTCTCCTTCACCAGTCAGGTTGTCACCTGTATGCTCCACACTGCCGCATTTGCTTTTTAGGTTGCCAAAATAAATCAAATCTTTATTTTCCGTAAACTTATCATTTTTCAGCATGAGCACTGAAGCATCACAATCAACATCAGCGCCGCCTCCGCCGCCAAACAGCTTTCCTAAAAATCCGCCGCCTTGTGAGACAGGGTCCCAGCCAAGTCCAACAAGAATATTTGTTAGCCCTGTTTTCCCTTTTGTTAAATCAATACGTTGACCTTTTTCTAATGTAATCGCCAAATCAATCACTCCTCCAGCATAATAAAAATCTATTTATTAAGCGATGGACCCTATTAAAATCATCATACATGAAAATTCGACAAAATTCATGAAATGACATTGGAGCCTCTTACTCTTTTTTCTATTTACTAGTATATACGATCTATGTTCAAGATAGGTTTCAAACACTTTATATTTTTTTAACGAAAGATGCACATTGGAAATGGTTCATGTCGTTAATGAAGTGTTTCATGTGAAACATTGTCGAAAAATCACGGTGAACAGCTCTTGCTGATAAGGAGCGTATTGATGTGGTTTCATATGTTGATATAGAAAGATAAAAGCAAGGGATCAAAGGATAAACCCTTTCGTTTCCTTCCATCCATGGATTTCTTTATACTTATATTCAGCATGTTGATGAAAGGATGTTGATGATGCCATCACTTCATATATTAGATCAAGTCGCCATTCCTAAAGGTCAGTCTGCTCAGGAGACATTGATTCATACAACGCAGCTGGCCCAGCTGGCTGAAACGCTTGGGTATGAGCGCTATTGGTTCGCTGAACACCACAGCACAAGGGGGCTCGCTAGTACAGCGCCTGAAATATTAATGGCTCATATTGCGGCTCATACAACGACCTTGCGTACCGGATCTGGCGGTATTTTACTTCCTCAGTACAGTCCTTTTAAAGTAGCAGAGGTCACGCGGCAGCTTGAAGCCCTTTATCCTGGACGGATTGAGATTGGTGTCGGCAAATCTCCGGGCGGGATCGAAAGGACGAGACTCGCTTTGACGGACGGCGTGCATAAAGATCTGTCTCAGTTTGACCGCCAGCTGAAGGACCTTCTTTTTTACTTATCAGACAGCCTGCCTTCTGGTCATCCGCATGCAGGCGTGAAAGCTGCTCCGCTTGTTGATGCTCATCCGCCAGTTTGGCTGCTCGGACTTGGAGAAAATAGTGCCGTGCAGGCGGCGGAGCTTGGAATCAACTATATTTTTGGCCACTTTATCCATCCTGCACGCGGCACACAAGCATTTGAGACGTATCGATCACACTTTTCTCCATCTGTCTTTTCTAGGCAGCCACAATCTATGTTTGCCGTCTTTGTCATCTGCGGTGAAACAGATGAAGAAGCAGACAGGATCGCCAGCAGTACAGATTTATGGCTGCTTCGTGTTGAAAAAGGACTGGACAGCCGAGTTCCTTCTATAGAAGAAGCAAATGCGTATCACTACACCACACAGGAGAAGAAAAAAGTGCTGCAAAACCGCCATCGGATGATTGTCGGCTCGAAGAAAACGGTGAAAGAGCAACTACAGACCTTGATGGACCGCTATCAAACGGATGACATCATGATTCTGAACAATTCCTTTGATCCGATCGAAAAACAACGTTCCTTCAAGCGAATAGCAGAATTATTTTGAAGCCAGCTTTTCAGGCTTCTTTTTTACATTGTCATAAAAAATGGGAAATGTAACATCAAGATGTCAAAATCCTTCCGTCTGTCATCTGATCGCAAATGTGTCTTCTAATCGTTAGCGAACTGTAAACGCATAAGTGGTGTACCTTTTATATAGTAGAGGTACATATTCAATGAACGGTTTACGACGCTGAGAAAGAAGGAGATGACAGACATGAAAAAGAGACTCGATTGGGTTGATGCAGCTAAAGGAATTGGCATTCTGCTCGTGGTCATGGCGCATGTGCCCATTCCAGATTCGCTCAAGCAATTCATTTACTCTTTTCATATGCCGCTTTTCTTTTTACTATCAGGCATGATGTTTCGATCATCCTCATCCCCTGCTCTGTCATTTATTCAGAAAAAGACCAAAAGCTTACTCTTGCCCTATCTCTATTTCTCCATCATTACGTATGTATTTTGGTTCTCCGTTACCCGTTTTTTTGCATTCAAGGGACAAACGGATATTGATCCTTTCGTTCCGTTTACAGGTATTTTCATATCCAATGCAGATGAAGCAAGACTCACACATAACCCAGCGATTTGGTTTTTAACGACGCTCTTTTTAGTGGAAATTTTATTTTTCTTTATGCATCGTCTTTCAAAAGGAAAACCCGCTGCCGTGATCTTGCTGACTGTTCTTTGCGGAGGTGCTGGATATGCCTCTACCTTGCTTTTAGATCAAAGTCTTCCTTGGAACGCCAATGTCGCCTTGACAGCTGTTGTGTTTTATTCGATTGGATTTTTAGCAAAGCAGTGGTTTGTGGAATTAAAAACAGATCCAACTCTTCTTTTATGTACAGGTCTGCTTGTGCTAACGGCTTACATGCAGAGCTTTAATTCACGGATCGATATGCGCGTCAACGACTACGGTGATCTCTTTATTTTCTATGCATGTGCTCTGCTCGGTTCAGCTGCCGTGATTTATTTAAGCTTTAAATTGAAAACATCCCCTATTTTGACGTATCTAGGACGTAATTCTATTGTCATTCTTGTCTTGCAGTTTGCCGGCATCGATATCATGAAAGCATTTGTTTTTTATGGACTTGGTATCAATATTGCTGATACAGCGCAGCTCTCTTGGACACTTTTTTACACGATCGGCACATTGCTGCTCATGGTGCCATGTATCTCCTTCCTGAGCAAGTATCCGATGCTGCTCGGCAAAACAGCCAAAGCCGCACAACGCTACGAACAAAAAACATCCGCCGGCTGAACAGGCGGATGTTTTTTGAATTAATCATTGATTTGAGAAGGATAAAGTGTCATTCCACCATCCACAAATAAGGTGGTGCCTGTGATATACGCCGCTTCCTTAGAAACGAGGAATGCAGCAGCGGCCCCAATCTCCTTCGGTTCACCAAAGGTTCTCATCGGAATTTTCTCAAGCTGCTTTTGTTTTTTCAATTCATCCTGTAAATCATCATTCGATTCGGTTGCCATGGTACCCGGCGCAATCGCGTTGATTCGAATACCTGCTTCGGCATAATCAAGAGCCAGCGTCTTCGTCATCATATTCATTCCACCCTTTGAAGTGGAATAATGAACGTTGAACGGGCGCGGAATTTCCTGATGGACACTGGAAATATTTAAAATAGACCCTTTGATGTCATGCTCCATCATATAGGCGAGCGCAGCCTTTGCGCCTAAAAATGCACCTGTTATGTTCACATCGATGACGTTTTGCCATTGCTCCAGCGTCATCTCATGCGGCAGCGCTTCTTCGCCGTTGAAGCCTGAATTATTGACGAATACATCTACTGTACCGAAATGCTCCAGTGCTGTATCCATGATGGCTTGGATGCCTTCCTCTTTGGAGACATCTGCGTGTACTTTCACCGCCCCACCTCCGTGCTGCTGAATGGCTTGTACGGTCTCTTCAGCTCCATCTTCATCGCCTTTATAGTTCACAACCACATTCATTTCCTCTTGTCCAAACCGCAATGCGATCGCTTGTCCAATTCCTTTTGAAGAGCCTGTGACAATGGCTGTTTTCCCTTTTAAATCTTGATACATCTTCATTTCCTCCATTCACGTGCTTCATCTTGCTGATACACAATGGTTACCCATTTTGGAAAAAACAAAAACACAACCCTCTGCATTTGTACTCGAAGAGGGCTGTGCGTTTCATCAAGCTAAAAGGTGTTATAAACATTTTCACACGTTTCGGCGGTTGGCTGATAAAAGCAATGCGACTTATACCTTGCCACAAACGGCTGATTGTACCAAGTCGCCGGACAATCGCCAGGCGGTTTAAAATACCAAAGGCTGAATTTTGCCGGCCAAAAACGTTCTCCGTTAATATTTCTCCGCGCAAGTGTTTTTTCCGTTTCTCGTGCTCGCTGATAGAAGTAACCATGCGTGACCGCTTCGAATGCATGCTCCTGATAAATCATTTGTGGAATCGTACGCAGCCCTTTAAAGTCAGAGCAGTTGGCACGCAAACGATTGATGCCCACGTTTCCTACGAGCAGCATCCCTCGCCTCCCTTCACCTTCTGCCTCCGCTCTCAGCAGTCTGGCCATTAAATCAATATCAGAGCTTGTCGCTCTTACCACTGCCATACATCCACCTCCAGTTCGTTTCTCTTTTATTTTATGTAGCGTTTCTGTGTAGATGACTGCCATTTTGACATGAAAAAGCACGTTCAGTGTCGGCAGCCTGTCTAAATTTGCTGGACATGTGTCTCGCTGCCAACAACACTCAAACCAAGTGACCATATACATAACAGGAAGAAATATTCATTACTATATACTCATTTACAAGTCATAAAAATCCTTCTAATTGCGACATCATCTTCAAAAACAGTCATTTGAACCTATTCAATAATCCGACTCAAAACCTTAAAATATAAAATGTTGAGTTTCTACAGGAGATATCAAATAATAAATTACAAGTTTCTCCTCTCAACTTAGTGTCATTTTTACTACTTGAAGCCAATCAACCTCGGAAACGCACTGAGGTATTGACAGTACTTTCGCTTCATTCTACAGTAAAAAACATACAGTATTTTTCTTTTTGTGCAAAAAGAATGATATGAACTACAGCTTTTCAATGAAATTCACCATAAACCCGAGGAGGAAAACACGCCATGTTTAAAAAGAAATTATCCCTGTTTCTTCTGATCTTGTGTGTAACTGTTGTCGCTGCTGCTTGTAGTGGTGGAAAAGACAAAACAGCTGCGAAAGAAAACGATACCAAAAAATCTCTTGATGCAGCAGAGGTAAAGGTAGAAAGTGCTGAGTACACATTACCACCTCAATACGATACATCTGTACAGGATGATCAGTATGTACTAAAAGTGAATGTATCTGTAAAAAATATCAGCAAAGAGCCTCTCAATGTTGATAAAAGCAACTTCACGCTTTACCAAGATGACGCACAGGTATCTACGATCTCTCCAGATGACTATAACGAAGTATTATCTTCAAGCTCTTTAAATGCAGACAAAGTCACAAAAGGCGGTCTTTTCTTTGTTGTTGACAAAGACAAAGACTATCAGCTTGTTTACACAGAGCCAGGCAGCGGATCGAAAAAAGATGACAAAACACTAGAATTCGATATTAAAGGAAAAGACTTAATGAAAAAAGCAGATACACTACAAGCATCTGCAAAAGCTCTTTCTTCTTATATTGATGTGATGATTTTTGGTAAGAAAAACGACGATTTCGAAAAACTAACAGGTGATAACAAATCAACTGTTGTGAACGAGTTTGATAAATCATTCAAACAAGGTTACATCACTTCATCAGGTATTTCTTCTAGCTCAGCGAAGGACGAAAACCTTGATAAGCTTTTAAAAGCAGTGAAAGAAACATTAGCTGAAAAATCAAAAGTATCAACAAAAACAAAAGCGATCAGTGGTGATAAAGCTGTCGTGACTGTGACTCTTACACCAATCGATGCAAGTCCGCTTGTCGATCGTTTGAAAGAGAAAGCGACTGAGTTCTACAGCAAAAACCGTTCAGCTTCTTATGATGAAGCGCAAAAATACTTACTATCAATTTACCCAGATGAGTTTAAAAAATTAGGACCATCATCTTCTGAAGAAACAGTAGAAGTCAACATGAAGAAAAATGATATCGACCAATGGAAACTTGATTTGAACGACTACAAAACAAGCTCATTAGTTGAGAAATTCATCAAGAACTAAAGAAAAACCCCCGATTTCGGGGGTTTTTTGTTATGATTTATCATCTGGTTTGGTGATCGTGAACCCCCTCTATCATCAAAAACCAGAATATAGTCAAGTTATCTTAACCTTGACAACATTTCTTTCTATAATCAGTGCTCCATTTCTTTAGCTTGATCACTATGAGATATTCAATCCTGATTATTTTTTTTTGTACTTAAGATTTTTTTTCTGCTTATTTGAGTTAAAGATGTAGTGTAAACTCGAAGTAAAAAAGGTACTCCTCATTCTTTATTTCATACTGGTGCGGTGATTATTGTTGCAGGAGCTGGTTATGTAATTGCTACAGAAGCCAACAAGCACAGGAATAAAAAGTATAACCATTATGAAGCTATTATCCGAGGCTGAGTATATATTGGAAAAGGAATAAATAAGTCACAAGCAATTGCTAGAATGAAATCAAGAAAGGGTATTATTATTACTGGCATCCCCATAAAGAACTTCAAAAGCTCATGCTTTCTACGGAGGTCCGTTAAATAGTTAATAGAGGTGAATAATGTTCAATTACGAAAAGCTATATAAACAGTATTTATATAAAAAAAATCAATTGATTTTTACTAAAGAACAAGTCGTTGAGATGATAACGTCTAAATTTAAAGCTAGAGAATTTTCAAAAACAAAGATTTTAGATTTAGTAAATGATGATCACTTTGAATATACTAAGGTATATAAATGTTTTGTCATTGATGATCCGAGTATATTGATTCAATTGTTTTCGAATGAGGAAAAAAAGGAACATCGTGAACAAGTACTTCATAATCGTCTTCATCCCTTAAACCCCAAGAAAGTAAAAGAATGGGAGTATAATCACTTATTGCTTGATGAACAAGAAGGTAGAAGAATTGATATCATTTTAGAAAGTAAAGATGGATTATATGTTTCAGAATTTACCGTAAGAGATAGTTGCGAAAAGCTTAATAGATATACAAATGCTTTAATTGTAGGTGCACTTATTGAAAATGGGTTAGAAGAATATCCTGATGGTATTCATGACGAGTATTTTCAATTTTATTTAGAGAACTTAGATCAATTCGGTTTCTTAAACTGAAAAATACGATGATCGGCATTCACTTGAAAACGCCCTCTATCAAAGAGGGCGTTTCTTTATTTCGCAAGCATCCATTTCTCTTTCATAAACAAACTTCTCACGATGACAAACAGGATAACGACTGCCAAGGCCGAGGAGCCGAGTGTCAGGGTGATGGACATTGGATCAATGATCCCAAACATCAGTTGCTTACACAGCGCATGAATATTCAGGAATGGGACCGCAAAATAATACGTATCTAGCTGCGTAGCACCTGCTCTCATAGTAAAGAACATTGGGAGCACACCTAGTGTAATGATCATGGACATGTACGACTGTGCTTCTTTCACTGAGCCCGACATCACGCTGAGCAGCAGTTCAATCATGGATACCATGAAGGAGAAGATGATTAACGCCGCAAACATGACGCCGATAATGCTCCACATTTGATCACCAAAGTTCAAAGCTTGCTTCAGCTTTTCTGTAAAGAGCAAAGTGGATAGAAGCAGCATGCCGATCGCCACAATTCCACTTAAAATACCGAACATAGAGACAGCGAGCCATTTTCCGATGAGAATCTGGAGTCTGCTGGCAGGTGTCAGGAACAACGCTTCAATGGATTTCCGGTCTTTTTCACCTGCTACAATATCAAGCGCAGCCGGCAAGGCTCCTGAGATGACGGAGGTCACCAAAATCATCGGAAGGAGAATCGACAACAGCATAGCGGTCACTCCGTTTTCCCCTTCATCCCCTTCTTCTACATCAACGGACTGCACCTCAAACGGATGAATAACGGACGTATCAATTTGATCCGCTGCTAAACGCTTCTCGACTACTTGGTTTTGATATTGCTCCAGCAATGATTGCAGCATTTGAACGGTGATCACCGAATCATCATCTGTCGTATATCCATGAATTTTAATGGCGAATGGCTTTTGATGCTTGAGCATATCGCCTGCCTCTTTCGGCATTTCTAGGTAAGCATTTGCCTCCCCATCCTTGACGGCTTGCTGGGGATCATCAAATGTTTCAAGGTTTAGGTTTTTGACCTCTTTGATCATTTGGTTCATTTCGGCTGGAAGCTGTTCATTGATGGCGACTGTATAGGCTTTATCCCCTGGATCTGCAATCATGCTTTCATAAAAGAACACCAGCCCAAGCATGGTCAAAAGAGGAATCAGTACGGTTAAGAGCAACGTTTTTCGATCCCTTAGCGCATCTGTCATTTCTTTCAAAAAGACGGTTTTCCACATTATGAAATCCCCCTAGCGAGCTTCGACATAAAGATATAGTTCAAGTCTTCACTTTGTTCCTGTGCATATAATTCTGGAAGTGTCCCTTTGTAAACAAGCTCTCCTTGATGAATCATCATGACACTGTCACAAAGCTGGCTGACTTCTTCCATGATGTGGCTTGAAAAGAGGATCGTTTTATTTTGCTGCTTGAGCTGATGGATAAAATCTCTGAAAATATTACTCGACGTGATATCTAAGCCTGTTGTCGGCTCATCAAATAAAATAATGTCAGGATCATGAATTAACGTTCTGGCAATCGCCACCTTTTGTTTCATTCCTCTTGAGAATCCTTTCACCTTGCGATCCATGTATTGTCTCATTCCAAAACGCTTTGCCAAATCCTCTATTCTTGCTTTGATTTCATGCTGATCTAAGCCATATAATTTGCCAAAGTATTCAAGGTTTTCTCTTGCCGTCAAACGATCGTAAAGCCCCGTCTCTCCGCCAAACAAGACACCAATTCGCTTTTTCACTTCTGTTGCTTCTTTCACTGTATCAAAGCCTGCGACAGTGACTGTTCCGTGTGTAGGCTCTAATAATGTGGCTACGGCGCGCAATAATGTTGTTTTTCCTGCACCATTTTCTCCTAGAATGCCAACGACTTCCCCTTCCTTCACGGAGAACGTCATGTGTTTCATCGCTTTCACGACTTTTTTCTTATCTTTAAACCAGCAGCTGCAATCGCTGAGAGTAATCATGTGGTTCGCCCCTTTCAACTTTCTAAGTCTATGATAGAAAAAATAACGCTTGCCTGATATAAAAATGTCGCGAAACGTCCTTTTTCTGTCTTGAAATGATCTATTTCAAAAAAACAAATGGTAAAATAGACAAATAATAAGAATGGTCATAGGTGATTTTTATGATAAAAGTAGGTCTCGTCGACGATTACCGAGTAGATTTAGAAAAGCTGCACGCCATTGTAGGCAGGATGGAGGCTGTGGACATCGTCTTTGTCACGCAGTCAGCAGAGGATGCATATGAGAAGGTCAAAAAAGGAGACATTGATCTGTTGTTCGCTGACATTGAAATGCCTGGAATGTCCGGCTATGAATTAGCGGACCTCATTCACTCTCACGCACTGAATGTCGATGTGGTCTTTGTGACAGGAAACAGTGGATATGCAGTCCATGCGTTTGATTTGAATGTACATGATTATATTATGAAGCCCTACCAAGCTGATCGAATTGCCAAATGCTTAGAGCGTTATATGTCCACCAAGCAGGAGAAAAGCATTCATGGACGGCTTCTCATTAAACAGCAGTCAGATATTCATGTGCTGCAGAAAAAGGATGTCATTTTTGTTGAGCGAACGGGCCGGTCAACAACTATCGTGACAACGACAGGAGATATCCAGACCTATCAGACATTAAATGAGCTAAAGGGCGATCTGGCTGAAAAGGATTTTATCCGCTCCCACAGATCGTTTATCATTAATATTCATTACATTAAGAATTTCTCGGCGTATGCTAAAAATTCGTATATCGTGTCTTTTGAAGGTACAGATAAAAAAGCCATGATGACCAAGCAGCAACTAGAATTCTTTAAGAAATACTATTTTTAAGGAGAACGAACGTGAACGCTTTCTATCTTGGATTTCGCATTTATGCCCTCATATGGCTAGGTCTTGCGTTTCATGCGGCTGCTGAAGCCTTTCTGCCGCTATCATCCATTGTGTTGTGGCTTCTTACCTTTTGCGCGGTGTGTGTTTATACATTTTTCATGTACAAAAGATTTTTGCCTCTTACGAGTGGTGATGTGATATTGGGCGCTTTTATACTCATTACCTGCACAGGCCTTTTGCTGTTTCTAACGCAACAGAATGGGCTGAGCTGTCTTTTGGCGCTCATTATCATGGTGACAGTCAATATCCTCTCATTGAAGGTGATGCAGACAGAGAAACAGTTAAATGGACGGCTTCAAGAGCTCATAAACGCGGAATCAAGAACCAACGAATTACTTCTTGAGCTGCGCAGTAAACATCATGAAACAGCCAGACATTTAAATGCCTTTTCCGCGTCGAACGACGAACATGAAATTAAAGATTTGATTCAGCAATACGTCAAACATTTCCCATGGATGAAAGGAGAAAATGCATATTTAGCCTCAACCCTCCACCCCTTTTTGGAGCGGGCTGAGAAAGAGGACATTGCACTTTCACTAGACCTTCAAGCACCCTTTTCATCGCTTCCTTTTTCAAAGGCGGATCAGGTTAGTTTTACTGGCAACCTGCTTGATAATGCTCTAGATGCAGCGATTGAAGCGAAGCAAGCCGGAAAAGAGGGCAGCATTTCGGTCACGACCTCTATTCGGAGCGGGCTATTTTTAATCCATTGTGAAAACAGCACAAAAGGTATGGAAAAACACGTGTTAGATCATTTATTCAAAACTTTTGGCCGTTCGACAAAAGGCGGCGATCATCAAGGCATGGGGACGTATATCATTCAACAGCTTGTTCAAAAGGCAGACGGTACACTTGATTTCACTTACCGTTCTCCAAATTTGCGGCTCGTCATCAAAATCCCTCTCACCATGTCATAAAAAAAAGGTGCATAGCTGCACCTTTTTTTAGTGTTACGAGAAGATTTTATCGATTTGATTGATTTCCTCTTCTGTTAGTTGAACATCGTTTGTTTTTAGGTTTTGTAGCACTTGGTCTGCTCGTTTTGCCCCTGGAATAATAGCATCAATGCCATCCTGCGCTAAGAGCCAAGCGAGTGCGACGTGTGCTGTTTCTGCATTCTTTGATTGAGCAATGGCTTTTAGCTTGTCTACTTTTTCGAGATTTGAAAGGAATGCATCGCCTTGGAAAAGCGGGTCCTTTGCTCGAATATCATCAAATGTCGCATCTTTTGTAAATTTCCCGGTCAACAAGCCTGATGCCAATGGGAAATAAGGAATAAAGGAGATCCCATGCTCGACGCAGTATGGAAGAAGATCCTGCTCTGCCTGACGTTTCAGCAGAGAATACTCCGATTGAAGCACGTCTAAGTAGCCATCTTGGTTAAAGGCTTGAAGCTGTTCAAAATTAAGGTTTGATGCACCGATTGCCCTGATTTTCCCTTCATCCTTCAATTCCTTTAATGTGCCTGCTACTTCTTCGAGCGGCGTGTGTCCATCCGGGAAATGCATATAGTACAAGTCAATATAATCAGTTTGCAGTCGTTTCAGGCTATTTTCGACCTGCCCTCTTAAGAAATCACGGCTGTTATCAAGTTCAATTTGGCCATTTACTTCCTTATGAGCTCCTTTTGTCGCAAGGACAAGCTTTTCTCTGCCGCCTCTTTTGGCAATGATCTCACCGATTAATTCCTCTGAACGGCCCAGCCCATAAATAAAAGCAGAATCTAAGAAATTGACACCTTGATCAAGAGCCGTCTCCACAAGCTCCCGTCCAGCATCCTCACTAAGATTCGGGAATAAATTATGCCCGCCTACTGCATTCGTACCAAGCCCTATCGGATTTACCTGCAAATCAGTTCGTCCAAGCGTTACCTTTTTCAAAAGCTCATCTCCCTTATCTACATAATCATCCTTATTTTCCCACGAATCATTTCCAACATTCAAGTATACCGCTCTCTAAAATCAACCCGCAGGTGGACGCCGCGAAAATAGAAGATGCGTATGATGAAGATAGACTAAAACGAAAAGGAGATCTTGTCATGACCATTCAAATTGTCATCATTATGATTATTCTGCTTTTAAGAACAGGCAAGGAAAAAGAAATCCGCCCCATCAGGCTTCTCATAGGACCGCTCATTTTATTAGGCACACTCTCTTATTCCTTGACCCAGCATATTGAAATCACGGCGATGAGCCTGCTTGCAATGATTGTCTTTGCACTCGCAGGTTTTGCAATCGGTCTATGGAGAGGTAAACTATACAAAGTAACATATGATCAACAGTCGGGACGTATCACCGCCGCCAGCTCACTCTATGGAACACTTTTTTTCATCGGAATCATCCTTATCCGGATGACAGTAGGCTCAATTGTACAGGATGGCGGTCATTCCCTGATCATTTTCGCAAATGGCCTGACATTCCTTCCAATCGGCAGTATGATCGGATTACGTTTTATTCTTTTAAAAAGATATATGAACATCAAGGCATCTGCTGCTATTAACTGACAGACAGGAGTTTTTGATATGTACCTTCAGCAGCCACTCAAGCTTTTAGGTCAAATAAGGCGAAAATTCGTATTAGGCCTTGTATTGACCTATATGTATATTCAAATGTATGAGTCCCTTTCAATAGGCGAATTGGTGTTTCGCACCTTCGTCTATTTGGTGTTTCTCCTTTGTCTTTTTCCAAAAAGCAAGCTGTCACCTAAAAAGCAATTTTCTATGCTCCTCTTGATGTGGATTCTGACACATCTCTTGTGGCTAGTGACAGATCAGATTCAAGACAGTATTGGACTGACCTTTTTTATGATCGGCTTTATCGCTTTTCGTTTTTCAGAGGCGCATCATCCCTATCTATTTGCTATCATCTTTTTCACCAGTGGGGTCAGCTATTATATAAACAATTTTTCTTGGAACATGGTGATCACTCTCCCGCTATTCCAGCTACTTGTGTATACACTTGTTTTGATTTCTAGAATGCGTCGGCGTGAACAGGAATTAAAGGAAGAACACTTCGGAGAACTGCAATTGGTTCACAAGGAATTATCAGAAGCCCATGAACAATTGAAAAAGGCGCATATGGAGCTTGAAGAAGCGACCGTTCAGTCACTCCAATTTGCAGTGCTGGAGGAGCGAAGCAGAATTGCACGTGACCTGCATGACAGTATCGGTCACCAATTAACCTCGATGATTGTCCAGCTGCAGTCTTTGCCCTACCGTTTAAAGCAGGAAGAACCAGAGCAGATGACGCAGACGTTTCAGGAGCTGATCCATATTTCTAAAAATTGTCTCACCGAAGTTCGTTCTGTGGTTCATCATATGGCGTCAGATGATGCAGGTCTCGGACTTGCCGGACTTCGCAGCCTCATCAAGCAAGGAGAGATATCGGGTGAGCTTGACATTCACTTTCATACAGAGCAGCTTACGTATAAAAAATGGCCGCTCTCCGTATCTGAACTGCTTTACCGCATTTTACAAGAAGCCATCACCAATACAATTCGCCATGCCAAGGCGACCGCGATGACCATTACACTATCTAACGACCAGCATGAGCTGATGATGAACATTGAAGACGATGGATATTTGACCAGCGAAAAAGATATTTCATTTGGCTTTGGACTGTCAGGCATGAAGGCACGGTGTGACGCAGCAGGCGGTTCCCTCAAGGCGTCCATACGCGAGCCGCACGGCTTCTGTATTCATATTCAAATTCCTATCAAGGAGGACTTCAAGGCATGACAAACCCTATTAAGATTAGCATTATTGATGATCAGCCGCTGATCCGCCAAGGATTTCGTTATATTGCAAGCGCTCAAGAGGATATTGACGTCATATGGGAGGCGTCAGACGGTCAGGAGGCGGTTGAGCTTTGCTCGATCAACACACCAGACGTACTGCTGATGGATGTACAAATGCCTGGAATGGATGGCATCACGGCAACAGAGCACATTTTAAAAAAGCATCCAGATGTAAAAGTTGTGATTCTCACGACCTTTGATACGGAAGAATACGTCTTTGACGGAATTCGTGCAGGGGCAGTCGGTTATTTGCTGAAGGATACAATGCCTGAGGAATTAATTGAGGCCATCCGCACCGCCTTTGCTGGTGAATCTGTCTTTCGAACGGCAGCCTCTGAGCACATGATGGCACGAGCTCTTCAGCAGGCAAATGATACACATCACACTCATCTGCTGCACGAATCATTCACAGAACGTGAACGCGATGTATTACAGCAAATGGCCTATGGCTTAAAGAATGAAGACATTGCTGATCAATTATTTATCAGCAAAAGTACGGTAAAAACGCATGTGCACCGTATTTTACAAAAGCTCAATGCACAAGACCGTACACAGGCTGTCGTCTTCGCCATCCGGCACCGCCTCGTGAAATAAAAACTACCTTCACTTCAAGATTTTTATACAAAAAACATTTAAAACCTAAAATAAATCCATAAATCAATACTTTTTAACTAGTATATTGTGCTTATTTAATTCCTTATTTTATAGGTGATTGTGTTAAAAACTATCAAAAATAGGGACTAAAACCTATTCCTCATCATGAATGAATTTCGATAGAATGAATAGTGCAAATCGTCATTAGGATATTTTCCCCTTTAACACCCGAATATACCAATCTATCTGTTTCTTTTTTCATAGTCAGATAGCGGGAAAGAAATGACGAAAGAAAAGCAAAGGAGCTTCAACTGTGAATCTTAAAAAAATAAGTGCACTCCTCATGATTTCATTCGTGATGATCATCTCTGCAGCCTGCCAGAGCTCAACCAAATCAACCGACGCTGATCAAAAGTCAACAAAAACAGCAGAGGTAAAAGTCAATAGCTACGAATATACGTTACCAGAAGACTCAACAACTACCCTAAGAGACAATGAATTGGTACTAAAAGTCAACCTGACGATCACAAACAAAGGTGACAAAGCCCTTTCATTATATAACTCTGACTTCTCCCTTTATCAGGACGATGCCAAAGTATCTGATTTAAAATTCTACGGCAGCAAAGACCGTCTTGACCTTGGTTCATTGAACAAAGGCAAGTCACTTTCAGGAGCTCTTTATTT
The DNA here is from genome assembly GCF_001974945.1 of Bacillus sp. I-2. Classification (NCBI taxonomy): domain Bacteria; kingdom Bacillati; phylum Bacillota; class Bacilli; order Caryophanales; family Bacillaceae; genus Bacillus; species Bacillus sp. I-2. Next base: position 48,957 of record NZ_LZRW01000043.1, on the reverse strand, counting down.
CCTAGTAGACAAAGGGAAAAAATATCAGTTCGTCTATCAGGACAGCATCAAGAAAAACAGTGATTCCATCCAAATCGACCTAGATGGAAACAAAATACTCGATTCAGCAAAAAAGCTGGATAACCCAGCAAAAGCGTTATCCGCTTATACCGATATTATTGTTTTTGATAAAAAGAACGATGAATTCGCAGATTTAACGGGTGACAACCAATCGGATGTCGTCAATAAATACCATGAGATGTTTGTAAAAGACTTCAAAAGAAGTGCAGGAATATACGGAAATGAAGTGAGTGACCGAGATATTCTGTCGATGTACAAACGCATTCAAAACACCATGAAGGATAAAGCCAAAGTAGAAACAAGTGTGAAAACCATCTCTGATGACGAAGCAAAGGTTGTCGCTCAAGTAACCGGCATTGATGCTTCTAACTTAAAAGACAAGCTAGACAAGCAAAGAGACGAGTTTTACAACGGGAAAATCCGTTCTAAAGAAGAATTGTATAAAAAAAGCTTAAACATGTACGCATCTGAATTCGAAAAACTTCCTCCCGTTTCCAGCCCAGCTGAATATGAAGTGAAAATGAAACGTAATGGGGATGGTCAATGGAAAATTGACCTCAACGATTATAATACAGAGCAGTACATGAGTGGTTTTATTAAAACGAGATAATCTAAAAAAAGACGCTGGCCTCTGAAGGTGCCGCGTCTTTTTTAGATTATATTGTCGCCTCTTGCTCTTCTTTCACCGCTTTTTCGATATCTTTAAAACGGCTCGATACAGTAGACGCACTAATGCCATACTTTTTCGCTACTTGTGATTGAGAAAGCGGGGCATCGCTTGCAAGTGAATGAATATAGTATTCGATTCCCGCAGCAAATGACGCTGCTTTACGGATCACAGGTGATTTCTGATCACAGTAGGCTTTCCAAACCGTTAAAGCACCGTCTGTCAGGCTCTGGTCACCGTGCTCCTTCATTCCGTCTTCAATCAGCTTAGCTGTTTCCAGCTGAACGTCACTTGCCCAGTCCATACGATCTGCTGATAGACCTGCAACGCCTTCTGTTTGAGCAGGTGTTTCTGATTCTTCTACTTCTTGCTTCGCAAACATACACTTCAGCACATCAGGGAATGATTCTCTCATAAATGTGCTGCGCGCCTCTCCATTTGCTTCATATGCGTCAACAAGCTGGCGAACTTGAAGAAGAAGAGTATCTGTAAACTCTTTCGCAAACATCGTATATTGAATGAAAAACTCTGCCTTTTCTTCAAATTGAACAGGAAAACCAAGCACGAGACTTCCCTTTTCAGGCAGTACCGTTTGATCAGGTTTTACATCTACTTCAACCTTCTCCGCTGTTATCATATTCTCAAAATAAAGAGACTCGTCCGTTTTTTCATTTAATAAAAGCAAAGATGGTTCCATGTCTGTCCAAGATTGGACAACTTGTCTTGTTTTCGGACGGGTAATATCCTCTGCTTTCTTTGTCAGGAATTCTTGGAAAATGGTCTCTTTCTGATCAGTTAATGGACGGAAGAAGATGCCCCATACACTCAAATGGAAAACTGAGATTTGTTGCGTTTCTTTATCCATATCTGCAAGGAAAGAAAACTCATTAATGAATTGATTGATCGCTCTCTGATGCTTAGAAAAAGCATAATTCATTAAATCCTTTTGAACTTGTACAGCTTCCTTAAACACAAGCTCAGACGTTTGTTCTCCGCCTGATTTTTGACCACAGCAATGTTTATATTTTTTTCCGCTTCCGCATGGGCAGAGCGCATTTCGTTTAATTTTTCCCAAAATAAAACCTCCGACATTCTAGTCTAACCTCACTATTTTAACAAACGATTGCACAGGAGGGTTTTATTTTCAAGAAAAAAGAAAAATCTGAATGATCAGTTAAATTATAAAAACACCTGAAAATCACGATAGATCATAGGAAAGACAGACTTTCTCTGTTTATTTTCTCCAATCATACCAACAGATTTTCCTCAGCTCATTCCTTCGAATAACTGCTTTGCCTCAAAATAAAAGATTTGAACGAATTTCTTCGTATTGACTCTGCCTGTCGATCCTGAGGGAGAAGATGTCTTCTGCATTTCTTTCATTCTTTGGCTGACATCGGTAAAATCGAAAAACTTCGACGCGTAGTGCTCAAACTTAGGATTTGAGAAATCTGTTAATCCTAGTGAGGCAAAATGATTCAAGGAATGATGAATAGCTCGTCTAATCCGCTGCTCCGCCGCTTTCACTTCCCGCATCACCTCTACATCGGTTGCACCATGATCCAGTTTTCTTTCTGCTGTTTTGATAAACAGCTGCTTTAGCGGCGGGAAATTGACCTCATGAGAATTGGCTGACTGTGTTTCATGTAAGTAGATGAGTATCTCCAGTAAATCCTTAGAGCCGCTCTCGCCGACAATTCCAAGCTCAGATAAGAGGAATTCCCCAGCCTCTTTCATCGTTCTTCTCTTCGCCTCAACGCCCGCACCTTGAGAAATCACAGGCTCTAATGGCAGCACTTGACGAAGAGAGGCTTGTATATCGTAAATCGATTTTTCCAGCTTGATACGCTCCATGACTTTTCGAATCACACTGACGATTTCAATGCGATTGACAGGCTTATGGATATAATATTCAATCCCTAGTTCATAGGCTTCTGCCATCATCTCTTTCGCTTCTACTTGGGAAATCATAATGACCTTGCCTTTGAATTCAGGGTGGATATGGCGAATGGTTTGAATGCCATCTCTAGCAGGCATTAAAAGATCAATCAAAAGGATGTCTACTTTCTTGAGGTTCAGGGAATGTGCCTCTAATCCAACTCCGTCACCCGCTTCACCTACAACCTCTCCCAAATCCTCATCCTCTATGATTTGACCTAAAATCGAGCGTATTGCACGATCATCATCTGCAATGAAGAATCGCATACACTCACCCTCTCTGTATTAAATTTTGTATAGGAAGTACAAGCAGAAAAGCTGCACCTTTTGTTTCTTTTGGTTCGATTTGAATATGACCGCCAAGCTCTTGAACCAGCTCTCTCACATAGGATAAGCCAATCCCTGTAGAAGGTGTTCCAAATGCATCAAATTTGGAGGTATACCCTGGATCAAACACAATCTCTCTCATTTTTTTAGGAATCCCTGGTCCGTCATCTTCAATCCGAATCTCTATTTTATCATGACTTCCTTTCAATTCGAGTGAGATCATCCCGGTATCTTTTATTGCTTCGACTGCATTGGCCATTAAATTATTAATCAGCGATAAGAAAATAAACACATGATAATCATGCAGATGAATGCCCCTTATATCAGATGTGAAGGAGATGTTTTTCCCCAGAGATAGAGCATACTTCTCTTGAATCCGGATGACAATTTGGACGAGCTCTTCCGCCTTCATATAGTCTTGCATATTTTCCTTCGAAATCAGCTTTGAAAGCCCAGCATAAATACGCTGATTGTCCTTTTTCACTTCATGAATTTCTCCTGCGAGCTTTAACAGCTCCTGACTCACTTTTTTCCCTGCTTCGTGTTCATGCAGCAAACGATAAAGCCGGTATGATTCCTGCGTAATATGCTCTGTATGTTTTAACGTTTTCTTTAAATGAACCGTTTCTTCATATAAATTCGAAATGACCATCATCATATGCTCATTTTGTTTCATGATCTGCTTTTCTCTTGATTGGGCCTCATACAGCTTCATCATATTAAAAAAACTGATCACCACAAAGCTGTGAGCAAACGCAATGAAGAACATATCGCTCAGCTTTGATAAGGTCATCGTTGTATCAAACACTAAGAATTGTACAAACAGCTCGACAAAATCAGCAACTAATTCGATCATCAGACCGATGATCCCAATGAAAATAGAGCGCTGTTTAAAGCGTCCCGTACGGACGGCAAAAAACAGGAAAGCATAAGTGAAATAGAAAAAGAAGCTTGGGAATTGCTGATAAAATGATGAAGCAAGATCAGCATTCTGCTGAATCAAATCTAAGCCTACCCGAAAAAGCACAATGGCTGCGCCTGTTAAAAATCCCGGCAATAGCGGTCTAGATTTTCTTAAGAGTAATAAGCAAAAGAAAAACGCAGGTGCTCCAAAGCTGATGCGAAACGTCTCATTCACAGGATAAAACTTCAGCTCTCCTGCAAGCGGCACAATGACCATCATAAAAATTAAAATGAATGCGTCCTTTTTGACAAGCTGATTTAAACTCAAATGACTGACATCCCTTCCCCTGTTTGCATAGCCACAGTATACAAGGAGACTCTTTTCTCCACAATGTACAAAAAAATAATTTTCACTGCTCCTTTTATCCTCAAAATCCTTTTTTATGACTATTCTCCGGGGCAGCAAGGTGACCTTTCAGCTATTCAGTGTTTTGATCATTGACGACAATCATCGACAGACTGATTTTTATTTGTAAGTTTTTCTGTAGATTTACGTCAGATTGTGTAGTTTCCAAGATAAATTGAATGAACAATTTTAGTGAAACTATATGTAAGCGTTTTCTGAATTTTCACTAAAAACCCTTTTTGTTTTTCCGCCGACAATGCCTTCATTTGTACATATATTTAGGTGTAAAGGAGTGGTGCAAGCAGCGCATGACAAGTTCTTTGAAGATGTGTAACATGTTTTCGTGCCTATTTGATCGCATTTTTTGTCATCCGCCAATTCAATAGGGTACTTTTTGATTTTTGATTGGAGGAATCGTATGAAAACAGCAATTTCTAAAAATACACAACACGCATGCCAGTCTTCTGTTGATCAATGGGCAGAAGAAATACGTCCGTATTACACAAACGGGCAGAATGCTGGCTACATTCCAGCACTTGGAAAAGTGAATTCCTCTCAACTTGGTATCAGCGTGATAGGCCCAGATGGATCATCTGTACGATATGGTGATTGGGACGTTCCCTTTACCCTGCAAAGTATCTCAAAAGTCATCAGCTTTATAGCTGCCTGTTTAGGAAGAGGCGTACCTTACGTCTTGGATCGGGTAGATGTAGAGCCAACTGGTGATGCATTTAATTCCATCTACCGTCTTGAGATGCATAAACCAGGGAAACCCTTTAATCCAATGATTAATGCTGGAGCTATTACCGTATCCTCCATCCTTCCTGGAAAGACTTCTACAGAAAAGCTAGCATATATTTTCGATTTAATCGAAAACTTAATAGGTAAGCGTCCTTCTGTTAATGAAGAGGTTTATCAATCAGAATGGGCAACTGCGCACCGCAACCGTGCTCTTGCTTATTACTTAAAAGAAACCAATTATTTAGAATCAGATGTCGAAGAGACATTAGAAGTGTACCTAAAGCAATGTTCCATCGAGGTCACAACTGAGGACATCGCCTTGATTGGACTAATTATTTCAAGTGATGGCTACCATCCCTTTAAACAAGTCCAAGTCATCCCAAAGGATATCGCCAGACTAACAAAGGCATTGATGCTGACATGCGGCATGTATAATGCGTCTGGGAATTTTGCAGCTTTCGTAGGCGTACCAGCCAAAAGTGGTGTGTCTGGAGGAATTATGGCTTGCGTTCCGCCAAGCGCAAGAAGAGAGTTCCCGTTTCAGACAGGCTGTGGAATCGGTATTTACGGTCCCGCCATTGACGATTGTGGTAATAGCATTACCGGTGTCATGATGCTGAAAAAGCTCGCTAAAGAGTGGGATCTCAGTATTTTTTAAAAAAATAGGATGAATTAGAAGAGGTGATGTTATGAATGATTTATTAACAACAACAAATGGTTATCTATGGTCATATATTATTGTTGCACTATTAATTCTTGTCGGTCTTTATTTCACATTCAGGTCTCGTTTCCTTCAAGTGCGTATGCTTAAGGAAATGGTGATCGTTCTGAAAGAAGGAACAAACAAACAAAAATCTGGCGTATCGCCATTCCAAGCCTTTGCTATTAGTATGGCGGCTCGGGTTGGAACTGGGAACATTACTGGGATTGCGATTGCAATTGCCATGGGTGGTCCGGGTGCTATTTTTTGGATGTGGCTCCTAGCCATTATCGGTTCCGCGTCAAGCTTTGTTGAAAGTACGCTTGCCCAAGTGTATAAAGTAAAAGATGCATCAGGCTTTCGCGGTGGTCCCGCTTACTATATTGAAAAAGGCTTAAAGAAACGCTGGATGGGGATCTTGTTTGCTGTATTAATCACCATTTCTTTCGGTATTGTCTTTAATGCTGTACAGTCGAACACTATTACCATTGCTTTCGAAAATTCATTTGGTACAAATCGTTTGGTCGTAGGCGTCATTATGGCTATCGGATTTAGTATCATCATTTTCGGCGGGGTCAAAACGATTGCCAAGATGGCAGAATACATTGTGGTCTTCTTAGCTGTCGCTTATATTGGTATTGCTCTTTTTGTCATGATTACAAACATTACTGAACTGCCTGGTGTGGTCAAGACTATTATTTCACATGCATTCGGTATTGAGCAGTTTGCAGGAGGTACCATGGGTGCCGTCATTATGGAAGGGATTAAACGGGGTCTATTCTCAAACGAAGCTGGGATGGGTAGCGCACCAAACGCTGCTGCAGCTGCCGTGACGACCCACCCTGTAAAGCAAGGACTGATCCAAGCATTTGGTGTCTTAATTGATACTCTGATTATTTGTACAAGTACTGCCTTTATCGTCCTTTTCTCAAGTGCATATAAAACGACAAAATTAACAGGTATTGAGCTCACTCAAGCATCTTTGAGTGAACACATCGGTCCTTGGGCTTCTGGTGTTCTTGCCATTATGGTTTTCTTATTTGCGTTTAGTACGCTAATCGGGAATTATTACTATGGTGAAACGAACATTGAATTCCTTAAATCAAGCAAAGCATGGTTGATTGGATACCGTATTGCGGTCATTGCCATGGTTTTATTCGGTGCTGTAGCAAGTGTTCCTTTTGTTTGGAATCTTGCCGATCTGTTTATGGGCTTAATGGTCATCGTCAACCTCATTGCCATTACCATGCTATCTAAAGTCGCCTTTGCAGCATTAAAGGATTATTCACGGCAGAAAAAAGAGGGGAAAGATCCAGTCTTTTATAAAAATGCCGTTCCAAACAATGAGAACATTGAATGCTGGGATGATGAACCTGCTCCGTTGAAAAAGAATCATATCGGGTAAATCACAAAAGCTCTGGTCCCCTGACCAGAGCTTTTTTCTTTAGATCAAAAATTCGAGTATGAGTTTGTTCACCACTTCTGGCTTTTCATGATTGATCCAATGAGAAGCATCATCGACAAAAATCAGTTGGCCATTAGGGCAAATCTTTATCGTTTCCTTTGCCAGTTTTCTGCTTAAAAACTTGTCTTCCATCCCCCAGATCATGCGAACAGGTACTAAAATACGTGTAGATATCGGCTTTTCAAAGCCGCCCTTTTTAATGGCACGATACCAATTCAGCATGGAGGTCAAGGCGCCTGGCTGCGTCCAAGCCAGCTTATAGCTTAATATATCTTCTTTCGAGAACAAATGTGGTCTTGCCGTCAGTCCGATGGCTTCATCCAGTTTTTGAAATTGATTTTCTTGGAGTGCTGCCTCTGGCACATTCGGAAGCTGAAAGAAAGCAATATAGGAGCTTTTCTTCCACTGTGGCGGATAAAATGGAAGAACCTTCATCATGACCCGCGGATGCGGCATATTGACAATGATTAATTTCTCGACATATTGAGAACGGGTTGAAGCCAAATGCCAAGCAACAGCTCCGCCCCAGTCATGTCCGCCGACAATCGCCTTTTGGTTCGGGCTCAGCGTCTTGATCAAACCCACAATATCATCTCTCAGTTGATCTAATACGTAGGATTCGACTCCTTCTGGCTTGTCACTTAGATGGTAGCCTCTTTGATCAGGAACGACAACACGATAGCCTGCCTCAGCCAAGGGGATGATTTGATTTTTCCAGCCGTACCAAAACTCAGGAAACCCGTGGAGCAGCACAAGCAGCGGGCCATTTTCCGGTCCAGCCATTGCTGTATGAAGTGTTACACCATTTGTTTGGATTGATTGAAACTCAATTTGTTCCATTCCTTTGCCACCCTTCTCCTTGTCCTTTTATTCTTCCAACATAGCATATTTTCCATTTTTCAGAAAATAAAAACACTCACAAAAAAACCTTCACTATGGTGAAGGCCTTTGTTCTCTTCTCAGCGTGATAGAAAACCTTTGCAGCCCTAGGAAGGGCGAGTACCGGAGCGGAGCGAATTGGGCATTCGTGAGCACCGGCACGCAGACCTGACACAGAATGCGAGGGTTTGTCTACACGCTGAACCTTCACACTGGTGAAGGTCTTCGTCTATTTCATATAATTCAGAACCCAGATCAACCCATTTTTCCGGTCCTGTACTTGTCCGTGAAGTGCGCCAAAGAAGGTATCCTGTAATTCGACCAGTACATCTCCATCAGCTTCCAGCGCTTCATAGACAGCCTTTAGTTCTTCTTCATTGTCAAACTGCATGATCAATCTCAGATTCTCTGGCTTTGGTGTACGTCCAAATGTATCTGAAAAATGAAGCAGTGATTCCCCAAGGTGCAATTCAGCATGCAGGACACGGTCTTGATGTTCATTTAAGATCTGAATATCCCCACCAAAAATCCCTTGATAATATTGAAGAGATTCTTTCACATCTTCTACAACAATATAAGGACTAACACTAATCATACCCCTCATCCTCCTCTTGTTCCGTCCATCATCTCTTTTATAGCTTATCCCAAATCGTATGAAAAAAGGCACAAATCGTCAACGGATTTGCACCTTTTTCTCATGAAGATTTCGCTAATTCACTGTGTTTGTTTGAATACGCTGCGTACATGACGACACCGATTAACAGCCAAACCCCAAAGTAAAGCCATGTCCGGCCTGGTAAGTTGAGCATAAGGAACAAGCAGCAGCCCATTGAGATAATCGGCAAAACCGGCACAAAAGGAACCCTAAAGCCCCTCTCAAGCTGCTGATGTGTCTTTCTCAAAATAAGCACAGATAAACTAACCATGGCAAACGTTAATAATGCACCGATATTCGCTAAGTTGGACAGATCCTTCAAATCAATAAAGCCTGAAATAACAGCTGTCATTCCGCCAATCATCCATATGCTAGCAACAGGCGTATCGCTTTTGTTTGTTTTTGAAAACACTTTAGGCAAAAGTCCGTCTCGGCCCATCGCATAGGCAATTCGAGTTGCTGCATAATTATTGGCGAAAATCACAGCCATCAATCCAATGACCGCACCAACAGAAATAATACCAGCCACGCTATTTTGATGTACACTTTGCAGGACATAGGACATAGCCTCTGTGACATTCAGCTTTGTATAGTGCACCATGCCTGTCATGACCAAACAAACGACAATGTAAATGATCGTACAAATAAGTAATGAACCTATAATCCCAATTGGCAGGTTCCGCTGCGGATTTTTCACCTCTTCTGCTGAAGCAGAAATCGCATCGAACCCTAAAAAGGCAAAAAATACAGCGGCAGCACCGGCAATGACGCCTTCTGCACCAAACGGCATAAAAGGCTGCCAATTGGCTGGCTGTACATAAAAGCCGCCTACTACAATGAAAAGAACAATAATACCGAGTTTCACAAACACCATGATATTATTAAATTTTTTACTTTCCTTCGTTCCTCTAGATAAGATCCACGCAATTAGTAAAGCAATGATAATCGCCGGCAAATTCATATATCCGCCTTGCTCCGGCCCCGCTAAGAATTGATGCGGAATCGAAATTCCAAATCCCTCGAGCAGGCTGTTGAAATAACTCGACCAGCCGCTGGCGACAGCTGAAGCAGTCAGCATATAGACAGATAATAAGGTCCATCCCATTAAATGACCTACAAGCTCGCCCATGGTCGTATATGAATAAATGTATGCACTGCCGAATACAGGAAGCGCTGAAGCCATTTCTGCATAACAAAGTGCTGCCAAACTGCACACAATGGCTGCAATCGCAAAGGAGAAAATGACAGCCGGTCCTGCATCTTTAGCCGCTGTAATACCAGTTAACACCATAACCCCTGTACCAATCACTGCCCCTATACCAAGAAGCGTGAGATCGAGCCCGCCCAGCGTTTTCTTTACCTTTTGCTGTCTGCTCTGTTCCAACAAATCGTGAACGTGTTTCTTACGAAGAATATGTCGCAAACCCTTTCCCTCCAAAACGTTAGAAAAACAAAAAATCATTCAAATTTCATTATAGCAGAATAGGTACTAAGCATTCACAACCAATTCACGTAAATCTTTCTTCATGATTTTACCAAGCTTGTTTTTTGGCAGTTCACTGATGAAATGAATGGATGGCACTTTGTAATCTGCCAAACGTTCCTGACAATAGTTCACCACATCTTCTTCGCAGAAATCGGCGGATTCGTCTTTTACGATATATGCACTTGGCACTTCACCATATAATTCGTCCGGCACCCCGATGACAGCTGATTCAATCACACCTGGAATTTGTTCAATGACTTCTTCTACTTGATCAGGATAGATATTATCTCCGCCGTATAAAATCACATCTTTGTATCTGCCTGTGATAAATAGAAACCCGTCTTCATCTAGATAGCCTGCATCTCCCATATGGAACCAGCCATCTTTGAGCACCTTCGCAGTAGCGTCAGGCTGATGATAATAGCCTAAGAAATAAAATGGGCTTCTCATGACGACTTCGCCAATTTCTCCAGCTGGCAGTGTTTCCTCAGTCTCAGGATGAACGATTTTCACTTCTACATCTGGATCCACTTTACCAGCAGAGCCCATTTTATCCTCGCCCATCGCAGGATGCCACGCACTGACAACCCATGCTTCCGTGCTTCCATAGCCATGCATCATCTGAATGCCTGCTTCTTTGTAGTCCTTAATCAAACGGACCGGCACCTTCGTACCGCCAGAAATCGCAATTTCAAAGGATGAAAGGTCATACGAACCGCGCTTCATTTCTTCCAGCATGTACGTATAAGCTGATGGGAAAGCCATCATGAACGTTATTCTTTCTTTTTCGATCGTTTCTAAAATGCGCTTCGGTGTTGCATCATGTAAGAAAACAAGTGTATACCCTTCAATGGCAGCAGCGATCAGATGATTAATTGAACTCATATGATAGAGAGGGTGACTCGCCAAGTACCGTTTCCCTTTCAAGTCAAATCCTCGATTCCCGCGTCTTGTTAAAAATTGATAGATTCGTCCATGTCCGACCATACAGCCTTTTGGATTCCCCGTTGTCCCAGAGGTAAATAAGATCATCGCTAGATCCTCTTCTGATACCTCTTCCGCAAGATCACTGCCATCGTTTGAAGCTAATATGTCTTCAAACAGCTGCGTTGTTTTCGCATTTACACCAGATTCCGCCATGAGACAGTTGTCTAAAGACACATTCACCGCAGCAATCATGTCACGGAATTCTCGGTCAAAAAATAAAGCCTTTGGCTCTGCTTTTTTCAAAATACCTTCCAGCTCAAAAGAAGTAAGCTGCCAGCTCAGCGGAACTGCGACTGCACCTGCTTTAATGGCTGCCAGCATAATCGTTGAAAAGTGATGATGGTTTTGACAAATAAAGCAAACGCGGTCACCTTTTCGAATTCCTTTTTGATGTAAGTAATGAGCAAGCTGGTCGATGCGTTTTGCATATTCTTCAAATGTATAAGACACCCCTCCGCCAGTTACCGCCTCAATTTGTGAAGAGCGTTCCATTCTGTCGTTTAGTAATGCCTGTAAAGTATTCAATATCTTCATCTCCAAACGTTTGATTTCCAATAGCCAATTTCCAGCGAATTGGGTTGGCAGATTTTATCTCATTCACATTCTAAAATAAAAACAGCTGAAAGTAAAATCATTTCATTTTGGAATTGTTCTTTATATTAATTGATAATATAGGTAATTTTATAGCCGTCTTCCATTTTGGTTTAAATCATGTTGATTATTATGATAAGATAGACCTAGTAATTGATCGGAAATGCGAATGCAATAGGAAAAGAGGTATGGAGAATGCAACATTTCGAGCTAGAGGCAAGTTTGTTAGACCATGCACTGACAAAGTATTTAAAGGCGACGAAACAAATAGATGAAGAAAATATTCCGAAAAACGTCACGAATGTTAAAGGGTTTATTTTACGTATCATCTACCGCCATCAATCATGTACTGTGAAAAATATTCTGCAGGAAGTTTCATTATCTCCCTCTGCAACAACAACCGCTCTCAATCACTTAGAAGACGAAGGGCTGATCATCCGCTCTCGAAATAATAATGACCGCCGTACTGTGTGGATTGAACTCTCTGAATCGGGTGAACAAATTGCTAAACAAATGATCGACAATCGCCAGCTGCTTGTGAATCAATTGTTCAACCACCTTTCAGAGGAAGATAAAAAAACATTTTTTGAATTAATCGAAAAAATGATGGACAAGCACACATTAAAGGCTTAGGAATACTCCTAAGCCTTCTTTTTATGGCTTTAAAACGACCTTTATACAATCATCCTGTTTGTCATTGAAGATGTGGTACGCATGAGCAGCTTCATCTAATGGCAATTTGTGAGTAATAATCGCTCTAGGATCAATTTCACCGCTTGTCACTTTTTGATAGAGCTTTGACATGTATCCTCTCGCCGGGGCTTGGCCCATTTTCAGGGTGACGTTTCTTGCGAAAAAAGCGCCTAATGGAAACATGTTGTACAGGCCGCCGTACACACCCGTCATCTGCACTGTTCCACATTTGCGAACGGCTTTTGTGGCAATTTGAATGGGTCCGATCGTTCCGCCTTGCAACTTGAGCTTTTGCTCAATTTTTTCAAGCGGCGACTTCTTTCCGTCCATTCCCACACAATCAATCACAACATCGGCTCCGCCCTTGGTGAGCTCCTTTAACGTTTCTCCCATGTCGGGATCTTCTGTAAAATCAAAGACTTCCACGCCGTTCATCCGTTTTGCATGCCGCAGGCGGTAATCAATGTAATCGACGGCAATCACACGTTCTGCCCCTTTTTGCCAAGCAAATTGCTGCGCCATTAACCCAACAGGTCCGCAGCCTAGCACGATGACCGTATCGCCTTTTTTCACACCTGCGTGCTCTACACTCCAATAGGCGGTTGGCAGGACATCCGATAAGAAGAGCAATTGTTCATCCTCCAGCTCGCAATCATCTGGGATCTTAAACGGGGTATAGTTGCCAAAAGGTACGCGTAAATACTCTGCCTGTCCTCCGGGGTAATTCCCATATTTCTCACTATAGCCAAAAAGTCCACCCGAATCGTAGTGCGGGTTTGAGTTGTCACATTGGCTTTCTAAGTGATGATCGCAATATTGGCATTTACCACATGCAACTGTAAATGGAATGACGACACGGTCTCCCTTTTTTACGGCTGTGACATCCGGGCCAACTTCCTCCACAATCCCCATTGGTTCATGCCCAATCACATAGCCGATTGGAAGCGGGAAATTCCCCTGATACAAATGTAAATCTGATCCACAAATTGCTGTTGATGTAATACGTATGATCACATCTTCCCGATCTTGAATCGACGGTGCATCTACTTTCTTCACTGCAATGCTATTTTTCCCTTGATAAGTAACAGCCCTCACATGCCCTTCCTCCTTTAGCTCAAGTCATCTTTACTTAGCTTCACCTTGAATGAATGGTTCATTCATCAAATGAGAAATTTATGTGGAGGAGGCAAAAAACCAAAAAAAGCCTGTCGATTGTTTCGACAGACTCATAATGTCGTGTAACGCGTTACACAATTATTCCTTTTCAACAAAAAACAAATCATATTGAGTGGAAGTCTCCCGATTGAACATGAAATTCCCTTCTTGAATAAAATAGGGACATATACTTGGGCTTGGAGATTCTTCAAACTGCTCATACACCTGCTCAATTTCTCCTGGAAGCAGCAAAACCAACATTTTATTTGAATGAGACACAAATTCATAAGAGTGAATCGTATCCGGCGGGATATAGGCAAAGTCACCCGGCATCAAGCAAATATCCTCTCCGTTCAAATGAAGGTTCATCTTCCCTTCCACACAATAGATTGCTTCTGTATGAACTTGATGATAATGCGGCGGGAAATATTTCTCCTTCGCTCCTTCAACCACAAAATGACTGAATCCGCCTCCTGTTGTTTCTACTGTTGCAATCAGTTGATGAATCTGACCATCAATGATGTATTGCTTCCCTTCACCAGCCTCTAATACATAAGGCTGTACCTCGTGAGGAAGCTGACTATGAAATAAAACGGAGGGCCTCGTTGTATTAGACAGTTCTCTGATTCCATGCATCAGGATGATATCGCTTTCTTTTTCAGCCTGCTGAAAACTGGATGCATCGAAAGCATGATGAGTCATAGACCATTCATTCTGAAAAAGCCTCTTCCCAATTTGCTGATAGACATCTGTCATTTTTCCGCCCAGCGTATATGAAATAAATCTTGTTTTATGACTATGCATTCTGTAGCCATGAATCGTTTTGGGCGGGATATGAATATAATCAAAGGCTGTGACCATGTATTTTTTACCGTCCAGCATCACTTCAAGCTTTCCTTCCAGCACAAAAATGGTTTCAAATAAGTGCTCATGACAGTGCAACGGGAAATAAGCTCCTTTCCCACCTGTGATTAAAGCAAGCTCAAACAGCTGATTCGTTTGATTTGCTTCTGCCAGCATATGAACAAGCTGATTCTCCAGCCCATACAGCTTTCCGGAACCAGACACGGTATAAAAAAAGGTACCTTCGGATTGCTTCATCGATTGCGGTTGCTCCGACATCCCATCACTCCTCATGACAAATTGACTATCTATATTATATAGACCAATTGATATAATAGATAGACAATATGCGAGAGATTTTTTACTCTTCTCGCATAAATAAGTGTCTAAGGTAACTTTTTACGTGTTCTAAAGGGGTCGTTTGTTTGAGTGCAGTGGTCATCGATAAACCCCCGATGACCATTGAGTGAAGGAGAGAAGCCAGCTCATCCGCTTTGTTTTCTTCATACCCGCTGTTCATTAGCTTTTCTTTTACAAGCTCCTGCCAGCGGATCATTTCTTGTTTGCATGCAGCATGAAGCTGCGCGTTTTCAGGCTTGGACTCTGCCGCAAGCAAGACAATTGGAATCCCTCTTTCACTTTCTTTCTCCATAAATCCTCGAATGATCTTGGTCATAAAACGATCGATGGCGATATATGGGTCATCCGAATAGGCAAAGCCTTCTTCAATTTGATTGATGACCTTTTGACTAATGTATTCAACAGATGCAATGGCCAGCTCTTCTTTTCCATTTGGAAAGTAATAATAAAGAGAGCCTTTAGGTGTGCCGCTCTCTCTGATAATTTGATTCAATCCTGTCGCATGGTATCCCTGTTTACGTAAAAGAAGTGCTGCCGTTTGAATGATTTTGTCCTTCGTACTCACGTGTGACACTCTTTTCCCTCCATAGACCAAAGTCGCTTATCATGCGTTATCGATTTAATTGACTAGTTCCTTTCCAAATCGAGGATGTCTCCATTTCCGCCGCAAGCCTGAGCAGCCAGTCCTCTTTTCCTTTAGGTGCTGTCACCTGTACCCCTAAAGGCATGCCCGCGCTAGTAAGATGAACAGGAACACTCATTGATGGCTGACCTGTTAAGTTGGCAAGCTGTGTAAATGGGGTGTAGGTCAAGCTCTTGAGGAACATGTCATAAATCAGATCCTGCTGTGCTTGCATGGAAAGAGATGACACACGTAAAAGTGCGGCTGTTTCCTGATCTGAATGCATAAGCTCACCTACCTTTGGAGCTGAATAGGCAGTAGCTGGTGTCACATAGAGATCGTAGGTTTGATGAAATGATGCCATTTGTGCAGCAGCCCGATCCCACGCATCAAGACTTTCTGTATAAGCAGCAGCGGTCACATTCTTGCCAGCCTCCGCCAGCACCCATGCCACGATGTCCGTTTCCTCCGGCTTTACTGGACGCCCTAACGAACGAGCCAAGGAAGTGAATAACGCAGACATTTCTCCGCTGTTCATCACGTAATATTGCTGCATGAGATGAATCCCATCAATTTCCGGCTTGGCTTCCTCTACTTGATGACCTTGCTCACTCAGCCATTTCACTGTTTGCTGAACCGCCTGCTTCGCTTCCTCACTGACCTTCGTGCCAACTGGAGATTCTACGCTGTAAGCAATTCGCATAGAAGATGTACGTTTCGCCAGATCCTCTTGGTAACTGCCATCGTATAACGGAGTTTGGAAAGCAGCTTCAGGCTGAATGACTTGAAGAAGATCAAGAAGGGCTGCACTGTCCCGTACTGTTTTTGTAAGTGTAAAGTCGATGGAAGCCCCTTGCCACTGCCTTCCTGCGCCTGGGCCTACTGGCGTTCTTCCCCGCGTAGGCTTAAGGCCGAACAGACCGGTAAAGGATGCTGGAATCCGGATGGAACCACCGCCATCACTTGCTCCGCCAGCAGGTACAATGCCGCTTGCAACAGCTGCTGCTGTCCCGCCACTTGAGCCTCCCGGAGAATAGTCTGTATTCCAAGGATTTCTCGTTGGACCATGTAACGCAGGCTCCGTCACATTTCTTAAACCGAATTCCGGTGTATTTGTATGTCCGATCATGAGAAAACCAGCCTGCTTCAACCGATCAACAAAGTGCGAATCCGAATTTGCTTTTACATCCTTTAACAGCAAAGCTCCTGCTGTCAGCGGTTCATTTTTTATCCCTTGTGATATATTTTTCAGCACAAACGGAACGCCCGCAAATGGCTGATACTCATGTAACTCCTTGATGTCTTTTAAAACTTGTTCTTGTCTCGTCCGTATCACAGCGTTTAGTTCTGGATTGACCTCATTCAATCTATCAAATGCCGCCTTCATAAGCTCCTCGGGCGTTACCTGCTTATTCCGCACAAGTGCTGCCAAGCCAGTCGCATCATACGTCATATACTCTTTTACGTTCATCAGCATGTCCTTCTTTCTCTTATCATGATGTCTCTATTGTCTACTAGAATTCTATGAATTTCAATTTCAGGTTACTTGTAAAAATAACTTTCTGAACAAGACGACAATTCTACTATCCCATCCCTCTGCTTTCTCCGATATAATAGAGAAAAAAGACCGAGGTCATCGGATGAGAGGAGCCACGCATTGAAAAAGAAATTACTTATCGTCATTGCGTTTCTTCTTGCGTTGACAACTGCTTTGCCCTTCCATTCGCAGGCAGCTGCACCGCCAAAAGAAACAGATGTCATCATCGTCTATAAAAATCAAAAAGGAAAACAAACAGCTATTGAGGAAAGTGAGAAAGTGAACGCACAGTACATACATCTTCCCGCTGTCGCTGTGACAGCAGATGAACAAGCGGTCACCTCACTCAAAAAAGACCCAAACATCGCTTACGTCTCAAAAAACGTAAAGGTCAAACTCGCGGCTTCTACTGTAAAGAAAACAGCCGCTGCTACTAATCAGGATGCATTGGTACAAAAATCTTACAATCTGCAAAAACTAAATATCAAGCAAGCAATAAAAGAAGGCGTCACTGGTAAAAATGTAAAAGTAGCCGTATTAGATACTGGCATTTTCTCACACGAGGATTTAAAGGTAGCCGGCGGTAAATCATTCGTGAACTACACATCCTCTTATAAAGATGATGAAGGACATGGCACACATGTCGCCGGCACGATTGGTGCGCTTAATAACGATTATGGAACAGTCGGCGTCGCTTCCGGTGTGAAGCTGTATGCTGTGAAAGTGTTAGATAAAAAGGGAGAAGGCGACCTGTATAGTCTGCTTCGAGGCATCGATTGGGCGATTACCAACAAGATGGACATTATTAATTTAAGTTTAGGCTTTGAAGACAATATCCCCATCTTGCGTTCAGCAGTAGATGAAGCCTATAAAAAAGGACTGCTTGTAGTCGCTGCAAGCGGAAATGATGGGAAAAAGAATGATATTAGCTATCCTGCCGCTTACAATAGTGTCATTGCCGTTTCTGCAACAACTTCCAAAGACAAACTCGCGTCTATCTCGAATACAGGAAAAGGGATTGAATTTTCTGCCCCTGGCGAGAACGTTATCAGCACTTATTTAAAAAATGAATATTGGTATGCAACGGGGACATCACAAGCCACGCCGCATGTCACAGGAATGCTGGCACTGTTAAAGCAGCTTCATCCGAAGAAAACAAATGCACAGCTTCGCACTTTATTGCGCAGCTATACAGTGGATCTTGGCGCAAAAGGGAAGGATCCGCAATTCGGCTATGGCCGCGTGCAATATGTGCCGCAATCCACCTTTTTAAAGGCTGCGGCCAGTGCTGTCAAAACAGCCGAAACATCTAAAAAGCAGGCAGATGTCAATCAAGCCAAAACGAGAATTGGCAGGCTCACTGCAAGCAAGCAAAAAACAGCACTCACAGAACGGGTGAAGAAAGTCCAAGCAGCCATTGATATCCGCTCGGCACGTGCAAAGGTCAAAACAGCCGAAAAGAACAAAACACAGGGCGCTATTAAAAGTGCTCAAACGGCCATCAAAAAACTAAATAAAGGCAAAGAAAAAACAAGCCTGCAAAACCGGCTCGACAAAGTTAAAAAACAAGTCGCTTATCAAAAGAAAGTGACGGACGCTAAACAAAAGGTCAAAAAAGCAGAAACCAAACGAACAAAGAAAACAAAAGCAGCGGCTCAAAGCGCTGTCAAACAGCTAAAAGCCTCCAAAACAAAAACCAATTTACAAAAACGATTAAACCGTATTAAGGTTTAACAGAAAAAACGATTCCTTTCAGCGAGGAATCGTTTTTTCTATTTCAACATCGGCTCAAACAAGCTGTGATGATATTTCCCTTCGGCATCTGCCCTCACTTGATCGAGAATGCTTTCTAACGAAGCCGTCACGCTCTCTAATGCCCGCCGTACTGTACCGTGTTCAAAATCCGCTAAACTCTCCGGCAATTCATCTTCATCCAGCACAAAGACATCACCATTCGGAAGAACAAGAAGATCAATAATGAGGTCTTCAAACATGACCAGCTGCCCGTTGAACTGTGTATCTCCCACCATATTAAAATAAGATCCTAGTTCCTTCCCTTGATCATCTCTCCAGAAATATATGTTATAAGGACGATCCTTCCAATAATAGGCGGTCGTATAGCTCCCTTTTGGAATGGTTAGAGCACCCTCACCTGCCCTCATCGTAAACGGTTCTTCAATCTTGTGAAACAGCACAGCCTGCTGTCCCTGTGCGTCTAACAGCTGACAGGTATGTTCCACAACTTTCTGATCGTATTTGATTTTTCTCTCGATGACTTCATCCCAACGATTCGCATGCAGCGAAAACAACATGTCACAACTCCCTCTAAACATTTGGTCTCTTTCCAGTATACACCGATTTTTTTTGAAGAAATAAAGGATTGCCTCATTTACTTATGGAAGACCTATGATGAGGTGAAATAAATGAACGGAATCACGATTCTTGAAAACTTTACACAGCTTGGACAAATCATCCTCATGATTTGCGGCTATGTCCTTTATTGGCAGCTGGTGAAAACGAAGAAAGAACGAAAGCTGTCTCCTTATGAGCGCATGTTAAAATTCTTTGTCATGTTCGGTTTCATCTCGTGGGTGGTATCCTATTGGGCGCTGGCACTGTGGGCGTAAATTGAAAAAAGGAAGAGCTTGTCATGGAGGTAAGCTCTTCCTTTTGCTGCACGTTATACTATGAACCTGCCGGCTGTTCTTTCTTGATCAAATATTGATAGCTCTTGACATGTGTCCCATTTTGGTTCACAAATTCTTTATCAAGCGCACGCTCAAAGCCCATTCTTTCATATAGGCGAATGGCGGCCTGCATTTTATCAGATGTATGAAGATACAGGACATTTTCGCCCCATGATTGCGTCAGTTCAATACTTTTACGCAGCAATGATTCTGCAATGCCTTTTCCCCTCACATCGGGATCTACTCCTAAAAACCGGACGATGGCTGATGTAATGCCCATTTCGGGTTTGTCATACGCTTGCTCTGATGACCGGAACATTTGAAGCGTCCCCACGACCTTGCCGTCATGTTCCGCCACAAGCATCAGCTCCATGTTCGGATTATCTACGGCTGCTGCAAGCGCGGCAGAATAATTTTGCCAACCTTCTTCTGTAAATTGCGGCTCATACTGTGCATAGGATTTGATCAGCACGCGTGTGATGGCCTCATGATCTTCTTTGACTGCTTGACGAATAATCAGCTCTTGCTGCTTCATGTCAGCACCTCCTGCTCTCTATTAGTGGGTATACGTATCATGCAATCACTGCATGCGATCACCTTACTCTTTTCTCTACTCATTCAATGTAAAGAGTCTCATTCGAAAGATCAATCATTTTGCACGGAATCATCTCTGAAAATTTTTCATTGAAAAGGAACGCTTGATTCATTATGCTGTGTTGAGGAAGTATACGAGGAGTGTTGTCATCATATGAGTTCTTTATCCTATCCCCAAGAATCGAAAAAAAATCGATTTCTCCTTGCCGCATTGCTCGGATCTTTAACAGCCCTTGCTCCGCTGGCAATGGATATGTATTTACCTGCTTTACCTAATATCGCCCGTGACTTTGAAGCAAGCACGGCGCTTTCTCAGTTAAGTCTCATGGCTTGTTTGATTGGACTTGCTCTTGGACAGCTGATTGCAGGTCCAATCAGTGATACAGTCGGCAGAAGAAAGCCGCTCATGATTGGATTGATCATTTTTATTGCAGCATCCCTTCTTTGTACAGTGGTCACATCGATTTGGACGTTCATTCTTCTTAGATTGATTCAAGGACTTGCTGGTTCAGCAGGCATTGTCATTGCACGAGCCATTGTCCGAGATCATTATGAAGGATCAGAAATGACGAAATTCTTTGCACTGCTGATGTTAGTCAACGGGGTTGCTCCGGCAGCGGCACCTATCGTGGGCGGACAAATGTTACGGTTCACGACGTGGCAGGGTGTGTTTGTTCTTCTAGGAATCCTTGGAGCGCTAATGCTCCTAAGATCAATGTTTTCATTGAAAGAAAGCTTACCTGCGGAACGCAGACAGACTGGGGGCTTCAAACAGATCCTAGGTGCGATGAAAATACTAGCGAGCGATCGTCTCTTTGTTGGATATGCCCTATCACAAGGTCTTGTCTTCGCAGCAATGTTTGCCTATATTTCTGGTTCACCGTTTGTGCTTCAGGAGATTTTTAACCTTTCTCCACAAGGATTTAGTGCGGCCTTTGCGGTAAATAGTCTTGGGATTATCACGGCTGGACAAGTATTTGCCCGAGTCGCTGCGAAAATCGGTGAAGAGAAAGTTCTTCGTATTGGATTGCTGACAGCTGCATTAGGGGGAGTCACTTTATTTTTCATGATCTCAATTGATGCAGGATTGTACGGTATTCTGATTCCGCTGTTTTTTGTTGTCTCAAGCGTTGGAATTGTCGGCACATCTGCGCCGTCTCTTGCGATGCAGCATCACGGAGCGCATGCAGGAAGTGCAGCTGCACTGATCGGTGTGGCACAAATGCTGCTAGGCGCTTGCATGACCCCTCTTGTCGGACTAGCCGGAAGCCAAACAGCCTTTCCAATGGGTCTAATCATTATGCTTTGTGATCTAGGCGCACTTTGCTGTTATTTCTTCTTTGTGGCCCGAGCGAAAAAAAGACCCGCATAAGCGGGTTTTTTCATTTATTATGGCTTGCTCCAATTGATGGTGCGGAACACGTTACTCTCGTCATTGTTGTGATATGCATCTAAATCAAAGCCTGATATTCCAAAACCAATTGCCATGACAATTCCTCCGGCAACGGTGAAGATGATCCCCCATTTGATGCATTGCTTTTTTAAATCATTCACGTTCATACTCTCACGACCTTCTTTTTAAACATTCCCATGAATGCCTTAGTGGTTTGAATAGTCATTTGCACAAATAGCTTTGTCAAATACGCCGTGGCTATGCCGCTTAATAATCCGACACCTAATAGAAGAATACCAACGCCAACCTGCGTCACCACCACATGCAAACCGTCCTGAAAAATAAATGGAGAACCAATGATGCTCCAAAAACCGCCAAGCAGACCAGTAAGCGTCAATGCACCTGTCACGAGTGGAATGCACCAAATCACCATATACACAGAAAGAATCAGCAGGAAGACTGTTGCTAGAATACTGCCCCATAACGGAAAGCCTAAAATGAGAATGGAGAGTCTCGTCGCTTTTTCTCCAAACGTCGGCACCTGAACGGTTTTTATTCCTTGTTCCTTCATAATCCCTTCAGCGATCATAGCAGGCTGCCCGACTTGATGAACCGCTTCCTCTTCACTGTAGCCATCTTCCTGATAATCCTCAATCATTTCATCGTAGTATTCGATAAACCGATCACTATCTTTGTCACCTAGAAGATGCAGATGCTTCTTTAGGCTGCTCAAAAATTCTTTTTTATTCATTGCCCTGTCCTCCAGAAATAAAGTCGTAAATCGCCATCACCTGATCCCATTCCTCTAAAAACTGCGCCATATGCTCCCGC
Source organism: Bacillus sp. I-2 (assembly GCF_001974945.1). Classification (NCBI taxonomy): domain Bacteria; kingdom Bacillati; phylum Bacillota; class Bacilli; order Caryophanales; family Bacillaceae; genus Bacillus; species Bacillus sp. I-2. Next base: position 26,437 of record NZ_LZRW01000043.1, on the reverse strand, counting down.
CCGCTTTCTGTCATGCGGTAGTATTTTCTTAATCGACTGTTATGTTCCTGGGAATAGGTCTCCACATAATTGTTTTGCTCTAAACGCTTTAAAATCGGATATAATGTCGATTCTGAAATCTCAATACAATGGGACATATCTTTAATGATTTGATAACCATAGGAATCGCCTTTCTTTAATACCGCCAGTACACAAAATTCCAGTAATCCTTTTTTTAATTGTGCATTCATGTTTACAACTCCTAACTATTCATACTATACAATACATAGTATGATGTGACAAGAGGTATATCTGATGAATTCCAAATATCACATCTTTACAATGCTCGTTTCATTAAGAGTATTTATACTCAGATGAATTATGATCAACCGTAATATATTAGAAATTTATCTGTTTATTTCATTTTTTTAGAGGAATAAGTTTAATTTTATGGAATTAATAAGTTGATTCGATAATATAATATGAAAGGGGCAGTTACTTTGAAAAGGCTTACTTTTTTCTGTTTGATTTTACTAATTGCAACAATCCTCCCCCAGTCTAATTCAAGTGCTATTACTCCCTCTAAATTTTCTGTAAAGGAAAATAACTTTAAAGATTCTTATGAGGGTAAGTTATTCTCTGAAAAAATTATTTTTAATGACAGTCTTATAAAGTACTCCTATGATTTCACTGATTCAGAAAAAAACGTTGTTAAAATTAAAGAGGAAGGTAACAATAGCGAAACTTTAGTGGAGTTCTATAACAACACTCAGACACTTTTTATTAATGGTAGGAAGGATGAAAATTTAAAAGTATCTACGGATAATACCGTATCTACAGAATTCACAACCCAAGCTGTTCCAAAAGGCGGCTCTTACATGGGAAAATTCAACTATTCTTATAACATAAAAAATGTAACAATTGGGCTTGCTGCAGCAAGCATTTCTGCTGTTACTAAAGCTCCAGTTAGTGTGATTACAGCTATTATTGCATTTCTTGCTGGCACATCCACCACACTGTACTATACAGTTTTTCAATACCGATATGCTTTTAAATGTAATGCTTATCCTTATTTTAATCATACTAAGTTTTACGAAAACTCAACTCGAAAAAAAGTGATGAGAACGGCAGAAAGTGGAAAATTCTTTTCAACTCAACCAATACCGGCTAGTTGTAGACCTTAAAAGAGAGGAGTTGATGATCTTGAATAGAGCGTTGAGCAATTACCTCACGTTAGTTATTACATTAACATTATGTTATATCGTGTATTTGTTCATCTTCAAACAACCTTTTACCATTACACCCATCATCCTGTTTGTGGTGGGAGTGGCCATTGCTGAGTGTATACGCTTTTTCGTTCTGAAAAGTAACGAGAAAAAAGATGATACCTTGAAAAAATAGTCCCTTAAACATAAGATCACTCAACATATGAAAAGACACCCCCACTTTATAGTGGAGGTGTCTTTTTTTACTTTTTATATATTCACAAATCCTTCTCCAAACACATCACGCACGTCATGGACAACAACGAATGCGTCTCGATCAATTTTCTTAATGATTTTCTTTAAACGCATCAGCTCCTGTTTTTGAATGACTGCATAGAGAATTTCCTTCGATTCCTTCGAATAATGACCGCGACCGTTTAAAATGGTTACGCCTCGATCCAAGGTGTGATTGATTTCTTCTGCAATATCATCTTTGCATGAAGAAATAATCGTCACTGCTTTTTTCGTGTTAAGCCCTTCTATGACGAAATCCATCACCTTAGTCGCCACATACAGCATCACAATCGTAAACATTAATTTTTCCGCACCAATAATAAAGTAGGAAGCAAATACAACGATCAAATCAAAGAACAAGATGGCATAGCTCACGTTCCAGTCTAAATACTTGTTGGCAATTCTTCCGAGAATGGCAGAACCCGCCGTTGTTCCACCTGCTCTGAGCACAAGACCAATCCCAATTCCGATGATAATTCCTGCAAAAATCGCTCCAATGATCAATTCATGAACATTCACGACCCATGTTGTGGTCAGGTGCAAAAATAGAGAGTTACTTGCGACGGCAACCACAGTATAAATCGTGGTCTTCTTGTCTAAATACTTATAGCCGACAAGCAGTAAGATGGCATTAAACACAAGGTTCGTCAGCCACGGTGCTATTTCAAACAAATAATAAAAAATAATGGACAGCCCCGTGACGCCGCCTTCACCAAATTCAAGCGGAATGACAAACATGTTCACTGCTGCGGCAAATAAAAAAGAACCAACTAGAATCATCGCTATATCTTTTACACATTTTTTCAATTTCTTCTTTCCTCCTTTTTTAAGCATATAAAAAACCCTCTTTCTGCACGAAAGAAGACAGTCGTTGGACAACATAAAAATCAAAAGACGGCGCCTTTTGATGAAGCTTTCTGAAATCAATCTTTCCATAATATATATCTCTTTTTAGAGGCTGTCAATGACTTGGTTTTCTATTATTTTGACTGCATTTTTATGCATCAAAACCCGCATGTTTTCAGGGTTTTTCCGCCCTACGATGCTTTTTCCTCTCCTTGACAAAAACACTTTAGTCATTTAAACTACTGCCTCATATCATATCCATCATTTCCGATCTAAAAAGGAGGCTGTTTGATTCCGATGAATCCTATTCAAAGCCGTTTACAGGCTCACGCACCTTTGATTTTAGACGGTGCATTAGCAACAGAGCTTGAACGAAAGGGCTGTAACTTAAACGATCGTTTATGGTCAGCCAAAATACTTATTGAACAGCCACAATTGATTCAGCAAGTACACTTGGACTACTTCCAAGCAGGTGCTGACTGCGCAACAACCGCCAGCTACCAAACAACGATTGAAGGCTTTGCTGAAAAAGGCTATACAAAAGAAGAAGCGATTGAACTCATGAAACGCTCTGTCACTCTAGCGAAAGAGGCACGCGATCTTTTTTGGCAGGATGAAGTGCGTCGTGAAGGACGGACAAAACCATTTGTCGCTGGATCTGTGGGGCCATTCGGCGCTTATTTGTCTGATGGTTCAGAATATAAAGGAAATTACGGGCTCTCAGAGCAGGCTCTCATTGATTTTCACAGACCAAGAATTCAGGCATTAGTAGAAGCGGGTGCAGATATTCTTGCATGTGAAACAATTCCTTGTCTGATTGAAGCCACTGCCATTGCAAAGCTGCTGCAAGATGAATTCAGCGGGACATCTGCTTGGATCACATTCAGCGCAAAGGATGGCCTGCACATTAGTGAAGGTGATTCCATACGAGAATGTGTACAGGCGCTTGAGCCTTATGAACAAATCGCTGCTGTCGGCGTGAACTGTACGCCGCCGCAATTTATCACTTCTCTCATTCAAGAAATGAAAAAGGGAACGAGCAAACCGATTGTGGTATATCCAAACTCAGGTGAAATATATGATCCTGAAGAAAAGGTATGGAACGGAGATACGTCTCATCTTACTTTTGGCGAATGTGCGCATCAATGGTACAAAGACGGCGCGCATATCATCGGCGGCTGCTGCCGCACGACTCCAGAAGATATCAATGACATCTTAAAACGAACCACATCATAGCATCATGAATCATCACACATACTTCTAAGCAAAAGGGCGGGAAGACATGGAACAAGCAAAAGATCAGTCACAACAATATCAACGAAAAATGACGAGCCGGCACCTGTTCATGCTTTCTCTAGGCGGCGTCATTGGAACAGGGCTCTTTTTAAGCTCGGGGTATACCATCAATCAGGCCGGACCTGCGGGAACCATTCTTGCCTATCTTGTCGGGGCTTTAATTGTCTACCTCGTGATGCTCTGTTTAGGCGAGCTGTCTGTCGCAATGCCGGTCACAGGGGCTTTTCATACGTATGCAACAAAATACATTGGACCTGGTACAGGCTATACGGTCGCTTGGCTATACTGGCTGACGTGGACAGTGGCACTCGGTTCGGAATTTACAGCGGCAGGACTATTAATGCAGCGCTGGTTTCCAGACACTTCGGTTTGGATGTGGAGTGGCGTTTTTGCTCTTCTCATCTTTTTACTGAATGCATTTACAGTCAAGTTTTTTGCAGAATCAGAGTTTTGGTTTTCCAGTATTAAAGTGATGGCTATTATTCTCTTTATTATTCTTGGCGGAGCTGCCATGTTTGGTTTGATCCCATTAAAGGGCGGTGAGGCCGCTCCGTTCTTTTCTAATTTCACTGGCGAAGGCGGGCTTTTCCCAAACGGCTTTTTACCGATTTTAATGACGATGCTTGCGGTCAATTTTGCTTTTTCAGGTACGGAGTTGATTGGGATTGCTGCGGGTGAGAGCGTCAATCCTGACGAGACCATTCCAAGAGCAATTCGCACAACCGTCCTGCGTCTCGTCCTGTTTTTCGTTGGAACGATCGTTGTGTTGGCTGGCTTGATTCCAGTAGAAGAAGCCGGGGTGATCAAAAGCCCATTTGTCGTGGTATTTGATCGTATCGGGATTCCTTATGCCGCAGATTTCATGAATTTTGTCATCCTGACCGCGATCTTATCTGCCGCAAACTCAGGATTATACGCATCATCTCGTATGCTTTGGTCGCTTTCTGAGGAACGGACACTTCCTAAAAAACTGGCGAAGCTGACGTCAAAAGGCATTCCTTTGAATGCACTCATTTTAAGTATGATCGGTGGTATTCTTTCTTTGCTATCGAGCGTGATCGCACCAGAAACGGTATACCTTGTCCTTGTGTCAATCTCTGGACTGGCCGTTGTGGTTGTATGGATGGGGATTGCTGCCTCACAGTTTATGTTTCGGAAAAGATTTTTACAGGAAGGCGGACAGCTTCATGATTTATCCTTTCGAACACCGCTCTATCCAGTAGTTCCGATTGCAGCCTTCCTCCTATGTCTTGCATCTGTCATCGGCATTGCCTTTGATCCAAATCAGCGGATTGCCCTCATCTGCGGCATTCCTTTCATTGCGCTCTGCTATGCTGCCTATTACGTGACAGCTTGGATTCAGAAAAAACGAGAAAAACCTGATGTATAAACATCAGGTTTTTTTCTATATAAACCATCTGACAAAAAAGGATGTCACTTGATGACATCCTTTTTTCTATGAGATTAGTAACGTGATGTATATGCCAAATGGTACACACTTGTGACATTTGAAGATAGTTTGATGTCGTTTGACGTGAACGTCACTGGAACGATATCGTAGTAATGTGTTGACCAGCCTGCATTATTGTATGATTGGTAGCCTGCACCTGCAGGAACTTGAAACGTCAGTGAAAACTGTCCATTCTCGTCTGTTGTGCCTGTCGCTGTTTGAGCATATGATTTGATGGCTGCTTCAAAATAAAGCTTGATCGGCTGATTAGGCATGAGGTTTCCGCTTGCATCTTTTAGTGTCCCTTTAAACGTAGCTGGATAATAAGAACCCACGCGATATTTACTGCCATAGCCGTAATTCACTATTCCACTATCGGCTGCTGTGACACTTGTTACTTCTACTGATGCTGGTACTGCCCCTGTTTCTTCAGCATGTGCAAAGCTTGGGAATATGAGAAGCAATGATAGAAAGAAAGCAAACATAATTTTTTTCATCGATAAATCCTCCTTTTTTTCCTACTATATTACTATCGACATTAATTGGTATATTTCCAGTTAAAAACAAAAAAACCTCCCTTTTCTTAGAAAGGGAAGTTCTTCTTTTATTTTTTCACAACCACTTTTACCGCTTTGCTTTCTCTTTTTCTCACATCTGATGCGGTCACATATAAAACCGTTTTGGCTTTCTGTGGTTTGATTTGGGCAGTAAATGCACCCTTGCTATTGGTTTTGACTGTTTTGATGACTTTCTTTGATTTGTTTTTCACTTTAATGGTCAAGCCTGCACCCGCAGTCCCTTTGACCGCTTTACTTTTGACGGTTACTTTGCTCACTTTCGGCTTAGCTGGTGCTTTGCCTTTTTTCACGACGGTTTTGAGCGACGTAGCGGCCTTTCCTTTTGACATTTTAATGTGAAGGACCTTGTTTTTGTTCTGATGCTTAATCTTCACACTAAAGGTTCCTTTTTTGCCTGCTGTGCCTTTTCCAAGCAGCGTTTTGCCTCTATACACAGAAATAGCAGCGCCGGCTTTTGCTTTACCTGTCACCTTTTGATGCTGATCTTCCACTTTGTTCACTGATGCATTCAATTCGACAGCACTTAATGCAGCAAATGCATTCAGTCTGCCATGTCCTGTCATCCAATCAATTCCTGGGATTTTAGGATCGACAATTGGCTCCTCGTTTTCATCATAGAAAACGTCGTCTTTTCCATCAATAGATTTAAATGAGATGTCATCTGCTGTACTTTGCAAAAGATTTCTCACTTGATTTGGCTTTAAGGATGGATTTTTAGAAAGCAGTAACCCTGCTGCTGCTGCCACATATGGTGTCGCCATTGATGTCCCGCTAAGGTATGAGACATTCCCATCAGGCATTAGGCTCGGAATATCCGACCCTGGAGCTGACATGCTCAGTCCTTTGCCATAGCTTGAGAACTCAGCGGCAATATCCATACGGTTGCTTGCGCCAACCGCCATTGCGTATTTTGACGTCGCAGGGTAGCCCATTTCTGGTACGCCATCATTTCCACTTGCCACGACCACTAGTACATTTCTTTGTGCAGCATAATTCATTGCATATTCAATCACTCTGCTGTAGTAGCCGCCAAGGCTCATGTTGATCACCTTTGCGCCTTTGTCCACTGCATGCTTGATTCCAAGTGCAATATGCTCTGTATCGCCAAAGCCATAGGCATCCAGCACCTTCACCGGAATGATGCCCGTATGTTGATTGAGACCTGCCATTGAGTAATGATTATCGGATTTTGCGGCAATGATGCCTGCCACATGCGTACCGTGTCCATTGTCATCAATCGCATCTTTGTTTCGTCCAATGAGATTCGCACCTAAGTCTGTACGAACAGTCCCGTTTAAATCTGTCAAACGGCTGTCTACACCTGTATCCACAACAGCAATTAATGTTTGCTTCATTTTGCTTGTGCCAATCAGTGTATTCATTTGTTCAAATTTGACGTCAGCGCCTTTTTTCCCGCTGTTTTGCGCACTGTTTTTCAGCGGCCACTGATAACCATACTGCGCGTCGTTGCTTAGCGCACGATAGGTTTGAACAGGCTCTGCAAATTCAACATTCGGCATGCTGGAAAGCTTTCTTGCCGTGCTCTTGATCGCCGCTTTGCCTGCTTTTAGTGTCTTTCCAGCGGATTCTTGCCCTGCTGGCACATCATAGACATACATTCCTTTGAATAAAGGACTGACTGACTGTGATGTCACACGGTTTTCTTGGATGCCGTAGCTTTTCATTTTCTTTTTCGCAGATTGAAGTGTTTGGCCATCCTTTAATTTAAAAATGATCTTATTCGTTTTAACCTTCTCTTCTTTTACAAGTTTTTGTTTCTCTAATACATAACCAACTGACTTTCCTTCAAACTGATCGATGCCCATTTTTTGACTGACGGCTTCTAATTCCTTTTTTAAATATGCCGGACTTGCTTCTTTGAGCATATCAAAAAGGGAGCCGATCGCCTGCTGTTCTTTTTCTGTTACGATATGACCGCTAAATGCACCATTTTTCTCTATGTCACTTAGCAGTGTTTTTAATGTGAGCAGATGGTTGTAAACCTTTTGCTGCTCTTTTTGATGTTTGATGAGCTTTGATTTGAGAAACGGCTTTGTCTTTTGGAGCAGACGTGAAAGCTTTTGACCTTCTGCTGTTTCATTGAATCGTTTATCTTCGATTGTACGAATCGATTGAAGAATTTCACGCCCGTACTTTTTCTCAATAATAATGATTTCAGGCTCATCTTCTTCAGGAAAAACAGGTTCAGAAGGCGGAAGATTAGCTCCTTTATATCCGATTGTATATGCCGCATCCTCTTCCTCATCACGGCTGTCTTCCTCTGACCCTAAATAGAGCACTTTGACATAATAGGGACCTGACCATGCATGCGGGAAGTTGATCTCTGTCTCTCCGCTTGCTGTGTCCACGCGATATCTTGAATATGTGTCATCCTTCATCGCTCTGTCCTTGCTTGGATAAACAGATACAGACAGCACTTGTTTACTTTTCACAGAAATTTGCATGTGTGTATGTTTTGCCACCTCTTGTGCAGATGGCGTGATTTGATACCAAGACTCTTCCTTTTCATTCTGTAATGTACCTGAGATGACTTCACCATTTTTTAACCCAATGGCTTCATTGACACTTGTTCCATGACTGGCAGCTGCTGCCTCGTATCCAGGTAATGCTGCCATACATAGAATGATGGCCATGAGTACGATCACACAGGATTTGACCTGCTTTTTGAACATGAAAAGACCCCCTTATCTTTTATGATACCTTGGAAGAATATCACAGAAAGACATTTAGTAGAATCTGTTTTTTACATAATTAAACTCGTTTTAAGCTAGGATTTGAGATATTCAGTCAGCAAGACGGATAGCTTCATAAACTTTTTGCCATTTCAAACGGAAAATGATGCTATTTAAACATGCTGAAAAGTACATTACAATCAACTTGTAAGCGCTTAACAAACAAGAGAGAAGGGATCAGCTTGTTCCAAAAAGATCATGTTTTCACACAAGTAAACGGACGATCAAAGAATGAGATTTTACAATACATTTCCGAGAAAGCTGAAGACCTTCAGATTACAAACAATCAGGCGGGGCTATTAGCAGATTTGTTGACACGCGAAGACGAAGTCTCAACAGGACTTCAGCAAGGCTTCGCCATTCCACATACAAAAAGCTCCGCTGTACAAACGGCTTCACTTCTTTTTTTAGAACTTGAACAACCCATTGAATGGGGAAGCTTCGACGATTTGCCCACAAGCTATTTATTTACACTGCTCGTTCCACTAGAAGAAGCAAATGTCACACATCTGAAATTACTGTCAGGTATTGCGACAAGCCTAATGGAACCTGCTTTTATCGAGAAGATTCAACCAGGTCAAACAGCTGATTACTATTACGAAGTCATTGAACAACAATTGAAAGAGGGGATTACACAATGAAAATTGTCGGTGTCACTTCATGTCCAGCAGGGTTAGCTCATACTCCAATGGCAGCCAAAGCGTTAGAAAATGCAGGTAAACAGCTTGGACACGAGATCAAAATCGAACAGCAGGGGATTATGGGACAGGTGAACGGCATTACAGCAGAGGAAGCGCAGCAGGCAGACCTATGCATCATTGCCTCAAATCAGCATATCAACGATGCGGAACGCTTCTCAGGCATTCCCACTGTACGTGTCGAGATCGGACGTGCCTTAAAAAATGCCGAACAAATTATCACCAAAGCTGTAGCACTTGTTGAAAAGAAAAAGTCTGAATCTCAATAAACATGAGCAATGCCATATAGAAAGGAGCAAAGCAAAATGAAAGCAAAATTAAAAGTCATTGAAGGCCATCTTATGACCGGTATTTCTTATATTCTTCCTGTAATCATCGGTGCCTCACTTATCGTTGGCTTAGCAAAACTGGTCGGATTAGGGTTTGGTGTTTCAGATTTAAACACCTATAAGGATGCTGGCGGCATACTGCACGGTGCCTATTTAATGGAGCAGGTCGGCTGGACAGGCATTGGCTTAATGAACGTTCTGCTCGCTGGATTTATCGCCTATTCCATTGCGGATAAATCAGGTCTTGCGGCTGGTTTTATCGGCGGGGCCCTTGCCAGCTCAACAAATGCCGGATTTATAGGTGCCGTCATTGCAGGCTTCTTCGCAGGATATGTTGCTCTTTTTGTGAAAAGAAAAATTCAAATTCAAGGCTCTGCAGCTGGGCTCGTCCCTCTGCTCATCCTGCCGCTTATTACCGTTGGCTTAACCGGACTTCTTATGTCAGTTCTGCTGGGCGGCCCATTAGGCGCTTTGAACACGGCATTAATTGAATGGATCAAAGGCATGGTCGCTGATGGAACAAGCACACTCGCGCTCGCTCTCATTTTAGGTGCGATGATTGGCTTCGATCTTGGCGGACCGGTGAATAAATCAGCGTGGATGGCTGGTAACGCCCTCTTCCTATCAGGTGTCTACCTCCCTGCCATTCTCGTCAATATTGCGATTGTCATTCCACCGCTTGGATACGGGCTTGCGACATTGATTCGAAAACGCAACTTCTCCCCAACCTTTAGAGAAGCCGGACGAGGCGGCCTTGTCATGGGCATTATCGGTATTACGGAAGGGGCGATCCCTTTTACCCTCGTCAATCCTTTGAAATTGATTCCGCTCAATGTTGTCGCATGTGCTGTTGGAAGCGGGGTCGCTGCATTATTAGGAGTTCATGACATCATGCCGCCAATTGGCGGGCTATACGGCTTCTTCTCAGTCGGAAACTGGTGGGCTTATTTAATCGGAGCCCTTACTGGCGCACTCGTCATCGGTATTGGCGCCAACCTGCTTGTGAATTTCTCTGAGAAAAAAGAACCAAAAACGCCGGAACATGATCAGAAGCAGAAAGAAGAAGACGATTTTGACCTTGTGCTAGAAGGATAATTCGAACGAAGAAAGGTGTCGTTGATCAATGACTGTCAATGTACATGTGATTCCACATACTCACTGGGACCGGGAATGGTATTTCACCACCTCCCGCTCCCGTATTTACTTAATGAAAAGCGTAATGGACATTTTAGATACCCTTGAAACAGATGAAAGATTCCATTACTTCATGCTCGATGCCCAGGCTTCCTTATTAGATGATTATTTGAAATGGCGTCCAGAGGATGAGAATCGAATCAAGAAGCTCGTCACAGCGAAACGTCTCATCATCGGCCCATGGTATACCCAAACCGACCAGCTCGTCATTTCAGGTGAATCGATTGTGCGGAACCTGCAATATGGGATTGAACGCTGTCAGCAGTTCGGCCACGTGATGAAAGTCGGCTATGTCCCTGATTCCTTCGGTCAATCCGCACAAATGCCTCAAATTTATCGCGGCTTCGGCATTGTCGATACGGCATTTTGGCGCGGCGTTTCTGACCATATGACGAACCAAACTGAATTCAATTGGCGCGGTGCTGACGGCAGTGAAGTCTTTGCTGTGAATCTGCCATTCGGCTACTACTACGGTGGAAATATCCCTGAGAAGGTTGAGGACTTACAAGCCTTTTTATCTGAAAAAATCGGTGCACTGCAAGCAAAGGCAACCACAAAGAATGTCTATTTCCCGAACGGTTTTGACCAAGCTCCAATTCGCAAAAACCTGCCTGACTTATTAGAAAAAGCCAATGAACTTGACGAGCATCACTATCAAATCAGCAGTTTAGAAGATTATATTGCAGCAGTGAAAAAAGAGCGGACATCTTTTGAGACATTACAGGGAGAGCTTATTCATGCGAAGCATATGCGGATTCATAAATCTATTTTTTCAACACGAGCAGATTTAAAAATCTTAAACAATCAAATTGAAAACTATCTCGTCAATGTGATGGAGCCGATCCTAACGATCAGCTATTCGCTTGGACACGACTATCCGCATGATACGGTTCGCGATATTTGGTACCTCATGTTTGAAAATGCAGCGCATGACAGCATTGGCGGCTGTAATAGTGACACGACAAACCAAGATGTCTTCTTCCGCTACAAGCAGGCAAAGGAAATCGCTGAGAATCTTGTAGACTTGCACATGCGTCTCATCACTATTCGACTGCAAACAGAGCAGGAAATCACGTTCACGTTGTTCAATACACTGCCTTCAAAGCGTTCTGAAGTCATTGAAGTCGAGACCTTTATCACGGAACGTCCATTTACGCTAAAGGATGCAAATGGACGAACGCTTCAGTACACAGTGAAAAGCAAAACCGATGTCACAGATTATGTGCTGGCACAGCAAATTTCTCTTAACCCAAGTAAAGAAGTGTACATGCCAAAGCAAGTATGGAAAGCCGTGCTGCTGATTGAAGCCCTCGACTTACCGTCAGTTGGTTATACACAGGTCAGCATGGTCTTCGATGAATCAAGCGAATCGGCATGGGAACAAACTGAAGGACGCGTGATTGAAAATATGTATTACCGCATTGCGGCAAATGACAACGGAACACTGGACATCACAGATAAACAAACTGGCCGGACATTTTCTGAGCAAATGATCTTTGAAGACAACGGAGATGATGGGGATTCCTACAACTATTCACCCCCTCGTGAGGACCTGTATGTGTCATCCAAAGATCTTTCATCAGCAGACATCTCAGTGGCTAAAAACAGCCTGCAGCAAGAGCTGACCATCAAGCTTCAGCTCACTGTCCCTTACGACCTAGAGGAGCGCTCTCAGCAATTGGCTGCGACTTCACTTCCGATCACAGCGAAGATAGCATTAAACAAAGACGATGCTGTCATCCGTTTTCATGTAGATGTGGACAACCATGCGTTAGATCATCGCCTGCGCGTTCTTTTTGATACAGGCATCGCATCAAACGTATCACTGAGCGATCAACAGTTTGGTACAATCGAACGCCCAACAGAGCTGACGCAAGAGCTAGAATGGTGGAACAATGAACATTGGGAAGAAAAACCGATCACCATTGAACCAATGCAATCCTTTGTCGCACTTCGTGATGAAGCATATGGTGCCGCTCTGTTGACCGACTGCGTGAGAGAATATCAGATCACAGGAGAAGGCTACACAACGATTGCATATACGCTCTTCCGCTGTTTCGGAAAAATGGGGAAAGAAAATCTACTTTACCGTCCAGGCCGCGCATCTGGGGAGAAAATTGTTGATACACCCGATGCTCAGCTGCAAGGTGCACTATCGTTCTCCTTTGGTATGCACTATAGCCAGGACGCAGTCAGCGAGGGACACTTAGCACAGCTTGCCAAACGGTACACCACCCCTGTTCAATGCTACGAACGGGCAGACTTTTTAAACGGTCGTTTAATTTTCTCTTTCCGAGATGAAAAAGAAGACTTACAATCTACTTATAGCCTGCTTGACATCGAGACAGATGGAGCCATTCTAAGCGCTCTGAAAAAAGAAGAGCATGGAACAGGCATTGTCATTCGTCTCTTCAATCCATATTTAACGCGTCAAACAGCCGCTTCAATCAATAGTTCATCTCTACAACACGGAGAAACAGCGAATTTAGGAGAAACACCTGAAGGACATATACTCAAAGCACAACATGGATCATTACACATTGAACCGCTTACACCTTGTCAGGTACAAACCTACATTGTAAAGAAAAAATGAACATGTAGGGGCGGGATCCATTGGATTCCGCCCCTCTTTAATGGAGGGCATTGATCATGCGAATTGGAGGCATTGAAGCAGGCGGAACGAAATTTGTCTGCGGCTACGGAACAACAGACGGAACGATTGAACACATGACTTCCTTTGCAACAGGGAATCCAGATGAAACATGCCGGCAAGTGATCGATTACTTTACAAAGCATCGTGTCGATGCCATTGGAATTGGGGCATTCGGGCCTGTCGATGTGAAAGAGCAAAGCCCAAGCTACGGGACGATTTTAGACACACCAAAAACAGCCTGGCGCCAATTCCCTTTCCTCTCTACCTTAAAACAAGCCCTCGGGCTCCCGATGAAGCTTGATACCGATGTAAACTGCGCAGCACTCGGAGAAGCCCGTTTTTCAACTGAAGCAGAAAAGCCTGCCTCCTTGGTCTATATTACTGTGGGGACTGGAATAGGAGGCGGTGCCTATATTGAACATCGCCTGATTCACGGATTGCTGCATCCAGAAATGGGTCATATCACCGTTCAGCGGCATCCTCATGACACATACGGCGGCTGCTGCCCTATACATCATGATTGTTTAGAGGGACTGGCATCTGGACCTGCCATAGAAGGACGCTATCATACACTGGCACCAATGCTGCCAGAGGATCATCCTGCCTGGTCACTTCATGCTTATTATCTCGGGCAGATGACTGCTAACCTGCTGCTCACCCTTTCACCAGAACGCATCATTCTAGGTGGAGGCGTGATGAAACAGCCGGCTATGCTGCCGCTTATCCTTGATGAAACAGACAAACGGCTTCACGGCTATTTGCAGCTGCCAAAGCCTTTACATGAAATTATCACAAAACCATCCTTTGATGGATTATCTGGTTTAATGGGCGCCATTGCTCTTGGAACTGATGCCTTACAGGCGCAAGGAGCCGCGCAATGATGATGACGGCAGATCCTCGAACCTATCAGCTGATTCAGCGGCTATTTGAAACGAAGGGGTTCGTGAAGCTGGAGGAGCTCACTGCCTCTTTTCGCTTATCTGACCGCTCTATTCGCAATTTAATCAAGGAGGCAAATGAGTATTTAAAGGAAGCTGGAGCCATGATTAAAACGATCCGAGGAAAGGGGTATACTCTTTTAACGAGTGACCAAGACGCTTTCTTACTTTGGCTTCATCAGCAAAAGCTTCCCGCCCGCTCTCTTGTCCCAATCATGCCAGAAGAGCGTGTACGATTTATGATGAGAAAGCTGCTGCTTCAATCAGATTACTTAAAAATTGACCAGCTGGCTGAAGAACTGTTTATCAGCCGCATGACGGTCAGCAGTGATTTAAAAAAAGGACGAGAGCTGTTAGCCTGTTACGGCATGACCCTTGTATCAAAGCCTGGATTTGGCTTAAAGATTGAAGGAGATGAGCTGCAAAAAAGAACGTGCTATGCAGACTTACTTCTTGAGGAAGAGCCTGCACTCTCTCATATCACCGAGCGGGAGCAGCTCCATTTTCCTGATATATCTCTTGAAACCATTCGCTCTATTGTGTTGACGAACCTGCATCAAGAATCATTGCTCATTAAAGACATTGCCTTAAAAAATTTAGTCATTCACTTAGCCATTGCGATTCAGCAAACACGAAAAAACCAGCGGATATCCGCCAGCACCGCCCGTACACAAAGATCACCCGTTTTAATGAGAATTGCACAAAAAATCATACAGCAGGTGAGTGACACTTTTTGCGTGACCTTATCAGAGGATGAAACAGATTACTTAGTCATGCATCTATTGGCGAATCAAACGTGGAAAGAAGCCGCCCAGCATCAGACGACAGTGGAAGTTCAGCAGGCGGTTACAGTCTTTCTACAGCACATTGAAAAAATAAGCGGTCATCGTTTTGCTGATGACAGCATCCTGAAGCAAGACTTGATGCTTCATATGAAGCCGCTATTAAATCGCATCCAATATGGCGTATCATTACAAAATCCGCTTTTGCATGAGATCAAAGCGTCCTATCCTTACCCGTTTGATTTGGCTGTCAGCGGGCTGAATGCCTTACAGCTGGTGCGGACGCCAAATGAAGATGAAGCGGCATATGCTGCCCTGCATATCGCTGCTTCATTTGAAAGAAGTCAGCTCGACACATCACAAAAAAAGAAAGCGATTATCGTGTGCGGGTCTGGACTAGGGACGGCCAGACTGCTTGAAATTAAATTGAAGGCAGCCTTTCAGCACGAGCTTGACATTGTTGAGCTCTATTCCTATCAGGATTATCTCATGAGCTCCTCTTTGCCGTGTGACGTCATCATCACAACCGTGCCTCTCACATCAAAGGGGAAACCAGTCATTCAGGTCAGCGCCTTTTTTGAACATCATGATATACAGCGTGTAAATGAAGTCATTCATTTATTAAATGGACACGGGGCACCCTCAAAAGAGCTGATGGCGTTTTTTCAAGAGCGATTGACTTTAATGAATGCTGACCTAAGCAACAAGGATGAGGTATTAGATATATTATGCAGCCGTTTAGAGGCGCATCAGCTAGTATCGTCTTCCTTTCGGCCCTCGGTGCTTGAGCGTGAGCAAATGTCGTCTACCTATCTTGGTAGCGGTATTGCAATGCCGCATCCGCTCATCACAAATGAAGGCACTTCCTCTGTAGCCATCGCACACTTAAAACAGCCGATTGACTGGCAGGGAAACCAAGTATCAATTGTCTTTTTACTAGCGATTCATAAGGATGACGCTGCCTGCATGAACCAATTCTTTGAACAGGCCGTCGATTTACTAGACAATCCAGACCGCATTCGCGCCCTCAAGCAAGCCAAAACATTTGATGAGCTGATGGATGCGTTGTTCCAATAAGATCAAATAAAAGGCCGCCCAGTTCATGAGGCGGCCTTTGTTTTATTTAAATATACGTAACATCAATCGTAGATGACATTTTTTCCTTCTTCACTTAATTTTTTTAAGGAGCTCAGCATATGATTGATTTCTTCATCGGAATGTCTTTCCCATGAACCTAATTCTGCGACTATTTTCAACGGAGATTTCGATCGATAAGAACGTGTTGGGTTGCCGGGAAATCTTTTGTCCGTCACATTTGGATCATTTTCAAATTCGCCTAACGGTTCTACAATATAAATTCTTTCTTTCGCATCAGACCTAGCTAATTCAGCACCCCATTTGGCCGCGTTTAGTGTTCCGGTGAAATAAATATGGTTCGATTTTTTATCCTGATAATTGGATAAATGCAGCGGTTCAAGCAGATCTCCAATCTTCAATTCCGCTTTTGTCCCATGAAAAAATGGCCCGGGATCTAACACCTTTTGCTTGTCATTCATACAGCCACACCCCTCATCGTTTTTGACTTGCGTATAACAGTATACGGCTAGATATGGGCGAGAAACAGTCTATAAATTTCATTAAATTCGGGGTATAATAATAGTAGAGAGTTAGATGTGTAAGCTCCAGTAAGTTGAAAAAACAGCAAGAATACATACAAAGCAGTCTGCTTGAAAGAGATAAAAAGCTGTTAGAGGCCATAAGAAAAACTCAAGAAACTAAAAAATGAATTACGGCAACGGAACAGGATGAGGATTAAGTAGCCAATGAGACGTTTGAGGTCTTGGCATGTTGGCATCAATAATTATATAATTAACTAAATTTTACTTCGGAGGTGATTTTTGTATGTCTATTCAAGTTGATGATGATGATGTTTTAGAGATGTGTAATATATATGCTCAAGAAACTCATCATAGAGAAGCATTGATTTTAGGAAACAGGAAGGGTTTATTGGAATTAAAAAATGCGATAGATCAGGCTTTAAAAACTGGTAGTGCTGTTGCAAATTTATACCCATCTGATTTTGAAGGATATGAAACTTGTATTGCTTTAGTAGACGATGAAAATCAATTTGAGAAGTTGATGACTCCTTATGTAGAGCAATATGTACAAGATGATGATGCAATTGATCCAATTGAAATTATTAAAGATTACGATGCTAAAAAAGAAAAGCCCTTATAAAAGGGCTTTTCTTTTTTAGTGGAGTATTGTTCTACCTTTTACAGCTTTGTGTTTACTTGGTACTGATGCTCTAAGAGCATGGTGTATTTGAATTTTTGGAGCTACATGAAAATGCCAGTACCAGTTTGATGATCCTGGTTTTAGTGGTATGACTCCGTTATCAACTGCAAATACTCGTATTTTCTTTTTTCCTTTTTTATGGAACACTTTTACGAGACTCTCGACTTTTCCTTTTCTATTTTTTACATACCAATCGATATGATAGTTCTTCCCAAAACCTTTTATTCTGTTCTTCAAATACTTCAGTGCAACTTTTGCGCCTTTTGATCTTATGGCCCACAAAGCAACTCTTCCTACGGTCATTGCGATTGGTACGAAAAATATTGGTAGTGCTTGTGTTGTGATTTCACTCTGACTACTTTTGGAATCAAGTTGTTTCATTCGGTTTTCTAGAGCTAAAAATTCTTCATTGTTGAAATATTGATCTATCACTTTATATTGTTCTGACTCTGACATGTTTTCAAATTCTTTTTCTGTAAATGGAAGGTTTTCTATGTATTCTCCCATTTTCATTTCAAGTTCGTCTAATTCTTTGGTAGCTTGTTCATTTTGTAGAACTGTTGGTGTTACGAACGTTTCTAATTCTTGTGAATTGATAAAGTGTGTTTCTGCTGATGCTTCCGATGAAAATGGAGTCCATATTGATATGACTAGAGCTAGGGTAATTAGGGTTAAAAGTGTTTTTTTGAACATTTTGTTCACATTCCTCCTTTTGTATTAAATCCCAAATAAAGGTTATCAAATCAAAATGAGTGTATCAATGGATTTAAGATAGATTTAAGAAAATTCCTTTTTTGTTTGCGGTGTCCGCAATCATTTTTTTATTTTTTAGAACTTCGTTTTGGTGAAAATTTCTGTGGTAGAATTCGTTAACTTATGAAGTTCGGGGAAGATTTCCCCGACTGGTTCGGACAGCATCCGAGGAGACAAGAAATACGCAAAGAAAGCAGTTTATTAGGCTGTTAAGATCAGACTATCCTTTTAGAACAACTCGAACAATATGATCTTGCCAATAAAATGAACGAAAAAAAGCCAATCACCCGCTCATAAGGTGATTGGCTTTTTCATATGTTATTTCCCGATGTTGTCTCCATTTTGCTGAATCAAGGTTTCATACCAATAAGAGCTCTTTTTGCGAATTCTCTTAAGGTCTTTTAGGTCAAATTCGTCACGATTGACGTAGATGAACCCGTAGCGCTTGGAGCATCCTTGGTGTGTGCTGATTAAGTCGATAGCTGACCACGGGCAGTATCCGAATACCTCGACGCCGTCTGTGATCGCCCATTTGATTTGCTCGATATGTTTTTCTAGATAATCAATTCGATAATCATCCTGAATTGATCCATCTTCTTCTAACTTGTCGAATGCACCCAATCCGTTTTCCGTGATAATAAGTGGCAGCTGATAGCGGTCATAAATCTCGCGCATTGTTGAACGGAAGCCGACAGGGTCAATCTCCCAGCCAAACGCATTTTTGCTTAAGAATGGGTTGTTGCCACCTTTGTAGACGCCATCTTCACCGGATTTCAAATGCTGATCTCCGCCGCGTGCAAATTCGTCGTTGCCATCTCCTTTACTCGCTTCAACCGTTTGTGAGGTGTAGTAGTTAAAGGCAATAAAGTCTGGCTTCGCGCTTTTCAAAATATCCATATCTCCCTCTTCGATGACAGGAAGAATGTCTTTTTCTTTCATGTACGCCCAAGCAAGGTTGTTATAACGGCCGAACACGGCCATATCAAGATAAAGCCAGTTGCGGATCGCATTGTAATTCGCCGCAGCAAGCACATCTTCAGGCTTTGGAGAAGCCGGATAAATGAGCGCAATGTTTGGCGCTGGTCCAATTTTCGCTTCAGGTAGCATTTGATGACAAAGCGTCATCGCTTTTGCCTGTGCAACGAGCATATGATGATTCTGCTGATACAGTTCTTTTTTCGGATTTTCTAAATTTGGATCAAGTGTACCGAGCGCTGATCCATGTAAGATCATCATGTTTTGTTCATTAATGGTCAGCCAGTATTTTACCTTCTGACCATACTCCTGAAATAGAACCTCAGCATAGCGCTCAAACGCATCCACTGTTTCGCGGTTAGACCAACCGCCCTTTACTTGAAGCGCATGAGGCAGATCAAAATGATACATTGTCACGATTGGTTCAATGTCATAGCGGCGCAATTCATCGATGAGAGAATGATAGAATTCAATCCCCTTTTGATTGATCTCCCCATCTCCATCTGGAATGATCCGTGTCCACGCAATGGAAAAGCGATAAGCCTTCAAGCCCATTTCTGCAAACATCTTCACATCCTCTTTATAGCGGTGATAGTGATCGCTTGCGACTTTAAAATCCGTTGTCCCTTCAGGATAACTTGCTCTCATGTCAATGACAGAAGGCCCCTTGCCATCCTCGTTCCACGCACCCTCTACCTGATAGGCGGAAGTAGATCCGCCCCAGAAAAAGTCTTTTGGAAATGATGCTAGTGTTGAATATCTCATGATTTCTTCCTCCTTTTGATTAAACTAGATGTAAAAATGATTGCCCTGGTGTGATTTGTTTCTCTTCTGTTTCAATAATATCGCTAAACTCACCTGAATTGGTAATGATTACGGGTGTTGTGACTGACAGGCCTGAAGCTTGGATGGCTTCTATGTCAAACTCAGCAAGCAGTTCGCCTTCTGTGATGGTTTGCCCCTGCACAACCTTCGGGGTAAAATGCTTTCCGCCTAATTGTACGGTATCCAGTCCGATGTGAATGAGTACTTCTGCTCCGCTTTCAGAGGTTAGACCATACGCATGTCCAGTTGGGAACACCGTTGTCACAACTCCTGATACTGGTGCAAACAGCTTTCCTTCTGATGGAATGATGGCTGCGCCCTTTCCTAGTGCACCAGATGAGAATGCCTTATCCTGCACTTCCTCCAGCTTGATGACCTCGCCCTTTAAAGGACTTTTCACATGAGCTGCTTTGACCCCATGTTCGTTTTCAATTACCGGTGCAGAAGCGGCTACCGGCGTTTCATCTTCATCTACTGGATCTTTAAATCCAATCAAATAAGTTAAGATGATCGAAAGGACGAACGAGACCGAGATACCGATGATGAACCCTGTAAATCCTTGACCATAGAAAATCGGCAGTGTCAGTAAACTTGGAAGGCCTGACGCAATTGCAATACTTTGTGAATAACCGATAATCGCACCGCCGACCCCAGCAGAGATAACGGCTGCAATAAATGGTTTTTTCAAACGAAGCGTGACCCCGTATACAGCTGGCTCTGTGATCCCAAACACAGCAGAAACTGCTGTCGATCCAGCCAATGATTTCAGTTTTTTATTCTTTGTTTTCAGCATAACACCGATAGAAGCACCGGCTTGTGAGAATACAGCTGGCGCAGTGGCCGGCTTGATATGATCCTTCCCATGGACTGCGATATTATTTAAAATCACTGGCACAAGTCCCCAGTGGATACCGAAGATGACAAGAATCTGCCAAGCCATCGCAATTAAAGCACCTGCAAGTGTAGGACTAAAGGAGAAGACTTTCAGCAAAACAGCTGCAATGCCATTCCCTGCATACACACCAAATGGTCCAAATACGATGAGTGTCAGCGGAACAACCGTGACAAGTAAAATCAGTGGTGTAATAAAGTTTTTGACACTTTCATGAATGACTTTGTTAAAGAAACGTTCGATATATCCCATGACAAACACTGCCAAAATGATTGGGATGACCGTAGATGTATAAGACATTAAGACGACTGGAATCCCGAAGAAGGTCACATCTCCGCCGCCTTTTGACAATTCTTGAATGGTTGGGTAAATAAGTGCACCTGCAATCGTCACAGCGACAAACGGATTCGCTTTAAACTTCCTAGCAGAAGTGAAGGCGAGCAATAATGGCAAGAAGTAGAACAAGCTGTCAGATGCCGCAAATAAAATTTGATACGACGTATCTTCAGGAGTTAACCATTTCGCGTTGATACAGATGCCTAATAGACCTTTTAAAATACCTGCACCCGCCATGACACCGAGAAGTGGTGTGAAAATCCCCGAAACAATGTCGACGAATTTCCCGAAAAGGCTTGTGCTCTCTTCACCTGATTTTGCAGATGAAGCAGCGGAATCCTCTAATAGATTCGTAAACTCTCCAATTTCTCGATATACCTCTGGTACGGTATTGCCAATGACCACTTGAAATTGGCCGCCGCTTTCCATGACTGTGACGACGCCATTTAATTTTTCAATGGCCGCTTTATCTGCTTTTGATCTGTCATTTAAGGTGAAGCGAAGTCTTGTGGCACAATGCACCAATGAATGAACGTTTTTCTCTGTGCCAATGTGTTTGATAATGTCTTCTGCTAATTGACGATAACTCATGCAAAAACCCCCTTTTTTTCAAAAAAATACGTTTTTGGGCAAAATAAAAACCTAAACGGGCACCAAAAATAGTCGCAGCTTGCTGTTGCGCTTTTTTAGTGAACGTTTAGGTTTTGCCTGCCGAACAGTCACAATCCTCTAAGACGATCATTGTGAAACCGTATTCTTTTATGTTTATGAGCAAATAGTACCACTCACCTTTTCTCATGTCAACGCTTTCTTTTAAAATCTATCTTTATTTTTCTCGTTTGATCAGTCGATTCAAATGAATTGATAGATACAGCATCTCCTCTGATGTGAGATCCCGGTGATAGGTTTGATAGACATATTCTGCGATTTTCTTTGCGCAATCGTATGCTTTCGGATATTTCACTTTAATCAGCTGATATAAGTCCTGATCTTCGCTGACAAGGAGTGTTTCATTGATCAGACGCTGGACGAAAAAGCGCAAATGCGTGAGAAAACGATAAAAGTTGAGTGAGTCCTCATCAAATTCCATGTTGAGATGGTATTTCACAATGGTGAGAATGGCATTGACTTCCTTTGTGATATTGACCGTCGTATTCATATCCTCATTGAGCTCTGCGTTAATGATATGCATGGCAATAAAGCCCGCTTCATCCTCAGGCAGTTCAATATGAAGACGCTCTTCAATCATCTCAAGACAGTCCTTTGCCACGAGAAATTCATCTTTGTATAAGCGTTTAATCTCCCAAATAAGCGAATTCTCAATCAGATGATTTTTCTTCAGCCGTTCGATGGCATAATGAATATGGTCTGCCAGCGATACATGCAGACTTTCGTTTAATCTTCGGTTCAGCTTTGTATGTGCATATTGGATCATTTCTTCGGTCACCTTGACCACATCATACGGAACCTCTTGAAGCAGCATTTTCATCCGCTCGTGAACGGAATGATCCTCCAGGCGGAAGACTTTATCAATCAACGATTCGTCCACCGGGTCCCCGGGACGTCGCTGGAACGCAATGCCTCTCCCCATGACGACGATTTCTTTTCCTTGTTCATCTATGACACTAATGACATTATTGTTTAGAACCTTTTGTATCTGCATTTCCAAACACCTCCGTCTATGACCAACAACTTTACAAAATATGCTCTCATCTTAACACAACTGTCAAATCACTTGGCGTTTTTATCTGACTTTTGCAATAGATTTCACCACAATTCTACCCTTTCATAGCTGGTCTGATCCTTCAATTGCCTGCATACAATACTCCTGAGGAGGTGACCTTCTGTGAAGGCTTTTTTCTGGTCTGCATCATTTTTATTCTTGCTCATGTTCACCCTCATCATTCTAGGCATCGTGTTCTGGTGGAGTGGACAAGGCTTAGGCCAGCTTTGGAGATATGTGCTCATTTCACTTGTCACAGCGGCCGTTTTGCACGGCGTCACCACTTGGCTGAAACGGCATGTGATGCACCTTTCATCCAAATAAAAACGGCTGCCCCGAGTGTTCAGGCAGCCGTTTCTTTATTCTTTGGTTGTTGCAGCTTCTTTCTGAGAAGCACGCAGCTCATCATTGATTTTTTTCGCATCCTCTAAAAACTCTGTTTCATATCCACTTTTGAGTGCCCACATATAAAATAGCAGAGCTACCACTGTAATCAGTGCCATGTCCCAGCCATAATGAATGATGTTATAACCGCCGAATTTATCACTGCCAAGACAGGAAATCGTCATCATCACAAGCAGGTACACAACCATCCAAGCACCCGCTTTAAAGTTGCGGCCGAATCCTTTCCACTTCACTTTTGCTTGATAGTAAAAATAGATAGGTAGACCGATGAGAATAATGAATAGCACCTGACCTGTTAACGGCCATCTTGCCCAATACAGCGTCAATGAGGCAAAGACAAAACCGAGAGGAGCAATGATGCTGAGTCCTTTTATTCGAAGCGGACGATATAAATCTGTCCCTGTCTTTCTCAGCGTCATGACAGTCACTGGTCCCGTCAGATAAGAAATGAGTGTAGCGACAGAGATAATTTCAGCAAGTACACCCCAGCCTCTAAATAAAAACAGAAAGATAAACGATACGGCTAAGTTAAAAAACATTGCTGGACGAGGCACGCCGTAAATAGGGTGCAGATGGCCAAGCACACTTGGCATGTATTTGTTTTTTTCCATTCCATAAATCATCCGAGACGTCGTTGCGGTATACGTAATTCCTGTACCCGAAGGTGACACAAACGCATCCGCATATAAAATCAGAACAAGCCAGTTAATCCCAAGCGCAATGGCAAGGTCCGCAAATGGCGAGTTGAAATTCAAATGACCCCATCCATTCACAATCATAGATGGATCAACAGCACCGATAAAGGCAACTTGTAAAAGGACATAAATCACAGTTGCAATGAAAATCGATCCGACAATGGCAATTGGAATCGACCGGCCTGGATTTTTTGCCTCACCGGCCATATTAATCGGGCTTTGGAAGCCATTGAAGGCAAACACAATCCCAGATGTCGCAACAGCTGTCAGCACACTCGCCCAGCCGTTAGGGGCAATACTTGTTCCAGAAGTAAAATTCTCACTATGAAAACCTACGAATAAGAGCGCACCAATTGTTAATCCTGGAATGACAATTTTAAACACGGTAATGAATGTATTTGCTTTTGAAAATAACCCAACTGTCCAATAATTAAGCAGAAAGTAAATCACAAGCAGCACACTGGCAACCATAAGACCTTCTGTCGTCAATACCCCTTTTGTGACCAAATGGGATGTCCATTTTGCCCATTCCCAAGGCCAAGAGCTCATGTACTGGACGGAAGCAACCGCCTCAACTGGTATCACGGAGACAATGGCGATCCAGTTCGCCCAAGCTGCAATAAACCCAATAAAAGATCCGTGTGAATATTGCGTATATTTCACCATTCCGCCTGCCTCAGGAAACATCGATCCGAGTTCACTATAAGACAAAGCGATAAATAAAATCACAACCATCCCAATCAACCAGGATAAAATAGCAGCAGGACCGGCGATTTGAGCCGCACGCCAAGCACCGAAGAGCCATCCTGAACCAATGATTGAGCCAAGACCTACCATCATTAAAGCGAAAGTTCCCATCCTACGATGCAAATGATTCATGTTCATAACACCTTTCGATTAAAATACAGAGCATGTGTCAAGCAAGCGTCTTTCTTTCAAAGCAGCTCACTTTAAAATGGCAAATATTTCCCCTAATGAACCTTTACCCTTGTTCATTTTTTTGCCTGTTATATTATCTCTCAATTCTTCATTTTCTGAAATAGTCGAACATGCTTATTTCAAAAGAAAGCGCTTTTCCACCTGTTCAATCTATTAGACTGAATAACTACCTTTACCCTTATTTTGAAAAAAACAAAACAAAAAAGATAGAGGAAATGACTTCCTCTATCTTCTAACCCCCGTCATGTACAGAAAAAAAGGATAGAGGGGGTTCCCTCTATCCTTGTGAAATCGCTTGTTCTTTTTCAATGACAGCTAGTCTTTCTTGTACTTCTTCTTCAGATAAATTGTGCTGTTTCACATACAGGTTCCGTTCGCTTGTGCGGCATTCATGACTGCAGCTGCGCATATACTTATGCTCACTCTCTTCAGTGGCAATCATCTTACGGTTACATGCAGGGTTCGCACAGTTCACATAACGCTCGCAAGGCTCACCAGTGAAGAAATCTTTTCCGACAACCACATGCTCTGTTTGATTCACTGGTACTGTTAAGCGATTATCAAACACATAGCATTGACCGTCCCATAGCTTCCCTTGCACTTCTGGGTCTTTTCCGTAAGTGACAATTCCGCCGTCAAGCTGAGAGACATCTTCAAAGCCTTCACGCTTTAACCAGCCTGAAAATTTCTCACAGCGTACACCGCCTGTGCAATAAGTCAGGATTTTTTTCCCTTCAAGAATCTCTTTATTGTCACGAATCCACTCAGGTAATTCACGGAATGTCTCAATATCAGGACGAACTGCCCCTCTAAAGTGACCAACATCAAACTCGTAATCATTACGCGCATCAATCACAACCGTATCAGGTGATTGCATTTGCTCGTAAAATTCAACCGGGCTAAGATGTTTCCCCGTTAATTCCAATGGATTCACATCATCCTCAAGGCTGAGGTTCACTAGTTCATTCCGATGACGGACGTGCATTTTTTTAAACGCATGACCATCTGCTTCGTCAATTTTGATCGGCATAGACGCAAAGCGCGGATCTTCTTTTAACGCTTGCATGTACTTGTCCGTTTGCTCAATGGTTCCAGAAACCGTTCCGTTCAAGCCTTCTGCTGATACGAGGATACGGCCTAACAAACCAAGCTCCTTACAGAATGCTAAATGCTCTGCTGTAAACGTCTCTGGGTCCTCAATGGGGACATATTGATAGTAAAGTAAAACGCGATATTGTTTTTCCATCTATATAAACACCTCTTAAATTTAATCAAAACATACCATTCTTTATCATACAGGAAATACAT
This sequence comes from Bacillus sp. I-2, assembly GCF_001974945.1. Taxonomy (NCBI): domain Bacteria; kingdom Bacillati; phylum Bacillota; class Bacilli; order Caryophanales; family Bacillaceae; genus Bacillus; species Bacillus sp. I-2. The sequence continues at coordinate 293 of NZ_LZRW01000043.1, read as the reverse complement.
ACCTAAAGGCAATGTCGGCGGCTCAATTCCATAAAACGGAAGGGTCTTTCTTCTCATATATTCGATGGTTTGATTGGAGACTATGTAAAGAAAAGATTATCGACACCATTCAAATCATTGAGGCCTTTCAACCTCAAAAAACTGCACATAAAAAAGCACAGGCATCGGGACTGACCCCATAAAGTGAGACAAATAAAAACACCTTTAAATTGAAAAATCGGGTATAGCATATCTGAAAACAATTTGGAGGTGTTTTTTGTATGGGAAAAAGAGTTAGTTATCCGATTAGTGTA